>NZ_HG942012.1 GCF_000612665.1 Neobacillus dielmonensis
TTGTTTGTTTAGTTTTGAGATACTAAATCTCATCATATGTGTATGGGCCTATAGCTCAGCTGGTTAGAGCGCACGCCTGATAAGCGTGAGGTCGATGGTTCAAGTCCATTTAGGCCCACCATATATACATTTATAATGGGGCTTTAGCTCAGCTGGGAGAGCGCCTGCTTTGCACGCAGGAGGTCAGCGGTTCGATCCCGCTAAGCTCCACCATATTCGTTCTTTGAAAACTAGATAATCGTATAGAAGAAACCAAGTAAAACCGAGTAAAT
>NZ_HG942013.1 GCF_000612665.1 Neobacillus dielmonensis
GGACTGATAAACAGTTGACCTCTGTTGTTTGTTTAGTTTTGAGATACTAAATCTCATCATATGTGTATGGGCCTATAGCTCAGCTGGTTAGAGCGCACGCCTGATAAGCGTGAGGTCGATGGTTCAAGTCCATTTAGGCCCACCATATATATACCTTTTAAATGGGGCTTTAGCTCAGCTGGGAGAGCGCCTGCTTTGCACGCAGGAGGTCAGCGGTTCGATCCCGCTAAGCTCCACCATATTCGTTCTTTGAAAACTAGATAATCGTATAGAAGAAACCAAGTAAAACCGAGTAAATCGCCATTTTAGGTT
>NZ_HG942014.1 GCF_000612665.1 Neobacillus dielmonensis
GAGCTGTGACAGCGAGGGAAATAGAGTACCGAAGTTCCTGATTCCACACTGCCAAGAAAAGCCTCTAGCGAGATAAAAGGTGCCCGTACCGCAAACCGACACAGGTAGGCGAGGAGAGAATCCTAAGGTGAGCGAGAGAACTCTCGTTAAGGAACTCGGCAAAATGACCCCGTAACTTCGGGAGAAGGGGTGCTTATTGGGGTGAATAGCCTCG
>NZ_HG942015.1 GCF_000612665.1 Neobacillus dielmonensis
GAGCTGTGATAGCGAGGGAAATAGAGTACCGAAGTTCCTGATTCCACACTGCCAAGAAAAGCCTCTAGCGAGATAAAAGGTGCCCGTACCGCAAACCGACACAGGTAGGCGAGGAGAGAATCCTAAGGTGAGCGAGAGAACTCTCGTTAAGGAACTCGGCAAAATGACCCCGTAACTTCGGGAGAAGGGGTGCTTATTGGGGTGAATAGCCTCGATAAGCCGCAGTGAATAGG
>NZ_HG942017.1 GCF_000612665.1 Neobacillus dielmonensis
AGGACGCTGCCAGGCAATAGCAAAAAGACAACCTGATATGGTTGTCTTTTTTTGTTCCTAAAAAAGGAATTGCCGGTAATCGGCAAAAAGTGGTTGATAAAAAGTAAAAAGGCGCCGGTAAATTTGTGAACTTTGCTGGTAGCCTACTGCAAAGCGCCGATAATATACTAAAAAGTGTTGGCAGATAAAAAACCTCTGGGTTTCCCTACTGCTCCATCAAATGCTGATAAATCAAGAAAGGGCCTTTATCTAAAGTAATTTGCAAAAAAGAAGAAATAAACGGATAATCACAATTTGGCATCATTTTGGTTAGTTCACTCCACCATTCTGTCTCATACCGAGCAATCATGCTTAAGTTATATAGCAGCAAATAATGAACCAGCAACTCAGGAAACATAAACAATTTCGATCTCAATAGAGGAATTGCCCATACATGTTCCTCCAAGTGATATTTTAGTGGAGGCACCTCCGATACCAGTTCCTTTTGCAGCTCAAGTACTAAACCCTCATCCGAAATGTCAATCTTATTGCCAAACTTTGCAACGAGGAAGTCCTTAAGCCGACTCTCTGTCATGTGGTAGTGGTCTAATATTCCCTCTGGCAGTACTAGTGACTTTCCATGCCAATCCAAGTTTGCAAATGTCTGCTTTCCCTTATGTAAATAAAATAAGTCATTCAGTTCAGGAATACATTGCAATAATTCTTCCATCAGTATTTTTTCTCCGTCCATTTGTTTCATGGAAAACAATCTTTCTGACATAAACGGAAATAGCCCGTTCTTTTGCAACTTTACCTCGTCCTGGAAAAATAGGTAATTTTGCTTTTTTCGTTTACGGGTGGATACCCCATGGGCCAGCACTGCGGTCGTCTCTGGATAGGAGGGATCAATAGTTAGGATACAAGCCTTGATTAAGTGAACAAGGCCATAGAAGAGCAGGATGGGTTTAATAATGAGTGGTGCTTTTTCGGCCTGTTCATAATAAATTTTCCCGTGCTCCAGATAATATAAAAAGGCATAGCCATTTTCATAGCTCTTCTGTTCTGCCTGGGTAATCTGGTGCTTCTGGTAGCATTTTTTTAAATAACGTTGACAGTATTCGGCTGAAAAGAAACTAGAAAAACTCTTCCAGCCTTTATAAGGTATAATCAAAGCAATCACCTTTTTCAGAAAAATCAATCTAATACTTCTTCCTTGACAGTATTTTGTCCAATTGGTAACCTACAAATAATATTTTTTGACCTGGGGGCTGTTAAAATGTGGGAAAATAAGTTTGCTAAAGAAGGACTAACGTTTGATGATGTATTGTTGATTCCGGGCAGATCCGAGGTACTTCCAAGGGATGTAAGTTTACAGGTTGAATTGTCACCCAATGTAAAACTTAATATTCCCATTATTAGTGCAGGAATGGACACTGTGACCGAATCAGAAATGGCAATTTCTATGGCTCGTCAGGGTGGTCTAGGTATCATCCACAAAAACATGACGATAGAGCAGCAAGCGGAACAAGTCGAAAAGGTAAAAAGATCTGAAAGTGGAGTTATTACGGATCCATTTTTTCTCACTCCAGAGCATCAAGTTTTCGACGCTGAGCATTTAATGGGTAAATACCGAATTTCTGGTGTGCCGATTGTGAACAATCTTGAGGAACAAAAACTGATTGGAATTATCACAAACCGAGATTTACGGTTTATCCAAGACCAAGACTATTCCTTTAAAATAGCCGATGTGATGACGAAAGAAAATTTGATTACTGCCCCAGTTGGAACAACTTTAAAAGAGGCAGAAAAAATCCTCCAAAAACATAAAATCGAAAAACTGCCGTTGGTTGATGAAAATGGAGTGCTAAAGGGACTAATCACAATCAAAGACATTGAGAAGGTCATTGAATTTCCTAACTCCGCAAAGGACAAGCAAGGCAGATTACTAGCAGGTGCTGCTGTTGGTGTAACGAAGGACACAATGAAACGGGTGGAGGCACTCGTGAAAGCGAACGTGGATGCCATTGTTGTTGATACGGCACATGGCCATTCTAAGGGTGTACTTGATACAGTCAGAGAAATTAGGGCAGCCTATCCGAATTTAACTATTATTGCTGGCAACGTTGCAACAGGTGAAGCGACTAAAGCATTAATTGAAGCAGGTGTTGATGTTGTAAAGGTAGGAATTGGGCCTGGATCAATTTGTACGACACGTGTAGTTGCTGGTGTTGGTGTCCCACAAATAACAGCCGTTTATGATTGCGCCACTGAAGCCATGAAGCACGGAAAAACAATCATTGCAGATGGCGGCATTAAATACTCTGGTGATGTTGTAAAAGCCATTGCAGCCGGAGGACATGCGGTGATGCTTGGAAGTATGCTTGCTGGTGTAACAGAGAGCCCAGGAGAGACAGAAATTTTCCAAGGGCGCCGCTTTAAGGTGTACCGTGGCATGGGTTCAGTTGCAGCCATGGAAAAAGGTTCAAAGGACCGTTATTTCCAAGAAGATGCCAAGAAGTTTGTACCTGAGGGAATAGAAGGACGCCTGCCATATAAAGGACCACTTGCAGATACGATCTACCAATTAGTTGGCGGGCTGCGTGCCGGCATGGGGTATTGCGGCACGAAAGATATTGAGGAGCTAAGAACGAAGGCTCAATTTATCCGTATGACTGGAGCAGGTTTAAGAGAAAGCCACCCGCATGATGTCCAGATTACAAAGGAAGCTCCAAACTATTCATTATCCTAATAAAATTTAGGCTGGCAATATGTCAGCCTGTTTTTTTGCCCAGGGAAATACTCTTTTATTGAAATAATAAAGGTCATCAGATAAGAAAAAAGTCCCGTCTCAATTATACAGTACTAGTAAATTTGGAAATAAGATGGTTCAATGCTCTGTCTATGATTTGTCAGTAAGTTATGTTAAAATGGTCAAAGTGTAATAATTCGTTGGAGGGCGTATGATCGTGAATAAACAAATTTTAAAAAAATTGATAGCCGGCGCCATGGCTACCCTGCTGTTACTTAGTCCAATTGCCGGTTTTGATAAAGCAGAAGCAGCTGCACAATTGAATATAAATGCAGACGGAGCCATCTTGGTAGATGCGGAGTCAGGTAAAGTGTTGTATGAAAAAAATGCTGATACTGTCTTAGGCATTGCTAGCATGACTAAGATGATGACGGAATATTTGCTGCTGGATGCCATTAAGCACGGTAAAGTGAAATGGGACCAGGAATATCGAGTGAGTGATTTGGTTTATAAAATTTCGCAAAGAACTGACCTTTCCAATGTACCTTTAAGAGCGGACGGCACCTATAAAATCCGTGAACTTTACGAAGCAATGACAATCTATTCTGCTAATGCGGCAACGATTGCCATTGCAGAGACAATTGGTGGTTCGGAAACAAACTTTGTCAAAATGATGAATGATAAAGCCAAGAAATTAGGATTGAAGGATTACAAGTTTGTCAATTCTACTGGCTTGAATAATGTTGATTATCGCGGAATGCAGCCGGAAGGAACAGGCCAGGATGAAGAAAATGTGATGTCTTCCCGTGCTGTAGCGAATTTAGCTTTCCATTTAATTAATGATTACCCTGAAGTGTTAAAAACAGCAAGTATTCCTAGGAAGGCATTCCGTGAGGGAACAACTGACCAAATTAATATGATTAACTGGAACTGGATGCTTCCTGAATTAGATTATGGTTATAAAGGCGTAGATGGTTTGAAAACAGGCACGACTGATTTTGCAGGCTACTGCTTTACAGGTACTGCTGAGCGTGATGGCAAACGATTTATTACTGTCGTTCAAAATGCAAAAGATGCTAGTGGTGCTGGAGGTTACAATGCACGCTTTGGTGAAACAAGAAAAATGTTGGATTACGCATTTGCCAATACGACCAAAGAGGAAATTGTTCCTAAGCACTATCAAGTAAAAAACAAAAAAACCCTTCCTGTGACAAAAGGGAAAGACGCCCAGGTTAAAATTTATACCAAGTCGGCAGTCGACATGGTGATTCCTAATGGGGAAAAGGATAATTATAAAGCTGTATTAGTGCTCGATAAAAATAAAGTTAACAAAAAGGGAGAACTAACGGCACCAATTAAAAAGGGTGAAAAGGTTGGTTACTTGAAGTTAGTGCCGAAGAATGGCGAGAAGGTCAGCTTCTTGACAGAAGAAGGCCAAAAGAAAGTACAAGCAGACGTAGTTGCTGCCCAGGGTGTTGAAAAAGCAAACTGGTTTGTGTTAATGATGCGGGGAATTGGCGGCTTTTTTGGAGATATTTGGCATGGTATTTCCTCCACTGTTAGTGGTTGGTTCTAATTAGATAGCTTAGAAACGGGTTCCTAACTTGACAGGGGCCCGTTTTTGTTGCTTAATGATTTTATGGAATCACTAATTCCGACTAAATTAGACGGAGTTTTTTATGTATAAGTAGAATTTTCTTAATTTTTTTAATAAGAGGGGGACTTATAGAATGAAAACTGGTACGGATCGAGTAAAACGCGGTATGGCGGAAATGCAAAAGGGCGGCGTGATTATGGACGTTGTCAATGCGGAGCAGGCGAAGATTGCAGAAGAAGCAGGTGCAGTGGCTGTAATGGCACTGGAGCGTGTTCCATCAGATATTCGTGCTGCCGGCGGCGTTGCTAGAATGGCAGATCCTAGAATAGTAGAAGAGGTTATGAATGCTGTTTCTATCCCTGTTATGGCGAAAGCACGGATTGGCCATATTGTTGAAGCTCGTGTTCTCGAAGCACTGGGTGCGGATTATATCGATGAGAGCGAAGTATTAACTCCTGCTGATGAGGAGTTCCATTTAAATAAAAAGGAATTTACTGTACCTTTTGTCTGCGGCTGCCGTGACCTTGGTGAGGCTGCTCGTCGAATTGGCGAAGGGGCATCGATGCTTCGTACTAAAGGCGAGCCAGGAACCGGCAACATCGTGGAAGCTGTTCGTCATATGCGTAAGGTAAATGCTCAGGTTCGCAAAGTAGTTTCAATGAATGAAGATGAATTGATGACAGAAGCTAAACTGTTAGGCGCACCATATGAGGTCCTTCTGGAAATCAAACGCAACGGCGGGCTTCCAGTTGTTAACTTTGCTGCCGGCGGCGTGGCTACACCTGCAGATGCTGCGCTGATGATGCAGTTAGGAGCGGATGGAGTGTTCGTAGGATCTGGTATCTTTAAATCCGAGAACCCTGCTAAATTTGCGAGAGCTATAGTAGAAGCTACTACACATTTTCAAGATTACAGTCTGATTGCTGAACTTTCTAAGGGCTTGGGCACTCCAATGAAAGGGATTGAAATTTCCTCATTGGCACCTGAAGCAAGAATGCAAGACCGCGGCTGGTAAGAGAGGACAAGCAATCATCAAGGCTTATGCAAGCCTGCTATAGAGAGCCCATGGAGCATAACTGCATGACTGAAACCAGCGAAAAAAGGGGTAATTTTTATGATTAAAATTGGTGTTCTTGCTTTGCAAGGTGCAGTCCGTGAACATATGCAATCATTAGAGGCATGCGGTGTAGAGGCCATTGCCATTAAGCATAAAGAAGAATTGCAAGAAGTGGATGGCCTGATTCTCCCTGGAGGGGAAAGCACTACAATGCGCCGTCTGATTGATAAATATGATTTTATGGATGCTTTGAAAGGTTTAGCTGCAGAGGGCAAACCGATGTTTGGCACCTGTGCTGGGCTAATTTTGTTGGCCAAGCATTTGATCGGATATAATGAGCCACATATTGGCGTTATGGACGTTACGGTTGAACGCAACTCGTTTGGACGGCAGGTTGATAGCTTTGAGGCCGACCTCGCGATTACAGGTGTGGCTGATGACTTTCCAGCAGTCTTCATTCGTGCACCGCATATTGTCGATGCTGGAGAGAATGTGGAGGTTCTTTGTAAACACAATGGCCGCATAGTGGCCGCACGGGACGGGCAATTTTTAGGGTGTTCTTTCCATCCTGAATTGACAGATGATCATCGCATTACGGCTTACTTTGTAGAAATGGTTAAGGAAGCAAAGCAAAAGCAACTTGTATAAACTGGTTGCTTTTGGCTAACAATTATAGTAAATTATTAAAAAGCGGCATAGCTGCTACAAATGTATATTGTTTAAAGCAATGAGAGGAATTAGTAACAGGATGTTTATTCCAAAGAGAGCCGGTGGTGGGTGTGAATCGGTGAATAATGCTTGTGAATCCCTCCTCGAGCAAGGTACGGAATATCTCAATTTATGGGATTAGTAAGTACTTTCGGGTAAAAACCGTTAGATTGTTCAAGGTGGACAGCACTTTGCTGTCAACCAGGGTGGTAACGCGGGTTAAATCTCGTCCCTGTTTTTAGGGACGGGATTTTTTTATTTTTAAAGACTCTGTTAAACGATTATGTGATTTTTTTAACTCTGTTGATCGGAGTGGAAGGCGCTCGACGCCCGCGGAAAGAGAGTGACTGGAGCGGAAATTTACAGCCGATTTAACAGAGCTATTTTAAAAAGGGAGTGCTTAATATGTTGGATTTAAAGTATTTACGGGCTAATTTTGAAGAAGTAAAAGAAAAGCTGCAGCATCGCGGTGAAGACTTAACCGATTTTGGCAGGTTTGAAGAATTGGATGTCAAACGCCGGGAGTTGATTGTTGAGTCAGAAAATCTGAAGAAAAAAAGAAATGAAGTTACTCAGCAAGTGGCTGCATTGAAACGCGAGAAACAAGATGCAGAACAGCTCATACTGGAAATGCGCGAAGTGGGCGACCGGATCAAACAGCTAGATGGGGAACTAAGAGAGGTAGAAGAAACACTCGAACTATTATTGCTCAGCATCCCAAATATCCCACATGAAAGTGTTCCTGTCGGTGACACTGAAGAAGAAAACGTGGAGATTAGAAAATGGGGCCAGGTACCAGAGTTTGGCTTTGAAGCAAAGCCGCATTGGGATATTGCCGACCAATTAGGGATTCTTGATTTTGAACGTGCAGGAAAAGTAACCGGCAGCCGATTTGTTTTTTATAAAGGCCTTGGGGCCCGCCTTGAACGCGCATTGATGAGCTTTATGCTTGATTTGCACGTCGATGAGCACGGCTATACTGAAATCCTCCCACCGTACATGGTTAATCGGGCCAGCATGACAGGGACAGGCCAACTGCCTAAATTTGAGGAAGATGCCTTTTTAATCGAGAGTGAAGATTATTTCTTAATTCCAACAGCCGAGGTTCCCGTAACCAATTATTATCGAGATGAAATCTTAAATGGTGAAGACCTGCCGATCCGTTTTGCAGCATACAGCGCTTGTTTCCGTTCTGAAGCAGGATCAGCTGGACGGGACACTAGAGGCTTAATTCGTCAGCACCAATTTAACAAAGTTGAACTTGTAAAATTTGTTAAGCCAGAGGATTCTTATGAGGAACTAGAAAAGTTAACCAATGATGCGGAACGTGTCCTTCAATTGCTTGAACTTCCTTACCGTGTATTAAGCATGTGTACAGGTGATCTTGGTTTTACAGCAGCGAAGAAATATGATATCGAAGTTTGGATTCCAAGCTACGGAACCTATCGGGAGATCTCTTCTTGCAGTAACTTTGAAGCATTCCAAGCAAGACGGGCTAACATTCGCTTCCGCCGCGACCCAAAAGCGAAGCCGGAACATGTTCATACCTTAAACGGTTCTGGCCTCGCGATTGGCCGCACGGTCGCCGCCATTTTGGAGAATTACCAGCAGGAAGACGGCAGTGTCATTATTCCGAAGGTACTACGCCCATATATGGGGAATCGTGAGGTTATTAAGTCAATGTAAACAGTTTTTCCGGGCGGATTTAAATCCGTCCGGAACTTTTTTACATGCTTTTCTTGTATAAGCATAACGAGTTGACACGGCCATTAAGATATGATAAATTATCATTTGTTGTACGGAGGAATACCCAAGTCTGGCTGAAGGGATCGGTCTTGAAAACCGACAGGCGGGTTACACCGCGCGGGGGTTCGAATCCCTCTTCCTCCGCCATCAAGTTATAAACACGCGCATAAAAACTGGAGATAAAAATCCGCTGTAGAACCTTCTGCAGCGGATTTTTTTTATACATTAAAACAAAAAGCACACATTGGGTTAGCCAATATGTGCTTTTGTTGTATAAAGAATATCATTTAATTTTTCTTCAACCTCACGGCATACCCGCTTGGCATCATGAGGATTTTGAACGACGTCGGTATGGTCCATATCAATAATTAACACTTCACTAGCATTATAATGGTTGGTTACCCATTCATCATAACCCTTCCAAACCTCAAAATAATATTCCTTCAGTTCAGGGTTAATTTCGAAGCTGCGGCCGCGTGACATAATCCGGTCAATGACAGTTTCAAAGGAGCCTTTTAGATAAACCATTAAATCCGGAGCCTTTTTAGGAAGCTCATTTAGTTCCTCGAGCATATTGTCCACGAGGTCCTCGTAAATCTTAAATTCCAGTTCGGAAATACGGCCCAGGTTCTTATTCACATAGGCAAAGTACCAGTCTTCATAAATGGAGCGGTCCTGAATGGTATAAATCGGGTTTTTCCAGTTGACGCAGTCTTTAACCGTTTTGAACCGTTTATTTAAAAAGAAGAGCTGCAATAGGAAAGGAATCCGTTTTGCATCTAATTCTTCTGGTGTCAGTTCATAATAAAGCGGCAAAATCGGATTATCATCTACTGACTCATAAAAAACTTTGCTATCTATTCCATTTTGTTGAAAGTAGCCCTTTAGCAAATCGGCCACGCTTGTTTTGCCAAGGCCAATCATACCACCAATAACGATACTCACAAACATCCCCCTGCTCTATATAGTATTTGTCCAGCTGCTTGCCTTAAGCGCTGATGAAAGTGTTTCGATAATGTAGTCCAAATCTTGTACGTTTTTGACGAAATCCAACTCATCACCATCAAAGCGGAGAACTGGAATGTCAGGATGCTCTTTTTCAAAGACAGCGAGCGTTTGTTCATAATCTAGTGATAGTTGTTCTAAATAAAGCGGGCTGATATTTTTCTCAATTTCACGACCGCGTAATTGAATTCGATTGATCAATGTATCTAAGCTGGCATTTAAATAAATAATGACATTAGGCTTGGGCATATCCTCTGTTAAAATTTGATAAATTTTATAATACTTTTTGTATTCAGCCGCATTTAACGTCCTTTGGGCAAAAATCAAATTTTTAAAAATATGATAGTCAGCGACTACAGCTCTACTTTTGCTCAAATAATGAGTATTGATATCCCCCAATTGTTTAAATCGATTGCAGAGAAAAAACATTTCCGTCTGGAAACTCCACTCCTCAATGTTTTCATAAAACTTCCCCAAGAATGGATTTTCATCAACAATCTCTTTTAAAAGAGCAAATTGAAAATGATCTGAAATGGCTTTTGCGAGAGATGTTTTCCCTACACCAATCGGCCCTTCAACGGTAATAAAGGGTGTCTCCCCCATATTGCTGCTCCTCCTTCTCCACTGCCTGTACAATCTATAATAAGTCGGAATTTCCGGGAGCCATGCCATTTATATTTTTTACATAATTCCACAGAATGCGACAAATTTTATAAGACACAAATGTTATTTTATCATAATCTATGGCAGGAAGGGATATGGAAAATTTAATATATGAAAAAACTGCCGGGCTGCCGGCAGTTCAATGAAAGTTTTTCATTTTAACGTTTTGTTACATTAAAGTTATCGACAATCAGCAGCCAGTTTTGTGGGAAGGCCAATCCGAGCTTCCAATAACTCATACCCCGGAGGTTCATTTCTTTTATTAAATCAAACTTTGCCTGGATGGACCGAGCATCTTCAAACCAAACCTCATGTTGCTTCCCGTCTTCCGCCCGATATCTAAAGAAAGGGGCTTGGGCTTTTGTATCATATTGAATCGGTACATTGTGTCTGGCGGCGAGTTGAATGGCCTGCTGCGGGCTGACTGCTCTTGCCACTGTTCCTTGGACAAATGGCAGGGTCCAATCATAGCCATATAAATTTTGACCCATTAAAATTTTGTTGGAAGGCATTTCGCTCACCGCATAATCCAAAACCTTCCTTACCTGGTCAATTGGGGATACAGCCATCGCAGGGCCGCCGCTATAGCCCCATTCATATGTCATGATAACAACAAAGTCAACAATTTCCCCATGAGCTTTGTAATCATGAGCCTCATACCATTTGCCTTGCTGTGTGGCGCTTGTCTTTGGCGCAAGAGCAGTTGACAAAAACCAGCCTTGCTGGGAAAATCTCTGCTTCGCTTTTCTTAAAAAAGTGTTATAAGCTTCACGGTCAGCAGGACGAAGAAATTCAAAGTCAAAATGAATATCCCGGAATCCATATCGGTTAGCGGTAGTAACGATATTGTTCAGGAAGCGGTCTTGAATCTCCATATTAGTTAGTAATATCCGCCCGAGTTCATCGCTGAATTGGTCATTTTCTTGATTGCTGATCACCATCATCAATACATTTCTGTTGGCCTTGGCAATGGCAGGGAAATTATTAAGCAATGGTGCCTTTAAGGTCCCATCCCGATTTGCCTGAAAACTAAACGGGGCTAAATAGGTCAAATAGGGAGCCGCCTCGCGTGCACTCTGTTCAAGTGCCGGGGCAACTGCTGTGCCGCGCGGTTCTACATATCCATTAAACTCCGCATTCCGCTTGGCTCCTTGTGGGATATACAGGCGTAATCCGGTCTGAAGTTGTTGATTGGCTGGAATTCCATTCACCCTGGCAAGCTCTTGAGCAGAGATGCCATACCTTCTTCCTATAGAAAATAAAGATTCACCGGGCTGTACAAAGTGAAACCTGCCGACTATTGGAATCACCATTGATTGTCCAACAACCAGGTCATTTGGATTTGGAATGTCGTTCGCTTCCACAATGTCATTTACAGTTGTATGATAGGTTCTCGCAATGGTTGTCAGGGTTTCGCCTTGTCTAACGACATGGATTTGCATTCTCATCCCTCCTTAGCAAACTGGCGCTACAACCATTCTATGAGCTACGGCTAAGAATCATGTTATAATGTGAATAATTTATAATGAAGCGGCAGCACAGTATGGCTGGAACCGGACAATGAAGAAAGCATGAATTAAAAGGGGCCGATCAAGATGAATGACTTGGATGAATTATTTATGAGAGAAGCAATGAAAGAAGCAAGAAAAGCCGAGAAGATAAATGAAGTTCCAATTGGGGCTGTCATTGTCTATGAAGGAAAAATTATATCCCGGGCCCATAATCTACGGGAAACTGAACAAAATTCACTTGCTCATGCAGAACTCCTTGCGATTGATCAGGCCTGTAAGGAAATTGGTTCTTGGAGACTTGAAGATACAACTTTATATGTGACACTTGAGCCATGTCCCATGTGTGCTGGGGCCATTATGTTATCACGAGTGAAGCGGGTGGTATACGGTGCAGCAGATCCAAAAGGAGGCTGCGCGGGAACCCTTATGAATCTTCTTGAGGAATCTCGGTTTAATCATCAAAGCATCGTTGAAAGTGGAGTACTTGGGGAAGAGTGTGGCCAGATGCTGTCGGACTTTTTTCAAAAGCTGCGCCTACGAAAGAAACAGGATAAAAAGCTGCGAACCCAACAGGCTTCAAATGATTTACAATAATTTACAGTTGGTTAATGATTGATTTTTTTGGTGAATGTTTGTATACTTAAAAAGCGTCAGATAAGACGCATGAAACACAATTTTGCCGTGCTAGGTGGGGAGGTAGCGGTGCCCTGTACCCGCAATCCGCTCTAGCGGGACTGAATCCCTTCCTGAGGCTGATGGCCTGTAGGGTCTGCCTTAAGTAAGTGGTGTTGACGCCTGGGTCCTGCGCAATGGGAATCCATGAACCATGTCAGGTCCGGAAGGAAGCAGCATTAAGTGGACGCTCTCATGTGCCGCAGGGGTGCCTGGGCTGAGCTAACTGCTTAAGTAACGCTTATGGGCGTCAGTCGAAGGAAGGTGCACGGCAGTACATATTGAATAGTAAAAACTCATCTCTTGCTTAGGGATGAGTTTTTTTATAAACATAGAGGAAACGTTTTGAAATATTGAAAAAGGATAGGCTATAATGAATTAAATGAGAAAGTATGAAGGGAGCGATGTCGCATGTCATATCAGGCATTATATCGTGTTTGGCGGCCTCAAACATTTATGGATGTAGTAGGACAGGAACATGTCACCAAGACATTGCAAAATGCTCTACTTCAACAAAAGACTTCTCATGCTTACCTATTTTCTGGTCCTAGAGGAACAGGAAAAACAAGTGCGGCTAAAATATTAGCAAAGGCAATTAATTGTGAGCATGCACCAACCGCTGAGCCATGCAATGAATGTGCGGCTTGCCGCGGGATAACCGACGGAACGATCTCGGACGTATTGGAATTTGACGCTGCTTCAAACTCACGTGTTGAAGAAATGCGGGATGTATTGGATAAAGTGAAGTTTGCTCCAACATCCGTCAATTATAAAGTTTACATTATTGATGAAGTGCATATGCTTTCGATTAGTGCTTTTAATGCTCTGCTAAAAACATTAGAAGAGCCGCCGAAGCATGTTATCTTTATATTAGCAACAACGGAACCTCACAAAATCCCGTTAACGATTATCTCCCGATGTCAGAGGTTCGATTTTAGAAGAATCACTGCAAACTCAATTGTTAATCGAATGAAGCTGATTGTTGAAGAATCAGGAATTGTATGTGACGAACCTGCCTTACAAATGATTGCCAGAGCGGCAGAAGGCGGAATGCGGGACGCGCTAAGCTTACTCGATCAGGCCATTTCTTATAGCCAAGATCGTGTGACTTTGGAAGATGCATTGGCGGTAACAGGTGCAGTCTCCCAGAGATTCTTAAATAGAATCGCCGCAGCTTTTCGGGATAAAGACGTAGTCAGTGGATTGGAGTCTCTGCATGAGTTGTTGTACCACGGAAAGGACCCGGCACGGTTTATTGAAGATTTGATTCTCTTTTACCGTGACATGCTTTTATATAAAACAGCTCCTAAGCTGGAGGAATCACTTGAACGGGTCATGCTTGATGATGATTTTCGGATTTTGGCTGAATCAACACCAGCGGAGCAAATCTATGAATTAATTGATTTGCTTAATAAAACACAACAAGAAATGCGCTGGACGAACCATCCAAGGATTTTTCTTGAGGTTGCGATTGTAAAACTGTGCCAGATGGAACAACAAAAAACACTGCCTTCTACAGCAGAGACCGGGCCGTTATTGTCTCGAATTGAAATGCTTGAAGCAGAACTACAACATTTGAAGGAAAATGGAGTGGCAAGCTCTGGGCATGATTCGGCACCACAGCAGCAAAAGCCAGCCCACCGGCCATCGAAACGGACTTTCCAGCCGGCAGTAGGAAAAATAAACGAAGTATTAAAGCAGGCAACAAAAGGTGATTTGAATATTATAAAGGCAAATTGGGGTGAAATGCGTTCGGGACTTTTAAAATCCCATGCGGCCTTAATTAATGAAGCAGAACCAGTCGCTGCTTCATCCACTGCATTTGTACTGAAATTCAAACATGAAATTCACTGTCAAATGGCAATGGATAAACATGATTTTCTTGAAGCGGTGTCGGCTTCCTTATTTAAACTAACAGGCAAAAGGTTTTCAATGTTAGGTGTTCCTGAGGACCAGTGGACATCCATCCGAGAGGATTTTCTAAGTAGCCATCAAGGCGAAGTAGAGGGAGGTAACGTCCCTGAGCAGGAAGAAGAGCCACATATCACAGAGGCCAAAAAGATATTTGGTGCTGAATTTGTGGAAATTGTGGACTGATGTAAATCCAAAAAATAAAAGATCAATGGAGGTAATAAAATGAAGCGTGGCGGAATGGGAATGGGCAACATGGGTAATATGCAAGGTATGATGAAGCAAATGCAAAAGATGCAAAAGCAAATGCAAGAGGCACAGGAAAAGCTTGGTGAAGAGAAAATCGAGGGTACATCCGGCGGTGGAATGGTGACTGTGGTGGTTACCGGACATAAGGAAGTTGTGGATGTGCAAATAAAACCAGAAGCTGTTGACCCAGATGATGTCGAAATGCTACAAGACCTTGTATTGGCAGCTGTTAATGATGCATTAAAGAAAGCAGATGAGCTAACTAATAATACAATGGGACAATTCACAAAGGGATTAAACTTGCCATTCTAATAAACGACTAGCGGGGTGTCTTGGGACTTTAGGTGTGGTAACGCTAGAGTCAAGACACCTTTGCTGTTTAGAGAGGAAATAAAAGAAATGCATTATCCTGAACCAATATCAAAGCTGATTGACAGTTTTATGAAGCTGCCGGGTATCGGACCGAAAACGGCTTCCCGACTGGCATTTTTTGTATTGAGTATGAAAGAAGATACGGTCCTTGATTTTGCCAAAGCATTAATTGATGCAAAGCGCAAATTAACATATTGCTCGGTTTGCGGCCATATAACGGATCAAGATCCTTGTTATATTTGTGAAGATCAGCGCCGGGATAAGAGCATAATATGTGTAGTGCAGGATCCGAAAGATGTAATAGCGATGGAAAAAATGAAGGAATATAACGGACTCTACCATGTTCTTCATGGGGCAATTTCTCCAATGGATGGAATTGGACCTGAGGATATTAATATCCCTGGATTATTAAAACGACTCCAAGACGAGACCGTTCAAGAGGTGATCCTGGCAACTAACCCTAACATTGAAGGAGAAGCAACCGCGATGTATATTTCTCGCTTGCTCAAGCCATCAGGCATCCGAACAACACGAATTGCCCACGGCCTGCCGGTAGGCGGCGATTTGGAATATGCTGATGAGGTAACCTTATCCAAGGCGCTAGAAGGACGAAGAGAAGTATAGAACTAAATAATTGCCGGGGGTATGTTCATGTTTTTTCGGCGTAAAGGACGGCTTCGTAACGAATTTGATGAAAAGGTATTACTTCAATTGAACCAATATAAAGATAAATGGCATCAGGAAAAAAGCCTTCTGGAGAAAAGCCTCGACCCATCAGAAGATGTTATTTGTCAGACAAAGATAGCGGAGGCGAAATATATTCTCCTCCTAAAAGAAGCAAAATACCGGAAAGTTAATTTGCGAAAATAAGTAGTAGTGGATAGTTTAAAAAGATGACTCTTACACGGGGTATCCTCGTTACGAGTCATCTTTTTTGGTCTAATTTACCCTGCTTGTACATAGGTTTTAATAAAAGAGATTCTTTCTTGGAGGGGGATCATTTTATTGGAACCGGTCGTGGTCATTGCTGTTTTAGGCGGGTTAATTCTCTTGCTATTAATCATTGGGGCTCCTTTTAAACCAGTAAAGTTTATTGGGCAGGCTGCAATAAAAATAGTCATCGGAGCATTATTTTTATTCTTTTTGAATGCGGTGGGAAACCGATATGGAATCCATGTCCCCATCAATCCGATTACATCTATTATTTCTGGTTTTCTTGGAATTCCAGGCGTATTTGCCTTAGCTGCCATACAACATTGGATATTATAAAAACCGCTGACTGTCAGCGGTTTTTATTTTAAGGCTATCTGTTTGGTTTTGAATCCACTGCAGGTACTGATCTTCCACACAAGTACCGAGGTCAGAACAATCAACAGTTTACAAAATTCTACATTGAAAATTAACACAAGCTTTTTAAAAATAATTGTTGACGTAATCTATTTTATTGTGTAATATATTAAAAGTCGTCGCAAGGATGATAACAAAGCAAATAAATATTGTTGACATCCACGATGAAAAATGTTATATTAATATAGTCGTTTTAAACGACGTGAGTAATTTGGTCTTTGAAAACTAAACAAACAAAAATGTCAACAATAAAACATTCGTTTCTAACGAAACGAAGCCAACGTAAAAAATTATGAGCTATATCAACTTTCTTGGAGAGTTTGATCCTGGCTCAGGACGAACGCTGGCGGCGTGCCTAATACATGCAAGTCGAGCGAATCATTAGGAGCTTGCTCCTGATGGTTAGCGGCGGACGGGTGAGTAACACGTGGGCAACCTGCCTGTAAGACTGGGATAACATCGGGAAACCGATGCTAATACCGGATAATTCTTTCCATCACATGATGGAAAGCTG
>NZ_HG942018.1 GCF_000612665.1 Neobacillus dielmonensis
TCACCCCCTCCTACTCGATATACCAAAGGGGAACTGAACTCATGGGCTTTTTGAAAAAATCCTGCCATAAATATTCGTGGTCTTCCTATTATTGCGAATGAATGACAGACTAGAACCTGTTATAATATAGGTAAGGATACTAGATTTAGAAATAATAGAGGAGAGGTGGATATGATGAAACTTATTATCGCTGTTGTTCAAGACCAGGACAGCAATCGTTTATCCAAGGCATTAGTAGAAAACAATTTTAGGGCAACCAAACTAGCTTCTACAGGTGGATTTTTAAAATCAGGAAATACCACATTTATGATTGGTACTGAGGACATCCGAGTTGATCGTGCCCTTAAAATTATAAAAGATAACTGCAGTTCCAGGGAACAACTGGTTTCGCCAATCTCACCAATGGGCGGCAATGCCGACTCTTATGTCCCGTATCCAGTAGAAGTGGAAGTAGGCGGAGCAACTGTATTCGTACTGCCTATAGAACAGTTCCAGCATTTTTAATATCCGTTATCTTGACGGTAATATAGAATAGCGAGTGTGATTAGTTTGGCAAAAACATGGGATCAACTAGATGAGCTGCAGCCAGCCGTATTAAGAATGATCAAAAACAGCCTGGTCAAAAATCGAGTGGCCCATGCGTATCTGTTTGAGGGCATGAGAGGGACAGGGAAACGAGACATCGGTTTATTATTTACCAAGGCTTTGTTTTGTGAATCGTTAATTGATGGCTATAAACCGTGTGAAAACTGTTACCAGTGCCGGCGAATTAATAATGGAAACCATCCTGATGTCCATCTGGTTGAACCGGATGGACTCTCAATTAAAGTTGACCAAATTCGCGAACTGCAAGCAGAGTTTTCTAAAAAAGCGGTAGAGTCCATGACAAAGGTTTATCTGCTTATTTCTGCAGATAAAATGAGTGTTAGTGCCTCTAATAGTTTGCTAAAGTTTTTAGAAGAACCTGGTCCGGGAACGACAGCGTTTCTTCTAACAGAACAGCCGCAGCAAATTTTGCCTACCATTTTGTCAAGATGCCAAGTATTAACCTTCCAGCCGTTATCGCCACAAGTGTTAATAAAACAGCTTGAAGAAAATGGGGTTAACTCGCAAAAGGCTCCACTCTTAGCTCAGTTGACTAACAGTTTGGATGAAGCCCTCGAGTTAAATGGCGATGAATGGTTTGCACAAGCCCAAAAAATAGTGGTAAAATTATTTGAGGTGTTGGGTAAAAGCCAGTTAGAAGCACTTGTTTCTTTGCAAAACGACTGGTTTCCTCACTTTAAAGAAAAAGAACAAATACAACGTGGTTTAGATTTATTACTTCTTTTCTTTAAGGATTTACTTTATATACAATTAGATAAGCAAGAGCAAATTGTGTTCAGGGGAGAGCTTGGCCGCCTGCAGCAGTTTGCACTGAAGACATCCGGGCGGCGCTTATCAAATCAAATGTCAGCTATTCTTGCCGCCAAGAAGAAGCTTTCAGCGAATATGAATCCTCAGCTGATGATGGAACAGCTTGTGTTAAAATTGCAGGAGGGATCTTCTTTTGTATGATGTTATAGGAGTACGCTTTAAAAAAGCGGGAAAAATTTATTACTTTGATCCTGGAGACCTGCCAATTCAAAAAGACGACTTCGTAATTGTCGAAACAGTCCGCGGAGTGGAATACGGTAAGGCAGTCATTGCCCGTAAACAGGTTGAGGAACATGATGTCGTCCTGCCATTGAAAAAGGTAGTGAGAATTGCAGATCAGAAGGATCGTATGATTGTCGAAGAAAATAAGCTTGCTGCACAAGAAGCTTATGAGGTTTGCAATGAAAAAGTGATCGAGCATCAACTGGATATGAAACTGGTGGATGTTGAATATACATTTGACAGAAATAAAATTATTTTTTACTTCACGGCTGATGGAAGAGTTGATTTCCGTGAGCTTGTAAAGGATTTGGCAGCGATTTTCCGCACCCGGATTGAATTGCGTCAAATCGGAGTTCGTGATGAGGCAAAAATGCTTGGCGGAATTGGACCTTGTGGAAGAATGCTGTGCTGTTCAACTTTCTTAGGGGATTTTGACCCGGTATCGATTAAGATGGCAAAGGACCAAAACTTATCATTAAATCCAACCAAAATATCTGGATTATGCGGCAGATTGATGTGCTGTTTAAAATATGAAAATGATGAATATGAAACAGCAAAAGAGCAGCTGCCAGATCTTGGGGAAAAAATTGAGACCCCCCATGGAGTGGGTAAAGTGGTAGGCTTAAATATACTCGAGCGGGTGCTTCAGGTTGAATTAATGGACCATGACAGAGTCCTGGAGTACACATTGGATGAAATAAAAGAAGGTGCCTTTTCAATACAATCCACAGATTAATGAGGTGGAAGAAGTGGATAAAAAAGAGATATTTGAATCAGTAAGTAATATGGAGACACAAATTGGCCATCTTTACCAGCAGCTTGGAGAATTAAAGGAGCATTTAGCTGAAATACTAGAAGAGAACCATGCTCTTAAACTTGAGAATGAACATCTAAGGCGCCGTTTAAATGTAACTCCAGATTTAAAAATCAAGGAAGCTTATTTAAAAAAAAGGGAAGCTGAGAATGAAGGTCCGAGTGCAAAGCCTTTTGATGTAGGGGAAGGCTATGATAATCTTGCCCGGCTTTACCATGAAGGGTTTCATATTTGCAACCTTCACTTTGGCAGCTTGCGTAAAGATGGCGACTGTTTATTCTGCCTTTCGTTTCTAAATAAGAAGTAATTTTAAGAGGCTGACGTGCATCAGCCTCTATTTTCATACATATTGATTGAGAAGGATTGATCGAGAGTGGTACAGTTGAGGGACGATGAACGTCTTGATTATTTATTAGCTGAGAATTTGCGGATTATTCAGAGTCCGTCTGTGTTTGCTTTTTCACTCGATGCTGTTCTTTTAGCAAGATTTGTCTATGTGCCGATCCAAAAAGGAAACTTGATTGACCTATGCAGTGGAAATGGTGTTATCCCACTATTTTTGAGTGCCAGAACCAAAGGGAATATTACTGGGGTTGAAATTCAAGAACGGCTTTATGATATGGCTATTAGGAGCATTCAATACAATGGGCTCGAGAATCGTCTGAAGATGATTCATGGAGATATTAAAGAAATGCCCAAACAGTTGGGATATGGCAAATTTGATGTGGTTACTTGTAATCCGCCTTATTTTACGACTCCGCCGGAGGGAACCGTTAATCCGAATGAACATCTAGCAATCGCCCGTCATGAAATTCTTTGTACATTGGAAGATACGGTAAAGGCATCAAGTGATCTGGCCAAACAAGGCGGGAAGGTTGCATTTGTCCACCGGCCAGGCAGATTATTAGATATTGTTACATTGATGCGAAAATATCGACTCGAGCCCAAGCGAATCCAACTGGTTTATCCTAAACAGGGCAAGGAAGCAAACACGTTATTAGTGGAAGCAATTAAGGATGGAAGTCCTGATTTGAAAATTCTCCCTTCACTTGTAGTTTATCAGGAGAATGATGAATATACCAAAGAAATAAGAGAGATTTTATATGGAGAATGAAGAACACTTTTTTTATGTACTTACCTGTAAAGATGGAAGTCTTTATGGCGGATATACAAATAATTTAGAGAGGCGCATTCGGCTGCATAATGAAGGAAAAGGGGCCAAGTATACAAGAGGACGCGGCCCGGTAACACTCACCTTCTACAAGCGTTATAATCAAAAAAGCGAGGCCTTGAAAGCCGAATATCACTTTAAACGGCTGCCGCGCAAAAAGAAGCTAGAGTTTTTAAGTAGGGAATCGGGTGATGATAATGCACAAGCAGAAAAGCTTTGATAATGAAGATGGTAAAGGAATTTTATATCTCGTTCCCACACCAATTGGCAATCTGGAAGATATGACGTTTCGGGCGATCAACATTCTGAAGCAGGCAGCCTTGATTGCTGCGGAAGATACGAGAAACACCAGAAAACTGCTGAATTACTTTGAAATTGATACTCCCCTTGTCAGTTATCATGAGCATAATAAGGAATCAAGCGGAGCAAAACTAATTGAGAAATTAAGGGAAGGGCAGCATATTGCATTGGTAAGTGATGCAGGTATGCCGGCTATTTCCGACCCCGGGTATGAGTTGGTCACTCTAGCAGTCAATGAGGGATTAACGGTGGTGCCGCTGCCTGGAGCTAATGCGGCGCTTACGGCCTTAATTGCTTCAGGCCTCAAATGTCAGCCCTTTTACTTTTATGGATTTCTCAACCGAAATAAAAAGGAAAAACGGCATGAATTGGAAGAATTGAAACATCAGGAAGCAACATTAATCTTTTACGAATCGCCACACCGATTAAAGGAAACATTGGCACTGTTACTTGAAGTATTGGGCTCCAGACAAATCGTGATTTGTCGGGAACTGACTAAGCGATTTGAAGAATTTATCAGGGGAAGCCTCGAGGAAATTTGGGCTTGGGCGAACCAAGATGAAATTCGTGGAGAGTTTGTGTTAATTGTAGAAGGCAGCAAGGAGCCTGCGGTACAAGAATCAGCCTGGTGGGATAAGCTCACCGTAGTGGAACATGTGGACCATTATATTTCTGTCAAAAATATGTCTTCAAAGGATGCTGTTAAGCAAACCGCTAAAGACCGCGGCATGAACAAACGGGATGTTTATCAGGCTTATCATGTCGAATAGAGCAAACAAAAAGGCTCCAGAAAACTGGAGCCTTTGCTAAAAACCAGGTTCTTATTTT
Organism: Neobacillus dielmonensis; assembly: GCF_000612665.1. GTDB lineage: Bacteria > Bacillota > Bacilli > Bacillales > Cytobacillaceae > Neobacillus > Neobacillus dielmonensis. The sequence continues at coordinate 4,752 of NZ_HG942018.1, forward strand.
GCAACAAACTGGCTTTGGATTTCTTTTAATAGGATTTCTGCACCTTCACGGCTTAGAATTAACTTGCCGCCTGCTAGGCTCAAATTGTCATCAGACACTTCACCAGTGATGGCACAAGTCATGTTTGGCTTATATTTTTTTAGGATGATGCGGTCGTCGTCCACATAGATTTCAAGTGCATCCTTTTCAGCAATACCAAGTGTACGTCTTAATTCAATCGGAATAACCACACGGCCTAATTCATCAACTTTACGAACAATACCAGTAGATTTCATATTTATTAGCTCCTCTCACTATTAAACCAATATTTTTATATTTATAGATTCGTCATTATTCGACAAATTTTATATGTCTAATAATACCAGCCATTCCCATATTCGTCAATTATTTTATTTTGAAATATTAGGGAAAAATTATCAAATTTGTCTAAATTGTTGTATTTCTAAGGTTTGATTTCTAGGCATTTACAAATATTAGGTTTATAATATTATTGTGATGCTAACAGGTAAAATACTGCAATCGAAATAATTCGACAAAATTCAACAAAACTTGTAATCTCGTACAAAAAAATGTTCGAAGGATTGAGCTTTTTTATGACTGTACCGCATCCTTTTTTTTTTAAAAGGCTCTGTTAGCCTTAAAAAATACGCTTTGTTGCACAATTTCATATTTTTCGGTATATTTTTGATGATATAGATGGGGAAAAACAGGCAATAATGAATAGATGGATTGTGATCCTTGAGGAGGGATACTATGGAGAGAAAAACATTTTATTTGACCACTCCGATTTATTATCCTAGTGGAAATTTACATATTGGACATGCCTATACAACGGTTGCTGGTGACGCGATGGCTCGTTATAAGCGGATGCGCGGTTATGATGTGATGTATTTAACAGGTACGGATGAGCACGGCCAGAAAATCCAGCGAAAGGCGGAAGAAAAAGGGGTCTCTCCCCAAGCCTATGTAGACGGAATGGTCGCAGATATTAAAGAACTATGGAAAAAGCTTGATATCTCCTACGACGATTTTATCCGGACCACCCAGGACCGTCATAAACAAGTTGTGGAAAAAATCTTTGCCCAGTTAGTTGAGCAAGGAGATATTTATCTTGATCAATATGAGGGCTGGTATTGTACACCATGTGAATCTTTTTACACTGACCGCCAATTAGTCGATGGGAATTGCCCAGATTGCGGACGCCCAGTGGAAAAAGTAAAAGAAGAATCTTACTTTTTCAAAATGAGTAAATACGTGGACCGTTTATTGGCTTATTATGAAGAAAATCCGGAGTTCATTCAGCCGGAATCCCGCAAAAATGAGATGATTAATAATTTCATCAAGCCGGGATTGGAGGACTTGGCTGTTTCCCGAACTACCTTTGATTGGGGCATTAAGGTGCCCGGCGATCCGAAACATGTCATTTATGTTTGGATTGATGCACTATCAAACTATATAACCGCCTTAGGCTATGGAACAGAAGATGACTCCAAATATAAGAAGTATTGGCCTGCGGATGTTCATCTGGTTGGGAAGGAAATTGTTCGTTTCCATACGATTTATTGGCCAATTATGTTAATGGCACTTGACCTGCCGCTGCCGAAGAAAGTTTTTGCACACGGCTGGCTGTTAATGAAAGATGGTAAAATGTCTAAATCGAAGGGGAACGTAGTGGACCCGGTGACATTAATTGATCGATACGGCCTCGATGCTCTACGTTATTATTTATTGCGGGAAGTACCTTTTGGTGCGGATGGAGTGTTTACACCAGAAGGGTTTGTTGAAAGGATTAACTTTGACTTGGCCAATGACCTTGGCAATTTGTTAAACCGTACGGTAGCGATGATTGAAAGATACTTCAATGGAATCATTCCAAACTATGCTGGCTCTGCCGGGGAGTTTGACAAAGCGTTGCTTCAAGTCAATCAAGATACGGTTAAAAAGTATGAAGAAGCTATGGAAAAAATGGAGTTCTCCGTTGCCTTGACAAATGTATGGCAGCTTGTGAGCCGGACAAACAAATATATTGATGAAACCAAGCCATGGATCTTGGCAAAGGATGAGGCAAAGAGTGGGGAATTGGCAAGTGTAATGGTTCACTTGGCTGAAAGTCTGCGTAGAATTGCCATTCTGTTGCAGCCGTTTTTAACCAAGACCCCTGAAGGTATCTTTAAGCAATTAGGGATTGAGGAAAATCAGCTTAAATCGTGGGATAGTCTAGAAAAATTCGGATTGATTCCAAGCGGCACGAAGGTGGAAAAAGATGCACCGCTTTTCCCTAGACTTGAAGTAAATGATGAAGTCGAATTCATTAAGGCAAAAATGCAAGGCGGCACTACTAATACAGAAACAAAGGAAGCGAAGCAGGAGGAAAAGCCTGAAGAACTTCAGGAAATCACAATCGACGATTTTATGAAAATTGACTTACGTGTCGCAGAAGTCATTGAGGCAGAGCCAGTTAAAAAGGCAGATAAGCTCCTTAAGCTTCAGCTTGATTTAGGTTATGAAAAACGCCAGGTCGTTTCAGGCATTGCTCAATATTATAAACCTGAAGAGTTAGTTGGCCGTAAAGTAATTTGCATAACTAATCTAAAACCAGTTAAACTACGCGGTGAATTGTCTCAGGGGATGATCCTTGCTGGTTCGAAGGATGGCCAGTTATCAGTCGCAACAGTTGATCAATCACTGCCAAACGGTTCTAAGGTAAAATAAAAAAGTCTCATGACAAAAAGCTCCAACGCCTACTATGGTGCTGGAGCTTTTTCTCTCACATGGTAAATGTTTCACGTGAAACAATTTTCGCTATTATTAGACACTTCTATAGAGTTTTGTTGAAAAAGATATACCTATGTTAGCAAAATGTAAAACGGACGAAATATGTCATAATATTGGTAATTGGTTTGTAATTTTTGACATCAAAATAAAAAGGAGATTTACTTTATGCTATTTGACACCCATGCCCATTTAAATGACGAACAATTTAATGAGGATTTACAAGAAGTGATTGAAAGAATGCAAGAACAAGGGGTTTCCAATGTTGTGGTAGTTGGATTTGACCGTCCTACGATTAGAAGAGCGATGGAGTTAACGGAACAATATGATTTCATTTATGCCTGCGTAGGCTGGCACCCTGTAGATGCTATTGATATGACGGAGGAAGACTTGAAATGGATTGAAGAATTGTCTGCCCACCCCAAAGTAGTTGCGATAGGGGAAATGGGGCTTGATTACCACTGGGATAAGTCCCCGAAGGACATCCAAAAGGATGTTTTTCGTAAACAAATCAGGCTGGCCAAAAAGGTGAAGCTTCCGATTGTGATCCATAACCGAGAGGCTACTGCTGATATTGTGGAAATCCTCAAGCAGGAAGGTGCAGAGGAAGTGGGGGGGATTATGCATTGTTTTAGCGGCAGTCCTGAAACGGCCAAGGAATGCATCAACATGAACTTTTACATTTCGCTGGGCGGACCAGTTACGTTTAAAAATGCAAAAAAACCAAAGGATGTTGCAGCTGAAGTGCCTTTAGAGAAGCTACTAATCGAAACTGACTGCCCCTATTTGGCTCCGCATCCTTACCGAGGTAAAAGAAATGAACCGGGTTTTGTGAAGCTGGTTGCCGAACAAATTGCCGAAATAAAGGGGTTGACATATGAGGAGGTAGCTGAGGCTACGACACAAAATGCTAAAAAACTATTCGGCATCATTTGATAAAGGATTTTGTCGAAAGGGTAGGAAGCTTGTCCTAATTTTTTCTGAAAACAAAAAGTTCTACACGTCTCCTTTTCAACATAGGATGACCATGTCGAGAAGTTTTCCTTTGCAAGTGTCCCAGTATTATGCATAATTAGTAATACGTTCACAGGATAGGCAAAGGCTGGCAGCCGACAGCAGGGTTTTTCTAAATCTCTCCAAGAAAAGGAGGCGTTTTTCATCGTATTCAAACACATGAAAAACCTGCTTCAGTCTTTGAACGGAAGGAGCTTAACCATTGTTTTTACTAGTTTCATAGTGATGCTGACTACCCTGGGGACTTTATTTTATGAAAGTTCCAAGAAAACGGTTGCAGTTACTTTGAATGATAAGGACATGGTTGTCAAAACACATGCAGATACCATTAAGGAATTGTTGGAAGAAGAGCTGGGTGTTTCCCTTCAATCAAAAGACTACTTGTATCCGAAAGCAGCATCGAGGGTGAAGGACGATCTTCGAGTCGTATGGATGCAAGCCAAGCAGGTTACCATTGTCAAGGACAACGAGAAAAAAACGATCTGGACAACAGCCAAAACGGTGGCTGAAGCATTACAAGAGCTGAACATCACAGTGAGTGACCATGACCAAGTCTCACCGAAACCGCAAACGGCAATTCAAAACAAAATGACTATTGGTGTTAAGAAGGCACATCACCTTACACTAATTGACGGTGGGAAAGAGCAAGAAGTATGGTCCACTTCGACTACGGTCGTTGACTTTTTAACACATCAGGGCATTAAACTAAATGATTTGGACCGAGTTGAACCGTCATTGACAGAACCCATCACAATGAATGGTGTTGTTAACGTCATTCGCGTAGAAAAAGTCACCGATGTAGTGGAAGAACCTGTAGAATTTGCCGTGGTTACCAAAAAGGATGAAAGCCTGGAAAAAGGGACAAAAAAGACGCTAACTCCAGGTAAACAAGGGCGTGTTTCGAGACAATATGAGGTTACCTTGGAAAACGGTCAAGAGGTAGAGAGAAAATTAGTGAATGAGCAAATGATTACAGCTAAACAAGACCAAGTTGTGGCTGTGGGCACCAAGGATTTAGCCGCACAGGTTTCTCGTGGAGCAGCGCCAACAGGGACGGATCTATATGTTTCGGCAACAGCTTATACAGCCAATTGTAATGGCTGCTCTGGAAGAACGGCAACCGGGCTTGACCTGCGAGCCAACCCGAATATGAAAGTAATCGCTGTGGACCCTAAAGTCATCCCGCTCGGAAGCAAAGTTTATGTAGAAGGCTATGGATACGCTGTAGCTGCCGATACCGGCGGAGCGATCAAAGGGTATAAGATTGATGTTTTTGTGCCATCAAATGCAGAAGCTTATCGCTGGGGACGAAAGAAAGTAAAAATAACCATTTTGCAGTAATATACGTGGATGCAGAGGATAGGGGCCTCTGCATTTTTACTTTTTTATGGTTTTTCATTATACTTAACAACGAATGTTCCTTAATCGGTTTATACTTTACTATATGAGGAATTTTAATAATATAGACGATGGACATTACAGAAATGTTTCAGTTTTTTTCATTTTTATTTTAATTTTTAAATTTAGTACTATCCGCATCATGCTAAGGTACTCTCAGTGGAGGAAATATGAAGATAAAAGAGTTTATTGTGGTGGAAGGTAAAGATGACACAACCGCGATCCGAAGGGCAGTTGATGCCGATACCATTGAAACCAATGGTTCTGCCGTTAATCAAGTAACAATTGAAAAAATAAAACGGGCCCAAGCGACTAGAGGCGTCATTATCTTTACGGATCCCGATTATCCAGGAGAAAAGATTCGTAAAACGATTGCCCAAAGCGTACCGGGATGTAAACATGCGTTTTTGACCAAGGAAAAAGCCTTGGCCAAAGGCAGCCGTGGCGTTGGGGTGGAGCATGCCAGTCCGGAGGATATCAGAGAGGCGTTAAAGGATGCCCAAATGATGCAGGAGGGCTTAACAGAGGAAATTACCCAAGATGATTTAGTAACAGCCGGGCTGATTGGCGGCACAGGCGCCAAGGAACGCCGAATTCGGTTAGGAGAACTGTTGAAAATTGGTTATACCAATGGAAAACAGCTGCATAAACGGTTAATGATGTTTCAAATCAGTAAACAGGAATTTGCCAGTGCGCTGGCTATCGTCCTCGAGGAGGAACAGAATGGATAAAGATATTGCAACCCCTGTGAGAACTCGGGCTATTTTAAAAAAATACGGTTTCTCTTTCAAAAAGAGCTTGGGTCAGAACTTTTTAATCGATACCAATATTTTAAAAAAAATTGTCAGTTTTGCAGGATTGACGGATGAGTCCGGTGCCATTGAAATCGGACCTGGTATTGGGGCGTTAACCGAGCAGCTTGCCCGCACCGCCAAAAAGGTGGTCGCGTTTGAAATCGACCAACGTCTATTGCCTATATTAAAGGATACCTTGTCGCCATATCCCAATGTAAAAATCATTCACCAAGATGTGTTGAAGGCGGACATCCAGTCCGTTATGGAGGATGAATTTAACGACGCAGGTAATGTAATGGTAGTGGCGAACTTACCTTACTATGTCACGACACCGATTATTATGAAGCTCCTCGAAGAGCACTTGCCCATTCGCGGGATTGTCTGCATGCTGCAAAAGGAAGTGGCGGACCGAATATCAGCACAACCGGGAACAAAGGATTATGGATCACTTTCCATCGCAATCCAATATTATACCGAGGCAGAAACAGTGATGATTGTGCCGAAAACAGTCTTTGTACCGCAGCCGAATGTGGACTCAGCGGTCATCAGACTCATCAAGCGGGACAAGCCGGCTGTCAGTGTCAAGGATGAAACATTCTTTTTCCAGGTAACCAAGGCAAGCTTTGCACAAAGAAGAAAAACGTTGCTAAATAATTTAACCAGTCAGCTTCCTGACGGAAAGCAAAAAAAGGCGGACATCCTTGCTGCTTTGGCTGCTTGTGAAATCGACCCGGCAAGACGTGGAGAAACCCTTTCTCTGGAGGAGTTTGCTAGGTTAAGTAATGCTTTATACCCGCACTTCCAATAGACCTATATAGGTCTATTTTTTTTGGGGCGTAAGGCCTCATTCGACGGTTGCCGTACTTTCCTATTCACATGGACATTTGTGTAAGCATAGCCTATCAAAGAAAACTTATTTTGCTGGTCTATTGGAGTGACGGCAGTGATTATAAAAATAAATGATATTGTCGGTAGACGGTCATACAACTGTGATATTTTGTTTCGGGTGATTGATTTTCAAAAAATAGACGGTAAAAACTATGCCATTCTTTATGGGGAGGCTTTTCGCCTTGTAGCAGATGCACCGTATGAGGATTTGGTCATTATCGATGCTTTGCAACAGGCAAAATTCTCAGAAGAATATCGGACACTAGAGGAACAATCACTTCGGCTATTTACTCAAGATGTAAACTTATTAAGGGAAAAGCAGGAATATGAAGCAACAGGCGGCTATGCTGTGGAAAGCAGCTACTTTCAGATTCCCGGTAAAGTTCTGCATCTTGATGGAGACCCGGTTTACTTAAAAAAATGTATGGCTGTTTATGAGAAAATCGGGGTTCCTGTCTTAGGCATTCATTGCAATGAGAAAGAGATGCCTATGAAAATTGGCGAATTGATTGATTATTATCGTCCAGAAATATTGGTTATCACCGGACATGATGCCTATTCGAAGGCTAAGGGAAAACTATCGGATCTGAATGCTTATCGCCATTCCAAGCATTTTGTCATGGCTGTTCGGGAGGCACGAAGGAAGGTTCCCCATCTTGATCAACTGGTTATTTTTGCCGGTGCCTGCCAGTCCCATTTTGAATCGCTCATCCATGCCGGTGCCAATTTTGCCAGTTCCCCAGCAAGAGTTAATATTCACGCACTTGATCCTGTCTATATTGTAGCAAAAATAAGCTTCACACCATTTATGGAAAGAATCAATGTATGGGAAGTCTTGCGCAATACGTTAACAGGCGAGAAGGGGCTGGGTGGAATAGATACAAAGGGCGTCTTAAGGACGGGTATGCCCTATCGGCCAATAAAAGATGAATAACCCGATGTTGACAGGCGCCCATTGGGCGCCGACAACATACAAAATAAGTATGGCGATATCACACCATTCTTATTTTTTTGTAAGTACATAATTATTTGATATTCAGGCAACGATAGAAATGTTGAATTTTAGCAAAAAAAATAGGATAAAAATGATTGACAATCTTTTTGTCGGACTGATATAATTTATATTTTTGTTTGACAGAATCGTGTCAGCGTGTTATACTTTACACAGTGAGGTGGACCGAATGACAAAAACCTTAGCGGATATCAAAAAGGCCCTAGACTCCAACTTAGGGAAAAGATTGTTATTGAAGGCAAATGGAGGACGTCGTAAAACCATTGAACGTTCCGGTATCCTTGCGGAGACCTATCCTTCTGTTTTCGTCATTGAGTTAGACCAAGACGAAAACGCTTTTGAACGTGTTTCTTACAGTTATGCGGATGTATTAACGGAAACAGTTCAAATTACCTTCTATGAAGATGCATCAGGAAATGTAGCATTAAGCTAGAATATAAAGCAGCGGCGGCAGTAAACATGGTTTACTGCTTTTTGCTTTTTTATGGGATTATTTTTAAATCATCCATGAACAACTCATACTAAGAATACTGCGGCTTAGAAAGGGGTTGTTTAGGTGGGCAGAAGAAGAGGGATCATGTCTTACCAGTTTAAAGAAGAACTTGCAAAAGATCTTGGTTTCTATGATGTTGTCCAAAGGGAAGGCTGGGGCGGCATTCGGTCAAAAGATGCAGGAAATATGGTTAAGCGCGCCGTTGAACGGGCCCAATCGCAATTGGCCTCCCGGAATAACACAACGAACTCCTAAGACAAAAACTTCAACTGAAAATTTAAACAAGCAAAATGTCGCAGCAGCAAACCAGGGAAAATTTCCCTGGTTGTTTTTTTATATCCACTTTTGGTTAAAAATAATGAAAATTGCCGGGATATTCCTTTATCTGACGTCTTACAATTAGCTTTTTGTGGTAAAATAGGACAATATATATTGATTACGGATAGTAAATGCACAAACTTTAAATTTGTGCCGGATTATGTAGAAGTAGGTGGACGCAGTGAAGATTTTGGTCAAGGCACCGGCTAAAATTAATTTAGCTTTAGATGTTTTACATAAAAGAAACGATGGGTATCATGAGGTTGAGATGATCATGACGACCATCGACTTAGCAGATCGGTTGGAACTTAGTTTATTAGAGCAAAATCAAATACATATAATTTCACAAAATCGTTATGTTCCGGACGACCAGCGAAATCTGGCTTATCAGGCCGCACAAATTTTAAAAGATCGGTTTGGGATTAAACAAGGTGTGGCTATCTCCATTGAAAAAACAATACCAGTAGCTGCAGGATTAGCGGGAGGAAGCAGTGATGCGGCGGCTGCATTAAGAGGTCTAAATAAACTCTGGAACCTGGGACTCAGTTTAGACGAATTAGCTGAAATTGGCAGTGAAATTGGTTCCGATGTCTCTTTTTGCGTATATGGGGGAACGGCTCTTGCGAAAGGGAGAGGCGAACAAATTAAGGAATTGCCTGCACCGCCAACGTGCTGGGTCATTCTTGCCAAGCCATTTATCGGTGTTTCGACAGCCGATGTTTATCGCAGACTCGATGTGAATGCAGTTACCCATCCTAACATTGGTGCAATGGTGGACGCCCTCCATCACAGCGATTATCAAGCGGTGTGCCGCAATGTAGGGAATGTCTTAGAGGATGTGACCTTAAATCTGCACCCGGAAGTGGCCCAAATAAAAGACCAAATGAAACGGTTCGGCGCGGACGCCGTTTTAATGAGCGGGAGCGGCCCTACTGTGTTTGGACTGGTCCAGCATGATTCGAGAATGCACCGGATCTATAACGGCCTAAGAGGATTTTGTGACCAGGTTTTCGCTGTCAGAATGTTAGGTGACCGGAATAAACTTGATTAAAGACGCACAATAATAGTATTCTTTAAGTAGAACATTCGGTTAATGGGGGTTGTTATGAAATTTAGGCGCAGTGAACGTTTGATTGATATGACCAATTACCTGCTGGACCATCCTCGCCAGTTAGTGCCGCTTACGTTTTTTGCAGAACGTTATGACTCTGCCAAATCCTCCATCAGTGAAGACTTGGCCATTGTCAAAGAAACGTTTGAGGCTAGAGGAATCGGCACCTTGCAAACCGTTCCTGGTGCAGCAGGTGGAGTAAAGTTTTTTGTTAAAGTCAGTAAAGAAAAGGCAAAGCCGTTTGTTGAAGAGCTTTGTCAAATGATTGTAGATCCTGACCGGCTTTTGCCGGGGGGTTATTTGTATTTAACCGATATATTGGGTAACCCTCAAATAGTTCAAAAGGCCGGACGGATCATTGCCTCGGCATACGCAGATGCAAAAATCGATGTGGTTATGACGATTGCGACGAAGGGGATTCCCTTGGCCTATGCCGTTGCGAGTCAACTAAATGTTCCTGTTGTCATTGTCCGCAGGGATAGCAAAGTGACAGAGGGACCAACAGTCAGCATCAATTATGTATCAGGTTCTGCAAAAAGAATTCAAACCATGGTGCTATCTAAGCGAAGCCTAAAGGAAGGGTCGCAAGTCCTAATCGTGGATGACTTCATGAAAGCCGGAGGGACTGTTTTAGGTATGATTAGTATGCTGGAAGAATTCAATGCACATGTCTCTGGAATAGCTGTTTTAGTAGAGGCAGAAGAAACAGAAGAACGGCTGGTGGACGACTATTTATCGCTGGTCAAACTTTCCAATGTTGACGTAAAAGAGAAAAAAATTAATGTTCATGAAGGAAACTTTTTTACAAGGGGGCAATTATTATGAAAGTAGTTCAAACCAATCAGGCACCTGCTGCCATCGGACCCTATTCCCAAGGAATCATTGTCAATAATCTGTTCTTTAGCTCAGGGCAAATTCCTTTGACCGCTGAAGGAACCATGATTACAGGTGATGTGAAAGAACAGACCCATCAAGTGTTCCGCAATCTTAAAGCGGTATTAACGGAAGCTGGCGGTTCCTTGGAGTCAGTCGTAAAGGCAACTGTTTTTATTAAAAACATGGATGACTTCGCCGCAGTGAATGAGGTATACGGTGAGTATTTCTCAGCCCACAAGCCAGCCAGGTCCTGCGTGGAGGTTGCGCGTCTGCCGAAGGATGCCCTTGTCGAAATTGAGGTAGTAGCACTAGTGAAATAACCCGGCCCAAACGGCTTGGGCTGACAAAAAATGAAAGCGATAACAATCAAAACTGTTAAAAAACACCTATTTTTTACAAAAGTTCACTTTTTTGACCTAAATTTTCAAAAATTTTTTTAAATAAAGAAGGAAAACGCAAATTATTGTTGAATTAGTTAACTAGCTTTTTATCATAAGGAAAAGGGTGTGAGCACATGGAAGTAACTGACGTAAGATTACGCCGTGTTAATACGGAAGGTCGAATGAGAGCGATTGCATCAATCACATTGGATAATGAATTTGTCGTTCACGACATTCGTGTTATCGACGGGAACAACGGTTTATTTGTTGCTATGCCAAGTAAACGGACTCCTGATGGAGAATTTCGTGACATTGCGCATCCAATCAACTCAGGAACACGCGGTAAAATTCAAGAAGCTGTATTGGCTGAGTACCACCGTTTAGGTGAATTAGAAGTAGAATTTGAAGAAGCCGGAGCTTCGTAAGAGATTTAATAAACAACTAGGGCCTTTCTTCTCGGTTAGGCTCTTTTTATTGTCTTTTATTTTGCCCCCTCATCCTCATCCTCATTCTTTCTCCTAACAGTTAAAAAAGTCTGTCTTTTTAACATTATCGTTCCATTGTTGAAATGAACCCATATTTACGATAATATTTTTAATGGATAAAAAGGTGAATAATTGGAGGACTGTTCATGTCTAATCGTTATGCTGTGATTTTGGCCGCTGGACAAGGAACGCGGATGAAATCAAAGCTTTATAAGGTATTGCACCCTGTTTGCGGCAAACCGATGGTTCAGCACGTAGTAGACCAGGTTCGGAAGCTTGATATAGAAGAAATTGTCACCATCATAGGCCACGGTGCTGAGAAGGTTCAAGCGCAATTAGGAGAATTGAGTCATTATGCATTGCAGGAGGAGCAGCTTGGCACTGCACATGCCGTCATGCAATCTCAAAGCATGCTCGAGGGGAAAGAAGGTGTGACTCTAGTTGTGTGTGGCGACACCCCTTTGATTAAGGCGGGGACAATAGAGTCTTTGTTTAAGCACCACGAAGAAACGAAAGCAAAGGCAACCATCCTCACAGCAAGTATTGGCAATCCAGCAGGTTATGGAAGGATTGTCCGTAATGAAAGCGGTCTTGTTGAGAAGATAGTGGAACATAAAGATGCCTCTGATGAAGAACGGAAAATCAATGAAATTAATACAGGCACATATTGCTTTGATAATATCGCTTTATTTGAAGCGTTAAAAAATGTTTCCAATGAAAACGTGCAAGGGGAATACTATTTGCCAGATGTGATTGAAATCCTGAAGAAACAAGGCGAAGTGGTTACCGCTTATCAAACGGAGGATTTGGATGAAACGCTAGGAGTCAATGACCGTGTTGCTTTGGCGGAAGCAGAGCGGCTGATGCGTGCTCGCATCAATGAAAATCATATGCGCAATGGAGTAACGATTATCGACCCGTCCAATACCTATATTGAGGCAGATATAGAAATTGGCCAGGATACAGTCATCTATCCAGGCACAATGATTAAAGGTACTACAGTAATCGGGGACGATTGCCAGATTGGTCCTAATACCGAAATTGTTGCTTGCCAAATTGGCAGTGGAACAACGGTTAGGCAGTCGGTTGCCCATCAAAGTGAAATCGGGTCGAGAGTCAACATTGGCCCATTTGCGCATATCAGACCGGATTCAAGTATTCTTGATGAAGTGAAGATCGGTAATTTTGTGGAAATTAAAAAGGCTGTTTTTGGACAAGGAAGCAAAGCGTCACATCTTAGCTATATCGGGGATGCTGAGGTTGGAAGCAATGTCAATATTGGCTGTGGTTCGATTACAGTTAATTATGATGGGAAAAATAAATACAAAACAAAAATTGAGGACGACGTATTTATTGGCTGCAATTCCAATTTAGTTGCACCTGTGACTGTTGGACAAGGAGCTTATGTTGCTGCTGGTTCAACGATTACAAAGGATGTGCCAGGAAAAGCTCTATCTATTGCACGTGCGCGCCAAGTGAACAAGGAAAATTACGCAGAAAAGCTTAACGGAAAGAAATAAGCGAATCTCAGGAGGGCCTTCATGTCAAACCAATATTTAGATCCAAATTTAAAGGTATTCAGCTTGAATTCAAATTTACCCCTTGCTAAAGAAATTGCCAAAGTCATCGGGGTTGAACTGGGAAAGTGTTCGGTTAACCGTTTCAGTGACGGAGAAATTCAAATCAATATCGAAGAAAGTATCCGTGGCTGTGACGTATATGTCATCCAATCCACCAGCCTGCCTGTCAATGATAATATCATGGAATTATTAATCATGATTGATGCCCTAAAGCGGGCTTCTGCTAAAACGATTAATATTGTCATGCCTTATTATGGATATGCCCGCCAAGACCGGAAGGCAAGGTCTCGCGAGCCGATTACAGCAAAATTAGTGGCAAATCTGCTTGAAACCGCAGGTGCAACGCGCGTTCTTTGCTTGGATTTACATGCACCGCAGATTCAAGGGTTCTTTGATATTCCAATTGACAATCTAATGGGTGTACCAATCTTGTCGGAGTATTTTAAGAACAAAGAGTTGAAAGGTGAAATTGTGGTGGTTTCTCCTGACCACGGCGGGGTTACTAGAGCTAGAAAAATGGCAGAACGTCTGAAAGCACCAATTGCCATCATTGATAAACGTCGTCCAAGACCAAATGTGGCTGAGGTTATGAATATTGTCGGTAATATTGAAGGTAAAGTAGCCATATTAATTGATGACATTATTGACACGGCCGGAACGATTACCCTGGCGGCGAATGCTTTAGCAGAGAATGGGGCGAAAGAAGTTTACGCCTGCTGTACACATCCAGTCTTGTCTGGACCTGCTATTGAACGAATCCAAAATTCAAAAATTAAGGAACTGGTTGTAACAAATTCCATCGCACTACCTGAAGAGAAGAAAATTGAAAAAATCATTGGCCTATCGGTTGCACCATTGATTGGAGAGGCAATCATCCGTATTCATGAGGAACAGTCAGTCAGCATTTTGTTTGATTAATCTTTAAAGGAGGATGGCTCATCAGGGGTCTAACCCCCGGACGGGAGTCATCCTTGTTGTTTTTCTTACAAAACATGTTTAGGTCTTCCTATTTTGGGGCAATTTTATAGAGACAGTTTTTAACAAAATAGGAAGGTGATAGACATGACTGCTGTTTTACAAGCGAAGGAACGGAAGGAGCTCCGCCGCTCCGCTTTGAGAAAATTAAGAGAAAATGGAGACATTCCTGCGGTAGTATATGGCAGCAAGCTGGAAAGCAGGCCCGTGTTTGTCAGCTCTGCGGACCTCACGAAGACAATTCGGACTGTAGGGAGAAATGGAATCATTTCCCTAGATATTGATGGTTCGAAGCAGGATGTTATTTTATCCGACTATCAAGAGGATCATATAAAAAGGGAAATTCTCCACGTTGATTTTCTTGCGGTAGATAAGACATCAAAAATTACGGTTGATGTCAGACTGGTCCTAACTGGTGAAGCAGCCGGCGTAAAAGATGGCGGCGTGCTGCAGCAGCCGTTCCATGAGCTATCCATCACGGCCACACCAGATCAAATTCCGCAGCAAATTGAAATGGATATTACCAACTTACAAGTAGGCGAAACATTATTGATTGAAGATATTCCATTTCAAGGTCAATTTACGATTAATCATGAGGCAGCTGATGTGATTGCTTCCATCCTTCCTCCAAAACAAGAGGAAGAAATTAATGCAGGCGAACAGCAGGAAGGTGGACACCCTGATAATGAAGAAGGCAGGGAAACAGAGCCTGTGACGAAAGAAGAATAAACATAGACGTAACCTTATTTTGGGTTACGTCTTTTCTCGCATATGCTTTTCATTCTTATCTGGGAGAGAATCATGTTCTGGAAAATGTTAACCAAGCGGGCTAAGCTGGAAGAGGTGGGGAAATTGAAGTTAATCACGGGACTAGGGAATCCTGGAAAACAGTACGAGCATACTAGACATAATGTCGGCTTTGATGTCATAGAAGAATTATCAAACCGTCTGGCCATACCACTTAATCAATCCAAATTAAAAGGTTTATATGGGATAGGGGCAGTTAACGGTGAAAAAGTGCTGCTGTTAAAGCCATTGACCTATATGAATCTATCGGGTGAATCGATTCGAGCCGTAATGGATTATTATAAAATTGAACAGGAAGATTTGCTGGTGGTTTATGACGACCTCGATTTGCCGGTGGGAAAAATCCGACTCCGGCAAAAGGGGAGTCCTGGTGGTCATAATGGGATTAAGTCAATTGTGGCCCATCTTGGCACGCAGCAGTTTAACCGGATTCGTATTGGAATTGACCGTCCCCAGGGCGGTATGAGCGTTCCTGATTATGTTTTGGGTCAGTTCCTTCAGGAAGAGAGGCCATTGATAGCGCAAGCGGTGAAGAACAGCGCGGAGGCATGCGAAACCTGGCTGAAAAAACCCTTTTTACAAGTGATGAATGATTATAATCAGTAATTCATTCATTAACCAAGCATCTGCTTCATACAAATAAAAAAACAAAACTGAACCTAAAGAACTAAAAAGTTATGCTGAATAAGTTCCTCCAATCAGGTTAATACTAGTAGCGACTAAGTAAACATAGGAGGGACAGATGTGGCCATCCATTATCATTGCCGCCATTGCGGGACAAACCTTGGCTCAATTCAGCAAACTTCGATTTATGCGGAATCCCTCGGACTTCATACATTAACGGAGCAAGAAAGACAGGAAATGGTAGCCTATGACCAATCTGGTGATATTCATATCACTGCCATTTGTGAAGACTGTCAAGAAGCGTTAGAACGAAATCCGGATTACCATCAATATGATTATCTGATTCATTAAGATAGCTTTGGAAGGACTCCAAAGCATTTTTCTGTTTAATAATTTGTTGAGACAACATTGAAAATAGGATACAGGAGAGGAGGAGAGAAGACATGAATGGCTTAAAGTCATTATTCCTCAAACAAGAAGAGGTCCAATCCGTGGTGGCCGGTATTGAAGAAGGATTACGGGAACAGTTGATTGCTGGGTTATCGGGATCATCGAGAACGGTACTTACCGCTACTATCTATGAAAAAATGAAGCGGCCCATTCTAGTTGTGACCCATAATCTACTGCAAGCACAGAAACTCTATGATGATCTTGCCAATCTAGTAAACGAAAAGGAAGTCTTCCTTTTCCCGGCAAATGAGCTGATTGCGGCAGAAATGAGTGTTGCAAGCCCTGAGCTGAGAGCCCATAGAATTGACGCGTTAAATTACTGGAGTCAATCTGATCAAGGAATTTTAATTGTTCCAGTCGCTGGCTTAAAGAAGATTCTCCCCCCCAAACAATTATGGAAAGAGAATCAGTTTTTCTTGAAAACAGGCCAAGACCTGGATATTGATAACATGTTATTGACCCTTGTTAATATGGGATACATTCGGGCAGAAATGGTGACAACACCGGGAGAGTTTAGTGTAAGGGGCGGAATTATTGATATGTATCCGCTCACAGAAGACAACCCCATTAGAATTGAATTATTTGATACAGAAGTGGAATCTATTCGCTATTTCTCTCTAGAAGACCAGCGTTCTCGTGAAAAAGTTTCTGAGGTGGTTATTGGGCCGGCATCAGAAGTCCTTTTAAAACCCGAACACTATAGCAGGATCGTCAGCCATCTAGAGGAAGGGTTAGCCAAAAGTCTTAGAAAATTAAAGGATGATAAAGCAAAAATTCAGCTCTCTCAAAATATCAGTTTTGAATTAGAGCAGTTAAAAAACGGCCAAAAGCCTGAACAAGTATTCAAATACCTATCGCTTGCATACGAAAGGCCTGCTAGTTTACTAGACTACCTTCCCCATAATGGAATTGTTATTATTGATGAAATCAGCCGCATTCAAGAGATGAATGAGTCCCTTATGAAGGAAGAGGCGGAATGGTATACCTCTTTGCTTAGTGAAGGTAAGATTATTCATGACCTTAAAATCTCCCATGATATGCAGGCATTTTTGCAGAAGAAGCAATTTCCAATTCTGTATATGTCATTATTTTTACGACATGTGGCAAATACCAACCCGCAGAACATTATCAATATGTCCTGCCGCCCAATGCAGAATTTCCATGGACAAATGCATTTGTTAAAGGCAGAAATTGATCGCTGGAAAAAGGGGCAATTTTCAGTTTTATTTTTAGGGGCAGACGATGATCGAGTTAGTAAATTAGAACGCGTCCTCGAAGACTACGAGATTGAGGCATCGGTGATAACAGGAGATCAGCCGCTTGTGCCTGGTAAAGTCCAAATTATGAACGGAAGCCTGCAATCCGGCTTTGAGCTCACCATCCAAAAGATGGCGTTGATTACAGAAGAGGAACTTTTTAAAAAGCGGGTTAAAAAGTCCGGCAATCGTCAAAAACTTTCAAATGCGGAGCGAATTAAGAGCTATTCGGAACTTAAAATTGGTGATTATGTAGTCCATGTCAATCATGGGATCGGTAAGTATTTGGGGATTGAAACGCTTGTTATTAACGGGGTTCATAAGGACTATATGCATATCCGCTACCAAGGGACAGACAAACTCTATGTACCTGTAGAACAGATTGACCTTGTACAAAAGTATGTTGGTTCAGAAGGCAAAGAACCCAAGGTCTACAAACTGGGTGGTTCCGAGTGGAAAAAGGTTAAGAAGAAGGTCCAATCTTCTGTTGAAGATATTGCCGATGACTTAATTAAATTATATGCAGAGCGGGAAGCGGCTGTTGGATATGCATTTTCACCGGATGGCGATATGCAGCGTGAATTTGAAACGTCTTTCCCTTATAGGGAAACTGAGGACCAGTTAAGATCCATACAGGAAATTAAGAAAGATATGGAGCGGTCCCGGCCAATGGACCGTCTGCTTTGCGGTGATGTGGGTTATGGAAAAACAGAGGTAGCCATTCGCGCGGCTTTTAAAGCGATTTCTGACGGAAAACAGGTGGCCCTCTTGGTGCCAACCACCATCCTCGCTCAGCAGCACTACGAAACAATTAGAGAGAGATTTCAAGACTTTCCGATTAATATTGGACTGCTAAGCCGGTTCCGCACCAAAAAGCAGCAAACGGAAACGATTAAAGGTCTTAAGGCAGGGACAGTCGATATTGTCATCGGTACCCATCGCCTGTTGTCTAAAGATATTGTTTATCATGACCTAGGTCTATTAATCATTGATGAGGAACAAAGATTTGGTGTTACGCATAAAGAGAAAATCAAAAAATTAAAAACCAACGTCGATGTGCTGACGCTAACTGCTACACCAATCCCAAGGACGCTGCATATGTCAATGCTTGGTGTCAGGGATTTGTCGGTTATCGAAACACCGCCGGAAAACCGATTCCCGGTGCAGACCTATGTGATGGAGTACAACGGAGCACTGGTCAGGGAAGCAATCGAGCGGGAACTTGCGCGAGACGGACAAGTATACTTTTTGTATAACCGGGTTGAAGATATTGAACGCAAGGCAGAGGAAATTTCGATGCTGGTCCCTGATGCACGGGTGACCTATGCCCATGGTCAAATGACAGAAAACGAACTGGAGTCAGTTATGCTAGGATTCCTTTCCGGAGAATTTGATGTGCTAGTCAGCACGACGATTATCGAAACTGGGGTAGATATTCCAAACGTGAATACCTTGATTGTTTATGATGCAGACCGGATGGGGCTTTCCCAGCTTTACCAGCTGCGTGGCCGGGTAGGCCGGTCTAACCGGGTGGCCTATGCTTATTTCACATATCGAAAGGATAAAGTATTGACAGAGGTTGCGGAGAAGCGCCTTGAGGCTATTAAAGAGTTCACGGAATTAGGCTCTGGATTCAAAATTGCCATGCGCGATTTATCGATTAGAGGGGCCGGTAACCTGCTCGGTGCCCAACAACATGGTTTCATTGACTCTGTAGGGTTTGATCTTTATTCACAAATGTTGAAGGAAGCCATTGAAGAAAGAAAAGGCGATCTGAAGGAAACGGCTAAACCGACTGTCGAGATTGATTTAGAAATCGATGCTTACATTCCTGATGCCTATATTAAAGATGGCAATCAAAAAATTGAAATGTATAAACGGTTCAGAGGTGCAGACTCACTTGTGGAAGTAGAAGAATTGCAAGCAGAAATGCAGGACCGGTTTGGTGAATATCCAGACGAAGTAGCTTATCTGTTCCAAGTCGCAGAAATTAAAGTGTTCTCATTGCAAAATGGTGTGGAACAAATCAAGCAGGTAAAGCAAAAGGTAACCATCGTTTTAAACGATGAAATGACCAATACAATTGACGGCAGTAAAATCTTCCACCTGGGCAGCCAGTTTGGCAGGTCTGTAACGCCAGGAATGGAAAATGGCAAATTAATTATTGTCATTGATACGAAGGAATTTCATCCAGCGCAATGGCTTCATATTGTTTTAGAAATGGTCAAAGGGATTCCATCAGCCAAAAAGGGACAGGAGAATCCCGTGTAAATCAATCACACAGTATATAAAGCCTTTTAGCGCCTTAAACTTGGGGACTATTCCCAGGTTCAAGGCGCTTTCGAATTTTTCCAGCTTTGAATTTTCTTTCATAAGGTGAAAAAATATAACGATTGTGTATAGAACTTTCCAGATGAAAGATACTAAGTTCAAAGCAGGTAATGATACATACGAAGGATTATCTTCCATTACCATGTTGAAAAAATCATCAGATGAAAGTGAGGCAACATTGGATGAAAGCAACTGGAATAGTTCGTCGAATCGATGATTTGGGTCGTGTTGTAATCCCTAAAGAAATACGTAGAACGCTGCGTATCCGCGAAGGAGATCCATTGGAGATCTTTGTTGACCGCGATGGGGAAGTTATTCTTAAAAAATATTCACCAATCAGCGAATTAAGCGATTTTGCCAAGGAATATGCGGAAGCCCTATTTGACAGCCTCGGAAATCCTGTCTTAATTTGCGATCGTGATGCCTATATTGCTGTAGCAGGCGGATCTAAAAAAGATTACTTAAATAAAAATATTAGTGATTTAGTGGAAAAAACAATGGAGGACCGAAACTCGGTTCTTATTACTTCTCAAGGGGAAGTTGCCTTAGTGGAAAGCAATGAAGAAACGGTCACCTCCTATACGATTGGACCAATCATTGCTAATGGCGACCCAATTGGCGCCGTCATTATTTTTTCAAAAGAAGGAACTTTGGGTGAAGTGGAACAAAAGGCAGTAGAAACCGCTGCAGGATTTCTTGCTAGACAAATGGAGCAATAGATTCTATGCATATTTACTTAAAAGGGCAGCCGGCGCTGCCTTTTTTAATGTTATAATATACTCCTTGATGTATTGATCGGCAGGTGAAGTCTGTGAACCCATCAAAGGCGTTAGTCAGGGGAGCGTTTATATTAACGGCTGCGGCCATGATCACGAAAATTTTTAGTGCGATTTACCGAATCCCGTTTCAAAATATTGTAGGGGATATAGGTTTTTACATATACCAGCAAATTTATCCGTTCTATGGAATGGCGGTTGTGCTTTCCACGTCGTTTTTGGAACTGGGGGATCTGGCAATGAAGATAAAACTCGGCTGCTTATGGTTCTCTCGCTTTTTTATATCCAGTTGTTTGGACTAATCTGTTTTACTATTTTTTATTTTGGGGCTGGAATGATTGCTGTTTGGATGCATGACAGCCATTTGGCGGTTTTACTAAGGGTTGTGTCAGTTGTTTTTTTGACCGTGCCATTTGTTTCAGTTTTAAGAGGGTATTATCAAGGCAGGGGTGACATGATTCCAACTGCTCTATCGCAAGTGGCGGAGCAGGCTGTTCGAGTGTTAACGATTCTAGGCTTATCCTATCTGTTAATGCAAAGACATGTCTCTTTGTATCTGATCGGCGGCGGAGCCATGTTTGGATCCTTTACCGGAAGTGTCGTTGCCGGGATTATTTTGTTTATGTTTCTAAGGAAACGTAAAGAATGGAAACTATTGACCCCTCAACTGAGAAAGTGGAATGAAACTCTTCAAGATGGAAAACACATCTTAAAAACACTTACGTTTCAGGGATTAGCCATTTGTCTGAGCGGGATGTTAATGATTTTTTTACAATTGGCAGACTCACTTAATCTATACTCTCTATTGTCTTCAAACGGAATAGCCCCTGATACAGCCAAGAGCTTAAAAGGGGTGTTTGATCGGGGACAGCCATTGATACAGTTAGGAACGGTAGCCGCCACCTCCATGTCATTGACATTGGTTCCGTTAATTACCCGAGAGAGATTGGCGGAGAAACTGCAATTTCTGCAGCATAAAGTCAGATTGGCCGTGAAGGTGAGTGTAGTCATTGGTGCGGGTGCATCAGTCGGTCTGTGGGCGATTATCCGGCCAGTTAATATTATGCTGTTTGAAAATGAATCAGGTTCTTCTGTACTTGGATTATTAAGCTTTATCATCTTTTTTACATCGATTATTTTAACCATCGTCGCCATTATGCAGGGGTTAGGAAATCTCTTCTATCCAGCAGCGGCGATAACCGCACTGTTCCCATTGAAATATGGGCTGAACCAGCTGCTGATTCCCGTTTTACATACTGAAGGAGCAGCTATATCTTCGCTGCTATCTCTTGGAATCATTACTGTTCTTTTATGGCTGCGATTAAAGAGGTCGTTAAACATAAGGCTTTTAACAGCGGGATATTTTTTGACCGTGTTGACAGCCGCCATCCTCATGCTGTTATTTCTAAAAGGATATTTGTACACCTTGGAGGAATGGGCAGGATTAAAGGAATGGGGCCGGACTGGTGCTGCTTTTGAATCATTAACGGCTGTGTTCTTGGGCGGGATCCTGTTTATGTTTATCATTATTAGAAGAAAGGTATTTCTGGAGGAGGAACTTGGATTGTTCCCTTTTGGGAGTAAACTTATTCATCTTATGGCTCGAAAGGATCGAAGTTAATCATGGTAAAAACTATTGAAATTGTAGGGTTGGGCGCTGGAGAGCTTGAACAACTGCCTCTAGGTGTTTATCGAAAGCTAATCAATACGGAGTTAGTCTATTTGCGCACGAAGGAACATCCGGTAGTCAGTGCTTTACAGCAGGAAGGAATGAACTACCGTTCTTTTGATGAAGTGTATAAAAAAAATGAACAATTTGAGGCTGTTTATCAGGAAATTGTCAAAACTTTGCTAGACCAAGCAAACTCGGAAAATGTCATTTATGCAGTACCAGGACATCCGCTGGTTGCAGAACGAACAGTACAGATTTTATTGGAAGAAGCACCAAAGCAGGGAATTGAGATTAAAGTTGGCGGTGGACAAAGTTTTATAGATGCCTTATTTGCTTCTGTGAAGGTCGATCCCATTGAGGGATTTCAATTACTGGATGGAACGAGCATTTCTTCTAATCAGTTGCAAATGGATCAACATATCATCATTAGCCAGGTATATGATCAATTTGTCGCATCTGACGTAAAGCTGGTGTTGATGGAAAAATACCCTGATGATTATGAAGTGGTCATTGTCACAGCAGCAGGCAGTGAAAATGAAATCATCCAAAAGGTTCCACTATATGAATTGGACCGAAACATGTCCGTAAACAATCTCACCTCTGTTTATGTGCCGCCGGTAAAGGTAGAATCTACCTTATGGAAAAACTTCGCAAAGTTTCGGGAAATCATTGCGATATTGCGCGGCCCAAATGGCTGTCCTTGGGACAAGAAGCAAACACATGAATCATTGAAGAAATACCTAATTGAAGAGAGTTATGAAGTCATTGATGCCATTGACAGCGGGGATATTGACCATTTAGTGGAAGAGCTTGGCGATGTGTTATTGCAAGTGATGCTTCACGCGCAAATTGGCGAGGATGAAGGGTTTTTTACAATTGATGATGTGATCGAAGGTATTTCGGCCAAAATGGTCCGCAGGCATCCTCACGTTTTTGGGGAAGGAAAGGCTGACAGCGCAGAAGAAGTGGTGCAAAACTGGCAGGAGATCAAGCGGCAGGAAAAAGGGGATGCACCACCGGAATCGATTCTTGATGGCGTCTCGCTGGCCTTGCCTAATTTGCTCCAGGCTTATGAATTGCAAAAGAAAGCAGCGAAGGTCGGGTTCGACTGGCAGGAAATTGGCCCTGCATTGGAGAAAGTGAAAGAAGAGCTCAAGGAGTTTATCGCTGAATTAGACGGCACAGACGCGGGATTAACCAAGGCGCGTCTGGAGTATGGCGATTTGCTGTTTGCCTTCGTCAATGTTGCCAGATTTTTAGATATGAATCCAGAAGAATCTCTATTTGCGGCTAATCAGAAATTTATCCGCCGGTTTCGTTATATTGAGGAGAAAGTCAACAAGAGCGGTAGACCTTTTAAGGATTTTACACTTGAAGAGCTAGACCGCCTCTGGGATGAAGCAAAACTTACAGGTCTTTAGATTGTGGAGGGAAAGCGATGCGTTTAGATAAATTTTTAAAGGTTTCCAGACTGATAAAGCGAAGAACTTTGGCAAAAGAAGTCTCTGACCAAGGGAGAATTGAAATTAACGGGAAGGAAGCCAAAGCCAGTTCGACAGTAAAAGTGGGAGATGAACTGACTTTACGCTTGGGACAAAGGAGAATCACGGTTCGCATTGAGCGGATTCAAGAAACTACCCGCAAAGAAGAAGCCGCTGAAATGTATACAGTAATAAAAGAGGAACGCTTAAACTACCAAGAGGAACAATAATCGATAGGTTCTAAATTCCTTGTTTTTTACATAGTATGTACAGAATGGTTGTACAAATGATTGTGAGGGATGAGGAATGAGTCAATATTACGAAACCAATTCAACGAAAAGTAGTATTCCAGACCATGACGTCATCATGAGAGGAAGAAAACTTCTTGATATTACCGGTGTGAAGCAAGTAGAAAGCTTTGATAACGAAGAGTTTCTGCTTGAAACATCGATGGGGTTTTTAGCCATTAAAGGGCAAAATCTGCAAATGAAGAACCTTGATGTGGAAAAAGGCATTGTTTCCATTAAAGGGAAGGTATATGATTTAGTTTATTTGGATGAAAATCATGGGGAGAAGGCTAAAGGATTCTTTAGCAAGTTGTTCCGATGAGCCTTTCTACACAATTTTTAACAATGATTTCTATGATTGGAATGGGCTCTTTATTTGGAGCTTTGCTCGATACGTATCATCGGTTCTTAAAACGGCCGAAAAGAAGGACTTGGATTGTCTTCCTCAACGATTTACTTTTTTGGACAATCCAAGCCCTGCTCATTTTTTATGCCTTATTTTTAGTCAATAACGGCGAACTGCGGTTTTATATTTTTATTGCACTGCTTTGCGGTTTTGCGGCCTATCAAAGCATATTCAAAGGCATTTATCTGCGGCTTTTGGAAATGTTGATTTCAACTGTTTTTTCTATTTCCCGCTTCCTGCGTGATACATTCATTCTGCTGATCTATAAACCCATTACCGGACTTATTCAATTGATTATCCTTATCCTTCTATCCATTGGCAGGGGACTCTTATCCCTTGTCAATCTTATTTGGAAGATAGTATTATGGATTACAAAACTTTTATTAAAAGTAATTCGCATGATATTGTTATTTTTTTGGAAACTTTTGCCGAAAGGACTTAAAAAATCCGTCGAGAAGTTATATAATAAAACGGCAGGAAATTTTAAGGAAATCGGGAATTATATAACTAAGTTTCTGGGAAAATGGAAGCGGAAAAAATAGCAGGAAGGATTAAGGATAAATGGGAGCTGAACGACGAACTGTATCCAAAATGGAGACAGCCTATGCCAAGCAGCAGGAATATGCGGAAATTGCCTCAGCCAGAAAAAGAAAGCTGTTAATGAGAAGGCTTTCCCTGTTTTTTGTGTTTGCCAGCGTACTTTCGTACTTGATGATTTCCAGTTATCTTTCCCAAAGTGCTAAACTTGAAGCAAAGGTTGCACAAAAGGCAAAGCTGGATCATGAACTTTCTAATCTGAAAAAGCAGCAGGCGATCTTAAAAGAAAACATCGTTAAATTAAATGATGACGATTATATCGCGAAGCTTGCCAGAAAGGAATACTTTTTCTCTGATCAAAATGAAATTATCTTTAATATTCCGGACGAGAAGAAGGAAAAATCAACCAAATAGCCGTATTATTGACACTCAATTTTCCCATTCTGTATAATATATAGTATGTATGATTTTTTATATTTCTAAGGAGGAGCAATTTTTTTATGTCAATTGAAGTAGGCAGCAAGTTACAAGGAAAGGTAACAGGTATTACTAATTTTGGAGCGTTTGTGGAGCTGCCGGATGGTTCAACAGGTCTCGTCCACATTAGTGAAGTTGCGGACAATTATGTAAAGGACATCAACGATCATTTAAAAGTTGGTGATCAAGTAGAAGTGAAAGTCCTCAATGTGGAGAAGGATGGAAAGATTGGACTATCCATTAAGAAAGCAAAGGATAGACCAGAACCTGAAAGAAGACATTCTCACTCACAGCGTCCGCGTCAAGGAAGGGCAAATGACCGTAATAATAATAAGCCAGAAACTTTCGAATCGAAAATGGCCCGTTTCTTAAAAGACAGTGAAGATCGTTTATCTTCCTTGAAGAGAAATACGGAGTCCAAACGCGGCGGAAGAGGTGCTAGACGGGGTTAACTTGCTGCTTATTTTTTATTTGGATAACGCAAGGATTACTTGGTTTTAATAGATAAAGACAAGTCTTCATGACTTGTCTTATTTGTTTTTCGCAATAATATGAGCCTCTAGTGGCTTTGATGGATTTATTATTTAGATAAAATTTTGTCTGTAATTATACAAAATAGTTTAAAACATGCCAATATAAATTGAAACAATCGACGGCAATTCGGGATAGTTACTATTATTTGAATAAATATAGTGGAATCAGTCGAACGATTTTCACCCCTCTGTTCACTAATTTGACAAACTTTTAAATCTAGCGAATTTATAATAGTTTTCAACAAGTGAATGATAGGGAGTGAGAACATGGAAAAGGTAGAGCAAAGTCTGATTGAACCAATTGGCGATGTTAATCTTCAATCATCGAAGCCCGATATCAGTAGAA
The DNA here is from genome assembly GCF_000612665.1 of Neobacillus dielmonensis. Classification (GTDB taxonomy): domain Bacteria; phylum Bacillota; class Bacilli; order Bacillales; family Cytobacillaceae; genus Neobacillus; species Neobacillus dielmonensis. The sequence continues at coordinate 30,831 of NZ_HG942018.1, forward strand.
TAATCAAAAAAGTTCAATGGATGCTGGAAACTTTTTTTATAAAAAAAGGGGTCCTGTTGTTAATGGTTGGGTTTTTGCTTGGACGGGCCTTGATTCTAGCAAAATTAACTCCATTTAGTCTGCCCTTTTTTGCTTCTGTCTATCTGATTAAAAGAGATAAGGCACCGCTTGCCTTGATCGGATTAATTTCGGGTGCTATTACTCTATCTCTTGCAAATGCTGCGTTTACGTTTATCGTTTGCTTCGGTTTTATGCTAGTTTATCAAATCAGCAAAAAGTGGCTGGTTAGTGAAATGAGGGCGCTGCCATATTTAACAGGAATCATACTAGGATTAGGTAAATTGGCGGAAACCTTTTTCTTGTCAGAGCAATTAACGCTATATGATGGAATGATGGCTGGCGTCCAGGCAAGTCTTGCTTTTATCCTGACGATGATTTTCCTGCAAAGCCTGCCCTTACTTACGTTCCATAAGCGCAGACAATTACTGAAGACAGAAGAAATAGTTTGTTTAATTATTCTACTAGCATCCATTCTAACAGGTACGATTGGCTGGAAGATTTATGGGCTTTCACTCGAACATATTATGTCCCGTTATTTAGTGCTAGTGTTTTCATTTATTGCCGGTGCCACGATTGGCTCGACGGTAGGAGTCGTTACAGGACTCATCTTCAGTCTGGCAAGTGTGTCTAATTTTTACCACATGAGCTTGTTGGCTTTCTCAGGAGTATTAGGAGGGCTGATGAAGGAAGGGAGAAAAATAGGTGTATCCATAGGATTATTTATCGCCACCTTGTTGATTGGAATGTACGGTGAAGGCGGCGGTTCCTTAAAGATGGCAATTTTGGAATCAGCAGCATCCATCCTTTTATTTCTCCTAACACCTCAGGCTTTAACTGCTCGTTTAGCAAAATATATACCAGGAACCCCTGAGTACACTGCGGAGCAGCAAAAATTCATGCGGAAAATGCGAGACGTTACCGCGCAGCGGGTTTCGCAATTTTCGAATGTGTTTCATGCATTATCCATGAGTTTTACCCAACTAGACAATGAACCTGTGGAAAATGAATCTGAACGGGAAATGGATTACTTTATGAGTCATGTAACCGAGCGAACGTGCCAAACCTGTTTTAAAAAAGAACAATGCTGGGCAAAGAATTTCCATACAACCTATGCTTGTATGGAAGAAATTATTCATGAAATGGACCGCAATGACGGGAATATTTCCCTAAAATTGACGAGAGAATGGGAGAAAATCTGTTCAAGACCGAAAAAGGTATATGATACGATTGGAACAGAACTGACCTTCTATCAAGCTAACCAAAAGCTGAAGAAAAAGGTGCAAGAAAGCAGAAAACTAGTAGCCGACCAACTGCTTGGCGTATCAGAGGTCATGAATAATTTTGCAGAGGAAATTCAGCGGGAACGGGAAAATTACTATAAGCAGGAAGAACAGGTCATGGAAGCTCTCCAAGGTTTTGGTGTTCATATTGAAAATGTAGAGATTTATAGTTTGGAACCAGGCAATGTAGATATTGAAATGGCAGTTCCGTTTTGCCATGGGCGCGGCGTCTGTGAAAAATTAATTGCTCCCATGCTTTCAGATATTGTGGGAGAAAATATCATTGTTAAACATGAAGACTGTGCTAAATATCCAAATGGCTTTTGCCATGCTGTTTTCCGTTCTTCAAAGGCCTATGTGGTAGAGACGGGTGTTGCCCATGCGGCAAAGGATGGCGGATTGGTATCGGGTGACAGTCATTCCACGATTGAGTTGGGCTTTGGCAAGTTCGCCATTGCGATTAGTGACGGCATGGGTAATGGGGAGCGGGCCCATTATGAAAGTGAAGAGACTTTACTGCTATTGCAAAAAATTCTCCAAACCGGAATTGAAGAAAAAATTGCGATTAAATCCGTTAATTCTATCCTCTCATTACGCACAACAGATGAGATTTTTTCTACACTGGACTTAGCCATGATTGACTTAAAAAATGCCGCAGCCAAATTCCTCAAAATTGGATCAACTCCCAGTTTTATTAAACGAGGAAAGAAAATTATTAAGATTTCTGCCAGCAATCTGCCGATGGGGATTCTTCAGGAGTTTGAGGTTGATGTGGTGAGTGAGCAGCTAAAAGCTGGCGATATATTAATCATGATGAGTGATGGGGTATTTGAGGGACCCAAACATGTAGAAAACTATGATTTATGGATGAAACGCAAACTGCTCGAATTAGAAACGGACGACCCACAGGAAGTGGCAGATTTAATATTAGAGGAGGTCATAAGGTCTAGATCAGATGTAATCCATGATGATATGACGGTCATGGTGGCGAAAATCAAGCATAATACCCCTAAATGGGCGAGTATCCCTGTGCAAAGGGTCAAACGCAGGGCATAAGGACTTATTTTACCCAATTGGAGTTTGCTTATGTATAAATACCCTTCATTCCGTCGAAAATGGTAACAATACTTGATGTGGAGGGAGAAAGGTATGCATACTGGGAAAATAAGGCAAATTCTATTAATAACTGATGGCTGTTCCAATCAAGGTGAAGACCCGATAGCGATGGCTGCACTCGCCAAGGAACAAGGGATAACAGTTAATGTCATTGGAGTCATGGAACATGATGTTATAGATGAAAAAGGAATGACTGAAATCGAAGGGATTGCGATGTCAGGGGGCGGAGTCAGCCAGATCGTCTATGCTCAGCAGTTGTCACAGACGGTTCAGATGGTGACCCGAAAAGCCATGAATCAGACGATTCAGGGTGTCGTCAATCGTGAATTACAGCAAATACTTGGCCGTTCGCAATCAATGGAGGACCTTCCGCCTGAAAAGCGGGGAGAAGTAATGGAAGTTGTTGATGAATTAGGGGAAACTGTCGAATTAGAGGTGTTGGTTCTTGTCGATACGAGTGCCAGCATGAAACATAAGCTTCCGACTGTAAAAGAGGCGCTATTAGATCTCTCCCTTAGTCTAAATGCCAGAACGGGAGGAAATCAATTCTCTGTTTATGCATTTCCCGGGAAAAGAAATGATGTCGAAAGGTTGTTGGACTGGACGCCAAATCTACAATCTTTGACAAGTATCTTCTCAAAACTAACGACAGGCGGAATCACACCAACAGGTCCGGCCATTCGAGCCGCTCTGTCATCATTTAGTGAAAAGCGAAGTTTAAGGAGCCTGCTGTCAGATGATGATGAATCATTCTTTGAAGAGTCGGTATAAGGTCCAGCCTGGTACAGCTGTTGTTGGGAAGTGGCATAATAACCAGTATACTATTCTTAAGGAACTTGGATATGGAGCCAATGGGGTGGTCTACCTTGTAAAGTACGGCAGTCGTCATGCCGCATTGAAAATGAGTGATAATAGTATGTCAATCACATCGGAGGTAAACGTACTAAAATCCTTTGCAAAGGTCCAGGGAACATCCCTTGGGCCTTCTTTGCTTGATGTGGATGATTGGCAAACCGGCGGCACTAAGGTTTCCTTTTATGTAATGGAATATATCCAGGGCCCCGATTTGCTTTCCTTTTTGCTGCAAAAAGGAAAGTCATGGATGCCTGTTGTATTTTTACAGCTGTTAAATGATTTGGCACAGCTTCACGATAACGGTTGGGTATTCGGTGACCTAAAGCCGGAAAATTTAATTGTAACAGGTCCTCCACCTGCAGTAAGATGTATCGATGTGGGAGGGACGACTATTCAAGGCAGGGCAATAAAGGAGTTTACCGAGTTTTATGACCGCGGCTACTGGGGGCTTGGGTCGCGAAAAGCCGAACCAACCTATGATTTATTTGCTTGTGCCATGATTATGATTAATACTGCCTACCCGAATCGATTTACTAAACAAACCGGGGGGATGGCACAGTTAAAGGCCGCTATTAAGCAGAAGCAAGAACTTTTGCCGTATGAAAAGTTAATTTTACGTGCGTTGGAAGGGTATTATCCATCTGCGAAACAGATGCGAGATGATTTGTTGGAAATTGTCACCAATCAGACTGTGGCTGCCCAGCCGAAACCTTCAGGTGGAGGCAGTTTCCAACAAAGCGGGAACAAATCCAGCACTCAATACACACAAGGAAACCAGAAAAAGAAGCAGACCAATGTAGCGAAGCAGCCTCTTAGCAGACAAACCTACCGCAAGAAAAAGAAGAAAAGCAGCTGGAAGGAATTTTTTATTATCGCAGCTATTTTAGGGGCTTTATATGGTGGATACATCTTTATGAAATTACTTTAAGAAAGCACAAGCACTCTTCGAACTTTTTAGAACTGTAATCCTTCTTTGGCAGCCGGATCATCTCAAATTTTTGCAACTTATTTTGTTTGAAAAGTGAAACCTATCTTCACCTAAATCGTATATAAAGAAACCAACAAAAAGGATCGCCCCCTCAAGGATTAATGAGTTTTAGCAAGGTAGAAGGGTGTTTGAAAATTTTATCAGAAAGAGTGCATCATAAATGCTAGAAACAAAGGTCAAGGCTTTTCTTAGGCGCCATTTATTTGCTCTTGAAAACAGAAAAGTGGTAGTCGGTGTATCAGGAGGGCCAGATTCTTTGGCACTTCTGCATTATTTGATTAAACAAAGGGAGAAATCGAATCTTACTATTGTAGCGGCTCACGTGGACCACATGTTCCGCGGGCAGGAGTCTTTTGATGATGCTTTATTTGTTCAGAAGTTTTGTGTTGAATTTGGTGTTGCCTTCGAAATGACTCAAGTAAATGTTCCGCAAATCATGGAGACGGAAGGAAAAAGTGCCGAAACGGCAGCAAGGGAGGTGCGTTATCAATTTTATCAACAAGTGATGGAAAAGTATGACTGCACCTATTTAGCACTTGGCCATCATGGCGATGATCAAATGGAAACCGTTTTGATGCGTTTGACTAGGGGCAGTACAGGAATGGCACGGGCAGGAATTCCCTTCTCTCGTCCGTTCGCCGGCGGTATGCTTTTCCGTCCGTTTTTATGTTTAACCAAAGCGGAAATAGAGGATTATTGTGAGCGGCATGGCTTGGCTCCTAGGATTGACCAAACCAATTTGGAAACTGTGTATACTAGGAATCGTTTCCGCCATCAGATTATTCCATTCTTAAAGAAAGAAAATCCGCAGGCCCATGAACATTTTCAACGGTTCAGTGAGGATTTGCAAGCTGATGAAAAATATCTTCAGGAATTAACTGTCCAACAAATGAATAAAGTAATGAAAAACAGAACAGAACAGCAAATGACCATTGATATAGAACGTTTTTCTGCAATGCCTTCTCCTTTACAAAGGCGAGGGATTCAACTAATATTAAACTATCTTTACAAAGAATCTGCAGATATTCTATCTGCTGTACATATTGATGATGTATTTTACTTAATCCAGCATGGTGGGCCATCAGGAAAACTAGATTTTCCCAAGGGGCTAACAGTCAATCGTTCGTATAATGAATTGATCTTCCAGTTTTTCAAACCCAGCTCTAAGGAGTACTATGTTGAAATTGCAGAGCCTGGTTCGGTCATTCTGCCGAATGGATTTCGAATTAATATTATTATGGGAAATCAAATACATCCCGCCAATCATATTCATACAGCATTGTTTGATGCAGACCTTGTTAAATGGCCTTTAATTATTCGGACCCGAAAAAATGGGGACCGGATGACGCTAAAAGGAATGAAAGGGTCAAAAAAGTTGAAAGATATCTTTATTGACCAAAAGATTCCGCTTGAAGACCGAAATACATGGCCTGTCATTACTGACAGAGATAACTGCATTCTTTGGCTTCCAGGCTTGAAAAAGTCTTCATATGAAGGAATGGAAACAACTTCACTACCACATATACAACTTACATATGAGAAGGAATGAACTTCTAGGGGGACACTTTATGATGAACCAGGACATTGAAAAGGTTTTAGTATCTGAAGAAGAAATACAACAAAAAATAAAGGAGTTGGCCGCTCAATTAACGGAAGAGTATAACGATCGCTTCCCGCTTGCTATTGGTGTCCTTAAAGGGGCAATGCCTTTCATGGCGGATTTATTAAAACGGATGGATTGTTATTTGGAAATGGACTTTATGGATGTATCCAGCTACGGAAACTCCATGGTTTCCACAGGAGAGGTAAAAATCCTCAAAGACTTAGATACCTCTGTAGAGGGAAGAGACATTTTAATCATTGAGGACATCATCGACAGCGGTTTAACCTTAAGCTATTTGGTGGATTTATTCCGTTACAGAAAAGCGAAATCAATTAAAATTGTCACATTGTTAGATAAACCTACAGGAAGAAAGAGCAAAATTAAAGCAGATTACGTCGGTTTTAACGTACCTGACGAGTTTGTAGTAGGTTATGGGCTGGATTATATGGAAAAGTATCGAAACCTTCCATATATTGGGGTTTTGAAGCCGGAAGTATACAGCAATAATATTTAAGCCATACCTATAGACAGGCGGTTTATTATTCCGGTGAAAGGGTGTACAAAATCCTGCTGTTTGTAAGAGCAATTCCTTGAATTAGCAAGATTTTCTATGATACTATTTAGTATAGTTTGTTTAAGTGGGAGGAGGTAAGAGATGAATCGGATTTTCCGTAATACCATCTTTTATTTATTGATATTTTTAGTCATTATTGGTGTCGTAAGTTTCTTTAACGGAAGTAATGAACCAACCGATCATATAAAATATGACGAGTTCATTGCTCATTTGGAAAATAATGAAGTCGCTTCATTCTCCATGCAGCCAGAAAGGGGCGTTTTTGAAGTCCGTGGCCAACTTGATAAAGAAGTCGACAATGGTAAAAAGTTTATTACGTATATCCCAAACAGCGAACAAATCATTGATCGTATTAACCAGTCGGATTCAAAAGTCGAAGTAATGCCTGCAAAGGAAACAAGCGGCTGGGTTACATTCTTCACTTCCATTATTCCGTTTGTGATAATCTTTATATTATTTTTCTTCTTGATGAACCAAGCTCAAGGTGGCGGCAGCCGAGTCATGAACTTTGGTAAATCAAAAGCAAAACTCTATAACGACGACAAGAAGAAGGTTCGTTTTAGAGATGTAGCCGGTGCAGACGAGGAAAAGGCTGAATTGGTAGAGGTTGTTGAGTTCTTAAAAGACCCACGCAAGTTCTCAGAATTAGGAGCACGGATTCCAAAAGGGGTCTTGCTTGTTGGACCTCCAGGAACAGGTAAAACCTTGCTTGCCCGTGCAGTTGCCGGTGAGGCAGGTGTTCCGTTCTTCTCTATTAGCGGTTCAGACTTCGTTGAAATGTTTGTCGGGGTCGGTGCATCCCGTGTTCGTGATTTATTTGAAAATGCCAAGAAAAATGCTCCGTGTATTATCTTTATAGATGAAATTGATGCTGTTGGGCGTCAACGTGGTGCCGGTTTAGGCGGCGGCCATGATGAGAGGGAGCAAACCTTGAACCAATTGTTAGTTGAGATGGATGGGTTCGGAGCCAATGAAGGGATTATTATTATTGCAGCAACTAACCGTCCAGATATTTTAGACCCAGCGCTATTACGCCCAGGACGTTTTGACCGTCAGATTACTGTCGACCGTCCGGATGTAAATGGCCGTGAGGCAGTACTTAGAGTACATGCCCGCAATAAACCTTTAGATGAATCCGTCAACCTAAAAAATATTGCAATGCGTACACCAGGCTTCTCAGGCGCTGACTTGGAAAACCTTTTGAATGAAGCAGCGTTAGTTGCCGCAAGACAAAATAAGAAGAAAATTGATATGGTTGATATTGATGAAGCAACAGACCGTGTCATTGCTGGTCCTGCTAAAAAGAGCCGGGTCATTTCCGAGAAAGAACGGAGAATTGTTGCTTTCCATGAAGGCGGTCATACCGTAATTGGCCTTATTTTAGATGAAGCGGATATGGTACATAAAGTTACAATTGTACCGCGTGGTCAGGCTGGCGGTTATGCGGTAATGCTTCCAAGAGAAGACCGTTATTTTATGACTAAGCCGGAATTACTTGATAAGATTGTTGGTCTATTGGGAGGCCGTGTGGCGGAGGAAATTGTATTCGGTGAAGTAAGTACCGGTGCTCATAATGACTTCCAGCGTGCCACAGGTATTGCCCGCAGAATGGTTACTGAATTTGGAATGAGTGAAAAACTTGGACCACTTCAGTTTGGTCAAAATCAAGGTGGCCAGGTATTTTTAGGCCGCGACTTGCATAACGAGCAAAACTATTCCGATGCGATTGCTTATGAAATTGATCTTGAAATTCAACGGATCATCAAAGAATCTTACGAAAGATGTAAAAAGATTCTTATTGAAAACCGTGAAAAGCTCGATTTGATTGCGAAGACACTTCTAGAAGTGGAAACATTAAATGCAGAGCAAATCCGTTATCTCGTCGACAATGGTCGCTTGCCAGAAAATCCTGCTGAGCTTGAAACCGTTAAGATTAGCATGAAAAAGGACGAAGATGTAAAGGTTACAATTAAGAAAAAGGATGAAGAAGAAAAATCTATTTTGGACCTTCCTCCTGAGGATATCGATTATAAATAATCAATCTGGGTGCTTCGTAAAGAAGCACTCTTTTTTTTCATCTGCACTTATATTATGGTATTATGTTGCCATGTGAAAAGAATATTTCGTTAAAGTGAGTGATAGATGTGATCTTTGTAATTGATGTGGGAAATACCAATATTGTTCTTGGGGTTTATGATGGTGATCATTTGAAATATCATTGGCGAATTGAAACAAACCGTCACCGGACGGAAGATGAGTTTGGCATGAATGTCAAAGCATTATTTGATTTTTCAGGCTTAAGCTTTTCAGATATTAACGGCATTATTATATCCTCCGTTGTTCCGCCGATTATGTTTGCCTTAGAAAGAATGTGCCAGAAATATTTTCAAATTAAACCGCTGGTTGTTGGCCCAGGTATTAAAACGGGATTAAACATAAAATATGATAATCCAAAAGAGGTCGGGGCAGACCGAATTGTCAATGCGGTGGCTGCCATTCATGAATACGGCAGCCCGTTGATCATTGTCGACTTTGGAACGGCGACTACTTATTGCTATATCAATGAAGAGCGCCAATATATGGGAGGTGCGATTGCTCCAGGAATCGGGATTTCCACGGAGGCACTATACTCGCGAGCAGCAAAATTACCGAGAATTGAGATCGCACGCCCTGAAGGGGTAATTGGCAAGAATACGGTATCAGCCATGCAGGCGGGTATTGTGTATGGGTATGTAGGACAAGTTGAGGGAATTGTAAAACGGATGATTGATCAAAGTAAAAAGAAGCCGACCGTCATTGCTACAGGCGGCTTATCAAACCTTATTGCCCAGGAATCAACCGTAATTGATATTGTCGACCCATTCTTAACTTTAAAAGGTTTACAGCTTATCTATACCCGGAACATGGATACTATAAGAAATGGCAGCGAGAAAGGGGTATAAGAATGAAAGATTATTTAGTAAAGGCACTTGCATTTGATGGAAGCATCCGAGCATATGCTGTGTGTACAACAGAGACTGTGAGCGAGGCACAGCGGCGCCACCAAACATGGCGGACCGCATCCGCAGCACTTGGCCGCACGATGACCGCAGGGGTTATGATGGGGGCGATGTTAAAGGGTGATGACAAGCTCACTGTAAAAATCAATGGAGGCGGGCCACTGGGGGCAATTATTGTAGACAGTAATGCCAAAGGTGAAGTCCGAGGTTATGTTGGCAATCCACAGGTCGATTTTGAGCACAATGAACACGGCAAGCTCGATGTCCGCCGCGCGGTTGGGACGGATGGCTTATTGGCAGTTGTGAAAGATATTGGGCTTCGTGATTTCTTTTCTGGCCAGGTGCCGATTGTATCAGGTGAGTTAGGAGAAGATTTTACCTATTACTTTGCCGTATCTGAGCAAACTCCATCTTCGGTTGGTGTCGGCGTACTGGTCAACCCAGATGATACGATTTTGGCGGCAGGCGGATTTATTTTACAAATCATGCCGGGTACCGATGATGAGGTGATCACGAAATTAGAAGAAAGACTAAACACCATTCCACCGGTCTCGAAATTAATTGAACAGGGATTGTCTCCAGAACAAATATTAGAGAGATTATTTGATAAAGAAAATGTCAAAATTATTGAGACAATGCCGGTCCATTTTCAATGTACCTGTTCAAAAGAGCGGTTTGCAGATGCCATTATCGGCCTCGGAGCCTCCGAAATTACAGCCATGATCGAAGAGGATGGGCAGGCAGAAGCTCACTGTCATTTCTGCAATGAAAAATACTTGTTTACAAAAGAGGAACTTGAAGAACTTAAGCAACAGGCAAAATAACCTTTTTCGGTGGAGGAGAAAGAAATTGGGGAAGAAGCAGCTTTGGTTGGTAATTGCCGGGCTTTTGATGCTCAATTGTTTGACCGTTGCCTATTTTCTTTCAAGGGACACAGAAGCTTCTGGCGGCAGTGAGACTGTCGCAACCATAGGGTCTCAAGAAATAACACGGCAGGATTGGCTTCACGAGCTCGAAACGAGATATGGAAAAGATGTATTAAAGGAAATGGTGGACCAGAAGGTGGTTCAAGAATTGGCGGACAAATATCACATAAAGGCTGCTGATTCAGAAGTTGACCGGGAATATCGGCTGCTTCAGGCTACAAATAACTCTTTTAACCAAAAAAATTTCCCTTCAGAGAAAAAGTGGAAGGAACAAATCAAAAATAGTTTGCTACTAGAAGAAATACTGACCAAAGATGCAATCGTCTCTGAAAAAGAGATAAAAAATTATTATGAGAAAAATAAAGATTTGTATAATGTTCCGGAAGCATACCGTTTGTCACATATTGTGGTAAAAACGAAGCAAGAGGCAGAAAAGACTTTAAAGGAATTAAAACAAGGTTCAAGTTTCCAAGCATTAGCCATGGAGCGATCCATTGATGAATTTTCGGCGAATGAGGGTGGAAACATTGGATATATTACAAGTGAAGATGAGCTTTACCCTTCCAGCTATATCACAACCGCAAAAAAACTCAAAAAAGGTGCTTATGGCGGACCGATTAAAACTGACCAGGGCTATGCGATCGTAAAACTAGAAGGGAAAATCAGCGGCAAAACCTATTCATTTAAAGAAGTTAAAAACCAAATCCGCCGGCAAATCGCCTTAGAACAAATGAATACCCCTGCATCAGCAGAGCCGCTCTGGGAAGCCGCCAAAGTAGATTGGTTTTACGGCAACACAAAACAAGAACAATAAAACACAGAGAACCCTTCTGTGTTTTATTTATGGGGCCTGTCCCCCATTGCTGTATTGTATTAACGTAATGGGGGACAGGCCCCAAAAATTTCAAATTATTTAGGAATCCTGATACAAATTGATTGACAATACAAGGGGTAAGCTGATACATTTTATATAAATCCAATAAAATTACTCGGAATAGAGGTGCCATTATGGTTCGTGTAGCAAATTCAGTTACCGAATTAATCGGTCAAACACCAATTGTGAAGTTAAACAGAATAGTAGATGAAAACAGTGCAGATGTTTATTTAAAGCTCGAGTATTTTAACCCTGGCAGCAGTGTAAAAGACCGTATCGGTTTAGCAATGATTGAAGCAGCTGAGGAAAAAGGTCTCATTAAACCTGGCGAAAGTACGATCATTGAACCAACCAGTGGGAATACTGGTATTGGTCTTGCGATGGTTGCAGCTGCTAAAGGATATAAAGCGGTTTTCGTTATGCCTGAAACCATGAGTTTAGAAAGACGAAATCTATTGCGTGCCTATGGTGCAGAGCTTGTATTAACACCAGGTCCTGAAGGGATGAAGGGTGCTATTGCTAAAGCTGAAGCCTTGGCTTCTGAAAACGGCTATTTTATGCCACAGCAATTCAAAAATGAAGCTAACCCAGAAGTTCACCGCAGAACAACTGGTAAAGAGATTGCTGAACAGATGGATGACCTTGATGCATTTGTTTCTGGAATCGGAACAGGTGGAACCATTTCCGGTGCAGGAAGTGTTCTTCGTGAAAAATTCGCTAATGTTAAAATTTATGCAATTGAACCTAAAGATTCTCCTGTACTTTCAGGTGGTAAACCAGGTCCGCACAAATTGCAAGGTTTAGGTGCTGGATTTGTTCCAGATACACTTAATACCAATATTTACGATGAGGTTATTCAAGTTTCTACGGAAGAAGCGTTCGAAGCTGCCCGCCGTGCAGCAAGAGAAGAAGGCATACTAGGTGGAATATCTTCAGGTGCTGCTATTTCCGCAGCATTAAAGGTTGCAAAAGAACTTGGTAAAGGTAAAAAAGTGCTTGCCATCATTCCTGATAATGGTGAACGTTACTTAAGTACACAACTATACCAATATGATGCGGAGTAATATGATTAAGGTCTTGGCTTATGGCCAGGACTTTTTTTATATACACAAATTATGAAAAGAAATAGGTTTTCCTGTATGATAAAAGGGATGAAATTTGCATAGGGGGGTAACTATGAAACAAGTTCAACTAGAACAAATACAATGCGGCCCATATGCTTTAGATTATTCAAAGAAAACGATGATTATGGGTATCTTAAATGTCACGCCGGATTCCTTTTCAGACGGAGGAAGATATAATCAAATCAACCTAGCGATTGAACATGCGAAACAAATGGTGGCGGATGGAGCTGATATAATCGATATTGGCGGGGAATCAACACGGCCGGGCCATACGAGAATCTCAGATGAAGAGGAAATTGAACGAATCGTCCCAGTGATTGAAGCACTATCCGAACATGTTCCCGTGCCTTTATCTGTTGATACATATAAGTCTGAGGTGGCTAAACAGGCAATTATGGCGGGTGCCCACATCATTAATGATATATGGGGAGCCAAGGCAGATGAAAAAATGGCTCGGGTTGCCGCTGAACTTGGAGTCCCCATCATCTTAATGCACAATAGGCAAGACCCACATTATACTCAATTTGTCAGGGACGTCTTGAACGATCTTTATGAAAGTATTGCGTTAGTGAAAAAAGCAGGGGTAAAGGATGAGAACATTATCTTGGATCCCGGCATTGGTTTTGCTAAAAACTATTCGGAAAATCTGCTCATGATGCAGAACCTGGACAAGCTGGTGATGCTGGGTTATCCGGTGCTGTTGGCTACTTCCCGCAAGAGACTAATTGGCGAAACGCTAGACCTTCCGGTAAATGAACGGATGGAGGGTACAGGTGCCACGGTATGTTATGGAATACAAAAAGGTTGTCAGTTGGTTCGAGTGCATGATGTGAAGGAAATGAGCCGAATGGCGCGAATGATGGATGCGTTAATGGGGAAAGGTGAATAAATTGGATAAAATCTATGTCACAGGAATGGAATTTTACGGCTATCATGGTGTTTTTCCAGAAGAAACCGTCCTAGGCCAGCGGTTCATCGTGGACTTAACTGTTTCCTTGGATTTAAAAAGAGCTGGTGAAACGGATAACCTCAACTATTCCGTAAATTATGGTGAGCTTTATCAGCTGTGTAAGGAAGTCACGGAAGGAAAGCCGAAAAAACTAGTTGAAGCAGTGGCTGAAAGTATTGCTTCCAGTGTGCTCGAACGGTTTCAATCGGTAGTTGAAGCAACAGTTAAAGTTATCAAACCGGACCCTCCAATACCAGGACATTATGATTCTGTAGCGGTAGAAATTACAAGGGGGAGATAAATGTGGAAAACGCAGCATTTATTGCACTTGGCTCAAATGTCGGAAACCGCTATGATAATATGATGAGTGCCGTCAGCCAATTAACTGCTAACCATGACGTTCAGTTGGTAAATTACTCCTCAATCTATGAAACTGACCCGGTTGGTTATGAGGACCAAGATTTATTTTTAAACATGGTGATTAAGGTATCTACTGTACTGAATCCATTTGAATTATTGGATCGGTGTCTATCGATTGAAACAAGTCTTGGGAGAAAAAGGGAAATAAGATGGGGGCCCAGAACAGTAGACCTTGACATTCTTCTCTATAATCAAGAAAATATTAAAACAGATAAGCTAATAGTCCCACACCCGCGAATGCTTGAACGGGCATTTGTGATGGTGCCATTATTGGAATTAAATCCTGATTTACGTATGTTCGATGAAGAACTACTTACAGCATGGTCTACTAGATTACCTAAAGAAGGAGTCCGAATATGGAAGCGGAAAAATGGGGAAGACGAATCCGAGCCTATCGGAAGCTAAAGGGGTATACCCAAGAAGGCTTTTCAAAAAAACTAGGTGTATCAGTTTCCATTTTAGGAGAAGTTGAAAGAGGAAACCGTCTGCCTGGGAATGACTTGTTAGTAAAAATAGCTGCGAGCTTAAATATAAGCCTTGATGATTTAACACCTAAAGACAATTAAATAAAAGATGGGAGGAAAAGATTCATTGCTAAAAATCGGGAATATTGAGATGAAAAATCCCGTTGTACTAGCGCCAATGGCTGGGGTTTGCAACTCTGCATTCCGTCTGACTGTTAAGGAATTCGGAGCAGGTTTAGTCTGTGCCGAGATGGTCAGCGACAAGGGAATCGTTTTAAAGAATGAAAAGACGATGAATATGCTCTATATTGATGAACGGGAAAAACCATTAAGTTTGCAAATCTTCGGCGGCGAAAAGGAAACTCTCGTGGAAGCAGCCAAATTCGTTGATCAAAATACAAATGCAGATATTATTGATATCAATATGGGCTGCCCTGTTCCTAAAATCACTAAGTGTGATGCAGGAGCAAAATGGCTGTTAGACCCAAATAAAATCTATGAAATGGTATCTGCTGTTGTAGATGCAGTAGAAAAGCCTGTTACTGTTAAAATGCGGATGGGTTGGGATGAAGGTCATATTTACGCGGTTAGAAATGCCCAAGCTGTTGAACGTGCTGGTGGAAAGGCTGTGGCTCTCCACGGCCGGACACGTGTTCAAATGTACGAGGGAACAGCCAACTGGGATATTATCCGGGAAGTGAAGCAATCTGTCGGCATTCCAGTAATCGGCAATGGAGATGTCAAAACACCACAGGATGCAAAAAGAATGTTGGATGAAACAGGTGTTGACGGCGTCATGATTGGACGGGCAGCGCTCGGAAACCCATGGATGATCTATCGGACGGTTCAATACCTAGAAACGGGCAGGTTGTTGGGTGATCCGTCTGTAAGAGAGAAAATGGATGTATGCATTCTCCATTTAGACCGATTGATTGCTCTAAAAGATGAATATATCGCCGTACGGGAAATGCGTAAGCATGCCGCTTGGTACCTTAAGGGGATTCGCGGAAATGCAAATGCACGCAGTGCAATCAACGAATGTCAAACACGTGAACAGGTGGTCGGTGTTTTAAATGAATTAGTTGCCGACATGGAAGCAAAGGAAGATCAGGCAATAGTAGGTTAAAACTCTGCATTAACAGCTATTTGACAGTGGATGGATGTTTTTCCTATAATGAATACAGCCATAATTGAAACTGCCAGTGGAAAACTGGCAGTTTTTATTTATTTGAACATTTTTGATGTCTGAACAATTGATTTTGTGTAAAATAATATAGTATGTGAAAAAATGTCCACGCAGAATACCTAGTGATATACATATTTAGAAATATTGGAGTTGATTAAAACATGAGTCAGGAAGAATTAAATGACCAATTAATCGTCAGACGTGAAAAAATGGCGGCAATGCGTGAAAATGGTATTGACCCATTTGGTAAACGGTATGAACGTACTCATACGGCAAGGGATGTGCAGAAACAATACGGTAATTTGGAAGCTGAGGAGCTTGAGGCAAAAGGTGACTCTGTCCGTCTTGCTGGACGTATCATGACAAAGCGCGGAAAAGGTAAAGCCGGATTTGCCCACATCCAAGACCTAACAGGACAAATTCAGATATATGTTAGACAGGATGCAGTCGGAGAAGAAGCCTATCAAATTTTTAATTCTGTCGACTTAGGTGATCTTGTTGGAGTTGAAGGAGCGGTTTTTAGAACAAAAACAGGCGAACTTTCAATCAAAGTGAAAGAATTCACTTTCCTAACAAAAGCGCTGCGTCCATTGCCTGATAAATTCCACGGATTGAAAGATATTGAACAGCGCTATCGTCAGCGCTATTTGGACCTTATCATGAGCCAGGAAAGCAAGGAAACATTCATTACCCGCAGTAAAATCATTCAAGCTATGCGACGTTACTTAGATGACCACGGGTACCTGGAAGTGGAAACACCAATGATGCATGCTATCGCCGGGGGTGCGGCAGCACGTCCGTTCATCACGCATCATAATGCATTAGATATTCCGCTATTCATGCGGATTGCCATTGAACTACATTTAAAACGATTGATTGTCGGAGGCCTAGAAAAGGTCTATGAAATCGGACGTGTATTCAGAAATGAAGGTGTGTCTACTCGACATAACCCGGAATTCACAATGATTGAGCTATATGAAGCCTATGCTGACTTCCGAGATATCATGAGCTTAACAGAAAATCTAATTGCCCATATTGCTCAAGAAGTGTTAGGCACTACTAAAATCACATATGGAGAATATGAGGTTGACTTAACCCCACAATGGAAGAGACTTCATATGGTTGATGCCATTAAAGAATATACTGGTGTTGACTTCTGGAAGGAAATGAGTGTTGAAGAAGCACGTACCCTTGCAAAAGAAAATGGGGTAGAGATTACCGAGCATATGCAATATGGACATATTGTAAATGAATTCTTTGAACAAAAGGTAGAGGAAAAGCTCATACAGCCAACCTTTATTTATGGACACCCAGTAGAAATCTCACCACTTGCAAAGAAAAATGAAGAAGACCCACGATTTACCGATCGTTTTGAATTATTTATTGTTGCCCGTGAACATGCCAATGCGTTTACAGAATTAAACGACCCGATCGACCAACGTGAACGTTTTGAAGCACAGTTAAAAGAACGCGAACAAGGCAATGATGAAGCCCACATGATGGATGAGGACTTTGTTGAGGCATTAGAATATGGAATGCCGCCTACTGGTGGATTAGGAATTGGTGTTGACCGTTTGGTGATGCTATTAACCAATTCACCATCAATCCGTGATGTGTTGTTATTCCCGCTAATGCGTAATCGCTAATTCAAAAAGCGCCGATTTAATTCGGCGCTTTTTATATAGTATTTAATTCTATGTACATTAATGTGTTGATTTATTATAGTCATAAATCAATACCACAGAATTAGAAAATTCCAACTTTAAAAGATTAGTAAAAAAACTATTGCACGAAACTAATAATGGTGTTATAGTATTAAATGTTGTTGCGAGACATTAAGTCTTTCGCAAAAGCAAAAAGAAAAAAGTTGTTGACTTTCAGTTGATAACTTGTTATCATTACAAGGTCGCTTTAAGCGGCGCATTGCTCTTTGAAAACTAA
>NZ_HG942019.1 GCF_000612665.1 Neobacillus dielmonensis
TAAACCATTTAGGTTAAGTTAGAAAGGGCGCACGGTGAATGCCTTGGCACTAGGAGCCGATGAAGGACGGTACTAACACCGATATGCTTCGGGGAGCTGTAAGTAAGCTTTGATCCGGAGATTTCCGAATGGGGGAACCCGCTGCTCGTAATGGAGCAGGATCATTACCTGAATTCATAGGGTAATGAAGGCACACCCGGGGAACTGAAACATCTAAGTACCCGGAGGAAGAGAAAGCAAACGCGATTCCCTGAGTAGCGGCGAGCGAAACGGGAACAGCCCAAACCGAAAGGCTTGCCTTTCGGGGTTGTAGGACACTCAACATGGAGTTACAAAGGAACGGGGTAAATGAAGCGGTCTGGAAAGGCCAGCCATAGAAGGTAACAGCCCTGTAGTTGAAACTTCGTTCCCTCCTGAGTGGATCCTGAGTACGGCCGGACACGTGAAATCCGGTCGGAAGCAGGGAGGACCATCTCCCAAGGCTAAATACTCCCTAGTGACCGATAGTGAACCAGTACCGTGAGGGAAAGGTGAAAAGCACCCCGGAAGGGGAGTGAAAGAGATCCTGAAACCGTGTGCCTACAAGTAGTCAGAGCCCGTTCATGGGTGATGGCGTGCCTTTTGTAGAATGAACCGGCGAGTTACGATTGCATGCGAGGTTAAGTTGAAGAGACGGAGCCGCAGCGAAAGCGAGTCTGAATAGGGCGAAATAGTATGTAGTCGTAGACCCGAAACCAGGTGATCTACCCATGTCCAGGGTGAAGTCCAGGTAACACTGGATGGAGGCCCGAACCCACGCACGTTGAAAAGTGCGGGGATGAGGTGTGGGTAGCGGAGAAATTCCAATCGAACTTGGAGATAGCTGGTTCTCTCCGAAATAGCTTTAGGGCTAGCCTCACGAAGTTAGAGTCTTGGAGGTAGAGCACTGTTTGGACTAGGGGCCCTCATCGGGTTACCGAATTCAGACAAACTCCGAATGCCAAAGACTTATCCGTGGGAGTCAGACTGCGAGTGATAAGATCCGTAGTCAAAAGGGAAACAGCCCAGACCACCAGCTAAGGTCCCAAAGTATACGTTAAGTGGAAAAGGATGTGGAGTTGCTTAGACAACCAGGATGTTGGCTTAGAAGCAGCCACCATTTAAAGAGTGCGTAATAGCTCACTGGTCGAGTGACTCTGCGCCGAAAATGTACCGGGGCTAAACGTATCACCGAAGCTGTGGATTGACACTTGCGTGTCAGTGGTAGGAGAGCGTTCTAAGGGCGTTGAAGCTAGACCGTAAGGACTGGTGGAGCGCTTAGAAGTGAGAATGCCGGTATGAGTAGCGAAAGATGAGTGAGAATCTCATCCACCGAATGCCTAAGGTTTCCTGAGGAAGGCTCGTCCGCTCAGGGTTAGTCGGGACCTAAGCCGAGGCCGAAAGGCGTAGGCGATGGACAACAGGTTGATATTCCTGTACCACCTCTTTATCGTTTGAGTGATGGGGGGACGCAGGAGGATAGGGTAAGCGCACTGCTGGT
>NZ_HG942020.1 GCF_000612665.1 Neobacillus dielmonensis
GAGTAGGACACTGCCAGGCTGTAATAAATGGAGGATTAGCTCAGCTGGGAGAGCATCTGCCTTACAAGCAGAGGGTCGGCGGTTCGATCCCGTCATCCTCCACCATTTTTCTATGCCGGTTTAGCTCAATTGGTAGAGCACGACCGAATATACTCCCTGAATTAACATCAGCATACCGACTGAGCAGCTGCTTGAATAAGCATACTGAAGTCGGGATGACGATAACTAATCAGCGTGTGATAAACAATGTATAAACACTTTACTATGCCGGTTTAGCTCAATTGGTAGAGCAACTGACTTGTAATCAGTAGGTTGGGGGTTCAAGTCCTCTAGCCGGCACTGTTCGACCTTTTTTATTTGGCCGAATTTGTTTTTGGGCCATTAGCTTAGTTGGTAGAGCATCTGACTCTTAATCAGAGGGTCGAAGGTTCAAGTCCTTCATGGCCCACCACTTTGTATTTTGTTATTTAGTTAATAACGAGCCATTAGCTCAGTTGGTAGAGCATCTGACTTTTAATCAGAGGGTCGAAGGTTCGAGTCCTTCATGGCTCACCATTTTAATAATGCGGGTGTGGCGGAATTGGCAGACGCACCAGACTTAGGATCTGGCGCCGCAAGGCGTGGGGGTTCGACTCCCTTCACCCGCACCATTTATTTGCGGAAGTAGTTCAGTGGTAGAACACCACCTTGCCAAGGTGGGGGTCGCGGGTTCGAATCCCGTCTTCCGCTCCAGATATGCCGGGGTGGCGGAACTGGCAGACGCACAGGACTTAAAATCCTGCGGTAGGTGACTACCGTACCGGTTCGATTCCGGTCCTCGGCACCATTTAAATAATGCGCCCGTAGCTCAATTGGATAGAGCGTCTGACTACGGATCAGAAGGTTATGGGTTCGACTCCTTTCGGGCGCGCCATTTCGGGAAATAGCTCAGCTTGGTAGAGCACTTGGTTTGGGACCAAGGGGTCGCAGGTTCGAATCCTGTTTTCCCGACCATTCTAAAATATGGGGCCTTAGCTCAGCTGGGAGAGCGCCTGCTTTGCACGCAGGAGGTCAGCGGTTCGATCCCGCTAGGCTCCACCAATTTCTAAAATTATATATTGACAAGATGAAAATATCTTGTTAGTATATAAAAGCTGCTTTAAGCGGCACATTGCTCTTTGAAAACTAA
>NZ_HG942021.1 GCF_000612665.1 Neobacillus dielmonensis
AGGACGCTGCCAGGCAATAGTGAAAGGCAACCTGAAATGGTTGTCTTTTTTGTGTTTATAGAATTTTAAGAAAGAAACATTATAGATTCTAAAGACAATTTGCGGAATTCTATGAAGGAAATGTCATCATTCCTGTATTAAGCCGGTTAGCTGCATTTTATCCCCAACCAAGACTTTTACAATATCCTCAATAAAATTGGAATATCCTGCATTTTCACGTTTCACAATTGCGAAATTTGGAGAAAATCATATAGTAGTGAATCGTTGCATCTGAATCAGAAATTGATTATAATTATAGTCAAAGATAGTCAAAGTCAGATGATGGCAGGGGGGTGGAATGATGCGGAACATTTCCGATATTATCGAGCATTACTTGAAGCAAGTATTGGAAATGAGTGATGAGGACTTAGTCGAAATCAAACGCAGCGAGATAGCCGATAAATTTCAGTGTGTCCCTTCTCAAATAAATTATGTAATCAACACACGTTTTACAATAGAAAGAGGTTACCTTGTCGAAAGTAAACGGGGCGGCGGTGGCTATATCCGAATTATGAAGGTACAGTCTCTCGGCTCCACTCAACTAATCGAACACTTGCTTTCGCTTTTTCATAATCGGATTAGCCAAGCAAGTGCTGAAGATGTTATTACCCGTCTCGTACAAGAGGAGGTTATAACCAAGCGTGAAGCAAAAATTATGCTTAGTGTGATTGATCGTTCCGTTTTATATATTGACCTTCCATATCGGGATGAATTAAGAGCCAGAATGCTAAAAGCAATGTTAACCTCATTGAAATATAACTAATATTGCAGCCGAAGAGGTGAAATCATGAACTGTCAGGAGTGTAATCAACGGCCTGCTGCTGTTCATTTTACAAAAATCGTGAATGGCGAAAAAACCGAAGTACATCTTTGTGAAAAATGTGCCCAGGAGAAGGGTGAAATGTTTATGTTCAGCGGGGAATCTGGTTTTTCCTTTAATAATTTATTAGCTGGACTTTTAAATATCGATCCTTCATTCCATAAGCAGGAACAGAATCCATTTCAACAAGAAGAAATTCTTCAGTGTCCGCACTGTTCCATGACATTTCCGCAATTTTTAAAGATTGGCAGGTTTGGCTGTGCACATTGCTATGAAACCTTCCAAGACCAGTTAAAACCGGTGCTAAGGCGGCTTCACGGCGGGAACTGGACACATAGCGGAAAAATACCAAAACGAATTGGCGGAGGAATCTCTCTAAGGAAGAAAATTGATGAATTGAAAAGTGCGTTACGGGAGTCTGTTATCCAGGAAGAATTTGAAGAAGCAGCAAGTATACGTGATGAAATTCGCGAACTAGAGAGAAAGCTCACTGCGAGCCAGCAAGAGGGAGGAAAATGACATGTCGCTCGAGCGGTTTTTAAATAAAGCAGTAAGCTCGTGGATGAGCCAAGAAGGACCAGACTCTGATATTGTTCTAAGCTCCCGAATTCGTTTGGCCAGGAACTTTGACAATTATTCTTTTCCAACCGTTTTTTCACATGAAGAAGCCAAACAGGTTATTCATGATATCGAAGGGGTTTTAAAAAAATCTCCATTTCAAAAGTTTGGGCAAATGGAATTACTTAAAATTGATGAGATGCAGCCGTTGCAAAAGCGAGTATTAGTCGAAAAGCACTTAATCAGCCCGCATCTATCGGATGATGCCCCGCATGGAGCAGTTCTTTTATCCGAAAACGAAGAAGTTAGTATTATGATAAATGAGGAAGATCATATTCGCATCCAGTGTTTATTTCCGGGGCTGCAATTGAAGGAAGCTTTAAGCACGGCGAATGAAATTGATGATTGGTTGGAGAATGCTGTTCATTTTGCTTTTGATGAAAAGCTTGGCTATCTGACTAGCTGCCCAACAAATGTAGGAACGGGGCTTCGGGCATCGCTGATGATGCATTTACCTGGACTCGTTATGACACAGCAGATTAACCGAATTATCCCTGCAATTAACCAATTGGGATTTGTTGTAAGAGGGATTTATGGTGAGGGAAGTGAAGCCCTTGGTAATATCTTTCAGATTTCTAATCAAATAACACTTGGAAAATCGGAGGAGGACATCTGTCGTGATTTAATGGGGGTTGTCAGCCAGATCATTTCACAGGAAAGGTCAGCCCGGGAAGCATTACGGAAAAGTTCCAACATACAATTAGAAGATAGAGTTTTTCGTTCGTTAGGTGTTTTAACTCATAGCCGAATCATCGAATCCAAAGAAGCAGCCAGATGTTTATCAGATGTTAGATTGGGTATCGATATGGGCTATATTCATAATATGTCTAAAACCATCCTGAATGAACTAATGATTTTAACTCAGCCGGGATTTCTCCAGCAATACGCTGGCGGCCCTTTAAGGCCGTATGAACGAGACATCAGACGTGCTGCATTAATCCGTGAACGGATTCAGATGGAAACTGAGAAAAGATAAGGAGTGAGTGATATGATGTTTGGCCGTTTTACTGAAAGAGCACAAAAGGTTTTGGCATTAGCTCAGGAAGAAGCCATTCGCCTTGGCCATAATAATATTGGAACAGAGCACATCCTTTTAGGGTTAATCCGCGAAGGAGAAGGCATTGCTGCTAAAGCTCTATTTGGACTTGGGCTCGGATCCGATAAAATTCAAAAAGAAGTAGAAAATTTAATTGGCAAAGGCCAAGAATCATCTCAGATTATTCACTACACCCCAAGAGCGAAAAAAGTAATTGAATTATCAATGGACGAAGCACGAAAACTAGGGCACTCCTATGTAGGAACGGAGCATATTCTGCTTGGTCTTATCCGTGAAGGCGAAGGTGTAGCTGCCCGGGTATTAAATAATCTGGGTGTCAGCTTAAATAAAGCACGCCAGCAAGTACTTCAATTGTTAGGAAGTAATGAATCAGGCGGACACCAAGGTGGTGCGTCAGCTAGTGCCAATACACCAACATTAGATAGCTTGGCGAGGGATTTGACCGCCATTGCCCGGGAAGGCAGCTTAGATCCTGTTATTGGCCGCAGCAAAGAAATCCAGCGTGTTATTGAGGTCCTAAGCCGCCGTACGAAAAACAATCCAGTATTAATTGGGGAACCTGGTGTTGGTAAAACTGCGATCGCTGAGGGGCTTGCCCAGCAAATCGTAAATAATGAAGTACCAGAAATCCTTCGTGATAAGCGCGTCATGACTCTTGATATGGGGACTGTTGTGGCTGGAACAAAATACCGCGGGGAATTTGAGGACCGGTTGAAGAAGGTTATGGATGAGATTCGCCAAGCGGGAAATATCATTCTATTTATTGATGAACTTCATACCTTAATTGGTGCCGGGGGTGCAGAAGGAGCAATCGACGCATCCAATATTTTAAAACCATCGCTAGCCCGTGGAGAATTGCAGTGTATTGGTGCTACAACCCTTGATGAATATCGTAAATATATTGAAAAAGATGCAGCTCTAGAGCGGCGCTTCCAGCCAATCCGCGTGGATGAACCAACTGCGGAAGAATCCGTTCAAATTCTTCAGGGATTACGTGACCGCTATGAAGCGCATCACCGTGTATCGATTACTGATGAAGCGATAGAAGCTGCAGTTAAGTTATCTGACCGTTATATTTCTGACCGGTTCCTTCCGGATAAAGCCATTGATTTAATTGATGAAGCAGGTTCGAAGGTGCGGCTTCGCTCCTATACCACTCCTCCTAATTTAAAAGAGCTTGAAGTGAAGCTTGAGGAGGTTCGTAAAGAAAAGGATGCAGCGGTTCAAAGTCAAGAATTTGAAAAAGCAGCATCATTAAGGGATTCAGAACAGCGCTTGCGAGAACAGCTTGAAGAAACAAAGAAAAGCTGGAAAGAAAAGCAAGGCAAGGAAAACAATCAAGTTACCGTAGAAGATATTGCAGCAGTTGTCTCTAGCTGGACAGGAATACCAGTCTCCAAACTGGCTCAAACGGAAACCGAGAAACTGCTTAATTTAGAGGAAATTCTACATTCTCGTCTAATCGGACAGGAAGAAGCGGTTAAGGCAGTCTCAAAAGCAGTGAGAAGAGCAAGAGCTGGATTAAAGGATCCTAAACGCCCAATTGGCTCTTTTATCTTCCTTGGTCCTACTGGTGTAGGTAAAACAGAATTAGCCCGTGCCTTGGCTGAGGCAATGTTCGGCGATGAAGATGCAATGATCCGGATTGATATGTCCGAATATATGGAGAAGCATTCGACTTCCCGTCTTGTCGGCTCACCTCCAGGGTATGTTGGTTATGAGGAAGGCGGCCAGCTGACCGAAAAGGTTCGTAGGAAGCCATACTCTGTCATTCTGTTGGATGAAATTGAAAAAGCGCATCCGGATGTATTTAATATTTTGCTTCAGGTACTAGAAGATGGTCGCTTAACGGATTCTAAAGGCAGAACGGTTGACTTCCGGAATACCGTCTTAATTATGACATCAAATGTCGGGGCTGACACGTTAAAACGGAATAAGTACGTTGGCTTTAATATTCAAGATACAACCCAAGACTATAAAGACATGAAGGGAAAAGTCATGGAAGAATTGAAAAAGGCTTTCCGTCCTGAGTTCCTGAACAGGATTGATGAAATTATTGTCTTCCATGCCCTAGAAAAGAAACACTTAGACGAAATTGTTACTTTACTGTCGGATCAGTTGATCAAACGGCTTAAAGAGCAAGATATTCATATTGAGCTTACTCCAGCAGCTAAGAGCAAAATTTCCGAAGAAGGCTATGATCCTGAATATGGTGCACGGCCATTAAGAAGGGCGATTCAAAAGAATGTGGAAGATATGCTATCCGAAGAACTTCTTAAAGGCACCCTGCTTACGGGCCAGCAGGCCATTATTGATGTCGAGAACGGAGAATTTGTCGTCAAAACAGCTGAGAGAACAGGGGTTTCACAATAAGCAGAATATAAATGTCTGTCTGTATAATAATTAACTTCCCTGAGGTACACGTGAATAAAGTAACATCCGTGTACCTCTTTTTATTTTTTAGGCTCTGTTAAATTTAGCTGTTGATTTCCGCTCCAATCAACAGAGTTAAAAAAATCAACAGTATCGTTTTACGGAGCCTTTTTTTATAGCAAAAAAACAACTAAGAAAGGAACTGCCTTATGGTGAAAAGAAAAACAAAGTTTATTTGCCAGGAATGCGGCTATGAGTCGCCTAAATGGATGGGAAAATGCCCGGGCTGCGGCCAATGGAACAAAATGACGGAAGAGGTAGAGGTTACAGGTCCAGCCAGAAGAGGAGCTTTTGCTCATTCTCAGGGCGGTTCTGCTATTCTCTCCAAACCCACACCCATTACTAGCATTGAATCCGTAAGTGAGCCTAGAATTCTGACTGACTTGGCAGAATTAAATCGGGTTTTAGGGGGCGGTGTGGTTAAAGGTTCATTAGTCTTAATCGGCGGTGATCCTGGGATTGGTAAGTCCACGCTGCTTTTGCAAGTATCCTCTCAATTAGCCAATAAAGGCAACCAGGTCTTGTATATTTCCGGAGAAGAGTCCTTGCGCCAAACCAAGCTCCGGGCAGAACGTCTTCATATCGCTTCGGAAAACCTGTTGGTTTACGCAGAAACCAACCTAGAGGAAATTAATCGTACCATTGACGCTACCAACCCAAGTTTCGTTATCATTGATTCCATTCAAACTGTTTTTCATCCGGATGTGACCTCAGCACCGGGAAGTGTATCACAAGTACGTGAATGTACTGCGGAATTAATGAGAATCGGCAAAACAAAAGGGATTGCCATTTTCATAGTCGGGCATGTGACAAAAGAAGGGGCAATTGCCGGTCCAAGGCTACTAGAGCATATGGTAGATACTGTTCTGTACTTTGAGGGAGAGCGGCACCATACCTACCGGATCTTACGTGCCGTCAAAAACCGCTTTGGTTCTACCAATGAAATGGGTATTTTTGAAATGAAAGAATTTGGCCTTGAAGAAGTGGAAAATCCTTCAGAAATCTTCCTGGAAGAACGTTCAAGGGGGGCAGCAGGTTCCACCGTGGTAGCTTCCATGGAGGGGACACGTCCCGTACTGGTTGAAATCCAGGCTTTGATTTCGCCGACAAGCTTTGGAAACCCGAGAAGGATGGCAACTGGAATCGATCATAACCGTGTTTCGTTGTTAATGGCTGTTCTAGAGAAACGGGTAGGCATGCTCCTTGCCAACCAGGATGCTTATTTAAAGGTTGCTGGTGGCGTGAAATTAGATGAACCCGCAATTGACTTAGCCATAGCTGTCAGTATTGCTTCTAGCTTTAGGGATGATCCATCAAGACCAACAGATTGTATTATTGGGGAAGTCGGTTTAACAGGTGAGGTAAGAAGGGTATCAAGAATTGAACAGCGCGTACAAGAAGCAGCAAAAATGGGTTTTGAACGTATCATTCTTCCTGCAAACAATTTAGGCGGCTGGAAGGGGCCGGAAGGAATTCAACTGATTGGCGTTTCTTCAGTCAGTGAGGCACTTCGAGCAGCCCTAGGGGGATAATGGATGGAACATAAACGGTCGGGAGAGCAATCGATTAACGATATCATACAGTTGGTGGCACCGGGGACACCGATACGCGAAGGCCTCGACAATGTACTGCGGGCCAATACAGGCGGCCTGATTGTGTTAGGTTATAACGAAAAAGTGAAAGGGATTGTTGACGGCGGCTTTGAAATCAATTGTCCATTTTCACCAAGCCTTTTATATGAGTTGGCCAAAATGGACGGGGCGATTATTTTAAACGAATCAGGGAATAAAATTCTGATAGCTAACGCCCAACTAGCTCCTGATCCTGAAGTTCCTTCCTCGGAAACAGGCATGCGCCACCGTACAGCGGAAAGGACTGCGCGGCAAACCAAAGCCTTGGTCATTGCGATTTCTCAGCGAAGAAACGTGATTACCTTGTACCAGGGGAATATCCGCTATGCCCTTAAGGACATTTCGGTTATCCTGACAAAAGCAAATCAAGCCATTCAAACGCTGGAAAAATATAAAGCAGTTGTTGAACAAAGTATTACGAATTTAAGTGTTTTAGAATTTGAGGAATCTGTCACCTATAATGATTTCTTATTAGTTTTGCATCGCTTTGAAATGGTATTAAAGATTAAAAATGAATTGTTGGCATTTCTTTATGAGCTGGGAACGGAAGGGCGCCTGATTCGGCTGCAAATGAACGAAATATTAACCGAGCTCGAAGACGAAGTTAAGCTAATTATCAAGGATTATGCCCATAATCGTGAAATTCATCCTGATGAAGTTTTGCAACGAATGCAAGGGTTGTCACTGAACGGAGCTATTGAGGATACGATAGTTTTAAAAATGCTTGGCTACCTGGGATATGTCCATTTAGATGAAATAAAACATCCACGCGGTTATCGAATACTGAATAAAATACCGCGTTTGCCAGGCGTGATTATTGAAAATCTGATTACTCAGTTTGATAATCTATCGAATGTTTTGGCGGCAACAGTGGAAGAATTAGATGATGTTGAAGGGATCGGCGAGGTCAGGGCCAAGAAAATCAAGGAAGGGTTTAAATTAATAAAAGAGCGACTTTACACCGACAGGCATTTATAAAAAACAGACCCCAGAGTAATCAAGAACTTCCAATTATTTGACAGTTTGTTTTATTCAATGCTACCCTATTGGGAGTATGGATTTCTTGCAACAGCCCATGTTTCAAAATGATTACATTTTAAAAAAATAATCGCCAAATCAAGGTTTCATTTTGACGAATATGTTTATAATGAGTAGAGGAGGTGAAGGAATGTTAAGAAGAATAGTGCAGGCTTGCTTCCTCATAATGGGTGGTACGCTTGGGATTTTGTTATTGCCAGAGCTGTTCAATTTACTCCAAATAAATGACATTCCAGTTGTCAATAATTCTTATGTTACTGCTATTTTAGGTGCTATTATTTTTTATCTTATTACCTTTTGGGCAGTAGATTACGTGTTTAATTTTATTAAGTGGGCAGAGGACTCATTAGTAAAAATACCTGTTACCGATGTCTTATTTGGCAGCGTAGGGCTCATTTTCGGGCTATTGGTTGCTTTTTTAATAGGTTTTGCCCTCAATGCTGTCCAAGTACCGGTTATAAACGCAGTTGCTCCCATTTTACTTACGCTGTTATTCGGCTATCTTGGCTTTCAGGTTGGCTTTAAAAAACGTGATGAACTACTAGGATTGTTTGGTAAAGGAAGTTCCAAGAAAAAGGCTGCCGAAGAAGAGCCTGAAAAGGTTGACCATAAAACGCTGAAAATATTGGATACTAGCGTGATCATTGATGGCCGGGTCGCGGATATATGCCAAACGGGATTTTTAGAAGGGACCATTGTGATTCCACAATTTGTTCTCGCCGAGCTGCAGCATATTGCCGACTCCTCCGACGTCCTAAAGCGAAATCGCGGCAGGAGGGGATTGGACATCCTTAACCGGATTCAAAAAGAACTTGCTATTAAAGTGGAAATTTATGAAGGTGATTTTGAAGATACCCAAGAGGTCGACTCTAAACTGGTCAAGCTGGCTAAAATGACAAGTGGCGTCCTTGTCACCAATGATTTTAATTTAAATAAAGTCTGTGAACTGCAAAATGTTTCAGTATTGAATATAAATGACCTTGCAAATGCCGTGAAGCCTGTTGTCCTGCCGGGTGAAGAATTAACCGTACACGTGATTAAGGACGGCAAGGAGTATCACCAGGGTGTTGCCTACCTAGATGACGGAACAATGATTGTCGTCGAAGAAGGAAGAGAGTACATCGGAAAAAGAATCGATGTGCTAGTTACAAGTGTGCTGCAAACCTCTGCAGGCAGAATGATTTTTGCAAAACCAAAGTTACTTGAAAAAGCACTTTAGGATAAAGAATGGAGTTTTCATATGACTTACCAAGTCATTCTCCCGGCTGCCGGCCAGGGAAAAAGAATGGGAGCAGGAAAAAACAAGCTGCTGCTGTCCCTAAATGATATACCGATTCTCATTCATACATTAAGGGTCTTTGAAGAAGATGACCATTGTGAGGGAATGATTTTAGCTATTCATCCTCAGGATGAGGCGGAATTTAATCGTTTGCTAAAGAACTATCAAATTCAAAAGGTCACTCGTTTAGTACCAGGCGGAAAGGAACGTCAGGACAGCATTTACAATGCGTTAAAAACCGTAAAGTCAGATGGTATTATCCTCGTCCATGATGCTGCCAGACCTTTTATAAAAATAGAACAGATTCATCGGTTAACCAAAACAGCGGAAACGGCAGGAGCTGCGATCATTGGGGTGCCAGCCAAAGATACAATGAAAAAAGTACAAGATGGTGTGGTCACAGAAACTGTCGAACGTTCAAGCTTGTGGGCTGTTCAAACCCCGCAAGCTTTTCGTATTTCACTATTGCTTCAGGCGTATGACCAGGCTGAAGAGGACGAATTCATAGGCACCGACGATTCTAGCCTTGTTGAGAGAATGGGGTACCCGGTGGATATCGTAGAAGGTGACTATGACAATATTAAAATCACTACACCAGAGGATTTATACTTCGCAGAAGCGATCTTAAAGAAAAGACAAAAGGAGTTTTGCTGATGTTTCGTATTGGACAGGGCTTTGATGTCCATCAATTAACGGAAGGCCGCCCGCTGATTATTGGCGGTATTACTATACCTTATGAAAAGGGACTTCTTGGTCATTCTGATGCTGATGTCCTGCTGCACACTGTTGCAGATGCTTGCCTCGGTGCCATAGGTGAGGGGGATATTGGCAGACATTTTCCCGATACCGATCCCGCTTTTAAGGATGCTGACTCTGCTAAACTTATGGAGCATGTCTGGGAGTTAGTCAAATCGAAAGGCTATCAATTAGTGAATGCGGATTGTACAATTATCGCCCAAAAGCCAAAGATGGCTCCTTATATCGAGCAAATGAAGCAACGGATCGCGGAATTGCTTGAAGCAGCACCCGAACAAATTAATGTGAAGGCGACTACAACTGAAAAGCTGGGTTTCACTGGCAGAGGTGAGGGAATCGCTTCGCAAGTGGTTTTGTTATTAGAAAAATCATAATCTCGGAGTTAGGGCTTTATTGGGTAAATCTATAGTGGTAAAATAATTCGGGATGAAATTTGGAAAGTGGAGGCATTAAAATGTCAAACGATATTCGTGTACGGTACGCTCCAAGTCCAACAGGACATTTACATATTGGAAACGCTCGGACCGCTTTGTTTAATTATTTATTTGCCCGCAGCCAAGGCGGGAAGTTTATTATCCGCATTGAAGATACGGATACAAAACGGAACATTGAGGGCGGCGAACAAAGCCAATTAAAATATTTAAAATGGCTGGGAA
Source organism: Neobacillus dielmonensis (assembly GCF_000612665.1). GTDB lineage: Bacteria > Bacillota > Bacilli > Bacillales > Cytobacillaceae > Neobacillus > Neobacillus dielmonensis. The sequence continues at coordinate 10,328 of NZ_HG942021.1, forward strand.
TGGATTGGGATGAAAGTGTCGATGTCGGCGGTGAATATGGACCATACCGACAATCAGAAAGAAATCACATTTATCAAACCTATACCAATCAACTGATTGAAAAGGGACTTGCCTATAAATGCTATTGTACGGAAGAAGAATTGGAACAAGAGCGGGAGGCCCAGATCGAAAGAGGGGAAACACCGCATTATTCAGGAAAATGCCGCCATTTAACGGCAGAAGATCGGGACCGCTTAGAAAAGGAAGGACGTAAACCAAGTATCCGGTTTGTCGTTCCACAAGATCAAACCTATACGTTTGATGACATTGTCAAGGGGCATGTTTCCTTCGATTCGGAGGGAATGGGCGACTGGGTTATCGTGAAAAAGGACGGTATGCCAACGTATAACTATGCAGTTGTGATTGACGACCATTTGATGGAAATTTCCCATGTCCTTCGTGGCGATGACCATATCTCCAATACGCCTAAACAGCTAATGATTTATCAGGCTTTAGGTTGGGAACCGCCAATATTTGGCCATATGACCTTGATTGTCAATGAAAGCCGTAAAAAGCTTAGCAAACGTGATGAATCGATTATTCAATTTATTGAGCAATACGAAGAACTTGGCTATCTGCCAGAAGCGCTGTTTAACTTTATCGCTTTGCTTGGCTGGTCTCCTGCTGGAGAAGAAGAGATTTTCTCAAGAGAAGAGTTCATCAAAATTTTTGACGCCAGCCGTCTTTCCAAGTCTCCAGCATTATTCGATAAGCAAAAGCTCACTTGGATGAACAATCAATACATGAAAAAGGTAGAGATTGACCGTGTAATGGAATTGGCGCTGCCGCACTTGATCAAAGCGGGCCGTTTGAGTGAAAATATGACGGAAGAAGAAAGCCGATGGGCTCGTACATTAGTGACACTGCTTCAAGAGAAAATGAGCTATGGGGCAGAAATTATCGAACTGTCAGATTTATTTTTCCAAGAAGAGGCAGAATATGAACAAGAAGCAAAAGAGGTCCTCGCAGGCGAAACGGTACCAGAGGTATTAAAGGCTTTTTCTGAAGAACTCGAACAATTGGAGGCTTTCAAAGCGGAAGGGATTAAAGCAGCGATGAAGAGAGTCCAGAAATCAACTGGACAAAAAGGTAAGAATTTATTTATGCCAATTCGTGCAGCTGTAACCGGCCAAACGCATGGGCCAGACCTTCCTGAAACCATTGAACTTTTAGGAAAGGAAAAGGTCCAAAGTCGAGTTCAGAAAATTATTAGTTAACATTATCCGCAAAATGTAATATAGTAAGTGATATAAAATTAAATGAGTAAAAAGCGTAGAAGAGGAAAAGTAGGAAAATGAAGCTTGAAAGAGAGAACCATCATCGGCTGAAAGTGGTTTAGGCCCCTCATTTTTCGAAGTGCACCTCTGAGCCTCATTTCGAACGAACTTGATTTTTAGTAGATCTGGGCGGAGATTTCCGTTACAAAAATGAGTGAGACTAGAAAGCTAGATCACATTTTCCTTGTTGAAAACTGTGTGTAGAGCTGGACGTCTAATCAGAGTGGAACCACGCGTACGCGTCTCTGTCGTTATCGACAGGGACGTTTTTTTATACACAAGGGGAACAAGGGGGGTAACCAATGTTTAAGCGGATAAAGGAAGATATTGAAGTCGTTTTTGAGCAAGACCCAGCAGCCAGGACGAAACTAGAGGTGGTTTTAACTTATTCAGGACTGCATGCGATCTGGTCTCATCGTATTGCCCATGCCCTTTATAAACGGAAGTTTTTTTTCCTGGCGCGGGTCATTTCGCAAACTAGTCGCTTTTTTACAGGAATTGAAATACATCCAGGTGCCAAAATCGGCAAGAGATTTTTTATCGACCATGGCATGGGTGTGGTCATCGGGGAAACCTGTGAAATTGGCGATAATGTAACGGTATATCAAGGGGTCACATTGGGAGGTACCGGAAAAGAAAAAGGTAAACGCCATCCCACTATTAAGGATAATGTCCTGATTGCTACCGGTGCTAAAGTTCTTGGATCGATTACCATTGGGGAAAACTCAAAAGTAGGTGGAGGCTCTGTTGTATTAAAAGATGTACCGCCTAATTCAACCGTAGTAGGGATCCCAGGCAGGGTTGTCATTCAGGATGGAAAACGGATTAATAATGACTTAAATCATAACAATCTCCCCGATCCAATTGCGGACCGGTTTAGCCAATTGCAAAATGAACTTAATGAATTGAAGATAGAATTAGAAAGATTAAAGGAAGAAGGGAAGAAAGTCAATGAGCATTCAACTTTATAACACGCTCTCCCGCAGAAAAGAAGAGTTTATCCCTCTTGAAGAGGGAAAAGTGAAAATGTATGTATGTGGTCCGACTGTCTATAACTATATTCATATCGGGAATGCCCGACCTGCCATTGTTTTTGACACGGTCCGCCGTTATCTGGAATACCGCGGCTATGATGTCCAGTATGTATCCAACTTTACAGACGTCGATGATAAATTAATTCGTGCCGCCAATCAGCTGGGCGAGGATGTTCCAACCATCGCCAACCGGTTTATCGAAGCTTACTTTGAGGATGTAACCGCCTTGGGCTGCCAGCATGCAGACATCCATCCGCGGGTCATGGAAAACATGGATATTATCATTGAATTTATCAGCCAGCTTGTCGAAAAGGGCTTTGCTTATGAATCAGAGGGGGATGTTTACTTTCATACCCGCAGCTTTGATGAATACGGCAAGCTATCCCATCAATCGATCGATGAACTACGTGTCGGTGCGAGAATTGAAGTGGGGGATAAGAAACAACATGACCTGGACTTTGCCCTTTGGAAAGCGGCGAAAGAAGGGGAAATCTTCTGGGAGAGCCCATGGGGACCGGGCCGGCCTGGCTGGCATATTGAATGCTCTGCGATGGCCAAGAAATATCTCGGTGACACCATCGATATTCATGCAGGCGGGCAGGATTTAACGTTCCCGCACCATGAAAATGAAATTGCCCAATCAGAAGCCCTTACAGGTAAACAGTTTGCTCGTTATTGGATGCATAATGGTTATATTAATATTGATAACGAAAAAATGTCTAAATCACTTGGGAATTTTGTGCTAGTTCACGATATCATCAAACAGCATAATCCACAGGTTCTCCGGTTATTTATGTTGTCAGTCCATTACCGCAATCCAATCAACTATAGTGAAGAGTTATTGGAAAGCACGAAAGCGGCTTTTGAACGGCTTCAAACCTCTTATCAAAACCTAATACACAGGAGAGAGGCAAGCACCAATTTAACAGACAATAATCAAGAGTGGCTCGATAAAATCAGCGCCTTGCACAAAGACTTCATCGAGGCTATGGATGATGATTTTAATACTGCCAAGGCGATTTCCGTGTTATTTGACTTATCGAAAGCAGCGAACTATTATCTTTTAGAAAAAAATACAGCTACCGAAGTGATTGATGCATTTACCACCCAATTTGAGGAGCTATTTGCTGTATTAGGATTAAAGCTGGAGAAAGAAGAAATGCTCGATGAGGAAATTGATGCACTGATTGAAAAGCGGAATCAAGCTCGAAAAGAACGCAATTTCCAACTTTCTGACCAAATCCGTGACCAATTAAAGGATTTGAATATTATCTTAGAAGACACACCACAAGGTACAAGATGGAAAAGAGGCTAATACATGTTTGAATATGAAAACAACCTAGATGCCGCCCAATTAAATAGTCTTGCTCTGGCCTATATGGGTGACGCCATTTACGAGACCTATGTAAGGCGTCACCTGCTATACAGCGGGCAGGTTCGGCCAAATCGTCTCCATCGTGAAGGTACTAGATATGTTTCTGCTAAAGCCCAATGCCAGATTTTATTTTACATGATGGATGATGGGCTGCTCATAGAGGAAGAGCTAGCCGTTGTCATGCGCGGCAGAAATGCCAAATCGGGTACAGTTCCTAAAAATACGGATGTACAAACGTATCGGTACAGCACTGCATTTGAGGCATTAATGGGTTATTTATTTTTAACAGGCCAGGAAGCACGCCTAGAAACATTGATTCGCCAGGCACTTGACTATGTGGATCAGAAGCAAGGAGGAAAGGTAACATGAACCAAGACTATATCGTTGGGAAAAATCCCGTTATTGAAGCATTAAAGTCAGAACGGGACATTAATAAAATATTAATTGCAGAGGGTTCCCAGCGGGGGCAAATGCATCAGATTATGCAGTTGGCTAAAGATGCCAATGTCATCGTTCAATTGGTACCGAAGAAAAAAATTGACCAAATAACGGACCAAAATCATCAAGGCGTTCTAGCTTATGTTGCTGCTTATCAATACGCTGAATTAGATGATTTATTTCAGGCGGCTGGAGCAAAAAAGGAACCTCCTTTCTTTTTGATATTGGACGAAATTGAAGATCCTCATAATCTTGGTTCGATTATGAGGACAGCAGATGCAGTGGGAGCACATGGGATTATTATTCCAAAACGAAGAGCAGTTGGACTGACTGCCACTGTTGCGAAAGCCTCAACGGGAGCAATTGAGTATATCCCTGTTGTTCGGGTAACCAATCTCGCCCAAACAATAGATGAGTTAAAAGAACGAGGAGTTTGGATTGCTGGTACAGATGCTAAGGGGAAGGAAGACTACCGTAGGTTCGATGGCACCTTGCCGCTGGGGCTTGTAATTGGCAGTGAAGGAAAAGGGATGGGCCGGTTAATTCGCGACAAATGTGATTTCCTCATCCATTTGCCAATGGTCGGAAAAGTAACATCGTTAAATGCATCGGTTGCTGCAGCCATACTAATGTATGAGGTATACCGGAAACGGCATGCACTTGAGGGATAAAAATGGACATCCTGCTTGTTGACGGATACAACATAATCGGGGCATGGCCCGAACTTATGGCATTAAGGGACCGTGACCTGCCGGCGGCGAGGGATCGGTTGGTAGAGAAAATGGCTGAGTATCAAGCCTTTTCTGGGTATCGAGTGATTGTTGTCTTCGATGCCCAGTATGTGCAGGGAACAGAAAGAAAGTATAAGTATCATAGTGTAGAAGTAATTTTTACAAAAGAAAACGAAACAGCTGATCAACGCATTGAAAAGATGGCAATTTCTTTAAGTAACCGTAAAACCCAAATCCATGTGGCCACTTCTGATTATACGGAACAGTGGGCAATTTTTGGACAGGGGGCACTCCGTAAGTCGGCCCGAGAGTTAATGATTGAAATGGAGTCGATTGAAAAGGGAATTAATAAAAATGTGAAAACAATTCAGGAGAAGAAACCAGTTACGAAGATCCCAATTAGCGAGGAACTAGCAGAAATTTTTGAAAAATGGCGCAGAGGAGAGAAATGAGCCTCGACTTGAAAAAATTAGTAATGTATAATAATAATATCTATGCTTGTTCGGTGGAGGGGATCTACATTGAGTGCGGACTTCGGAATAAAAATTAACGAACATTACTTCGTTATGGAAGATGAAGAAATGGTCGATCTAGTACACCAAGGTGACAGTGAGGCTCTGGATTACTTAATTTATAAGTATCGTAATTTTGTACGTGCAAAAGCAAGATCCTATTTTTTAATCGGGGCGGATAAAGAGGACATTGTTCAGGAGGGCATGATTGGTCTGTATAAGGCAATCCGTGATTTCCGTGAGGACAAGCTCACCTCTTTTAAAGCATTTGCTGAGCTGTGCATTACCAGGCAGATTATTACGGCAATTAAAACAGCAACAAGGCAAAAGCATATCCCGCTAAACTCCTATGTTTCCTTGGACAAGCCCATTTACGATGAAGAGTCAGACCGTACTTTAATGGATGTGTTGTCAGGTGCAAAGGTGTTAGATCCTGAAGAATTAATTATTAACCAAGAAGAATTTGACCATATTGAGGTCAAAATGGCGGAGTTATTAAGTGATTTAGAGAGGAAGGTTTTAGCCCTGTATTTAGATGGCCAATCCTATCAAGAGATTTCTGAGGAACTAAATCGACATGTAAAATCTATCGATAATGCCCTCCAGCGTGTGAAAAGGAAATTGGAACGATATTTGGAAATTCGTGAGTTTTCCTTGTGATTTTGTATACGCTACCATAAAATTGTCGAATATATGAATCTCGTTCTTATTGCTGTTGACATTAATTAGGGAGCGTGTTACAGTTTTATGGAAATTACCGAGGTGTCGAATTATGAGTAAAAAGACAGTACTTGCCTGCACCGTTTGCGGCTCTCGTAACTATTCCACAGTCAGCAGCAAAGAAGTGCAGACAGACAGGTTAGAATTAAAAAAGTTCTGCAAAACTTGCGGAGTCCATACGATCCATCGTGAAACGAAATAAATAGATATAAGAGTTCGGAATAGAAGCTATGGGGGTTTAACGAGACATGAAACGCATAAAAAATTTCTTTAGTGATATCCTACGTGAAATGCGAAAAGTAAGCTGGCCAAAGCGTGGGGAATTGACTCGTTCTACGGTTACAGTTATCTCTACAGTTGTGTTCTTTGGCTTATTCTTTACTGTATTGGACTTGGGGATTTCCAAATTGATTCGCTTAATTCTTGAATAATCTACTATCATTCATGGTATAATGGTGATTAATAGAGGAAATTTTATCTAAAAAGCCCGTTTTGACGGGTTTTTTAATTGGAAAAAAACGATAAGATCTTCTACCAAATTGTAAGGAGGGACGGACGCTCTAGTCCTCTTAATATGGAAAAGAATTGGTATGTTGTTCATACTTACTCTGGCTATGAAAATAAAGTAAAAGCCAATTTAGAGAAACGTGTAGAATCAATGGGAATGTCGGATAAGATTTTTCGGGTTATTGTTCCCGAAGAAGAAGAAACGGAAATAAAAAATGGTAAGCAAAAAGTGGTTAAGCGTAAAGTGTTCCCTGGTTATGTCTTAGTTGAAATCGTCATGACGGATGATTCATGGTATGTGGTACGGAATACTCCTGGAGTAACAGGATTCGTTGGCTCAGCAGGTTCAGGTTCAAAGCCGACTCCTTTGCTGCCGGAAGAAGTGACGTTTATATTGAAACGCATGGGTGTAGAAGATAAACGGGCTGATGTTGATTTTGAAATTGGTGAAACTGTTCGTGTGAAGGAAGGCCCATTTGCCAACTTTACGGGCAATATTGAGGATATGGACAAGGATAAAGCTAAACTTAAAGTTTTAGTCAATATGTTCGGCCGCGATACCCCGGTAGAGCTGGACTTTTCACAAATTGAAAAGCTTGACTAATAGATGAAAATTAACATTTATCATCAGATATTGTAAAAAAACTTGAAATCAATGATAAAAAATGTTAATATTTCATAGGTCAGTATGTCTCAGCAAATGCTGAGCTAAGACTTATGTAAGTTCTTTGTATTTATATAAAGACTAGAGTAGAGTGGGAGGGGTAACACCCTGTTAACCACATCACGGACTTTAAGGAGGTGTGTCTCGTGGCTAAAAAAGTAATTAAGGTTGTTAAATTACAAATCCCTGCTGGTAAAGCAAACCCTGCACCACCAGTTGGTCCTGCACTTGGTCAAGCCGGTGTAAACATTATGGGATTCTGTAAAGAATTTAACGCACGTACAGCAGATCAAGCTGGATTGATTATTCCTGTTGAAATCACGGTATTTGAAGACCGTTCATTTACATTTATTACGAAAACTCCTCCTGCTGCAGTTCTTTTGAAAGTAGCAGCTGGAATTCAGTCTGGTTCAGGCCAGCCTAACCGTAATAAAGTAGCAACAGTAAAGCGTGATAAAGTACGCGAGATTGCGGAACAAAAAATGCCTGACCTTAACGCAGCTAGCGTTGAAGCAGCAATGCGCATGGTTGAAGGTACTGCACGCAGCATGGGTATCGTTATCGAAGACTAATCCATGCAGACAACTGTTTTTGCTTTGTAATGAGGGGTTGCGACGTTTTAACACTCGCAACCTTTTTCGTGGGAGTTATCAAAAAACGCTAAAACCACAATTTTGAGGAGGAAATGATAATGGCTAAAAAAGGTAAGAAGTATTTAGAAGCTGTTAAGCTTGTAGATCGTTCAAAAGCTTACCCAATTGCAGAAGCAATTGAACTTGCTAAGAAAACAAACGTTGCTAAATTTGATGCAACTGTTGAGGTTGCATTCCGTTTAGGCGTTGACCCTAAGAAAGCTGACCAGCAAATTCGTGGAGCAGTTGTGCTTCCTAATGGTACTGGTAAAACTCAGCGCGTATTAGTATTCGCGAAGGGTGAGAAATTGAAAGAAGCTGAAGCTGCTGGTGCAGATTATGTAGGCGATTCAGAGTACATCAACAAAATCCAACAAGGTTGGTTTGACTTCGATGTAATCGTAGCTACACCTGACATGATGGGTGAAGTAGGTAAACTTGGTCGTGTATTAGGACCTAAAGGCTTAATGCCAAACCCTAAGACTGGTACTGTTACTTTTGACGTAACAAGAGCCATCGCTGAAATCAAAGCTGGTAAAGTAGAATACCGCGTAGACAAAGCTGGTAACATCCATGTGCCTATCGGTAAAACTTCTTTCGAAGATCAAAAACTTGTAGAGAATTTCACTACTGTATTCGACACAATGTTAAAAGCAAAACCTTCTGCAGCTAAAGGTACTTACATGAAGAACGTAACTGTTGCTTCAACTATGGGACCTGGAATCAAGGTTGACCCTTCAACTGTTGCTGCGAAGTAAGATAAATTTTACCAATTGACAATCAACAATATATTGAATAAAATATATCTTGTTGTTAAAATGAATAAACATTTGTACCGTAGACAGCAGGTGCCTAGTGCTTAATTTCCTGCCGAGGTAATGCGATATATTAGCTTACTTTAGCTATTCTTGCAGCCTCCATGTCTTTGCTCGATATGGAGGCTTTACTTTGCCGGGTATGAATGTAGGAAATCTACAGGAGGTGTTAAAATGAGCAGTGCAATCGAAGCTAAAAAACAAGTCGTTGACGAAATTGCCGAGAAATTAAAAGCAAGTGTTTCAACGATCGTTGTTGATTACCGTGGACTTTCAGTTGCAGAAGTAACTGAACTTCGTAAACAACTTCGCGAAGCAGGCGTTGAATTCAAGGTTTACAAAAACACTATGACTCGCCGTGCTGCTGAGGCTGCAGGTCTTGAAGGCCTTAATGCTGCATTAACTGGTCCTAACGCAATTGCGTTCAGTGCAGAAGATGTAGTAGCACCAGCTAAAATCTTAAATGATTTTGCTAAAAAGAATGAGGCACTTGAACTTAAAGCAGGTGTGATTGAAGGAAACGTTGCTACTGTTGAAGAAGTAAAAGCTCTTGCTGAACTTCCTTCACGCGAAGGCTTGCTTTCTATGCTGCTTAGCGTTCTGCAAGCTCCAATCCGTAATCTTGCTCTTGCTGCAAAAGCAGTTGCAGATCAAAAAGAAGAACAAGGCGCGTAAGCTGACCTTAAACGCAATTCAATAAATTAAACCAATCTTAAGGAGGAACATTTAAAATGACTAAAGAACAAATCATTGAAGCAGTTAAATCTATGACTGTTTTAGAACTTAACGATTTAGTAAAAGCAATTGAAGAAGAATTTGGCGTAACTGCTGCTGCTCCTGTAGCTGTAGTTGGCGGTGCAGGTGCTGCTGCTGCTGAAGAAAAAACTGAGTTTGATGTAATCCTAGCTGGCGCTGGCGACCAAAAAATCAAAGTTATCAAGGTTGTTCGTGAAATCACTGGCCTTGGTCTTAAAGAAGCAAAAGAACTTGTTGACAACACTCCAAAAGCAGTTAAAGAAGGCGCTTCTAAAGAAGAAGCTGAAGAAATCAAAGCTAAACTTGAAGAAGTTGGAGCAAACGTTGAAGTTAAGTAATCAAGACTTTAAAAAGCTCGCTGCATAAGCGGGCTTTTTTGCTTTACGTGAAATGCTAAAATTAGCTAGATATTAAATTCAAAGAGTTTTTGGCAATACTAATCATATTCCACATCTATTCTTCAATTATCTGTTCTCCGGAGGTGATCTCATGTCTGAACACTATTATTCCCGTACTCAAAACGTTGAAAGCAATCCTAAATACTGGAACTTTACGCTGCGGAACCAAGTATTCCGGTTTAAAACCGATAATGGAGTCTTTTCCAAAAGAGAGGTAGATTTCGGGTCCCGTTTGTTAATAGAAGCTTTTCACATGCCGGATATCGAAGGACCTGTACTGGATGTTGGTTGTGGTTATGGCCCGATTGGATTGTCGATTGCAAAAGAGCACCCTGAACGTACTGTACATATGGTGGATATAAATGAACGGGCGATTGAACTGGCAAAGGAAAATGCAGAAAAAAACGGCATTCGAAATGTCAAGATTTTTGAAAGTGACCGCCTTGAGAATGTAACGGAATTAGGTTTTTCAGCTATTTTGACAAACCCTCCGATTCGGGCTGGTAAAAAAACAGTTCATGATATTTTTGAACAAAGCTATCATCATCTCGCTCCCACTGGTGAACTTTGGGTGGTAATTCAAAAGAAACAGGGAGCTCCATCGACACTTGAGAAATTAAAAGATTTATTTTCACATGTAGAAACTGTTGACAAATCGAAAGGCTATTTTATTATTAAGGCAACAAAATAGTTGACTCGAAAATTCCGTTGTGGTAGCATTATAAAATGCCATCATAATAATTTCCGAATTATTCCTTTAAATGCTTATTTTTAGTATAAAATCGGCATAAGAAGGAAATGATGACAAAATAATAGTCAAAATGTGAAAATGTGGTTTTTGAACAAAAACCCTTTTTCTTTTTGTCTGATAGGAAGAGCTTATGCTTCTCCTGCAGATGTAATAGATTATTTAAATAACGCTTGATTTGAGGGGTGAATCAGTTGACAGGTCAACTAGTTCAGTATGGACGACACCGCCAACGTAGGAGTTATGCGCGAATCAGTGAAGTGTTGGAATTACCAAATCTTATTGAAATCCAAACCTCTTCCTATCAATGGTTTTTGGATGAAGGATTGCGTGAAATGTTCCAGGATATTTCACCAATTGAAGACTTTACTGGTAACCTATCACTTGAATTTATTGATTACAGCCTTGGCGAGCCAAAATACTCTGTTGAGGAATCAAAGGAACGGGACGTTACATATTCTGCTCCACTCCGTGTGAAGGTACGTCTTGTAAACAAAGAAACAGGTGAAGTAAAAGATCAAGATGTATTCATGGGTGATTTCCCGCTTATGACAGAAACAGGCACGTTTGTCATTAATGGCGCAGAACGCGTTATTGTTTCACAGCTTGTGCGCTCACCGAGTGTATACTTCAATGCAAAGGTTGATAAAAACGGTAAAAAAGGTTTTACAGCTACCGTCATTCCGAATCGTGGTGCTTGGCTCGAGTATGAAACGGATGCCAAGGATGTTGTTTATGTAAGAATTGACCGGACTCGGAAACTTCCCGTAACCGTTCTTCTGCGTGCACTTGGATTTGGCTCCGATCAAGAGATTATCGATTTGATTGGTGATAATGAGTACATTCGTAATACGCTGGAAAAGGACAATACGGAAGGTGTAGATAAAGCGTTGCTTGAAATCTACGAACGCCTGCGTCCGGGTGAACCACCAACAGTTGAAAATGCGAAGAACTTACTGATATCACGTTTCTTCGATCCAAAGCGATATGATTTGGCTAATGTAGGCCGATATAAAATCAACAAAAAGCTTCATATTAAAAATCGATTATTTAACCAACGTTTAGCTGAAACGCTAGCCGATCCAGAAACAGGCGAAATCATTGCCGAAAAAGGGACACTTCTTGATCGAAGAAACCTAGATCGTATTTTGCCTGCCCTTGAGAAAAATATTAACTTCCAATCATACAGCCCTGTAGGTGGTGTAGTGGAGGAAGAAATCGTTTTACAAGGGATTAAAATATATGCCCCTGGCGATGAAAATGAAAAAGTAATTAATGTAATGGGAAATGCCTATGTGGCGGAACCGATTAAACACATCACTCCGGCTGATATTATTGCGTCGATCAGCTACTTCTTCGATTTATTGCATGGAGTAGGGGATACCGATGATATTGACCATTTAGGAAACAGACGCCTTCGTTCTGTTGGGGAATTGCTGCAAAATCAATTCCGTATCGGTTTGTCTCGGATGGAACGTGTCGTACGCGAAAGAATGTCTATTCAAGATACGGCAACCATTACACCTCAGCAGTTAATTAATATTCGACCTGTTATTGCGTCAATTAAGGAATTCTTCGGAAGTTCCCAGTTGTCTCAGTTTATGGACCAAACGAATCCGCTTGCGGAATTGACTCATAAACGCCGTCTGTCGGCATTAGGACCAGGTGGACTTACTCGTGAACGCGCAGGTTTCGAAGTTCGTGACGTTCACTATTCCCACTATGGCCGTATGTGTCCAATTGAAACTCCAGAGGGACCAAACATCGGGTTGATTAACTCTTTATCAACATATGCAAAGGTTAATCGTTTCGGCTTTATTGAGACGCCGTACCGACGGGTTGACCCGGATACCGGGAAGATTACTGACCGGATCGACTACTTAACAGCAGACGAAGAGGATAACTATGTAGTGGCCCAGGCAAACTCTCGCCTTGGTGACGACGGTTCGTTCTTGGATGAAGAGGTTGTTGCCCGTTTCCGTGGTGAAAACACCGTTGTGAAACGCGAACGCGTTGACTACATGGATGTATCTCCAAAACAAGTAGTTTCTGCTGCAACTGCTTGTATTCCGTTCCTTGAAAATGACGACTCGAACCGTGCGCTAATGGGAGCAAACATGCAGCGCCAAGCTGTGCCGCTCATGCAGCCGGAAGCACCTCGTGTTGGTACTGGTATGGAATACGTATCAGCAAAAGACTCGGGAGCAGCTGTTATTTGTAAGCATGATGGTATTGTTGAACATGTTGAGGCCCGCGAAATTTGGGTTCGTCGTGTGAGAAACATAGATGGTCAAGAAGTAAAAGGTGACCTTGATAAATATCGTTTATTGAAATTTGTACGTTCTAACCAAGGTATGTGCTATAACCAAAGACCGATTGTCGCTGTAGGTGACCGTGTTGTAAAGGGTGAGGTACTTGGTGACGGGCCATCCATGGAATTGGGTGAGTTGGCACTGGGACGTAACGTATTAGTTGCTTTCATGACATGGGATGGTTATAACTATGAGGATGCCATCATCATGAGTGAACGATTAGTTAAAGATGACGTTTATACTTCTATCCATATCGAGGAATATGAATCAGAGTCCCGTGATACCAAGCTTGGACCTGAGGAAATCACTCGTGATATTCCAAACGTCGGAGAAGATGCTCTTCGCAATTTAGATGAGCGCGGTATTATTCGAATTGGGGCCGAAGTAAAAGACGGCGATTTGCTTGTCGGTAAAGTAACGCCAAAGGGTGTAACAGAACTGACTGCTGAAGAACGCTTATTACATGCCATATTCGGTGAGAAAGCACGTGAAGTCCGTGATACATCACTAAGAGTACCGCATGGCGGTGGCGGAATTATTCACGATGTCAAAGTATTTAACCGGGAAGATGGAGATGAACTCCCTCCAGGAGTCAATCAACTTGTCCGCGTATATATTGTTCAGAAACGGAAAATCCATCAGGGCGATAAAATGGCAGGACGCCATGGTAACAAAGGGGTTATTTCCCGTATATTGCCTGAAGAAGACATGCCATTCCTTCCAGATGGTACACCGGTTGATATCATGTTAAACCCATTAGGGGTGCCATCAAGGATGAACATCGGGCAAGTGCTTGAACTTCACTTAGGTATGGCTGCAAGATACCTCGGTATTCACGTTGCTACACCGGTATTTGATGGTGCACGTGAAGAAGATGTCTGGTCAACAATCGAAGAAGCTGGCATGGCCCGCGATGCGAAGACCGTTCTATATGATGGACGCAGCGGAGAACCATTTGATAACCGTGTATCTGTTGGTGTCATGTACATGATTAAACTGGCACACATGGTTGATGATAAATTGCACGCCCGTTCTACTGGACCATACTCACTTGTTACGCAACAGCCATTGGGTGGTAAAGCTCAATTCGGTGGACAACGTTTTGGTGAGATGGAGGTTTGGGCACTTGAAGCATATGGTGCAGCCTATACACTGCAAGAAATTCTTACAGTAAAATCGGACGATGTCGTGGGTCGTGTGAAAACATACGAAGCGATTGTCAAAGGTGAAAATGTTCCTGAACCAGGTGTTCCTGAATCGTTCAAAGTTTTAATTAAAGAGCTTCAGAGCCTTGGACTCGATGTCAAGATTCTTTCCGGCGATGAAGAGGAAATTGAAATGCGGGATACTGATGACGATGATGACCTACAACAGGTGGACACGTTAAATATTGTTCCTGAAGCACCGAGCTTTGAATCTGAAAAAGTTGGTACAAAAGAATAACTCATAAACTTACAGCTTAATCCCCCGAACAAGCGGGGGATCAGCTGCTTGCATGAATTTAAAAGCGGGTAAAACCTGGAGATCAAAAGGGAGGTAGGCCCCTTGTTGGACGTTAATAATTTTGAATACATGAAGATTGGTCTTGCTTCACCGGATAAAATCCGTTCTTGGTCATTCGGAGAAGTCAAGAAGCCAGAAACCATTAACTATCGTACATTAAAGCCTGAGAAAGACGGATTGTTCTGTGAAAGAATTTTCGGTCCGACAAAAGACTGGGAGTGTCACTGCGGAAAGTATAAGCGTGTACGCTATAAAGGTGTTGTGTGTGATCGATGCGGTGTTGAAGTAACTCGTGCTAAAGTCCGCCGTGAACGCATGGGCCATATTGAATTAGCTGCACCCGTTTCCCACATTTGGTACTTTAAAGGAATTCCAAGCCGGATGGGACTTGTATTAGATATGTCCCCACGTGCTTTAGAAGAAGTGATTTACTTTGCTTCTTATGTTGTAACTGAATCTGGAGATACAGCTCTAGAGAAGAAACAGCTTCTATCAGAAAAAGAATACCGCACTTATCGTGAGAAGTACGGAAACAAATTCCAGGCTTCCATGGGTGCTGAAGCAATCAAAAAGCTATTATCTGATATTGATTTAGATAAAGAAGTAGATATTCTTAAAGAGGAATTAAAAACAGCCCAAGGTCAGCGCCGTACGCGGGCGATCAAGCGCCTTGAGGTACTAGAGGCCTTCCGTAACTCAGGAAATGAGCCATCTTGGATGATCCTTGATGTTCTTCCAGTTATTCCTCCGGAGCTTCGCCCAATGGTGCAATTGGATGGTGGGCGTTTTGCTACATCCGACCTAAACGATTTATATCGTCGTGTGATTAACCGTAATAATCGGTTAAAGCGTTTATTGGACCTTGGTGCGCCAAGCATTATTGTTCAAAACGAAAAGCGAATGCTGCAAGAAGCAGTTGATGCTTTGATTGATAACGGACGCCGCGGACGCCCTGTTACAGGTCCTGGTAATCGACCGTTAAAATCACTTTCCCATATGTTAAAAGGTAAGCAAGGACGTTTCCGTCAAAACTTGCTTGGGAAACGGGTTGACTACTCTGGACGTTCTGTTATCGTCGTTGGTCCTAACCTAAAAATGTATCAGTGCGGTCTTCCAAAAGAAATGGCACTTGAATTATTTAAGCCATTTATTATGAAAGAGCTTGTTGAAAAAGGGTTAGCCCACAATATCAAGTCTGCAAAACGGAAAATCGAACGGGTATCTCCAGAAGTTTGGGATGTCCTAGAAGATGTTATTAAAGAACATCCAGTATTGCTTAACCGTGCCCCAACGCTGCATAGACTAGGGATTCAGGCATTTGAACCAACGCTTGTAGAAGGACGTGCAATTCGTCTTCATCCGCTTGTTTGTACAGCATACAATGCGGACTTCGACGGAGACCAGATGGCTGTGCACGTGCCACTGTCTGCGGAAGCACAAGCAGAAGCCCGTCTATTAATGCTAGCGGCTCAAAACATCTTGAACCCTAAAGATGGTAAGCCAGTCGTTACACCTTCTCAGGATATGGTATTAGGAAACTATTACTTAACATTGGAAAGGGAAGGCGCTGTCGGTGAAGGTATGATTTTTAACGACACCGCAGAAGCTGAACTTGCTTATCAAAATGGGTATGTTCATTTGCACAGCCGTGTTGCCGTTTTCGCTGGTTCATTAGGAAATGAGACCTTTACGGAAGAGCAGAACCAAATGATGTTGATTACCACTGTTGGTAAATTGATTTTCAATCAGATTCTGCCAAAATCTTTCCCATATATTAACGAACCAACAAGAGATAATCTTGAAGTGAAAACCCCGGAAAAATATTTTGTTGCTAAAGGCGAGGACATCAAAGCAAAAATTCAATCAATGCCATTGGTGGATCCGTTCAAGAAGAAAATTCTTGGAAACATCATTGCCGAAGTGTTCAAACGGTTTAAAATTACCGAGACCTCTAAAATGCTTGACCGCATGAAAGATCTTGGATTTAAATATTCGACTAAAGCAGGGATCACTGTTGGTGTTGCTGATATCGTCGTACTCGGCGAAAAAGAGCAAATTCTCCATGAAGCCCAAGCGAAGGTCGATAATGTAATGAAACAGTTCAGACGTGGTTTAATTACCGAGGATGAACGTTATGAGCGTGTTATTTCAATTTGGAGTGCTGCGAAGGATACAATTCAAGGGAAATTGATGAAATCCTTAGCTAAAACGAACCCAATCTTTATGATGAGTGATTCCGGTGCCCGTGGTAACGCCTCTAACTTTACCCAGTTAGCTGGTATGCGTGGTTTGATGGCGAACCCGGCTGGACGGATTATCGAGCTCCCAATTAAGTCAAGTTTCCGTGAAGGATTAACCGTATTAGAGTACTTTATCTCGACACATGGTGCGCGTAAAGGTCTTGCGGATACAGCCCTTAAAACAGCTGACTCTGGTTACTTAACACGTCGTCTAGTTGACGTTGCCCAGGATGTAATTGTTCGGGAAGATGACTGTGGAACTGACCGCGGCCTTGCGATTCGCTCCTTAAAGGATGGCACTGAAATTATTGAATCGCTTGAAGAACGTTTAATCGGTCGTTATGCCCGCAATAACATTAAACATCCGAAGACCAATGAAATCCTTGTGAGAGAAAATGAACTTATCACTGAGGACCTTGCTGCTACTATTGTTGAAGCTGGAATTGAAGAAGTTAAAATCCGCTCTGCATTTACATGTAATACCCGTCATGGTGTATGTAAGAAATGTTACGGACGAAACCTTGCAACAGGTCAAGAAGTGGAAGTCGGCGAAGCAGTTGGTATCATTGCTGCCCAATCAATCGGTGAGCCTGGTACACAGTTAACGATGCGTACTTTCCACACAGGCGGTGTTGCTGGAGATGACATCACACAAGGTTTACCGCGGATTCAAGAGATTTTTGAAGCCCGTAACCCTAAAGGTCAAGCTGTTATTACAGAAATTGAGGGTACCGTTATTGCCATTAATGAAGGACGTGACCGTCAGCACGAAATCGTCATTCAAGGTGAAGTGGAATCCCGCACATACAATGCTCCGTATACAGCCCGACTGAAAGTGGCTGCAGGAGACCAGGTAGAACGCGGTCAAGAATTAACCGAAGGTTCTATCGATCCAAAAGAGTTAATCAAAGTAAAAGACGTGAAGTCTGTCCAAGAATACCTGCTTCGTGAAGTTCAAAAAGTTTACCGTATGCAGGGTGTTGAAATTGGTGACAAACACGTTGAAGTAATGGTACGGCAAATGCTTCGCAAAGTTCGTGTCAGCGATGCAGGTGAAACAGATGTACTTCCAGGTACATTACTCGATATTCACCAATTTACTGATGCGAATGAAAAGGCATTATTATCTGGTAAAATGCCGGCTACTGGACGCCCTGTATTGCTCGGTATTACTAAGGCTTCTCTTGAGACAGATTCATTCCTTTCTGCAGCATCGTTCCAAGAAACAACAAGAGTTCTTACCGATGCAGCGATCAAAGGCAAGCGGGATGAGTTACTTGGCTTGAAGGAAAATGTTATCATTGGTAAGCTTGTGCCTGCTGGAACAGGAATGCAGCGCTATCGGAAAGCAGAACCTGTACTAAGAGACACAACATCAGAAGAGCCGATTACGGTAGAATAAAATAATTTACGGTGCCAGTATTACTGGCACCGTATTTTAAAGACTTTAGCTTCTAACAAAAAAAGTAAAAATATATTTGACATCCTTTTTAGAAGATGGTACTATATCAAAGGTGCTCCTATTCATTTGATACTTTGGAGGATATGAAAGTTGTCTAATGATAAAGTATTAAAGTCCAATGAGTTTATTATAGGAACAAAACAAACAGTGAAAGCACTAAAGGAAGGTATTGTAAAAGAGTTAATCGTTGCTAAAGATGCTGACCCTAAGTTAGTTGAAAAGGCTATAAACGAAGCTCATAAACAAGATGTTCCAATCCAATATTGCGATTCGATGAAACGATTAGGAAAAGCATGTGGGATCCAAGTAGGTGCAGCAGCTGTTGCTATTATCCGTTAAAAACTGTTTTTGCAGTAGAATAGTCTGCAAGAACTTTGTTTTTGCAAAAAAATGAACCACCTGGATGTGTGGGTCTACAAATTGTGAAAGGAGGAAAAAACATGCCAACAATTAACCAATTAGTGCGTAAACCACGCCAATCAGTGACAGAGAAATCAAAATCTCCTGCGCTAAATAAAGGTTATAACAGCTTTAAAAAATCTCAAACAAATGTATCTTCACCACAAAAACGCGGGGTATGTACTCGTGTAGGTACAATGACTCCAAAGAAACCAAACTCAGCGTTACGTAAATATGCTCGTGTACGCTTGACTAATGGTATTGAGGTGACAGCATACATTCCTGGTATCGGCCACAACCTTCAAGAGCACAGTGTTGTTCTTATCCGTGGCGGACGTGTAAAGGACTTACCAGGAGTGCGTTATCATATCGTTCGTGGTGCGCTTGACACTGCCGGTGTGAACAACCGTATGCAAGGTCGTTCTAAATACGGTACTAAAAAACCAAAAGCAAAAAAATAAAATCATAAAAATATAGAGCTTTTTTGAAAGGAGGAAATACGATGCCACGTAAAGGTCCTGTAGCAAAGAGAGATGTATTGCCAGATCCGCTTTACAATTCAAAGCTGGTTACCCGCTTAATCAACAAAATGATGGTTGACGGTAAGAGAGGTAAATCTCAAGCTATTCTTTACTCATCATTTGATATTATTCGTGAACGTACTGGCAAAGAACCAATGGAAGTGTTCGAAGCAGCACTTAAAAACATTATGCCAGTACTTGAAGTTAGAGCACGCCGTGTAGGTGGTGCAAACTACCAAGTACCAGTTGAGGTGCGTCCTGACCGCCGTACAACTCTTGGTCTTCGCTGGTTAGTTAACTATTCACGTCTTCGCGGTGAAAAAACCATGGAAGAGCGTTTAGCTAACGAAATCATGGATGCAGCTAACAACACTGGTGCCTCTGTTAAGAAACGTGAAGATACACACAAAATGGCAGAAGCGAACAAAGCGTTTGCTCACTATCGTTGGTAATCTCATCTTCAATCAAAAATCTTTCATACTAGGAAGGAGAAAAACCCAATGGCAAGAGAGTTCTCCTTAGAAAACACTCGTAATATCGGCATCATGGCTCACATTGATGCCGGTAAAACGACGACCACTGAACGGGTCCTTTATTACACTGGTAAAATTCATAAAATCGGTGAAACACACGAAGGCGCGTCTCAGATGGACTGGATGGAGCAGGAACAAGAGCGCGGAATTACAATCACATCCGCTGCAACAACAGCACAATGGAAAGGTCACCGTGTTAACATCATCGACACCCCAGGACACGTAGACTTCACAGTAGAAGTTGAACGTTCCCTTCGTGTACTTGATGGTGCGGTTGCTGTGCTTGATGCGCAATCTGGTGTAGAACCACAAACTGAAACAGTTTGGCGTCAGGCAACCACTTACGGTGTTCCACGTGTTGTGTTTGTTAACAAAATGGACAAAATCGGTGCAGACTTCTTGTATTCAGTTAAAACAATACATGATCGTTTGCAAGCGAATGCCCACCCAATTCAGTTACCAATCGGTGCTGAAGACCAGTTTGAGGCTATCATTGACTTAGTAGAGATGAAAGCTCATTTCTACACCAATGACCTTGGTACTGATATCGAAGTGAAAGAAATTCCAGAAGAATACCGTGCGCAAGCTGATGAATACCACGAGAAGCTTCTTGAAGCAGTAGCAGAACTTGATGAAGAATTAATGGAAAAGTATCTTGGCGGAGAAGAGATCTCTGTTGAAGAGTTAAAAGCTGCTATCCGTAAAGGTACTGTAAACGTTGAATTCTTCCCAGTTATCTGTGGCTCTGCATTTAAAAACAAAGGTGTTCAATTAATGTTGGATGCAGTTATTGAGTATCTTCCATCTCCATTAGATGTACCTTCTATTAAAGGTCATGCAGTTGATGATGAAGATGAAGTGCTTGAGCGTCACTCAAGTGATGATGAACCATTTGCTGCTCTTGCATTCAAAGTTATGACTGACCCTTATGTTGGTAAATTGACTTTCTTCCGTGTTTATTCTGGTACTTTAGAGTCAGGATCATATGTCCAAAACTCTACAAAAGGCAAGCGTGAACGTATTGGTCGTATCCTTCAGATGCATGCTAACCACCGTCAAGAAATCTCTAAGGTTTATGCTGGTGACATCGCTGCAGCTGTAGGTTTAAAAGATACAACAACAGGCGACACTCTTTGTGATGACAAAAATCCTGTTATCTTAGAGTCTATGCAATTCCCAGAGCCTGTTATCCAACTTTCTGTAGAACCTAAGTCAAAAGCTGACCAAGACAAAATGACAACTGCCTTGCAAAAGCTTCAAGAAGAAGATCCAACATTCCGTGCACATACTGACCAGGAAACTGGACAAGTAATCATCGCTGGTATGGGTGAACTTCACCTAGATATCATCGTTGACCGTATGAAGCGTGAATTCAAAGTTGAAGCTAATGTAGGTGCACCACAAGTTGCTTACCGTGAAACATTCCGTGCTTCTGCACAGGTTGAAGGTAAATTTGCCCGTCAGTCTGGCGGCCGTGGACAATACGGACATGTTTGGATTGAGTTCTCTCCAAACGAAGAAGGTAAAGGCTTTGAATTCGAAAATGGCATCGTCGGCGGTGTTGTTCCTCGTGAATACATTCCTGCGGTTGAAGCTGGTTTGAAAGACGCACTAGAGCGTGGTGTTCTTGCTGGTTATCCATTAGTAGACATCAAAGCAAGACTATTTGATGGTTCTTACCATGATGTTGACTCATCTGAGATGGCATTTAAAATCGCTGCTTCTTTAGCACTTAAAAATGCAGCTTCAAAATGTTCACCAGTTATCCTTGAACCGATGATGAGAGTTGAAGTTGTAATCCCTGAAGAATATCTAGGCGATATTATGGGACAAATTACAGCTCGCCGTGGTCGTGTAGAGGGTATGGAAGCTCGTGGTAATGCACAAGTAGTACGTGCAATGGTTCCACTATCAGAAATGTTTGGTTATGCTACAGCCCTTCGTTCAAGTACTCAAGGACGTGGAGTATTCTCCATGCACTTCGATCACTACGAAGAAGTTCCAAAATCAGTTTCTGAAGAAATTATCAAAAAAAATAAGGGTGAATAATTGATTTTCACCCATCTATCAAGTATAACTACTTATGTATTAATGGAAACTGTTATCTTGAACCAACATTATAGCAGTTTCCACTAAAAATATACTTATAAACTTTATAATCCAAAGGAGGATTTTCAAATGGGAAAAGCTAAATATGACCGCTCTAAACCACACGTTAACATTGGTACAATTGGCCACGTTGACCATGGTAAAACAACCCTTACTGCTGCAATCACTTCTGTACTTGCTAAACAAGGTAAAGCAGAAGCTCGTGCATACGATCAAATTGATGGTGCTCCAGAAGAAAGAGAACGTGGTATCACAATCTCTACTGCACACGTTGAGTATGAAACTGATGCTCGTCACTATGCACACGTAGACTGCCCAGGACACGCTGACTATGTTAAAAACATGATCACTGGTGCTGCTCAAATGGACGGCGGTATACTTGTAGTATCTGCTGCTGACGGTCCAATGCCACAAACTCGTGAGCACATTCTTCTTTCTCGTCAGGTAGGCGTTCCTTACCTTGTTGTATTCATGAACAAATGTGACATGGTAGACGACGAAGAATTACTTGAATTAGTAGAAATGGAAGTACGTGACCTTCTTACTGAGTATGACTTCCCTGGTGATGATGTACCAGTTATCAAAGGTTCTGCTCTTAAAGCATTAGAAGGCGATGCAGCTTGGGAAGAAAAAATCATTGAATTAATGGATGCTGTTGACAGCTATATCCCAACTCCAACTCGTGACACTGACAAACCATTCATGATGCCAGTTGAGGACGTATTCTCAATCACTGGTCGTGGTACTGTTGCTACTGGCCGTGTAGAACGCGGACAAGTTAAAGTTGGTGACGTAGTTGAAATCGTTGGTTTCACTGAAGAGCCAAAATCTACTACTGTAACAGGTGTAGAAATGTTCCGTAAACTTCTTGACTTTGCTGAAGCTGGTGACAACATCGGTGCCCTACTTCGTGGTGTTTCTCGTGACGAAGTTGAGCGTGGACAAGTTTTGGCTAAGCCAAAAACTATCAACCCACACACTTCTTTTAAAGCTCAAGTTTATGTATTGTCTAAAGAAGAAGGTGGACGTCATACTCCATTCTTCTCAAACTACCGTCCACAATTCTATTTCCGTACTTCTGATATCACTGGAATCATCACTCTTCCAGAAGGTACTGAAATGGTAATGCCTGGCGATAACACTGAAATGTCAGTTGAATTAATCGCTCCAGTCGCAATCGAAGAAGGAACTAAGTTCTCTATTCGTGAAGGCGGACGTACAGTTGGTTCAGGTTCAATCACAACTGTAATTAAATAATATAACTATTAGTGAAAGCAGATGGGTGACGACTCATCTGCTTTTTTTATTTTACGAATCTTACTTTTTGGTTCTTTTACACATGATTGTTGGCTTTCGCTCTAATCAACAGAGTTGAAAAATCAACAATGTCGTTTATCAGATCCTACTTTTAAAAGAAGATTGTACCGTGTTTCTTCTATATAATATGAAACACATTGTAAAGTATGAGGTATAAAAATTAGGATATTACTGGAGAATGTATAATCCTATTGAAATCGGGTATCTGACCCGTTATAATAGTAAAAGTGTTAAACACCAAGTAATTCAATATTATTGTTGCAATTACCCAGTGTTTTATGTATAATAGACAATGTTGGTCTTTGACTGCGATGATGTGGGAGGTTGCTGACACACCCGGCCGCTTTGCCATGGCGCGTGTGTGAGGATATTTCCACAGAGTATGTCTATTTTGAAAATAGGCGAATAAAGGAGGGAAAATAATGGCAAAACAAAAGATTCGTATCCGCTTAAAAGCTTATGATCACAGAATTCTTGATCAATCTGCAGAAAAAATTGTTGAAACAGCAAAACGTTCAGGTGCAGCCGTTTCGGGTCCGATTCCGCTTCCAACTGAAAAATCTGTCTACACAATCTTACGTGCGGTTCATAAGTACAAAGATTCTCGTGAACAATTTGAAATGCGGACACATAAGCGTCTAATCGACATCGTTAACCCAACTCCACAAACAGTTGATGCGTTGATGCGTTTAGATTTACCATCTGGTGTAGATATCGAAATTAAACTTTAATCTAATAAACATTATAAACCACAGGAGGTGTGACTTACATGACCAAAGGAATCTTAGGAAGAAAGATTGGTATGACTCAAGTATTTGCAGAGAACGGCAATTTAATCCCTGTAACAGTTGTTGAGGTAGCAGCTAACGTTGTTCTTCAAAAGAAATCAGTTGAGACTGACGGATATACTGCTATCCAAGTTGGCTTTGAAGACAAACGTGAAAAGTTAGCTAACAAGCCAGAAAAAGGGCATGCTGCAAAAGCAAATACTGCTCCTAAGCGCTTCGTTCGCGAATTCCGCGAAGATGACTTAGCAGGCTATGAAGTTGGTCAAGAAGTCAAAGTTGATATTTTCGCTGCTGGCGATTTAGTAGATGTAACAGGAATCTCAAAGGGTAAAGGTTTCCAAGGCTCTATCAAACGCCACGGACAATCCCGCGGCCCAATGGCCCACGGTTCTCGTTACCATCGTCGTCCTGGTTCAATGGGACCTGTTGCTCCAAACCGCGTATTCAAAGGTAAATTGTTACCTGGACGTATGGGCGGAGAACAAGTTACTGTACAAAACCTTGAAATTGTTAAAGTTGATGCTGAACGCAACTTGCTATTAATCAAAGGTAACGTTCCAGGAGCTAAAAAAGCATTACTAAAAATTAAAGGTGCGGTTAAAGCATAATTAATTTTTCGGAAAGGAGGAAAAAGGAATGCCTAAAGTAGCATTATTAAACCAAGCTGGTTCTCAAGTTGGCGAAATCGAACTAAATGAATCAGTATTTGGAATTGAGCCAAACCAACACGTATTGTTTGAAGCAATCGTTATGCAACGTGCTTCATTACGTCAAGGTACTCACAGTGTAAAAAATCGTTCTGAAGTAAGCGGCGGTGGTAAAAAACCATGGCGTCAAAAAGGAACTGGACGTGCTCGTCAAGGTTCGATTCGTTCACCACAATGGCGCGGGGGCGGTACTGTATTCGGTCCTACACCACGCAGCTACAGCTATAAATTGCCTAAAAAGGTTCGTCGTTTAGCAATCAAGTCTGCTTTATCTTCTAAAGTTCAAGAAGAGAATATTTTAGTACTTGAAGCCTTAACGTTCGAAGCTCCAAAAACAAAAGACTTCAAAGCTGTTTTAAATGGTCTTTCTGTTGAGAAAAAAGCATTAATCGTTACTGCTGACCTTGATGAGAGCGTAGCATTATCTGCTCGTAACATCCCTGGTGTAACAGTTGTAACAGCTGATGGAATCAACGTTTTAGACGTTGTTAATCATGATAAATTGATCATGACTAAAGCAGCGGTTGAAAAAGTAGAGGAGGTGCTTGCATAATGGATGCACGCGATATCATTAAGCGCCCCGTTATCACTGAACGTTCTACTGACCTTATTGCTGAAAAGAAATATACTTTTGAAGTAGATGTGAGAGCTAACAAAACTCAAGTTAAAGATGCTGTGGAAGAAATCTTCGGTGTTGATGTTGAGAAAGTTAACATCATGAACTACAAAGGTAAATTCAAGCGT
This sequence comes from Neobacillus dielmonensis, assembly GCF_000612665.1. Classification (GTDB taxonomy): domain Bacteria; phylum Bacillota; class Bacilli; order Bacillales; family Cytobacillaceae; genus Neobacillus; species Neobacillus dielmonensis. Next base: position 35,609 of record NZ_HG942021.1, read on the forward strand.
ATGGGTAAATTCGGCGGCTATACAAACAAGCGTCGTAAAGCAATCGTAAAATTAACAGCTGATAGCAAAGAAATTGAATTCTTTGAAAGCTAAAAATTAATAAGAAGAGGAGGGAAATAAAATGGCGATTAAAAAGTACAAACCTACCTCTAACGGTCGTCGTGGAATGACAGTATCTGATTTTGCAGAAATCACATCTACCACTCCAGAAAAATCTTTACTTGCTCCTTTAAAGAGCAATGGCGGCCGTAATAACCAAGGTAAGTTAACTGTTCGTCATCAAGGTGGCGGTCACAAGCGTCAGTATCGGATCATCGATTTTAAACGTACTAAAGATGGCATTCCAGGACGCGTTGCCACTATTGAATATGATCCAAACCGTTCTGCAAATATTGCGTTAATCAATTATGCAGATGGTGAAAAGCGTTATATCTTAGCTCCAAAAAACCTAGAAGTTGGAATGACAGTTATGTCAGGCCCTGAAGCTGACATTAAAGTAGGTAATTCACTACCACTTGCAAACATTCCAGTTGGTACTGTAGTACACAACATTGAGTTAAAACCTGGTAAAGGTGGACAATTGGTACGTTCTGCCGGAACAAGTGCGCAAGTACTTGGTAAAGAAGGTAAATATGTATTAGTTCGCTTAACTTCTGGTGAAACTCGTTATATCTTATCAGAGTGCCGTGCTTCTATCGGTCAAGTAGGTAACGAGCAACACGAACTTATTAAGATTGGTAAAGCAGGTCGTTCTCGCTGGTTAGGCAAGCGCCCAACTGTTCGTGGATCTGTTATGAACCCTAACGATCACCCACACGGTGGTGGTGAAGGACGCGCTCCTATCGGACGTAAATCACCAATGTCACCATGGGGTAAACCAACTCTTGGTTATAAAACTCGTAAGAAGAAAAACAAATCAGATAAACTTATTGTTAACCGTCGTAAAAAATAACGGGATTGTACTACGGTTCAACGTAAGAGCCGTAGAGCAATCACGAAGGGAGGTTCCTTCATGGGTCGCAGCTTAAAAAAAGGACCATTTGTTGATGATCATTTAATGGTTAAAGTTGAAAAGTTAAATGAGTCTGATAAAAAGCAAGTGATTAAAACTTGGTCACGCCGTTCTACAATCTTCCCACAATTTATCGGTCATACGATTGCCGTTTATGATGGACGCAAACATGTGCCTGTATATGTTACGGAAGATATGGTAGGTCACAAGCTTGGAGAATTTGCTCCAAGTCGTACTTACAAAGGCCACGCCGCTGATGATAAGAAAACAAGACGTTAAGAGAGGAGGGCATCCAAATGCAAGCTAAAGCTGTTGCTAGAACAGTCCGTATTGCTCCTCGTAAAGCACGTTTAGTCGTTGATTTAATCCGAGGAAAGCAAGTTGGTGAAGCGGTGGCGATTTTAAATCTCACACCAAAGGCTGCTTCTCCAATCGTTGAAAAAGTATTAAAATCTGCTATGGCAAATGCTGAGCACAACTATGAAATGGACGTTAATAATCTAGTTGTTGCACAAGCATTCGTTGACGAAGGACCAACATTGAAACGTTTCCGTCCACGCGCTATGGGACGTGCAAGCCAAATCAATAAACGTACTAGTCATATTACTATCGTACTATCAGAGAAGAAGGAGGGATAATCTGTGGGTCAAAAAGTAAATCCAGTCGGACTGCGTATTGGAATCATCCGTGATTGGGAATCTAAATGGTATGCAGGCAAAGACTTTGCTGATCTTTTACACGAAGATATTAAAGTTCGTGAATATATCACAAAGCGTTTAAAAGATGCTTCTGTTTCTAAAGTTGAAATCGAACGTGCAGCAAACCGCGTGAACGTTACTGTCCATACAGCTAAACCTGGTATGGTTATCGGTAAAGGCGGTACTGAAGTTGAAGCACTTCGTAAAGCTTTGAATCAATTAACTGGCAAACGAGTTCATATCAACATTCTTGAAATCAAGAAAGCTGATATCGATGCAAAGTTGGTTGCTGAAAACATCGCTCGTCAATTAGAAAACCGTGTTTCTTTCCGTCGTGCACAAAAGCAAGCAATTCAACGTTCAATGCGTGCAGGTGCTAAGGGTATTAAAACACAGGTATCTGGACGTCTAGGCGGAGCAGATATCGCTCGTGCTGAACACTATAGCGAAGGCACTGTTCCACTTCATACACTTCGCGCTGACATCGACTATGCTACAGCTGAAGCTGACACTACTTATGGTAAGCTTGGTGTTAAAGTATGGATCTATCGTGGAGAGGTCCTTCCTACTAAGAAGAAATCTGAGGAAGGAGGCAAATAATCATGTTATTGCCAAAACGCGTTAAATATCGCCGTCCACACCGTGGAAGCATGAAAGGTACTTCAAAAGGCGGCACTGAAGTTACTTTCGGTGAATATGGCTTACAAGCATTAGAAGCTTCCTGGATTACAAACCGTCAAATTGAAGCTGCCCGTATTGCGATGACACGTTACATGAAACGTGGCGGTAAAGTTTGGATTAAAATTTTCCCGCATAAAGCTTATACAGCAAAACCGTTAGAAGTTCGGATGGGTTCCGGTAAAGGGGCACCTGAAGGATGGGTGGCTGTTGTAAAACCAGGCAGAATCATGTTTGAAATTGCTGGTGTACCTGAAGAAGTTGCTCGTGAAGCACTTCGTCTTGCTATGCACAAACTTCCAATCAAATGTAAGTTTGTAAAACGTGAAGAAATTGGTGGTGAATCAAGTGAAAGCTAATGAAATTCGTGACCTTACCACTGCTGAAATTGAACAAAAAGTAAAATCTCTTAAGGAAGAGCTTTTTAACCTTCGCTTTCAATTGGCGACTGGACAACTTGAAAACACTGCACGCATTCGTGAAGTTCGCAAATCGATTGCCCGTATGAAAACTGTTGTTCGTGAAAGAGAAATCAGCTTTAACAAGTGATCAATGAGAGGAGGTTCACGTAGATGAGTGAACGTAACCAGCGCAAAGTTTACACTGGACGCGTTGTTTCTGACAAAATGGATAAAACCGTTACAGTTCTTGTCGAAACTTACAAAAAGCATCCACTTTATGGTAAACGCGTTAAGTACTCTAAAAAGTTTAAAGCTCATGATGAGCAAAACCAAGCAAAAGTTGGCGATATCGTACGCATTATGGAAACTCGCCCGCTATCAGCTACTAAACGCTTCCGCTTAGTAGAAGTTGTAGAAAAAGCAGTTATCATTTAATGGTTCGGATTAGTTTCATTCCGAAGGGAGGTTACACACATGATTCAACAAGAATCTCGTTTAAAAGTTGCTGACAACTCTGGTGCTCGTGAAGTACTTACAATTAAAGTTCTTGGTGGTTCTGGCCGCAAGACTGCTAATATCGGTGATATTATCGTTTGTGCAGTAAAACAAGCAACACCAGGTGGCGTTGTTAAAAAGGGCGATGTTGTTAAAGCCGTTGTAGTTCGGACAAAGAGTGGTGTTCGCCGTCCAGATGGTTCCTACATTCGTTTTGATGAGAACGCATGTGTCATTATCAGAGATGATAAGGGCCCTCGTGGAACACGTATCTTCGGACCAGTTGCCCGCGAATTACGTGACAACAACTTTATGAAAATCGTTTCTCTAGCCCCAGAAGTACTATAATAACATTTAATCCAAATGGCCTTTAAGGAGGTGCTTTAAGGATGCATGTAAAAAAAGGTGATAAAGTCAGAGTCATTTCTGGCAAGGATAAAGGTAAAACAGGCGTAATCCTGGCTGCTTATCCGAAAGATAACCGCGTGGTTGTAGAAGGCGTAAATATTGTTAAAAAACATTCAAAACCTTCTCAAGTGAACCCACAAGGTGGTATCGTCAGCTTTGAGGCTCCAATCCATGTATCTAACGTTATGCCTATCGATCCAAAAACCGGCAACCCAACTCGGGTAGGATACAAAACGGTTGATGACAAAAAGGTACGCGTAGCAAAATCCGGTGAAGTATTAGATAAATAGTTCAAAAAAGAAGGGAGGTACACTAAATGAACCGCCTAAAAGAAAAATATGCTAAAGAAATTAGTCCTGCTCTAATGAGCAAGTTTAATTATAAATCTGTTATGCAGGTTCCTAAAATTGAGAAGATTGTTATCAACATGGGTGTTGGTGACGCTGTTCAAAATGTAAAAGCATTAGACAATGCAGTTGAAGAATTAACAATGATCACTGGTCAAAAACCAGTTGTGACTCGTGCAAAAAAATCAATCGCTGGTTTCCGTCTTCGTGAAGGCATGCCTATCGGCGCTAAAGTTACTCTTCGCGGCGAGCGCATGTATCAATTCTTGGATAAATTAGTTTCTGTTTCTTTACCTCGTGTACGTGACTTCCGTGGTGTTTCTAAAAAAGCATTTGATGGTCGCGGTAACTATACATTAGGTGTGAAAGAACAGCTAATCTTCCCTGAAATTGATTACGATAAAGTCAGCAAAGTTCGCGGTATGGACATCGTAATTGTAACTACTGCAAATACTGATGAAGAGGCTCGTGAATTATTAACTCAAATCGGAATGCCATTCCAAAAGTAATCGCTAAATAAGGGAGGCGAAAACGTGGCTAAAAAGTCAATGATTGCGAAACAAAAACGCACGCCTAAATACAAAGTACAAGAGTACACACGCTGCGAACGCTGCGGACGTCCACACTCTGTATACCGTAAATTTAAGCTTTGCCGTATTTGTTTCCGTGAATTAGCATATAAAGGACAAATTCCTGGTGTCAAAAAAGCTAGCTGGTAAAACTAGAGCTTGTGGAAGGAGGTAAAAATAATGGTCATGACAGATCCAATTGCTGATATGCTTACTCGCATTCGTAATGCGAACATGGTGCGTCACGAAAAGTTAGAAGTGCCTGCTTCTAATATCAAAAAACAAATCGCTGAAATCTTAAAGCGTGAAGGTTTCGTACGTGACGTTGAATTTATCGAAGATAATAAACAAGGTATTATCCGTATCTTCTTAAAATACGGTGCAAATAATGAACGTGTTATCACTGGTCTTAAACGCATAAGCAAGCCTGGTCTTCGTGTTTACGCAAAATCTGACGAGGTACCAAAAGTTCTTAACGGACTTGGTATTGCATTAGTTTCGACATCTCAAGGGGTTTTAACAGATAAAGAAGCTCGTGCAAAACAAATCGGCGGAGAAGTACTAGGTTACGTTTGGTAATTGATTTTTTCAATGAATGGAGGTGCAACTAAATGTCTCGCGTAGGAAAAAAACCTATCGAAATTCCAGCAGGAGTTACAGTAACTGTTAATAACAGCGCAGTTACTGTGAAAGGACCGAAAGGCGAACTTTCTCGTACTTTTAATCCTGATATTACAATCAATGTTGAAGAGAACGTTGTAACTATTACACGTCCTTCTGATAATAAAGAACACCGCGCATTGCACGGAACAACTCGTGCCGTGATCGCTAACATGGTTGAAGGTGTATCTAAAGGCTTTGAAAAGAACCTTGAATTAATCGGGGTTGGATACCGTGCTCAAAAACAAGGCAAAAAGCTTGTATTGAACGTTGGTTACTCTCATCCGGTTGAAATCGAGCCAGAAGATGGTCTTGAAATTGAAGTACCTGCCAATACAAAGATTTCCGTAAAAGGTACTGATAAAGAACGCGTTGGCGCTCTAGCAGCCAATATCCGCGGAGTTCGTCCTCCAGAGCCATATAAAGGTAAAGGAATCCGCTACGAAGGCGAATATGTTCGCCGTAAAGAAGGTAAAACTGGTAAGTAATGCCGCGTAGGTAAACGAAAGGAGTGACGTAAATGATTACGAAGCAAGATAAAAACGCAGTTCGCCGTAAAAGACATGCTCGTGTCCGTGCGAAACTAAGCGGTACTTCTGCTCGTCCACGTCTAAATGTGTTTCGTTCTAACAAACATATTTATGCTCAAATTATCGACGATATGAATGGAGTTACTCTAGCTAGTGCTTCAACTATCGAAAAAGACCTTGGTCTTGAGTCTACAAGCAATATCGAAGCTGCACAAAAGGTCGGAGAATTAGTTGCAAAACGTGCAGTTGAAAAAGGAATCTCTGCAGTTGTATTTGACCGCGGAGGATACCTTTACCACGGACGCATTCAAGCATTAGCTGATGCTGCTCGTGAAAACGGCTTACAATTTTAATAGACAAAGGAGGGACTAAAGAAAGATGCGTCGTATTGATCCAAACAAACTTGAACTTGAAGAACGCGTAGTAACCATTAACCGTGTTGCAAAGGTTGTTAAAGGTGGACGTCGTTTCCGTTTCTCTGCACTAGTTGTAGTTGGAGATAAAAACGGTCATGTAGGTTTCGGTACTGGTAAAGCACAGGAAGTACCTGATGCCATTCGTAAAGCTATTGAAGATGCTAAGAAAAACCTAGTGGAAGTACCAATGGTCGGAACAACTGTTCCTCACCAAGTAATCGGACGTTTTGGTGCTGGTGAAATCCTTCTAAAACCTGCTTCTGAAGGTACAGGAGTTATCGCTGGTGGCCCAGTTCGTGCGGTTCTAGAATTAGCAGGGGTAGCAGATATCCTTTCTAAATCACTTGGAACTAACACTCCAATCAATATGGTTCGTGCCACTATTGATGGTCTAAAACAATTGAAACGTGCTGAAGACGTAGCGAAATTACGTGGTAAGTCAGTAGAAGAACTATTAGGATAAGGAGGGAAATCAAATGGCAAACAAACTTTTAATTACCCTCAGCCGAAGCCTAATTGGTCGTCCTGAAGACCAACGCGCGACTGTTGAAGCGCTGGGTTTACGTAAATTAAATCAAACAGTTGAACACCAAGATAATCCTGCCATCCGTGGTATGGTTAACAAAGTGTCTCACCTAGTAACAGTTAAAGAACAATAAAAGGTTGTTTTTCTTGAATAAGGAGGTGCCAAAATGAAACTTCATGAATTAAAACCTGCAGAAGGTTCTCGGAAAGAGCGTAAACGCTTAGGACGTGGTATTGGTTCTGGTCAAGGTAAGACAGCCGGTAAAGGCCATAAAGGTCAAAATGCTCGTTCTGGCGGTGGTGTACGTTTAGGCTTCGAAGGTGGTCAAACACCTTTATTCCGTCGTTTACCAAAACGTGGTTTTACTAACATTAGCCGTAAAGAATATGCAGTAGTTAATCTTGATGCTTTAAATCGCTTTGAAGACGGTACAGAAGTTACTCCAGAACTTCTTATTGAAACAGGCGTTGTAAGTAATGAAAAAGCAGGAATCAAGATTCTTGCAAAAGGGAATGTAGAGAAAAAACTGACTGTTAAAGCTCACAAATTCTCATCTGCTGCTAAGGAAGCGATCGAAGCTGCTGGTGGAACTACTGAGGTGATCTAATGTTCCAGACTCTCTCCAATTTTATGCGTGTGGGTGAAATACGTCGAAAGGTCATTTTCACCCTTTTAATGTTAGTGGTTTACCGAATTGGAACATTTATTCCCGTTCCCAATGTAAATGCTGATATACTAGCATCTCAAGATGAACTCAGTGTGTTTGGGATTCTTAATACTTTTGGCGGTGGAGCATTAAAACAATTCTCCATTTTTGCCATGGGTATTATGCCCTACATTACTGCTTCTATCATTATTCAGCTATTGCAAATGGATGTTGTCCCTAAGTTTACCGAATGGTCCAAACAAGGGGATGCCGGACGCCGTAAGATCGCACAATTTACGCGTTACTTTACGGTTATCCTAGGATTCATCCAAGCATTAGGTATGTCATATGGCTTTAATAACTTAGCCAATGGACAATTGATTCAAAATCCAGGAATCACAACGTACTTGTTGATTGCCGTTGTGTTAACTGCTGGTACAGCTTTCTTGTTGTGGTTAGGTGAGCAAATTACATCTCACGGTGTTGGAAATGGAATTTCCATCATCATCTTTGCTGGGATTGTTGCTGGCATGCCTTCAACCATCAACCAGATCTATGTTCAACAGTTTGAAAATGCGGGCGAGCAGTTATTCTTAAAAATTGTAACGATGCTCATAATTGTATTAGTCATCATCGCAATCGTTGTTGGGGTTATTTTTATCCAGCAAGCAGTACGGAAAATTCCAATTCAATATGCAAAAAGGATGGCAGTTGGCCGGAATCCTGTTGGCGGTCAATCAACGCATATGCCGTTGAAGGTAAATGCTGCAGGTGTTATCCCAGTTATCTTCGCCATTTCATTTATAGTAACCCCAAGAACGATTGCATCATTCTTCCCAACGAATGATGTAACATTGTGGATTACAAAAGTATTTGATTATACTCATCCGATCGGGATGACCCTTTATGCGGCTCTTATCATTGCGTTTACTTACTTTTATGCGTTTATCCAAGTTAACCCTGAACAGGCAGCTGAAAACCTGCAAAAACAAAGCGGATATATTCCTGGTATTCGTCCAGGAAAAAGCACACAAGAGTATTTAACTCGTGTGTTATACCGTTTAACATTTGTGGGTGCCCTCTTCCTAACTGTTATTGCGATCCTTCCTACTATCTTTATAAAAGTAGCGAACTTACCGCAATCAGCTCAAATTGGAGGAACCAGCTTACTGATTGTTGTCGGTGTTGCTCTTGATACGTATAAACAGCTTGAGGCACAGCTTGTAAAGCGTCACTATAAAGGCTTTATTAAATAGAGGTTTTGGGGACCTTAGGGCCCCCTAAAAACCATTCTTAGCACGAGGGGGAACACGTGTGAACTTAGTATTAATGGGGCTTCCGGGTGCCGGTAAAGGTACTCAGGCTGAACGAATTGTTGAAAAGTACGGCATCCCTCATATCTCAACTGGAGATATGTTCCGTGCAGCTATGAAAGATGGTACAGAACTGGGATTAAAGGCCAAATCCTTCATGGATAAAGGTGAACTTGTTCCAGATGATGTGACGATTGGCATTGTCCGTGAACGATTAAGTAAAGATGACTGTAAAAAAGGATTCTTGCTTGATGGTTTTCCTAGAACAGTTCCTCAGGCGGAAGCGTTAGAAAACTTACTTGAAGAGTTAAATAAAAAAATAGATTACGTTATCAATATTAATGTTGATAAAAGTATCTTAATGGAGCGTTTAACTGGACGCCGAATTTGTAAAGACTGTGGCTCTACCTATCATTTAGTATTTAATCCACCTGCTAAAGAGGGCGTATGTGACCGATGCGGCGGTGAATTATATCAACGTGCTGATGATAATGCTGAGACTGTTCAAAACAGACTAGACGTCAATATTAAGCAGCAAGAACCATTATTAACTTTTTATGAAACAAAAGGTTACCTACGCACCATTGACGGTCAGCAAGATATCAAAAAGGTCTTTGTTGATATCGAGCAATTACTTGAGGGCTTGCATTGATGATTGTTTTAAGTCCTGGTATAGGTTGCAAACATCATGCAGGAAGCCAGGTGAGCGGATCTTGAGGACACTCCCATGCGCTTCATGTGTAGTAGTGGGGAGCAATTGGCTTTTCATCCGCAAAAAGTATATAATTTCTAATTGTTACTAGCGGACAGAACTCTTGATATATGGTAAAATTGTAAAGTTGCAAGCTCATCCTTATACAAGAAGACCCGCTTTGCACTACATGCTGTTATAGAAACGCTAGTCTGAAAAGAGAAGGGAGCCGAGACCGATGGCCAAAGATGATGTTATTGAAATTGAAGGCAAGGTCATTGAAACTTTGCCAAATGCAATGTTTAAGGTAGAATTAGAAAATGGTCATACTGTACTAGCTCATGTCTCTGGTAAAATCCGAATGCATTTTATTCGTATCCTGCCAGGTGATAAAGTAACTGTTGAGCTTTCTCCATATGACTTAACACGCGGAAGAATTACCTACCGCTTTAAATAATCTGTTTGCGCTCCGTACTATTAAGGAGGTTAGGATAATGAAAGTAAGACCATCTGTTAAACCGATCTGCGAAAAATGTAAAGTTATTCGCCGTCGCGGTAAAGTAATGGTTATCTGTGAAAACCCTAAGCATAAACAAAAACAAGGTTAATTGATAGGAGGTGCACATTAAATGGCACGTATTGCTGGTGTAGATATTCCACGTGAAAAGCGTGTAGTTATCTCTTTAACTTATATTTATGGTATTGGTAAACCAACTGCTCAAAAAATCTTAGCAGAAGCTGGCGTTTCTGAAGATACTCGTGTTCGTGATTTAACAGAAGATGAGTTAAATAAAATCCGTGATATCATTGACAAGCTAAAAGTTGAGGGTGACCTTCGTCGTGAAGTTTCTCTAAACATTAAGCGTCTAATGGAAATCGGCTGCTACCGCGGTCTTCGTCATCGTCGCGGCTTACCTGTTCGCGGACAAAATACGAAAAACAATGCTCGTACACGCAAAGGTCCTCGTAAGACTGTTGCTAACAAGAAGAAGTAATCGGTAAAGGAGGTTAATTAAAAATGGCACGTAAAACGAATACACGTAAACGTCGTGTGAAAAAGAATATTGAAGCTGGTGTTGCTCACATCCGCTCAACTTTTAACAATACGATTGTAACAATCACTGATGTACATGGTAATGCGATTTCTTGGTCTAGTGCAGGTGCGCTTGGATTTAAAGGTTCTCGTAAATCTACTCCATTCGCTGCCCAAATGGCTGCTGAAACAGCTGCTAAGGCTTCTATGGATCATGGCATGAAAACATTAGAAGTTACTGTTAAAGGACCTGGCGCTGGACGTGAGGCTGCTATCCGTGCTCTTCAAGCTGCAGGACTTGAAGTAACAGCTATTAAGGATGTTACACCAGTTCCCCATAACGGATGCCGTCCGCCAAAACGTCGTCGTGTGTAATTTTTCTGTATAAGATTTGTATCACCTGTCTATAATGGGATATGATATGAATTTTTCCAGAAATTATTTATTCCAGTTGTTGTGCACAGAACGGGAACGTATACATGGGGGAATTTCGAGTAGTAAAATACTATTCGAGGTTTCGACGTTTTGAAGGAGGGTTATTTGATGATCGAAATAGAAAAACCAAAAATCGAAACGGTTGAGATCAGCGATGATGCCAAGTACGGTAAGTTCGTAGTAGAGCCGCTTGAGCGTGGATATGGTACCACTTTGGGTAACTCCTTACGTCGTATCCTATTATCTTCACTCCCAGGTGCCGCTGTTACCGCGATTCAGGTCGATGGGGTACTTCATGAGTTCTCAACAATTGAAGGTGTTGTAGAAGACGTAACATCCATCATACTAAACATTAAAAAAATCGCTTTAAAGATATACTCTGATGAAGAGAAGACTCTTGAAATCGATGTTCAAGGTGAAGGACCTGTTACAGCTGGTAATATTACTCATGATAGTGACGTAGAAATATTGAATCCTGATCTTCATATCGCAACGTTAGCAGCAAATGGACATCTTCACATGCGTTTAACAGCTAAACGCGGTAGAGGATATACACCTGCGGATCAAAACAAGCGCGAGGATCAGCCTATTGGTGTCATTCCGATTGATTCAATTTATACGCCAGTTTCTCGTGTATCTTACCAAGTTGAAAATACTCGTGTGGGTCAATTAGCCAACTTTGATAAACTGACATTAGACGTTTGGACAGATGGCAGCACTGGCCCTAAAGAAGCAATTGCACTTGGTTCGAAAATCTTAACTGAGCATTTGAATATCTTTGTCGGATTAACTGATGAAGCTCAGAATGCTGAAATTATGATTGAAAAAGAAGAGGATCAAAAAGAAAAGGTTCTAGAAATGACAATTGAAGAACTTGATCTTTCTGTTCGTTCTTATAACTGTCTAAAACGTGCAGGCATCAACACTGTTCAGGAATTAGCTAATAAAACTGAAGAAGATATGATGAAAGTACGTAACTTGGGCCGTAAATCACTCGAAGAAGTGAAGGCAAAACTAGAAGAGCTTGGATTAGGCTTACGGAAAGACGACTAGGTAATTGGTTGGACTTTAGCTGATCCAAAATATATAAAGATTTCAAAAAGGAGGGAACCCTTCATGGCATACAGAAAGTTAGGACGTACAAGCGCACAGCGTAAAGCTATGCTTCGTGACTTAACAACAGATTTAATCATCAACGAGCGCATTGAAACAACAGAAACCCGTGCGAAAGAGCTTCGCTCAACTGTTGAGAAAATGATCACTCTAGGAAAACGCGGAGACCTTCATGCACGTCGTCAAGCTGCTGCTTACGTTCGTAATGAAGTAGCTGATGCAGAGAGCGGTCAAGATGCACTACAAAAGTTATTCGCTGATATTGCTCCTCGTTATCAAGAGCGTCAAGGTGGCTATACTCGCATTATGAAACTTGGACCTCGTCGTGGTGACGGTGCACCAATGGTAATTATCGAGTTAGTTTAATAACTTGGACAGACAACAAGGGTACTGGACAGTTTTGTTACAAGAACTTGTTCTCTGCCCTTTTTCTGTAGGTATGGTCTCGGAACAGCCAAAAAGAGCGTTATGATGAGCGTAACTCCACAGGGAAGGAGAAACTTTTGAAAGATAAAACAGGTAGCTTTGTCTTTTTGAGTTTAGCATTTACTGAGAGATCCCTGGTTGAGCGTAAATGTTTTGCGTCTCGTCTAGCTTATGCACCTCTCCCAATTATATATTGCAAGTATTGCATGTTGTTGAGTTAATCAAGCACTGCCCTGGGATGAGGTGCAGGCTTTTTTTGTATTTAACGGTAAGTAGAGAAGAGCTGAGGTATAGGACAGGGAGGGAATCGCCGCAATGAAACAGCCGATTGTGTCTTTAAAGGAAGTGTCCTTTCAATATGATGAACAAGACAGAATGGCGCTCAAGTCTGTCTCCTTTGATATTTACGAGGGAGAATGGCTAGCGATTGTAGGCCATAACGGTTCTGGAAAGTCAACCATGGCCAAGCTGCTAAACGGATTGCAATTTCCGCAGCAGGGAGAAATCGTGGTTTCAGGTACCAAGCTGAACGAAGAGACTATTTGGGAAATCCGCCGTAAAATCGGCATGGTCTTCCAAAACCCAGATAATCAGTTTGTGGGTACAACCGTTCAAGATGATGTGGCTTTTGGTTTAGAAAACATGGGGATTCCAAGAGAAGAAATGGTGGAACGGGTAAAAGATGCCTTGAAAAAGGTTAAAATGGAGGCGTTTCTAGATCAAGAGCCCCACCATCTGTCTGGAGGCCAAAAGCAAAGGGTGGCCATTGCTGGAGTACTCGCGTTAAGGCCAGCCATTATTATTCTAGACGAAGCAACATCGATGCTTGACCCGAGAGGCAGGGAGGAAGTACTGGAGACGGTAAGGGCCTTACAGGATGAAAAATTGTTGACAGTCATTTCGATCACTCATGATTTGGAAGAAGCAGCTAAAGCCGATCGAATGATTGTCATGAACAAGGGAGAAGTCTATCGGCAAGGCATTCCTGCAGAGATTTTCTCCATGGAAGAGGAACTCATTCAATTAGGCTTGGACATTCCTTTCTCTGTTAAGATGGGCCAAGCCCTCAGACTGCAGGGGGTCAATTTACCAAACCGGTATTTATCGGAGGAAGAGTTGGTGACAGAGATATGGACATCTCACTCGAAAAGGTAGAATATCGCTATCAGGCGGGCACACCATTTGAACGCCTGGCGATTTCCGATGTATCGATTAACATTCCATCCGGGACTTATTTGGCACTAATTGGTCATACCGGCTCCGGCAAATCAACGGTTTTGCAACATTTAAATGCACTCCTGCAGCCAACTGAGGGTATGGTCAAGATTGGTGAATATGAAATTAAAGCCCATCAGAAGAATAAAAACCTGAAACCGGTCCGCAAACGGGTTGGAATTGTGTTCCAGTTTCCGGAACACCAGCTGTTTGAAGAAACCGTTGAAAAGGATATTATGTTTGGTCCGATGAATTTTGGCGTCTCTGAGTCTGAAGCAAGAGAACGGGCCAGAATAGCGTTGAACCAAGTAGGACTTGGGAAAGAAATTCTAGAAAAATCACCATTTGACCTGTCAGGCGGCCAAATGCGACGTGTGGCCATTGCCGGTGTATTGGCGATGGACCCCGATGTCATTGTTCTGGATGAGCCTACAGCAGGGCTTGATCCTCGCGGCCGCAAGGAGATTATGGACATGTTTTATTCGCTTCATAAGCAACGGCAGCTCTCCACGATATTGGTGACACACAGTATGGAAGATGCGGCACGGTACGCAGATCAAATCGTCATTATGCAGCAGGGCAGGGTCGCCAAACAAGGCACTCCTGAAGAGATCTTTTCCTCACCAGAAGAACTTATGCAAATGGGATTGGATGTTCCAGAAGTGGTACGGTTTCAATTGAGCCTTGAGAAAAAGATTGGCAGAAAGCTGGGCAAGATTTGCCTGTCTATCGACGAACTGGCGGCAGTTGTGGCAGATATGGTGAGCGGAGGTGTCCGCCCATGATGGAAAAAATGATTTTTGGCCGGTATGTGCCAGCCGATTCCTTGATTCATAAAATGGACCCTCGGTCGAAATTGATTATTATTTTCCTTTTTGTATGCATTATCTTTTTAGCAAATAACTGGATCACCTATGTGCTTATTGGTATTTATACTTTTTTCTTATTGGGATTATCAAAGGTGCCGGCCAAGTTTTTATACGGCGGCCTTAAACCTGTTATATGGCTGGTTTTATTAACCTTTATCATGCAGTTATTTTTCACAAAAGAAGGCAGTGTTGTGTTTACGTGGGGACCTGTCAAAATTTATGAGGAAGGAATCAAAATGGGGGTATTCATCTCCTTACGGTTTTTCTTCTTGATCTTGATTACGTCACTATTAACGTTAACGACAACTCCTATTGAAATTACTGATGGTTTGGAAGCACTGCTGAACCCATTGAAAAAGGTTCGTTTTCCTGTTCATGAAATGGCGTTAATGATGTCTATTTCGTTAAGGTTTATTCCCACGCTGATGCAGGAAACAGACAAAATCATGAAGGCGCAGACAGCCCGGGGAGTGGAATTTGCCAGCGGTCCGTTTAAAGAACGGATCAAAGCGGTTATTCCATTATTAATTCCGCTGTTTGTCAGTTCGTTTAAGCGTGCCGAGGAGCTCGCAATCGCGATGGAGGCAAGAGGCTACCGCGGCGGAGAAGGACGGACGAAATACCGGCTCTTAAGCTGGGGTGCTGTAGATACGATCCAGATTTTAATTCTGGTCGTTTTAACCGTACTACTCATTCTATTTAGATCATAAAGAGGTAGGCCCATGCAAAGATTCAAGGGAATTATCACCTATGATGGCACTGGTTTTTCTGGGTACCAAGTTCAGCCGAAAAAACGAACGGTACAAGCTGAACTGGAAACCATGTTAACCAAAATTCATAAGGGGCAAGCGGTCAAGGTAACAGCGTCCGGCAGAACGGATGCTGGAGTACATGCTAAGGGGCAGGTCATTCATTTTGACTCTCCGCTGTCCATCCCTCCGGAAAAATGGGAAATAGCGATGAATTCCTTGCTTCCCGAGGATATAGCCGTACTGTCCATCGAGGCAGCCAGCCCATCATTTCACGCCCGCTTTGATGCAGAAGGAAAAGAATATCGCTACCAACTGCTTTTATCTGGCAAGCGCGATCCGTTTCTGCGCAGCTATGCTTATCAATACCGGTATCCCTTGGATATAGAAGCTATGAAGCAAGCGTCCGCTTTCTTTTTGGGGACCC
The DNA here is from genome assembly GCF_000612665.1 of Neobacillus dielmonensis. Lineage (GTDB taxonomy): Bacteria > Bacillota > Bacilli > Bacillales > Cytobacillaceae > Neobacillus > Neobacillus dielmonensis. Next base: position 51,266 of record NZ_HG942021.1, read on the forward strand.
ATGATTTTACCAGCTTTTGTTCCGCAAAGACAGAGGTGGAAGACAAAATCCGGACCATTGAAACGATTGATTTTTCCTTGGATAAGGATTTACTGACATTACGTTTTGTGGGCAATGGATTTTTATATAATATGGTAAGGATCTTGGTGGGAACGTTGCTGGAGGTCGGAGCAGGAGAATTGAACCCCCAGGACATCCCTGCGATCTTGCAAAAAAAAGACCGCCGTTTTGCCGGAAAGACTGCCCCAGCTCATGGGTTGTATCTGTGGCGGGTGTTTTACTAACGATTATTTGGAAAATATATACAAACTTTGTAGAATAACCTGTCTACTTTGTAGAATAACCAATGGATTTGTTGAATTCGACAGGTGTTTTGTAGAATCCAGGCCTACTTTTGTAAAATTCGCAGTGAATCACTAATTATAAGCTAAAAATGAAAAACAACTGTCCCTGGTGTAACATCTTCTTGACAATGTGACCTATAGGTTTTATTATATTATATGTGTGTGTTTTAAATCCCACGATAAAGCCCCGGAAAGTCTTCATCGTGATTAAACATATTTGAAGTGAAATCAACGCACAAGGGCATAGGCATTCATTCCCCGGAACAGGTTTGAAACGACCTAAAGCTTTGAAGGTGCGAAACTAATAATCTTTACGGATTTAAAATTTAGGAGGGTAACTCATGCGTTCAACATTTATGGCTAATGCCAATAATATCGAGCGTAAATGGTATGTAATTGATGCTGAGGGCAAAACTCTTGGTCGTCTTGCTTCTGAAGTAGCATCCATTTTGCGCGGTAAGAACAAACCAACTTTTACACCACATGTTGATACTGGTGATCATGTAATCATTCTTAATGCATCTAAAGTAGAACTAACTGGTAAAAAATTAACTGACAAAATCTACTACCGTCACAGCTTACATCCAGGCGGTTTAAAACAAAGAACAGCTCTTGAAATGCGTACGAACTACGCTGAGAAAATGATTGAGCTTGCTGTTAAAGGCATGCTTCCAAAGAATTCTCTTGGTCGTCAACAGTTCAAAAAATTACACGTGTATGCTGGCGCAGAGCATCCACATCAAGCACAAAAACCTGAAGTTTACGAACTTCGCGGTTAATTAAGAGGAGGGAATTAACTTGGCACAAGTTCAATACATTGGTACTGGCCGTCGTAAGAGCTCTGTCGCACGTGTGCGCTTAGTTCCAGGTACAGGCAAAATTGTTATTAATGGTCGTGACATTGAAGAATATATTCCATTCGAAGCTTTACGCGTTGTTGTAAGACAACCTCTAGTTGCTACTGAAACTGTTGGCAGCTACGATGTTCTTGTAAACGTAAGCGGCGGTGGTTACACTGGTCAAGCTGGCGCAATCCGTCATGGTGTTGCTCGTGCATTATTACAAGCTGACCCAGAATACCGTCCAACATTAAAGCGCGCTGGTCTATTAACTCGTGACCCACGTATGAAAGAACGTAAGAAGTACGGTCTTAAAGGCGCTCGTCGTGCACCTCAGTTCTCAAAACGTTAATTATTACGTTTCGAAGGCTCTCAAACCTTGTTGTTTGGGAGCCTTTTTTATTATATGATGATTTATGATATAAATAGCTCATGTAAAGAAGTCAAAATATCCCCCATTCCTCCTACATCCGTACCGATAAAAAACGGATGATAATTTCGAATAATATAAGGAATTCTTTGTAGTACGAGCATTTTTAGACTGAATATTTAGACAAATGGTTAAATGAGGAGGAGCACCCAATTGAATTTTTTCGATACAAATATAGATCAATACGCTGCCATTAAGGTTATAGGTGTTGGTGGCGGGGGAAACAACGCCGTAAACCGAATGATTGAAGCCGGAGTTGACGGAGTAGAATTTATCGCGGCTAATACAGATGCACAAGCCCTTAAACAATCAAGGGCGGAAATCAAAATGCAAATCGGCGCTACGTTAACAAGAGGTTTAGGGGCAGGTGCAAATCCGGAAATAGGAAAAAGGGCAGTAGAAGAAAGTAAACGGCAAATTGAAGAAGTACTTACGGGAGCAGACATGGTTTTCGTTACAGCCGGTATGGGCGGAGGCACAGGAACAGGCGCCGCACCTGCCATTGCCAAAATCGCCCGTAATATTGGCGCCTTAACCATTGGGGTTGTCACGCGTCCGTTTAAATTCGAGGGACATAAGCGTGCGGCAAATGCGCTAAAGGGAATTAACGATATGAGAGAGGCCGTCGACACTTTAATTATTATTCCAAATGATCGTCTGTTAGATATTGTTGATAAAAAAACGCCAATGGTCCAAGCCTTCCATGAAGCAGATAATGTGCTGAGACAAGGTGTTCAGGGTATTTCTGATTTGATTGCTGTTCCAGGCTTAATTAACCTTGATTTTGCCGATGTGAAAACGGTTATGTCCCATAAAGGAACAGCCCTTATGGGTATTGGTGTGGCAAAAGGTGATAATCGTGCAGTTGAAGCTGCCAAGAAAGCCTTAAATAGTCCTTTATTAGAAACTTCCATTACTGGAGCACAAGGCGTGATTATGAATATAACCGGAGGACGCAATTTAAGTTTATTCGAGGTACAGGAGGCAGCTGAAATCGTTTCTTCCGCATGTCATGAGGATTTAAATATGATTTTTGGTTCGGTTATTAATGAAAACTTAAAAGAGGAAATCATAGTAACGGTCATTGCCACAGGATTCAATGAGCAAGAGGCTGCTCTATCGCAATCTCCTTCTGAGCAGTCAAAGGAAGGGATGTCTGAACCGAAGGAACAGCATACACATGATGAACGGGTAATCCAAAGAGAACGGGTTCCAAACCATGACCGGAATTCACCGCAACCAGAAGAACCTATTGATATACCAGCGTTTTTACGTCGAAGAAGAAGAGAACTCTAGTTATAAGACTGATGTACCATAGGCTCCCAATCCTTTTTGATTTGGGGGCTTTTTTTGATTCCATAAACAAATGTAAGAAATTAATTTAGCGGCTAGATGTATTTCAACTATTACCTACTTGAACAGTCAGTTTCATATTGATAATGGTGAAGTTCTTGGTTGTTATGCCTCGTTACAACATTGCTCCTAATTATCCAAGCTGTGCACTAACCTGCTTCCCGGTCGTTAGGGGTTGCTCCAAACTCTCCAATCGGCCTGTTGAACTGACCCGCGGTCGTTAGGAATCGCTCTCTTACCCACTAGGGTGTGCATTAATCTGTTATTTGGTGCTTAACGGCATAGAGGGCGGCCTGTGTCCGGTCAGCAAGTTCAAGTTTGGCCAATAAATTGGATACATGTGTTTTAACTGTCTTCTCAGTAATGTATAAGGATGAAGCAATTTCTTTATTGCTTTTTCCTTTGGCAATTTCCTTCAATACATCCAACTCGCGATTGGTTAATTCCTCTAACTGCTTTTTCTGGGGGTTACTCTTGCTAGAAAGATTGTTAAGCAAATGGGATGTAGCTTTAGGATGTAGCTGGTTTTCTCCCTTCATGATCTTTATAATCGAATGGACAAGCTCATCAGGCTGGATATCTTTTAATTGGAATCCCGAGGCACCGGCCTCAAGGGCGGGAATTACATGGCCCTGGTCAGAAAAACTCGTTAGTATCATGATTTTAATAGCAGGCTGTTCCTGTTTTATAGCTCGTGTTGCTTCAATCCCATCCATTTCTGGCATCACTAAATCCATTAGAATCAAATCGGGCTTTAACCGCATCGCCAAGTCCACAGCTTCTTTTCCATTTGCTGCTTCTCCAACAATATCTATGTCCTTTTGAGTCCGCAAAAAAAGCACAAGCCCTCTTCTAACAACATGATGGTCGTCCGCTATCAGTACTCGTATACTCATTTTCATTATTCCCCCTAATACGGAATACGGATCTTTATTACTGTCCCGCGGCCCGGTATGCTGTTTAATTGAAACTCACCATGTAAGGCTTCTGTTCGAGTTTTCATGCTTTTTAATCCAAGAGAGAGCAGTTCGAGTTTGTCATTGTAAAGAAAACCACAGCCATTGTCCTTAATTGTGAACCTAACACCATCGTTGGAAGTATGGAATGATAAACTGACATCCTTGGTCTGGGCATGTTTTTTACAATTAGCAAGAGCCTCTTGCCCAATTCGCCATAGGGCTTCCTCTACCTTGCCGGGGATACTGGCTGCTCCGGTTACCTTTGATTCCATGGTCAGTCCCAGCAGATCGGCATAGCTTTTGAGGGCACTGATGAGTCCATTTTCCAGCCCCTGCGGCCGCAACTGCCAGATAAGTGCTCTCATTTCTCCAAGAGCTTCCTGGGCCATATCTTTCATGTAATCAAACGTTTGTTTTATATTCTCATCTTCTGTCATTTCTCGACCGGCACGGGCTGTAAGACTCAATGAAAATAATAGTTGGTTTACAGAATCATGAAGATCCCTTGCCAGCCGGTTTCGTTCAGCAACGAGGGCATTTTCTTGCTCCCGTTGGGTTAGTTTGATTCGTTTGAGGGCTGTTCCAATTTGGTAGGCAACCGATTCGAGCAATGCGAGTTCATTTTTTTCAAAATGCGTTTTGTGTGGGGACCCGACATTTAAGATTCCGAACCGTTCATTCCCTGCACGAAGCGGGACAGTGGCATGATGGGTCAGCCCGCAGGTTTCTCCGGCATTTTCATCAAGGGCATCCTCAATCCGTTTGCATTCTAAAATATTGGTAGCTTTATTTAAAGTTTGTTTATTATATTTATTCACACACCAGCAATTGCCCTGACACATCCGTTGTTTATGGTTGTCTGCTAGGGCAGGAGGCAAGGCTGCATCCGCGGCTAACTGATGTTTACCCGTTTCATCAATTAAAAAAATCCAGCCTGTTTTCAGACCTGTTACATGGAGGAGTTTTTTCAATACACCGGACAATACCGTAACGGTGTCTATTCCTTCATTCAGCAGTTCAGCGATTTCCTTCAAAATGCTGATTTCCTCAAATTCAACAGACATACTTTAATCCTCCTTCAGGTACCGTACCCTGCATTACTACCATTATAACTTATTTTTATTCAAAAATTTTCAATATTAAAATATCCACATTTACGGCTGATAGGAGGTTTTGCTTAAAACGATGAAAGTCAAAACAAGCTGGCATAACGATGGAAATGTCTTTCATCAGGGCTATGAAGGACAAAACGTAAGAAGTCACGAGCAAAAGTGTCTTTCATCAAGGGGATGAAGGACAATAAGGGGAATTTTATTTGAAAAAATGTCTTTCATCCATGCCCCTTAGCCTCTAAAAACTCGAGTATCTCATGATTGGGTCCCTCAAAGAAGACAATCCTCCAGCCATTTTCAAGTAAGTAAGGGCCCTCTAACAGACGACATGGCTCAAATTGATTGATGATCTCCTCAAGATTGCCAACCTCAAAACACAAATGAGTAGATCTCTCAGCATTTCCATTCCTTTTAGAACGAATCAGCTCAAGCCGAAAATCACTTAAGACAAGAAAAACAATCTCTTCGTCCCAAAACATCATCCGGGATTCCTCGAGAAAACCAAGGTGTTTCTGGTAGAACGCAACTGACTCGTCTAGATCATCCACTTCAAGGGCATAGTGGTGGAATCGCATCAAAGAGCCTCCCATCATACTATTAAGTTCATGTCGCCAAACTCATGCCATAAATAACTTGAAGCAATCGCTTGGTGATAAGCAGAGAGCAGCTGTTGTTGGGACACAAAAGCGGAAAGCATGTCAAGGTGGCTAGCCTTTGGTTCATGAAAACCGGTTAAGATTCCATCAGCCATTTTCATAGGGTAGTTAGCGTCAATATATAAATTTGTTTCACCTGATAGTTTCCCGGTACTGGCTGCTGTCTCAAGAGCACGAACTACCGTGGTGCCAACGGCAATGACCCTTTTACCCGCTGCCTTTGTTTTGAAAATTCGATCCATGACCGATTCAGATACACAGTATTCCTCATCATTTTCTTTAGGTGTTTGATGCCACTTGTCATCAAGCAAATAGCTTAAGCCGGTGTGAAGTTGAATGAAATCCGCCTGAATTCCATTACGCTGCAGTTTGAATAACAGCTCCCAGCTAAACGCCCTGCCAGCTGAAGGCATCTCCACTGAACCGGGGTGACTGGCAAACACGGTTTGATAAAAGTCCAGTTCCCAGGCATGCTCAATATATTCATAACGGACAGGCTCACCGATTGCATAAATACCATTGTATAAATCCGTTCCTCTTTTATTGAATTGAATCAGCGTTAGTGGTGAGTTTTCCTTTTCACTTACGACTGTCGCCGACAATTCATTTGATAAAAATATAGTACAACCTGCATCGATAGAGGGCACCAGAAGGGCCTCCCAAGTATCCTCACATTTCCGCCTGGCCAAGCGAACTTCTACTTTGGTTCCACTAGGCTGAGCAGTTGCTTGTAAAACAGCCGGTATCGTGCGGCTGTTATTTAAAATGATCAGATCCCCAGGCTGGAGATAGTGAAGCAGGTTATAAAAAGAGTCATGCCTGATTTTTCCTGAAAAGCGGTCTAGAACCATCATTCGGACGTGGTCCCGTCTCAAGCCGCGTTTTTCCGGAGGATGGGAGGCATTCAATTCAGGAGGAAGATGAAAATCCATTGTACTGACTGCCATTATATTGCCTCCTCACCCTGGGCCTCGAACCGTTGCCCAGTTATACCCTGCGATTGATCGGAGGCCAAAAATAAAAAGATAGGAACGACATCTTCCGGCTTAGCCAGGGGATAATCGCAATCAGGAACTGCCAGCCGATGCATTTCCGTATCCATTTCTCCCGGGTCTACCATGTTAATCCGTACATTGGTTTCGCATAGTTCATCTGCCCAGGTTTGCGTAAGGCCTTCAACCGCAAACTTGGATACTCCGTACGCACCCCAACCAGCATATCCTGTATGCCCCGCTTCAGATGTAACGTTGATAATTGACCCTTGATTTCGTTCAAGCATCCCGGGAATGACTCTTCGGGTAACGAGAAATGGTGAAACGGCATTTACGAACAATACCTCGGCAAAATCATCTTCTGGGTAATCCAAAAGCAGGGGCATTGGACTTGGTCCCAAAATGGAGGCATTATTAATTAAGACATCAATATGGCCAAATTTTTCCTCTGTTAAAGCGATAAAACGCTCTACATCCCGTGATTTCGAAATATCTGCGGTGACAGCCAATACCTCTGCACCCATCCTTTCAACTTGTTCTTTTAGCTCTTGGAGACTTTCCGAGGATCTGGAACAGATAGCGAGGCGTGCACCTTCCTTTGCAAACGCCAATGTTAAGGCTTTGCCTAATCCTTTAGAAGCCCCAGTAATCATTACTGTTGTTTGTTTCATGTGTGATCTCCCCTTTATCCTTGTTGGTATTAGAATAGCTTTTTTTGCAGAAGGATCCCTCAGATAAAAGCTTGAATTTTTCTACAACTTTTGTCTGAAAAGGGGTATTGTTATAGACCAGATCGACGGACCATTAGTAAATTTTTTTGTGAAGGTTTTCAAAATAGATAGCATTTCTTTTTAATTGTTAGTATACTAGTATACAAATAGGAGCGGTTATTATAGAAAAACTTCCTGCTCTCTATGTAAATAAAAAGGGTCTATATTATAATGAAATAAATAAATCTTTATAGTTGATATGGGAGTGTAACGCACATGTTTACAGTAACCGCAAAATTGCCTGGTGAAAACAACCGAGATTATTCATACAGAGTTATAAAAGAGGCCATTATGGCATTAGAGCTAAAGCCAGGTCAAACAATAAGTGAAATTGAACTTGCTGAAGCGCTGCAACTCTCTCGGACCCCGATAAGAGAAGTACTGGCAAAACTAAGGGAAGAACATTTGGTAGAAGTCATCCCCCAAGTAGGGACATATGTTTCTAAGATTAAGCCCAAGCTAATTGAAGAAGCGACATTTGTCCGTATTACGTTAGAGAAAGAAATATTGAAACTATCATGTGAATCATTTCCAAAAGAAAAGTTACTACAATTAAAAGGCAATGTGGCACAGCAGGAACTACTGATTGGTCAGCAAGGAATGGAGCGGAAGTTTCATCAATTAGATAAGGACTTTCACTATATTATTTTTTCCGGTAATAATAAAGAGAATGCCTGGGATGCAATCAATCGGTTAAGCACCCATTACAATCGCATGAGACTTCTTTCTGAGATGGAACATAGCTTTAATGAAGCCATTAACCAACACAAAATGTTTATTGAAATCATCGAAAACCACCAAGCAGAAAAGGTCGAAGGTATTATCAGGCAGCATATTATCGAACCGATCAAGCTTTGGGAAGATTTATACAAAGAAAACAGTCCTTATAAAGATTTTTTCGACCATACTTATAAAATGCCAGTATTCTGAACCAACAGAATGCTGGTTTTTTTTTGTAGAGATGGTCGAGATAATGTCTCCTAACTAGCGGATAAGTAACTCCTATTTGCGAAGTCATTCCCTTACTAGCGGATAAGGCGATTCTACTTGCGCATAACAACAGTTAACTAGCGGATAAGGCGATTCTACTTGCGCATAGCAGCAGCTAACTAGCGGATAAGCAAATCCTATTTGCAAAGACATTCCCCTACTAGTGGATAAGGCGATTCTACTTGCGCATAACAGCAG
>NZ_HG942022.1 GCF_000612665.1 Neobacillus dielmonensis
CACCCCCTCCTACTCGATTGCCTATATAGACGCGGGTACCTCAGCAGCTGAAGGTTAATTTTTATAAAGATTGCTCCTACGTCTGCCGTATGAGAGATAAAGAACAAACCCCACCACCATCCAAATCACAAACCGAATCCAAGTGATAGAGGGCAAACTGATAATCAGATAAAGAGAGAAACCAATTCCGATAATCGGAACAAGGGGGACAAACGGTGTTTTAAATCTTCTCTCCAAATTAGGCTGTTTGATGCGCAGAACCATGATGGATGCGCAAATCAGGATAAAAGCCGACAAAGTTCCGATGTTCACTAATTCAGCGACCTCATTAATCGGGGTTAAACCTGATACAATGGCTGTTACCACGCCAATGATAAGTGTTGGCCGGTAAGGTGTTTTATATTTAGGATGGACTTTGGCAAACCAGTTGGGCAGCAAACCGTCTCGGCTCATCGCGAACCAGATACGTGAACCAGCAAGCATAAAGGAAAACAGAACCGATAAAATCCCAGCAATAGCGGCAGCCGAAATAATTAACGTGATCCCATTTAAACCTACCTGACTAAAAGCCTTCGCAATCGGGGCGGCATTATTTAAGGTTTCATATGAAGCCATACCAGTAATCACGAGGGACATGCCGATATAAAGTAAAAGTGCAATCGTTAAGGAAAAGACGACGGCACGGGGGAGATCACGCTGTGGATTTTTGGATTCCTCCGCAGCCGTGGTTAAGGTATCATATCCGAATACGGCGAAGAATACCAATGCGGCGCCACCCATGACGCCATGAAACCCAAATGGCATAAACGGGTGCCAGTTGGCGGTATCCACGTAAAAGCTGCCAACTGCAATGACCACAACCACTATACTTAGTTTGATGATGACCATTAAGTTATTAAATCGTGCTCCCCATTTCATGTCAAGGGTAAGCAACCAGGCAATGGCTAAACTGATAATCATCGCGATCAGGTCGACTCGATGGCCGGCACCTGTCCCCGGGGCGCCCTGTGCCCATAATGGAAGCTGCACGCCAATTTGGTGTAATATTTCTTGCATATAGCCTGACCATCCAATCGCCACTACTGCGATGACCAGGGTATATTCAAGCAATAAATCCCACCCAATCAGCCAGGCGGCCCCTTCGCCTAATACTACATAGCTATAGGTATACGCACTGCCCGCAACCGGAATTAATCCGGCGAATTCCGCATAGCATAAGGCTGCTGCTGCACTGGCAAGCCCCGCGATTATAAAGGATAAGATGACAGCAGGCCCAGCATGTTCAGCGGCTGCTACTCCTGTCAGAACGAAAATTCCTACCCCAATGATTCCTCCTAGCCCGATGGCTGTTAGCTGCCATAAACCTAAGACACGCCGAAGCCCTGTACTATTCGTGCCTTCTTTTTGTAGTTGCTCAATGGACTTCCTTCTCAGAAATGATTTCATTGATTCCCTCCATTTCTACCTTAAAAGTAACAACCTGTTTTTTGGAAAGAGGTTTTAAGGTTAATAAAACTACTATGTTTTAAATAATGGAGATATACAGAGGTCGCTTAATGCTAAAAGGAATGAAAAAAATGATGTAAACTTACAAAATGATTTTTAGGAATACGCAATACTTGTAAAGATGAGGTACCGAGGGTTTAACCTGTTGGGGAAAAGTAAAGGAGGGGAGGTACTGCCAGTCTTTTGGAAACTGGCAGAAAAGCTATGCCTGTTTCCATATTGTTCTATTAATCTGTTAGGATCCGTTCGGTAATATCCAGCTGTTTGATTGGTAACTGAGTAACGTCAGGAGATTGAGTATTGTTACAGTAGTAAAGACCATTGGTCACATCGACCAATGACAGTTGGCCATTTTGAAGAACAGAAGCTCCAGTATCACAAGAAATAAAACGGCCTGCTTGATAAACACTGGAGTAGGGGGTATGACCATGAACAATGATCCGTTTCCCGATAGCTTTATTTAAAACAACATCGTCAACGGTATACATTGTGTCCAATGCCATAAAGGTACTATCCTCATGCTGTTTATGGATAGGGCATGACACATCCATTCCTGCGTGAACGTATAAATAGTTTTCATCCATGTAAGCAAGAGGGAGATTGGCCAGCCAAACGAGATGGTCATTTCGGTCGGTTTCACCAGCAAAAAGTGTTTTCATTTCCTCAATTACTTTAAGCCCGCCATACTGCAGCCACATATGGCTACTCCCGCCAAATATATAACGACGCAGCATAATTTCATGGTTTCCTAAGATGACAAAAATGTTTTCGGGATGGTTTTCCTGCAACTGTTTAACGAACTTAATCACGCCAACTGAGTCAGGACCTCTATCAATTAAATCGCCAAGGAATACCAATTGGTCCTGAGTTGGATTGAATTTGGCGGCATCCAGCAAATGATTTAAGGCTGTCAATTGTCCATGCACGTCACTTATGGCTAACTTTCTTTTCACGGGAATCACCCTTTGGGCTCACTAGGATAATAGAATAGGTATATTTTACCGACTTTACAGTTCAAATTCAATCCAGCCAACGGGAATTGGATGGATTGAATGACAGTTTTTCCAAAAAATTATCCACCCTTGCGTTCAGAGGCTCGGGTGGATGATGTCACAGATGATTCATTTCTAAGGGTACCATCTATTGCTTGACCAGACATGTGACCGCATGTCTGGTCTTCCGTCTTTTTTATACTGTCAAAGCAAAACAGCGTTGTAGATACGCCCGCATTGGCGTAACTCAACGGTTGCATTTGTCGATACTATTAGAAAATTTGTAGATACCTAGACCAAATATGTAGATATCTAGGCCCAATTTGTAGATAACACCTAACGAAGCTAACATCGAAAGTTACCTCAACCTGTATTGGCGTAACCCAACGATTGAATTTGTCCATACCTAGACCGAATTTGTAGATATCTAAACCAAATTTGTAGATAACACCTCACCAAGCTAAGATTGAAACCTAACCTCAACCTGTTTTAGCCGTGATTCCATGGATTTCTATTGAACCTTTTTAATATCAGACATAAGTTGAATCAGAATTTCAGTAAATTGGGATAGATGTGTCTCCACTCTGCCTGGGAACTCTTTTTCCAAGAATGCTAGATTATCATTTTCAGTATGCCAAATTTCGCCATGCTTGACGGTTTGGGTATATCCATCCTGGTCTCCAATCTCCCAGTTGGTTGCCTCCAAGTAACCAATTGGAATGCCGGCCTCTTGGAATGCAGCGTGGTCACTCCAATCCCCAGTCGTGCCTTGCGGATAATCAGGATTGATTCCCGGATTGGTTCCCAACGGAATTCCTTTCTTCTGGGCGATATCCAGCGCAAGGTCACGAAGCCAGCCGTCTTCACCCGGGCTTCCATACACGTAAATATTATCTCCAGCAAGCAGACTGTCGAGGTTGATCATCACAATGGTCCTGTCCTTTTCTTCCTGTGACATCTGCGAAACATAATAATCGGAGCCGCGCAGTCCTTCTTCTTCAGCGCCAAAGAAAACAAATTTGACATCATAATGAAGCTCTCTTTTTTGGATGGCCTTGGCCGTCTCAAGGATGACACCGATGCTTGAAGCGTTATCGTCTGCTCCTTTTCCGACGCTGACTGAATCATAGTGGGCGCCAATGATAATCTGTGGATTATTTTTCAATTTGTTGGATTTGCTGATTTTTGTCCCAATGATGTTTGCCGAAGTCTTTGTTGTTCCTCTTCTGGTATAGGAAAATGTTTGTTTACTAGGTTGATAGCCAAGTTGCTTCAACTCATTAAAAATATAGTTTCCCGCTTTTACTTCATTTGGGGAACCTGCTACTCGTGGACCGATTTTTTCAGATAGATACTCTGTATGCTGGTAGGCTACCTTGCCATATTCCGGCTTCTCAGCTGAAACACTGGAGGTGGAAACTGTTAAAACTCCTGAAAATAAAATGGCACTGGAAAAAACAACATGACGAAATTTTTTAACTAACATTTTTAACCCCCTATTTGTATGATTATTCAAAAAATATAATATATATTTGTCCTTAAGTCAATATACTCATTTCACTTGTTTGGTTTCCGGGTGTACTTCAGCGGCAAAACTGTATAAATATTTAATTTCCTAGGTTGATTAAAAATTCCAAACGACTCCGTTTTCAATGTACGTAGTGTTTTTTAAGCCTGTCTGGTTTAACAAGTAGTCAAAAAGGTTCTTGGCTGTGCTTTTGATTACTATGTCTAGGCTTAAACTGTCAAACACTCGTGCATAGCAGCGGATAACCAGCGTATCTTTTTCTGTAAAAAGATGATAATAGACAGTTTCCCTCTGTCTTTTTGCAAAACAGTTGATAAATAAATAGTCATCTGTTGGAACGATCGCTGTTATCAAAAATTCTTTTTCAAGAATTCGTTTAACTTCCGTCATTTGGGTCTCGGATAAATTGATTCTCATATTAGCTTCACCAACCTATATTTGATCGGTCTCCCATCCTTATTACGCCTTTCTTAGAACGCCTTTTATTAAAGTATATGATAAAAATTTACCATAATTTTAAAACTTTTAGATAGGAAAAATTCCAGATATTGTCGAATGTAGTGATCATAAGTCAAAACCAAATAGGGGTGGAATTCAATGAATTCTGGCATCATCATTGGAAATTGGAATGGATCTATTGATATTTTAGGAAATCAGTTGGAAGTGAACGTACAATTTACCCAAGAAAGTGATTTTTTAGGCAGCATTAGTATCCCTGCCCAAAATTTATCGGACTTCCCATTAGTGAATATCAAGCTCGAGGATACGAATATTTATTTTGAAATGCCCATACCAAATCAGCAAATCACATTTTCAGGAAAGATCGATGAGGATCAAATAGAGGGATTATTTGTACAACATGGACAATCTTTTCCGTTTCAGCTAATAAAGGCTGAAGGAACACCAACTCAAAATGGAAGCAATTTAGAGGATAGCGAGACGTTTCTGACGATTGATACAGAACATGGAAAACTTTATGGATCTTTAGTCTTGCCGGAAGGTGACACCCGATGCCCCGTAGTCTTGATTATTCCTGGATCTGGACCAACCGATCGTGATGGAAATTCTGTCTTATTACCGGGAAAAAACAATAGTTTAAAAATGCTTGCTCAAGCGTTAGCGGAACATGGTATCGCTAGTTTACGCTATGATAAAAGAGGCGCAGGTAAAAATGCTCAAGCGGTCCCGCCTGAAATCGATACTCGTTTCGATCTATTCATCCACGACGCAACGCAGTGGGTTAACACATTAAAAAACGATTCCAGATTTACAAAAGTTGGAGTCATCGGGCACAGTGAAGGCTCACTAGTAGGAATGGTGGCGGCAAAGCTTGCTGGGGCAGATTCCTATGTTTCTATCGCTGGTGCGGGCAGACCAATAAATGAAGTACTTAAAGAACAACTCGCTGGGGCACCAGAAGAGCTTCGCGGACTAATACATACGATCTTGGCCAATCTAACAACAGGAAAAACAACGGATGAAATTGATGAAAAGCTTGCACATCTTTTCCGACCAAGTGTTCAGCCGTACCTGATTTCTTGGATCAAATATGACCCAACAGAAGAGATAGCAAAACTCGATATTCCTGTCCTTATCATAAATGGAACGCACGATATACAAGTTGCCGTTAAGGATGCCCAACGGTTGAAAGCAGCAAAAGATGATGCGAGCTTACTAATTATTGAAAACATGAATCACGTATTTAAAGAGGCGCCGGCAGATCCGCAGGAAAACATCAAAACCTATTCAGACCCTAGTCTGCCACTTGCCAATGGTTTTGTAGAAGGCTTAATCAAATTCTATAAGAATAGCTTAGTTAAGAATTGACTCAACTGAAGCAGGGGGACGGTTCACCTGCTTCATTTTTTTGCGGAAAGCGATGGTCGGAATATTCACCAAGGGATGTGCGGTTTGAGTGTAACGAATATGTAAATGGATAAAACCCACACGATTTCCCTCCTGAATTTTATAATCTACTTTATGACAGATAAGGTCTCATGTATAATTAAAAGTAAGAGGCGGTCATTTTTGTACAGGTATCTGAAACCGTACAGCTTGGTCAGCGCTTATAGATAATATGGGAAATAGTTTTCTGAAAAAACACCTATTAGAGGAGATGTAAACGTTGTCAGTAGAAGTGCTATCGAAAAACACAGCAGATGTTTTTAATGCTATTATCAGGAAGCCCAATTGGGATAAACTCGTGTTGCAAGAAGCGATTCAAAAGGTTTTATTACAAGCAAGAGACAGCGTAAGTTCTCCAGAAGCGTATTTAGAGTCACTCATAGGAAATGTTACCTTCCAATATGCGTATACCAATGCCTCACTCTCTTTTTTATCGGAGTGTATTGAAGAAGAAAAGTTTGTCTCACCTGAAAGTTTCCAAGAAATCTTGGCGAATGTGCCGACGCATGTCAGAGAATCCAACTTTTTAGCTGAGAACATGCCGAGATTTAAGGAGATTGTTTATAGAGGCTCAAGCTTTGAAGAGCAGGTAGTCCATGCACAAGGAATCTATTTTCATAGCAAGTTCGTAAACGATTTATTAGTTGAATTTATCGGGACATTCCTCCATCCGGAAAATAGGAGTTTCATGGGGAACTTTATGGAATATGCTTCACAAGTAGTCGTTGATACCGTTATGCACTATAGCCAAACCTATGCTAGTCATATGCTAGATGAACTAAACTCATTGAACTCTACTAAAGAAGAAAGCTCCTCCCTAGTATAAACAATTTGTAGGAACTAGTAGTTGTAAAAGGTTGTCAGACCCAAGCTGCAAAAAAGTGATAGTTCGGAAAAAATGTCCAATAAACAATCAAAGCCTTGTTCCACAAGGCTTTTTTGTTTGCAAAAATGTCGAATTGAAAGATAGTTTAAAAGACACTACCATATTCAATAACAATGGTTTATTGTTTTGAAAGACATGTAAAGTAGACTATACCGAAAATGGCATCAAAAAATATTTAAATTTTTTGTAACCGCTTCCGTGCGGATGGTCTATTTTTACATTGTCTGTAAAAATTGAGACCATTGATTTTTTGTTCGAAAGGGAGGCGATGTGGTAAGAAGGGAAGCTGTATACACAGAAGCTGGTGCCGTTCATTCGAAAGCGGAGAAACCCATAACTGTTTCAGGGGGAGACCTTCAACATGAGCCAACTTCAACCCTTTTCAAAAAATAAGAGGAGTGAACTTTAGTGGGGAAAAATAAAAAGAACACAAGAATTGCATCCGTAGTCACAACAGTAGGCCTCGTCTTTTCATGCCTTCCATATGCAGCTGTTGCTGAAACGACGGTCCCTTACAATGTGTTGGCGAAAACGGATTTTGAAACTGGCGATTTATGGGGATTTTCGACATCAAATGCGACCGTTTCCATAAATAAGGATAATGTAGGCGGAAATAACACAGGCAAGCTTGAATATAAAATCATTGACCAAAAAGGCGGCCGTGTAGCCACAAAGAATTTTGATACAGCGGTAAAAGGAAGCGAAGTCTCTGTCAACTTCGATTGGTATCCAGGCCAAATCAATGATAAAGGCAGCAACCCTTACGAAAACGGCGGAGAGTTTAGATTGATCGACAGCGCTGGTAACATTGTACTTACCATCAACAATACCCGTAATGAGGTGTTAAGTTATTTCGCCAAAGGACAGGAGACCGTCAAAACAAGCATTACCAATATGGAAGCTTGGTATCATTTTGGTATCCATTTTGACAACAGAAACAATACGGTAACCTTAAAGATAAAAGGCCAAAATGATGAGAATTTAAGTGAACATACTTTTTCATTGGATGGCTCGGGCTTTGATGGGTCGATCGCATCCTTAAAATTGGTGGGCATCCGCACCTCAGGAAATAATGAGTCATGGGATACATACCTAGATAATTTCGAGGTCTCCAATGTGCCGGTGGACGATAACGTCCTTTATTTGGTAGATAAGCTGGCATACCACCGTGTGTATGTGGATCAAACAACAACGGACATCTCTTCAATTGGACTGCCTAAAACCGTTGGTGTGACGCTTGCGGATAACAGCAAAAAAGAAGTGGAGGTAAGCAAGTGGGAAAATGTCGGCGCCAAGGCATGGGATCCTAGCAAACCGGGAGTCTACGAGTTTAAAGGTACGCTTGCTGATACAGAGGGAATTGTAAACAGCTTTAACAAATCGGCAAAAATCTATGTTTACAACCGCCTGACTCCTCCAGAAACAGACAGACAAACAGAGTTTCTCGACCGGGGCGCCATTGCGCTGAAATCCGATCAAGGCAATTTTGTCAGCTGGCGTTTGCTTGCTGATGAATACGATAAAGACGTGAAATTTAATATTTACCGCGATGGAGAAAAATTAAACAAAGAACCATTAGCGGTCACCAACTACAGTGATTCTGAAGGCTCCTCAACTGATACTTATACCGTGGAGACACTTGTGAATGGTCAATCGAAAGAATTAAATGACGTAAAAGCCACCGATAAGGATTACTTGTCGATTCCTATGCAAAAGCCTGCGGGCGGGGTAACGCCTGATGGCCAGTCCTACACTTACTCCGTGAATGATTCAGGTGTCGGCGACTTGGATGGTGACGGCCAATATGAAGTCATCGTGAAATGGTATCCTTCCAACGCGATTGACAGTTCATTTTCGAGTTACACGGGGCCAACGATTTTTGATGCTTATAAATTAGATGGAACGCTGTTGTGGCGGATGGATATGGGACACAATCTGACATCCGGTGCCCACTACAACCAATTTGTGATTTCCGATTTTGACGGAGATGGCAAAGATGAATTCATGATCAAAACGGCAGACGGAACCAAAACCTATGGCGCGACTAATGGAAAGGTCGACGAAACCAAGATTATCACCCAAATCGGCAATCCGGCAGATGACGGAAAATATGTTGGTACCCACGGCCATGTCGTTGGCGGTCCAGAATATATGTCTGTCTTCAATGGGGAGACCGGTAAGGTGATTGACACCATCGATTATGCGTTTCCTGTCGGTGAAGAAGATGGCGGCGCTTCATGGGGAGACACTTGGTATAACCGATCTGACCGGTTCCTGTCCGGGCTGGCTTACTTGGATGGCAAAAAACCAAGCGCAGTCTTTGGCCGAGGCTATTATGAGCGAACAACCTTTGCGGCTTATACCCTTGAAAATGGCAAGCTAAAAGAACAATGGACGTTTGATTCGAATGTAGCAGGAAAGGGTGCAGGACTGGGCTTCCATAATTTGTCCGTTGGGGATGTTGACAATGATGGCTGTGATGAAATTGTGGCCGGTTCCTTGACGCTCGACCAAGATGGAACCATTCTCTATGCCATGGATGGAGAGATGGGACGCGAACAGGGCTCTCATGGTGACGCCCAGCATTTAGGTGCGTTTGATCCTGATCGTGAAGGTCTTAGCGCCATGCAAGTGCATGAAATCCCTGCTGTTGCTTCTGAAGAATTACACGATGCGGCAACAGGGGAAACCTTAATGTCGTTCTATGCGTATACGGATGCAGGCCGTGGATTGGCGGCAAACATCACTTCTAGCCCAGGCTATGAATTCTGGGGAGCTGCCGGTTCCACTGTTGATAGCGGTGGCGCTGTGTATAATGTCCAAGGCAACGTGGAACTAGCGAAAAAGCCAACTGGGCTGTCAACGAACTTTGCCCTTTATTGGGATGGCGACCTGTTGAATGAGTTATTGGATGATACTTTGATCTCTAAATATAATGAATCAACTGGGAAAGTGGATACTCTAGAAAAATTTGAGGGTGTTCACAGCAGTAATGGAACAAAGGCGACGCCAACGCTTCAGGCAGACATTCTTGGTGATTGGCGTGAAGAAGTTCTATTGCCAACAACGGACGATTCAGAGTTGAGAATCTTTAGCACCACGATTCCTACACAGTACAGGCTTTATACACTCATGCAGGATCCTCTATATAAAAACGGGATTGGCTTCCAGAACAGTGCCTACAATCAGCCGCCGCATCTAGGATTCTATCTCGGTGAGGATATGAAAGATACGGTCCTGAATGGAAAATTAAAAGCGCCAGGTGTTGATTATACCGCTAATCTTCAAGCACTGAAGCATACGGTAAATCTGGAGCTAAATAGTCCAGTCTATTCCGTGATTAAAAATAAACTGGATCAAGTTCAGCACCAGTTAGAAATTGGAAACCCTGCTCAGGCGGCAAAACACATGGATGACTTTGTTAAGCTTCTCAGCAAAGAAACCAACGTGCACGATGCACTAAAAACAAAGTTAATCTCTGATGCTAACCAATTAAGTAAGGTCTGGAAAAATTCAAAATAATTTACGTAAAAAACGAGGTGGTCCGATTTTAGGACTACCTCGTTTTTGATTTTAATTTGTTAATAAAATTGAACTTTTATCACGTAGCTCAATTTCATTTTAGAGCAGCTGGCGATAATGATAAAAAGTATGATAAAAGCTGGCATTATCGTTTGCCACCAATAAGGAGTATTGGCAATGTATGAAATTACCGTAAGACTCCCAAGTCAAAAGATCGAGGGACTCGTCACTTCTTTGTATCAAAAAGGCTATTACCAGACCTATTACGAGGTGCCTTTAGATGTCCTCACCGATTCAAACAGCTATGCTTTTGTAGAGAAGAGAAATGAAACAATAGAACTCAATATCTATATACAACATTATATTGAAAAAAAGGAAAGGGGGAAGTTACTAGAATTATTAGCAGTTGATGAAGCAAGTCTTGTGATTAAGGAAGTAAACGAACAGAATTTCCAGCAAACGTTTGATGATATTGTCCTTGAGAATGGCTGGGTCATCACGACTCCAGAGAGAAAAAATCAATATAACAAAGATAATCAAATTGTGCTAGATCCCCAAGGAAACTTTGGGACAGGTTATCATGAAACCACAAAAGATTGTTTGTCCTTCATATTGGGAGAGGATTTCACAGGATTGAGCGTGGCAGATATTGGGGCCGGTTCAGGAGTCTTAAGTGTGGCTGTGGCCCTTAGGGGAGCCTCTTCTATTGATACCTATGACATCCAAGCAGTTGAACGGGAAATTCTATATCAATGCGAATTAAATGCTGTAAAGCCGGTAAATGTAGTTCAAAGTGATTTAATCAAGAAGCGAAATCAACTAAACAGAGAATATGATTGGACTTTTTTAAATATTGGGACGCAAGAAAATATCGATATCCTCATTGCACAAAAACTATTTTGTTGCAACCTTATTTAAAGATGCTGGATTCTTGTTGAAGGAAAGGAAGCAAAGCAACGAATGGGTGACTTGCGTTTTTAAGGCTTCCTATAATTGAAATCACAGTTAAAAAGCTGACGTCAAAGCGTTTAGAATTCCAAAACTTTTGAGTCAGCTTTTTGGTAAATTACGCAATACCAGCTTTCATTAACATGCCGTCGAGTGGTCGATCCATGTTTGTTTCCATCCACTTAGCGGTTTCTAAAAGCTTGTTAAGGTCCGTCCCAGTCTCGATTTTCATCCCATGAAACATATTCACCATGTCTTCGGTACAAACATTGCCGACAGCTTTTGGAGCAAATGGACAACCTCCAAGTCCGGCGATAGACGAGTCAAATCTTCGGACCCCCGCCTGATAGCCTGCTAGAGTATTGGCCAGTCCAAGGCCTCGGGTATTATGAAAATGCAGACCGAGTGAAAAATCCTTTCCAAACTGTTCATAAAAAGCTGAAACGACCTGATGAACCTGCGCTGGATTTGCCATTCCGGTCGTATCAGCTAAAGTGATTTCTGTACAACCGGACTCAATAAATTTTTCTGCGACTGATAATACCCGTGATAAAGGAACCTCACCTTCAAAAGGGCAGCCAAAGGCAGTACCTAGAACCCCAGCAACCCCCTTGTTGGCTTCAGCGCCTTCTTTAATGACTTTTGAAAGCTCTTCAACTGCTTGATGAACTGTTCTTTTCGCATTACGTTGATTAAAGGAATCACTTGTAGTGGTCACCACATGGAGAAAATCGATATCGGTTTTCAACGCCCGGTCGAGACCGGAACGGCTGAGGACAAGACCTCCATAGCGGACATTTCTATCCTTTGGAAGAAGTTTTATTAACTCTTCAGCATCTGCCATTTGCGGAACCACTTTTGGGTTGACGAACGAGACGGCCTCGATGTTACGAATCCCAGAATCAATTAATCTTAAAATTAATTCAGCTTTTACATTGGTAGGGAGGACTTTACACTCATTTTGTAATCCATCACGCGGCCCTACTTCACAAATTTCAATCATTTCACTTCCTCCTTCAATAAATGACTAATTTCTATATCATCCAGATGTTTTAATACATTATCACGACCTTGGAAAATATGTTCGTGCATAGCAATCCGTGCCCGCTCTGGTTCCTTGTTTTTAATGGCTTCAAAAATAATTTTGTGAACCTCGAGAGACTGTTGCAGTTGGAAATCGTTATACCAGTAAAATGAACGAAACACGATTGGGATAACGACGACCTTTGAAAGGTGAAAATATAAATGGTTATTATTAGAAGCTGCTACAACCGCTTCATGAAACTTTTGGTTTACATTCACGATCTTACGGATTCCCGTCATATCTAGGGAGACTGCATGATTAATGGCTTGTTCATATTGTTCGTTAGCATTTTCTAATTCTAATAAGTCATCTTCCGTCCTATGAATGGCCGCTTGGCTAGCCGCATAGCTTTCCAGAAGTGTTCTCAAATCATAAATTTGCCTTATATCCTCTTTGGTGAAGCTTCTGACTCCAACACCTCGTTTTAAAGGTATGACAAGTCCTTCCGCTTCCAGCTGTTTGATGGCTTCTCTAATAGGTGTTCTGCTTAAGTTCAGTTCTTTTGCCAGTGTTTCCTCGCCTAACCTCATACCTGGCTCAAATTTCCCCAGGATAATCTGCTCTTTTATGAATTCGTATGCATCCATATCAACACCTCACGTTCATTGTATACAATATCAAAATCCATTACAACGAATTTTCTGAAAAATTAGATATAGTCGATGCAATTTGGGTAAAAATATCCATTTTTTTAAAAAACAAACAAATGCCATTGACTAATTGTATACAAACATTTAAATTTGTACACATAATTATAAATTTTCAAAATAATCAAGCGGTTTAGACAAGGGGGAAGAAACATGACGGAAGAGAGATTACCGTTACAGGATTTGCGCGTGTTGGAGCTAGGAACGTTATTGGCAGGGCCTTTCACCGGCAGAATGTTGGGAGATTTCGGTGCGGAGATTATTAAAGTGGAGCCACCCGGTAAATCCGACCCGATGAGAGATTGGGGCAAATCAAAGGACGGAGTGGGACTTTGGTGGCCAATTCAATCCAGAAATAAGAAATCAATTACTCTAAACCTACGTGAGGTAGAAGGTCAAAACATCTTAAAAGAATTAGTAAAAGAAGCAGATGTTTTGATTGAAAACTTCCGCCCAGGGACGATGGAAAAATGGAATCTTTCCTACGAAACTCTTTCTGAAATCAATCCTAAATTAATCATGGTTAGGACTTCAGGATTCGGACAGACCGGCCCTTATAAAAATCGAGCTGGATTCGGCAGTGTAGGTGAAGCAATGGGCGGGCTAAGAAATGTAACCGGCTTCACAGATCGTCCGCCATCCAGAATTGGCGTTTCCATCGGAGACACGTTAGCCGCATTATTTGCTACCATTGGCTGCCTTGTCGCCGTGCATGAACGGGAGAAATCGGGAAAAGGGCAAGTAGTGGATACGGCCCTGTATGAATCTGTTTTCTCGATCATGGAAAGTATTATTCCTGATTATCTATTAGCAGGCTACATACGTGAGCGGATGGGCAACATCCTTCCAGGTGTCGCTCCTTCCAACATATATTTTACACAGGACAAAACGTATATTGTCATAGGAGCTAATGCAGATGGTGTATTCCGCAGATTGTGTGAAGCAATGGAACAACCGGAGCTCGCCGACGATCCGCGTTTTGCCACACACCATGCCAGGGGAGAAAATATGAAACTCCTCGATTCGCTCATCGAGGAGTGGACCAAAACAGTTCCGGCGAAAGAAGCCTTAGCCATTCTTGAGGAAAAGGGTGTACCATCCGGTTTAATTTATACAGCAAAAGACATTGTGGAGGATCCGCAATATCAGGAAAGGGAAATGATTATTAAGGTCGAGCATCCACAACTTGGTGAATTCCCAATGCCTGGAATTGTCCCGAAATTAAGCAGAACACCAGGAAAAGTTCAACATGTCGGACCAGAGGTAATGGGAAAACATAATTTTGAAATTTATCAGGAGCTATTAGGTTATGATGAGGAAAAATTGAAAGAATTACAGGAGAAAAGAATCATATAAAAGGGGGATGTGAGATGAATAAAAACATTAAAGAACCGATTCGGAAAAAGTGGATTTGGATTGGTTTGCTGCTAATCGTGCTGGGAAATGTTCCATGGTATTTTTCTAAGGGATTGGTGGAGCCCTATATTCTAGGCTTCCCATTCTGGGCATTCATCATTTTCCTTTTTTCTATTCTATTATGTGCTTACTTAAGCTGGGTTTGTTTAACCCAATGGAGAATTGTTGAAGACGAAGAAGAGGCAGAAAATTAAAGGGGGGATACCGATTGGGTGAGTTAACTTTTGCGGGAATGGATGGAATTATCATATTAACGGTATTTGCACTAATCATGCTTGTCATTGGCTATTTTTCTGGCCGGGGAGAAAAAAACATTCATGAGAGTTTATCAGGTTATTATTTAGCTAGTGGAAATCTAGGATTTATCGCTTTATTTTTCACTCTTTTCGCGACGCAATATAGCGGGAATACGATTGTAGGGTATGCGCCTTCCGCTTATCGGACCGGATTTTCTTGGCTGCAATCAATTTCGTTTATGACGATTATTATTGGTGTGTATTTACTATTTGCACCAAGGTTATATGTTATCGCCAAAAAGCGAAACTTTGTTACCCCAACAGATTGGCTGCAACACCGGTTTAACTCAAAAGGGATAACGATTGTAGCTATCTTTTTAATGCTTTGGGGATTAGGGAACTACCTGCTCGAACAATTAGTCGCCATTGGTCAAGCCGTTTCAGGAATGACAGGCGGAACAATTCCGTATCAGGTAGCAGTTATTGCCTTTGTATTAGTCATGTTAGCTTACGAATGGATGGGCGGGATGAAGGCGGTTGCGTTTACCGATGTCATGCAGGGGATTGTTCTGTTAATTGGAATTATCTTCTTTGTGACCGGAGGAGTTTACTTAGCGGGTGGTAACTTTAGTGATGTGACTCGTTTTATTACTGAAACCGAACCTGCCAAAACAGCGGTTCCTCCAATGGAAGTGAATATCAATTGGTTCAGTATGTTGGTACTCGTCGGCTTGGGGGCCAGTATCTATCCACATGCTGTTCAAAGAATCTACGCTGCCAAAAGCGAAAAAACATTAAAAAAATCATTTGCACGAATGGCTTGGATGCCACTTTTGACGACTGGACTTGTTTTCTTTGTGGGAATTATCGGCTTAAAGCTTTTCCCAGGTTTAGAAGGCAATGAATCGGAACAGCTTGTCGGTTTGATGGCTAATAAAATTGCTGCGATTAATCCATTTTTCTACTGGATTATGATCGTCTTTTTTGGCGGTATTGTAGCAGCGATTGTTTCGACGGCAGATTCTGTACTACTCAGCTTTTCATCTCTTATTTCCAATGATGTATATGGAAAATTCATTAACCCAGGTGCAACAGAGCATAAAAAGGTAATGGTCGGCAAAATCATCGGTATTATTGCGATCTTTGGACTGCTTTGGATCGCATGGTATCCACCGGGAACATTATATGAAATCTTCGTGTTAAAATTTGAGTTACTCGTTCAAGTCTTTCCTGCCTTTGTTCTCGGGCTTTATTGGAAACGCTTAACTAGCAAGCCTGTATTATGGGGAATGATTCTTGGTGCTATTGTGGCAGGCATGCTTACATTCACCGGACATAAAACCGTATTTGGTATTCACGGGGGGATTATTGGATTGGCACTGAACTTCCTCATTTGTATAGGAGGTTCCTACCTAGCGTCCACTTCTGTTTCAAAAAATAAAATTTTAGAAGAGGACATGAATGCCGTTAGTTTAAAAGCCTAATATAAAAGAGGCGAATATGAAATGCCCAATTTAATCGTAAAAAATAAGGCTGTCTATCTAACCGAGCCGTGGCGAATGTTGATATTTCTGCTATTGGCTCAAGTTGCAGTCGCTTTTGTAGGACGAAGTATCGGTCCACTCGGGGTATTAATTGGAGAGGACCTTTCTTTAACAAAATCGCAAATTGGAATGCTGCCAGCAGCCCTGTTTTTAGGGCAGGCTGTCGCTTCTGTTCCAGCCGGTTTTCTCACAGACCGGCTTGGTTCCCGAATTCTTTTGTTAATCTCTGCTTTTTGTTTAGGTCTCAGCTTTTTAGCCATGATGTTACTCGGCCAGTTTTGGGCAGTGCTGTTAATGGTCATGTTCGGGGGATTCGGCTATGGCTCGATGCATCCGGTCACGAATAGGGGAATCATTTATTGGTTCACGCTAAAACAAAGAGGAACGGCCATGGGCATTAAGCAAATGGGTGTGACGGCAGGAGCTGCCTTGGCAGGTTTAATTTTGCTGCCTTTAGCGGCAGAATTTGGCTGGCGGCCGGTCATGATGGCCGCATGTTTTCTACTGCTGGTTAGCGGCCTTTTTTCCTATTTCGTCTATCGAGATGCACCGGAACAAGAAAAGTCAGCTGGGCCTGCTGGCCTCGTTGAGTTTTATAAGTCGATGTTTAAGATGTTCAAGAACAAGGCACTCATGCTAGTAAGTTTTAGTGCGATGGGTTTAAACGGATCACAAATGTGCTTAAATACGTATCTCGTGATTTTCGCTTTTGAGAGGTTAGGCTTTTCATTAGTTCTTTCGGGTATTCTGTTAGTTATATCTGAAGTGAGCGGATCATTAGGGAGAATTGCTTGGGGAATGATTAGTGATTTCCTGTTTAATGGGAATCGTGTCGTCATTTTATTGATCATAACGGTTTTAACTGCCTTTTCAAGTGTCACCTTGGCATTCATTCCTAACGTCCCTTTTTGGGCAATCGTCCCGATTGTTGTCGTATTTGGTTTTTGCGTATCAGGCTTTAATGGCATTTGGATGAACCTGGCGAGTGAATTAGTGCCGCGTGAACAAGCAGGAATTTCTAGTGGCATTAGCATTACGTTAGGGTCAATTGGTGCCGTTTTGATTCCTCCCATTTATGGATACACAGTTGACCAGACGAGTAGCTTTACATTTGGATGGCTGTTGATTACAGGATTAATGCTAATAGTGTTTGCGATGCTGACGTATCTGGCAATGACCACGAAACAGAAAATGCCTTCAAATAGTAGGTAATAAAGTTAAAAAGGACTCAGTATTGTCTGCTGAATCCTTTTTGTCTATAAGTGAATAACCATGATATTTCGATTGGTATAATTATTTGGCTTTTCGTAAATCTAAATATTGTACTGTTTTTCCATCTCGATCAATCTGTATAATTAAATGAACTTTGTAAAAATTATAAATGATTTGTTCACATGTAGCACTTTCATAACAGCTAACGATTTTCATTTCATTGGGATTTCCATATGCATGGAGGACTTTGTTTTTCTCTGTTGGGATGGAAGTGGTGGTTAAAAATTCCGGGTACACTTGCAGCTGTTCAATGGAGTCATTTGCTGAATTGAATGTTACACGAACCCCGGCACCCTCATTGTTATAATAAAGAGATCTGGTTTTGTTTTCATCCTCTGTTTTAATGGGTTTCCCGAATTTTTGCAAAAGCTGATTGTAAGAAGACCTTACTATGACTCCGTTAATATGAAGTGGCCTTTCAGATAATAAAAACGCATCTTTTATCCCGATATCCTGTAACTTTGATTTCATTTTATGCGCTTTGGATTTACTCGAAAACACTCCGGCTTGAACCCGATAAAAGTTCTTTCCCGTTATGACTTTTTGAACGACGACCGCTTCAATTCCTTTCTTTTTTAAAAGAGTGACTCGTTTGTCAGCATTCGTTTTCTTGCCAAAAGAACCAGCAACCACAACATACATGGGTTTGGTTTGTTCGAAATCTGGAATCAATAACTTTTGACCAGCTATAATCTTGTTGCTGGTTAATTGGTTATATTCCTTTAAATCTTCAACCGTAATATGATATAGCTTCGAAATGCTATATAATGTATCACCATTCTTTATAGTAATATATTGTTCCTTGGCAAGTACTTTGCCATTGCCCAAATAGATCACCGACCCCATCAACACAGTACAAAGGACAACCTGAAGGAACTGTTTAATTTTTTTCATTATATGGTATCACCTCATATATTTTGACGAGGTGTTGACCTTTTTGATTCTAATAAAGTAGCCCAATTATAGTGGTAAAACAAAAAAAGGGCGGGGTTTCATTCTTGATGAATGAAACTAGCCGCCGTCCAACTACTCGAATTATAAAACCCTGGTAAATTTGTATTTTTTCAAAGAAATAAATAGGAAAATGCCTAGGTTAACAACCGTCCATAGTAGTGAGATGGCCGGATTAATATTGCTGACAACAAATAACGATGGTATGTTACCGAAGGCAGAGTCATCCATTGTAATGAACCACCCCAGCAGCATATTGTTGGCAGCGTGCGCACCAATCGACAATTCGGCACTGTTCGTTTTCACCGTGATATAACACCAAATGAATCCGGTTAATAAATAATCCGCTCCAACTAGGATAGGGGAATAGCCCATCTCAGGATTAACGAAATGGAGTGAGCCGAAAATCGCGCCTACTATTAAGGATAAAAGGAAAGGTATACGAACCCACTTACCAACGAATTGCAACAGATAGCCTCTGAAGAATAATTCCTCACAGGTTGTTTGAATCGGAGTTATTACCAGAACGAGCACAAACAAAACCAAAAAATCGGAAATCTTGATATCATTTAATGAATAATCTCCAGGGTTTAACAGGGCATCGATGATGGTGGTCAGACTCAGGATAGCAAAGAAAGAGATAAATCCGAAGCCGATTCTCTTCCATTCTATTTTTCTATTAGGGGTAATCAGCGATTTAAATGTCCGCTTATGAATGAAACGGATCGCAATCAACAGACCCAAAAGCCAAAACAGAAACTGTGAATTTATCAAGGCAAAATACAATAAAGGATTAAGTCCCACATAATCCTCTTTTTCAAAATCATAATAGGTATGGGGGTTTCCATCTGTATTCACGATCCATTCACTAATGATGACATACGGCAGCGCCCCAACAACCATGAACAGAATAATGACAATAAAGGAAGCTGCATATCGTTTCCAGCTATTCTTGCCTTTTTTCAGATTAATAAAATCCATTGACAGAACACCAACATTCTAATAGTTTGGGAAGATTATACAAATTTTTGGATAGATTAGTCAATCATTAAAACGTTAACATTTGACTGTCAACACTTGATTTTTGGAAACTTTAAGTAAAAGTAGCTTGACAGAATGTTTACCAAATAGTAACATTTAGTACGTGCATATTATTACTAATGATTTCTTTCCATATAGAAAACTTTAGCATACTGTTAATAATCACTTATTGACTGTTATGAAAAAGGAATCCTATAGGAAGAGAATTTATAAATTAAAATACGATTAAGGTAGACTGTTTAAAAGCCCAAGTGGGAAGTTAAAGGTAAACCGGCAATCTTCAAAGTTTAATGGTTGTAACATGACCATTATCTTTAGAGTTGCCGGTTTTTTTGTTTTTTGGCTTTGTTAAATTTGGCTGTTGATTTCCGCTCCAATCAACAGGTTTTAAAAATCAACATTATTGTTTAACAGAGCCTTGTTTTTAAAGATTTATTGAAAAATCGAAATAGCAAGATTGATAGTATTAAAATTTATGGGGGAGAGAGATAGAAATGTCCCATTATCTAGAGTTCATGACAATACCTATGATATTTTTAATCATTTTCGGAATTTCCATGGTATGTTCAATTGTCCTGCTATGGAAAAAGGTTCCGTTACATTATGTCCGCTACCACATTATCATGATTTCGGTACCTCCTATCGTTGCCTTGTTGGGATTGTTTATTGACCATCGAACTGAGTTGGTTGGGCCTTGGCGTTTTGACTCACTTTCTTGGCTGCTAGCCTTTTTTGTCCTTACGATTGGCTTGATTGTGCAGCGTTTTTCTGTTCGATATTTGTTCGGTGATCGTTCTTATCGGAAATATTTTACACTGCTGACACTCACTACGTTTGCGGATAGCCTTGCCTGGCTCAGCAATGATCTTCGCCTTCTGCTGATCTGCTGGGGAGTAACCCTTTTGGGGCTGACGTTGTTGATCCGCTTAAATAAGGAATGGCAAGTAGCAAAAAATGCGGGGACCTTTGCAGGTCGGCAATTTTTGCTCAGTTGGTTGATTTTGCTGCTGGCTGTGGTTTGGCTATCCCAAGCGACAGGACACTGGCAGCTATCTCTCATACTGGAGAATCTTGCACAACTAGCTCCGTGGGAAAGAACAGGGATTAGCATCCTATTAATTGTTGCGATGATGATTCCGGCAGCACAGTTTCCATTCCAACGTTGGCTGTTGGATTCGGTAGTGGCTCCAACACCTGTTTCAGCTGTCATGCATGCCGGTATCGTCAATGCTGGTGGAATTATGTTTACTCGTTTTGCACCACTTTTTAGCGGCAATTCAGCACAGGTCATTCTGCTCGTTTTATCTGGTTTTTCCATTCTACTAGGGACCGGAATTATGCTTGTCCATGTTGACTATAAACGGCAGTTGGTAGGTTCAACTATTGCTCAAATGGGGTTCATGCTGATTCAATGTGCATTAGGCGCCTATTTGGCAGCCATTATTCATGCGATTTTACATGGACTATTCAAAGCGAGCCTGTTCCTGCAGGCCGGATCTGCCGTTCAGCACGGGGGGACTCATTCCCTCAAGAATCGTCCGATACCTTATATTTGGGTAATCATCGGCGGAATTCTGGGTCTCATTACCAGTATTGGTTATTGGCTGACTACTGGTGGAGAAGGCTATCAAATCATCAGCACCCTGATACTAGGATGGTCCGTGATGTTTGCTTGGACTGGACTGGTTGCTTTTGGACAGGGCCGGGTGGGCCGAATTGCCGGGTTCATGATTCTTGCCGGAGCAGTACTCATGTTCCATTTTATCCATTCGGCCTTAGACCGTCTGTTACATGAAACTATTCTGTCTGCTATGCAGCCACCTGCTCCTGCTGTCATTTGGGTCCTGTTGATCTTGTTGGGAGGTAGTGCTATCGGTTTATGGCTAGCACACAAACGTTCCTCAAAAGCATTTACAATCACTTATCTATGGCTTGTCCATTTGGGTGAGCCGCATAAAGATTTAGTCGAAAGTCATCCAAAATATTTGGCAAAATCCTTGTCTTATAGGGGGGCATACAGATGGCAACAACATTAGCCAGACCATTAAATTGGGAAAAGATACCGGAAGATCTTAGTCTTGATATTCATGATTTAGTAAAATCAGCTAGCGATGTCATCGCACCGCTTGGCCCGATTAGCCGATTTGCAGCACGCAGTCCCTGGGCCGGCTTGGAAAAGCAATCCTTTGAACAGACGGCACGCTTTTTCAAAAAAATAAGCGATATCGAGTTATTTCCCAAAGATTCTGTTTTACAAACAGCGCGCAATCAGGACGAAATTGATATTCATTTTTTAGAAAAAGGCCTGCAGCAATGGCTTGAGCACCAGGCGATTGAACTTCCTTATACAACTGCACAGGAGTTTTGCCGCGCAGCACTTACACAAAATCCGCTGTCGTCTGATTTAACGGTACTTCCCGAAGTGAAGAGTTTGGCAAAGAGACTGAGGGGCTATAAGTTCCATCTGAAGGCAAGACATTCCGTGAAACCCCTTAGTCAGCGTTTTGACCAGATGAACGGTGAGTGGGTGTTAAGAGAACTCAACCGAAATATGATTAAGTGGTGTAAATTGTTCTTGGATGAATCACAGGCCGTCTGGTCCATGCCAAATCGCGACGAAGGCTTCTATCAGGCATGGCGAAAAATGGCTTCATTGGATCCAGCCTTAACACAAGAGGAGCGTAAACGGATCAAAAACTTACCGAAGGAAGCGGATCTTGCTTTAATAGAGAGTTTGTCTCAATTAGGAATTTCCTATTCTGATACGCAAGACTATCTTGAGGCACATTTGCTTGCCCTGCCAGGATGGGCAGGAATGATGCTATGGCGTTCCCAGCAGCAAGTAAAGGATTGTTCCTTCCTTACTGACTATTTAGCGGTACGGATTTCAATGGAGCTTGTTTTGATGAAGCCTTATCTTCCTTTACTTAAACAAGGAGGCGAAGAGGACGGGCTCCTGGAATCATTGGTTGCTGCCTGGCTTCATTGGGGGAACCTTCCGATTAATGCATGGTATAAGATGCCTGCTTCGGAACAAAAAGCCCGATTGAACCTTGCTTGGCGGTTTGATCAAATTGTCCGCAACAGACTTTGGTTGGAAGCTTGGGAAAAAACGTATGAAAATCAATTGATGGAACAAATCGTTTCGAAACAGCAGACAGCCTCTAGCCAAAAACAACCTTCATTGGCCCAATTTGTCTTTTGCATTGATGTACGGTCAGAACCTTTTCGCCGCAGTCTCGAACATATTGGTGGTTTTGAAACCTTTGGAACAGCTGGATTTTTCAGTTTGCCAATTGAAACGTGCAAACTCGATCACCACCATAGTCATCCTTCCTTGCCGGTCATGTCCAAACCGCAATTCAAGGTGAAGGAATACTTGCCGGAATCGCAATACCAACCATTTCACGAGCGGCAGCAGGCAGTACATTCACTGAGCGGTACATTCAAAACGATGAAGCACAACCTGCTTGCCAGCATGCTGCTGCCAGAGGTTAGTGGACCATGGCTTAGTATGCAGACGTTGGCCCGAACGTTTTTACCAAGAAGTGCAGGACGCACGTTCAGGAAATTGCTTGACACGTGGACCATGAAGCCTGATGCCCAACTTACAATCGATCGAATAGAGCGCCCTAAAACGGAGCTGCCTGTCGGTTTTTCAAATGAGGAGAAAGTGCACTATGCGGAGCAAGCCTTAAAAATGATGGGACTCACCGACCATTTCGCCCCATTAGTGGTGATCTGCGGACATGGAAGTCATAGCATCAATAATCCGTATGCAGCTTCTCTAGATTGCGGAGCATGCGGCGGGGCCTCAAGTGCCTTTAATGCGCGGGTGTTGGCTGAAATGTGCAACCTTGCCATTGTACGGCAGGCCCTAAAGGCAAGGGGAATCTCGATTCCAGAAGATACTGTTTTTGCTGCGACCGAGCATATTACCACACTAGATGAATTACACTGGGTTTATCTTCCACAGCTTTCGGATCAGGCTGAGGAAGCATATACCCACATTCAAGAGGTACTGCCAAAAGTGAGTGAAGAGGCTAACGCCGAGCGAATATCAAAATTACCGAGTCTCAAAACTAACCTTAAAAACCCTCATGCGGAAGCCGAGCGACTTTCAGAGGATTGGAGCGAGATCCGTCCAGAATGGGGGCTGGCAGGGAATGCGGCGTTCGTCATTGGGGAACGAAGCTTGACTGAGGAGTGCGATCTGGAGGGAAGAGTTTTTCTTCATAACTATAACTGGAAAAAGGACAAAAACGGTTCCCTGCTTGCCGGGATTATTGCGGGACCGGCAACGGTTTGCCAATGGATTAACCTGCAATACTATGCATCCGCGGTTGCACCACATTATTATGGCAGCGGCAATAAAACCACCCAGACCGTGACAGCAGGAATCGGAGTGATGCAGGGGAATGCCAGTGACCTATTATCTGGACTCCCATGGCAATCGGTAATGCAATCCGATGAATCACTCTATCATGCACCGATCAGGCTGCTGGTGGTCATCCAGGCGCCAACGGAATATGTGGAGCGATTGTTGAATCAAGACCGCACCTTTAAACAGAAAGTCCAAAACGGCTGGCTGCGGCTTGCGTCGATTGACCCGGAAGGAAACTGGAAGAGCTGGTCTTAACGGGACCACGATGAACTATATACTAACAGGAATAATCTTTGGTTATAAAGAGTAATAAAGCCATCTAGAACGTATTGAAGGGAAAGAACCAATTTGGAGAAGTCAAAAGGCACGCTGGAAGCTGAAATTAGTAAAGCTTTAACTCAATGGGAGAAAAATTACCTGGGACGCGGTTCCATTTCTGTGAAGACAGATATATTGCGCGATATGGTGATTGTTACATTGAATCGGATTTTAACCCCTGCTGAATATGCCTTATGCAGGGATAAAGATGGAATGTTATCGATAAAAAAGACACGAAACAGCTTGGTGGAATCAGGTCTGGAAGACTTAAAGCAAATTCTCTTATCGCTAACCGGTCAGGAAGTCATCAGTTTTCATACTGATATTAGTACCCAAACTGGTGAAAGGGTCATGGTCTTTAAACTTTCAGGTGATTTGGAGAAACAACTATCCTAAAAAATGGAGGGAACATAATGAATAGGGACGAAAACAAAAAAGTGCTGTTTGTGATCGGAATGGAGCAAAGTTCGGAAAATCTATTAAAAGATAAAAGCAATCTTGACCATGATCATATGATTGTCTTGCAATCTTATGGGGCAGTCCTTGAACCGTTCAGTGAGCTCATGCGGGACATTATCCTGGCTGTTTATGAGGAAAATGTGGAAGAAATATTCGTTGCTGTTCCAAACGTGGAAGTAAAGAGTATAAGAGAGACGATTAAGAAAATAGTTGATAATAAAGAATTAAAAGAGAAGATTCAAACTTTGGATTACCTGTTTCAAAATTGCATGCCAGAATACCCTAATGGCAGCGTAAGAGGCTGGCTGGAGGGTAATCAAGCCTCTAACAACGGTACGAAATCCGCGGCCGAAGTGATTCGAAACCATCCATTGATACCTTCCAATGTAAAAGTGACCGAATTATCGGTTGGAAGCATAAATCAAGCACAAATGGCTGTTCTATGAGAATAGTTGGAAACAGCTATAAGCACATGAAAACTCATACCGTTACAATGAACTGCACCCAAATTGTTGGACAAAATACTAACATTTGGGGTGCAGTTTTTAAATGCAAAAATTTTAATAGAGCAGTTATTTTTAAAATTAGTCAATAAATTATTTAAATAATATGATAATTAAAAATATATTGACTTTTCCAAAATATGTCTATAAAATACTCTTAAGTTATCATATCATATGAAGAGTTAAAAGGGAGGTGAAAACCATCGCTATCAAACGAAAATCCCTCGTCGATGATGTGATTGACGTCTTTTTAAAAGATGTGGAAAATGGCTTGTATACATATGGAGATAAATTACCTTCCCAGAAAGAATTGGCCAATCACTATCAGGTCAGCTTAATCGTGATACGCGAAGCACTGACTAAATTATCTGCAGTAGGAATGATTAGTTTTCATCAAGGAAAAGGTACCTACCTAAATAAAATAGAACAAGGAACATTGAATACTCCTGAATTCTCCTCTCTTATTTTTCATAATATCAATAGCCTCCTTGAAATTGTCGAAGCCAGACAAATCGTTGAGAGCGAAACAAGCTCATTAGCGGCTAAACGTAGAACCCATCATAATCTTACAGAAATCGAAAATACGATTGTTGGCATGAAGGAAAGCTTAAAGAACAATGAAAATTTTGCCATGTGGGATGTTGAATTTCACCTTGCTGTAGCGAAAGCTTCCAATAATCAAGTCCTCCAAAACTTGACAACACTGCTGATTGATAGTTATCGTTCAGAAATAGCTAAATTTTTTCAAGTACCAGGTGTGATTGAAAAAATCTTAGTGGAACATGAAAGCATCTACTATCAAATTTTATATGGTAATAGTAGAAAAGCTTCTTTCATTATGCGTAACCATCTAGAATTACCGGAAAAGGTTTTTTCAGCAAAAATGGCCGAATCTGAGACATAGCGAAATGTTTTTGCACCTTTCTTTGATTTTAAGCCATTTATAATAGTTTGATCTTACTATTCTATCAAAAAGAAAGGTGGACAAAATATGACCAACTATCAGGTTGCAGTAATCCCTGGAGATGGAATCGGCCCGGAAGTAGTGAATGAAGCTGTAAAAGTTCTTGAACTTCTCAACAAGCTGGATTCTACTTTTCAAATGGGATTTACTACATATGATTGGAATAGCGAGTATTTCCTAAGAAATGGAAAGATGATGCCGGACGACGCCCTTGATACATTGAAAAACTATGATGCGATTTTATTCGGAGCAATAGGCGATCGGCGGGTGCCTGATGATGTGACAGTATGGGATCTTATCATGCCAATCCGTAAAAAATTCAACCAGTATGTTAATTTGCGGCCGGTTAAGTTATTGAAGGGAGTACCTAGCCGCTATCAAGGGGAAACAATCGATTTTGTTATTGTCAGGGAAAACGCTGAAGGCGAATATTCCAATAGCGGCGGCCGATTGTACCCAGGTACAGAACAGGAGATCGCCATCCAAAATACGGTTATCACAAGGACTGGTACGAAAAAAGTAGCCAGGTTTGCGTTTGAATACGCGAAACAGCACGGTAAAACGACGGTTACCAGCGCGACAAAATCCAATGCGATCATTCATTCCATGAAACTTTGGGATGAGGCTGTAAAGGAAGTAGGAAAAGAGTTTCCGGCTATCAATCTGCAAAGCTATTATATTGATGCGCTTGCCGCTTATTTTGTTTTGCGGCCCGAGGATTTCGAAGTGGTTGTGGCATCCAACTTGTTCGGGGACATTTTAAGTGACCTAGGCTCCGCACTTGTAGGCGGCCTAGGGCTTTCCCCTTCAGCCAACTTAAATCCGGAAGGAGATTTCCCTTCCATGTTTGAGCCAGTCCATGGATCTGCTCCCGATATAGCTGGAAAAGGGATTGCTAATCCGATTGCGCAAATATGGTCGGCAGCCCTTATGCTCGAGCATTTGGGGAGAAAAGATTTAGCAGATGTTATTTTGGCCGCTATTGAGCAGGTCCTCGTACAAAAACAAGTACAGACACCTGATTTAGGCGGCAGTGCAACGACGATGGACATGGGACTCGCCATCAGGGAAGCAATTCAACTATTACTATTGGTTAAGGAGGGGCAGTCATGAAGCGCTTAGAAAATAAAGTTTTGGTGGTTACCGGTGCACAGGGAGGCATGGGGAAAGAAACTGTTAAACGATTTTTAGAAGAAGGAGCCTTTGTTGTCGCTGCTGATCTAAATGTGGACGGGGTAGTGGAAACGGAAGCTCTCTTGCCGGTTGCAGCGGATTTAACAAAAGAAGAGGAAGTTTCAAATGTTTTTTCATCCGCTATGAGGAAATTTGAGCGTATTGACGGGCTTGTCAATCTTGCAGGCATCGCCCAGGCGGCCACACCGATTGAGGGAGTGAGTTTAGCAGATTGGGAGAAGATTATCCGGGTTAATGCAACGGCTCCATTCCTAACTTGCCGTGCTGCTGTACCTCCAATGAAACAGCAAGGGGGCGGCGTGATTATCAATGTCGCATCCATTTCCATGGTTAGGCCTAGACCTGGCTTAAATGCCTATATCGCTTCAAAGGGAGCGGTTGTTTCCTTTTCACAAGCGTTGGCCATTGAATTAGCCGAGTACGGGATTCGGGTCAATGTGGTCAACCCAGGTCCAGCTGATACGAGCATGCTTGGGAAATTTTCGTCAAAGGAAGCGGATATTGAGTCAACAAAAGAGACCGTTTTTAAGAAAAGTGTCCCAATGGGTAGGCTGATTGATCCACTCGATATTGCCAATTCCTTAGTGTATTTGTGTTCAAAAGAAGCATCCATTGTGACAGGTGCTGTTTTAAATGTAGATGGAGGAAGGGGGATTTGACGAGTGACTGCAGTCGATGCTCAAGTTCAAGGCTGTTACATTGACGGTAAGTGGGTAGTTCCTAAACAAGATCGATTGATCGAGGTGAAAAATCCAGCGGACGGTTCCAGTTTGGCCTATGTTCCACGGGGAGATAAGGAAGAAATAAACCTCGCTGTAAAAGCCGCCAAAAAAGCCTTTCATTCAAGAGAATGGAAGACGCTTAGTCCTTACCAGCGGGGAAAACTTCTTTTTCAGGTAGCGGAACTCATTCGAAACAATAAAGAAGAATTAGCCCAATTAGAAACAGTAGATGTCGGAAAGCCACTGAATCAATCGGCTGTGGATGTGGAAATTGCGGCGCGTTATTTTGAGTATTACGCTGGTATCGCCGATAAGATATTTGGAGAAACGATTCCCGTGGAACCAGGCATCATTGATTACACGGTTCGTGAACCGATTGGAATTGTCGGACATATTATTCCGTGGAATTATCCATTGCAAATAGCTGCTCGAAGCATTGCTGTTTCCATTGCCACGGGTAACGCTGCCATTCTGAAGCCAGCAGAGGATACCCCGTTAACGACGCTTAAGCTAGTGGAATTAATGGAGCCTTTAGGGCTGCCAAAAGGTATTGTAAATGTAGTCACCGGTTACGGCCATGAGGCAGGGGCGGCCCTTTCAGGTCATCCTGAAATCAACCATATTACGTTTACAGGTTCGGTGGAAACGGGGAAAAGGGTGATGGCGTCTGCGGCACAAAATATTGTTCCCGTAACCCTTGAACTTGGTGGGAAATCCCCCAATATTGTCTTTGCAGATTGTAATCAAGAACAAGCACTCGAGTGGGTACGGAAATCGATTATTCAAAATGCCGGTCAAACTTGTTCAGCTGGATCTCGTTTAGTCATTGAAAGATCGATAAAAGATCAGTTCGTTCGAGAGCTTGCAGCAGCGATGGAGAAGCTTTCCATCGGCCCTGGAATCGACAATCACGACCTCGGACCAGTGCTCTCGAAAAAACAATTTGACATCATCCAAAGTTTTATGGATTTGGCCAAGAAAGATGGAATCAGGATCGTAACGGGAGGAGAGCGCAAGCAAATTGAGGGGTATGAAGCAGGCTATTACCTTCAGCCCACCATTTTAGATGACGTTCCAGCAACCCATACTCTTGCCCAGGAAGAAATTTTTGGCCCTGTATTGACTGTTACCACTTTTCAAACAGAAGAAGAAGCCATTGAAATCGCCAATGGTACTCCATATGGACTGGTTGCTGGGGTATGGACGGAAAACGTCGGCCTGGCCCACCGTGTTGCTAGCCAACTTCAATGCGGTCAAGTATTCATCAATCATTATGGCGCAGGTGGAGGGATGGCGCAGCCATTTGGAGGATACAAAAAAAGTGGTTTTGGCCGGGAAAAAGGGTTAGAGGCATTGCGCAATTATACGCAGCTCAAGAATGTTGCTTTGAAATATTAAGGACGTTTTACCCGTAACGATGATATTTTAATGAGTTTTGATACTTGAAAATTATAAAAAGGAAAGGAGAATGAAATGGAGCCGCTTATTCGTTTAGAAAATGTTTCGTTTTCCTACAAAATCAATGAACAAACGAAAGTACCTGTCCTTAGGGATATTGATTTTTCGATTTACCCTGGAGAATATGTGGCGATCATTGGTCACAATGGATCAGGAAAATCCACGTTATCCAAACACCTTAACGGAATCTTAACCCCGGACAACGGGGATGTCTGGATTCATGGGTATAACACGAAGAATGTTAATCAGAAACGTGCGATTCGTCAAACGGTTGGCACAGTATTTCAACATCCTGATAACCAAATTGTGGCGACCATCGTGGAGGAGGACGTCGCATTTGGACTAGAGAATATTAACATTCCACGGGAAGAAATGAGACAGAGAGTCGATGAAGCTTTAGATGTCGTCAAAATGTCCCCGTTTCGCCACCGTCCACCGCATCACCTCTCTGGAGGACAGAAGCAAAGAGTGGCAATTGCCGGTGTCTTGGCAATGAGGCCGGAGTGTATAGTGTTTGATGAAGCAACTAGTATGCTGGACAGTTTTGGCCGAAAAGAAGTCCTTCAGGTAATGAGAAAAATGAACGATAAGGGGATGACGATTATTACCGTCACCCACCATATGTCCGAAGCGGCAGAGGCGGATCGAATTATCGTTATTGAAGGCGGACAAATTGTGATGGACGGCCCAGCGCGGGAAATTTTTAAGCATAAACACGAATTAGAGCAGCTGCAATTGGAAGTGCCGGCTGTCAGTCAAATGGCTGAGCTGATCCACAACCGTTTTGCAGAATTTTCAAAGGATATCATCCAAGAAAGTGAGTTCATTGAAGAAGTGGTGAAATTATCGAAAGAGGAGGTGAGCTAAATGGCGGGCAGACCAATCATCGAAATTGAAAATTTGTCTCACACCTATATGAAAGGAACCCCCATGGAACATGTTGCATTAAAAGGGGCCAACCTTTTTGTAGAAGAAGGGGAATGTGTCGCCATTATTGGCCATACAGGGTCTGGTAAGTCGACCTTGATCCAGCATTTCAATGGACTGATGCGTCCGGAATCCGGAAAAGTCCTCATTGATGGGGAAGATTTGTCAAACAAAAAGGTCAATTTGAAAACGTTGAGGCAGAAAGTGGGACTTGTTTTCCAAAACCCGGAGGATCAAATTTTTGAAAAAATCATCGGGGACGATATCGCGTACGGTCCATTCAAACTCGGTCTTCCGTTAAAGGAGGTGAGGGAGCGCGTAAAGTGGGCCATGTCCGTTGTTGGGCTGGATTTCGAGGGAATGATCGACAGACAAACGTTCGCTTTAAGTGGTGGACAGAAACGTAAGGTAGCCTTGGCGGGAATTCTTGCTTTAAAGCCCAAAATACTAGTATTAGATGAACCGACAGCTGGTCTCGACCCACGGTCAAGGAATGAACTGCTGGATAATATTAAGCGATTAAACAAAGAAGAAAAATTAACCGTCATTTTTGTGTCGCACAACATGGAGGAGGTTGCTCTTCTTGCTGATCGGGTCTATGTGATGGCGGATGGAACGGATGTGTTAAACGGCACCCCTAAAGAAATTTTTACGGATAAAGAAAAACTGCAGCGTTATCATATCGGTACCCCAGAATCTGTCCAGGTTCTTTATCGATTAACTGATCTTGGTTATGAAGTAAAAACGGATGCTTTTTCGATTACGGAAGCAGCCAACGAAATTATCAAGGTTCTTGCCTGCAAGAAGGAGTGTTCTAAGCATGTCCAGCGAATTTGAAATATCCAAACGGATTACCATCGGCCAATATGTACCAACCGGTTCGTTCATCCATCGATTGGATCCGCGAGTAAAAGTCTTTGCTTTTACGATTCTTGTATTGGCGATTGCCCTTAATACAAGTTATATTGGAAACACGATTGGTTTGGTCCTATCACTTTATTTATTCTGGGTATCCAAAATCCCGATTCGTTACGGGCTATCAGGCATCATTCCAGCTATTCCATTCATTGTCATTCTGGCTGTTTTGCAGCTGCTTTTTCAAGGACAGCTTTTTTCACATGGTAAAGTATATGTGGATTATGGTTTTATCTTAATCACCAGTGAAAGTATACGCCTGGTCGTTGTTTCGGCCGTTCGCTTCGTTGAAATTATCTTCTTAAGTAGTGTTCTTACCTTAGCTACCTCCACGACAGAGTTAACACATTCCATTCAAAGCTTACTGAGTCCGTTAAAGAAAATAAAGTTTCCTGTCCACGAAATCTCCCTGATTACCACCATTGCGATTCGCTTCGTGCCGACCTTTGCCATCGAGATGGAGAAAATGATGAAAGCACAAGCTTCGAGGGGAGCTGACTTTGGTACCGGGGGCTGGTGGAGAATTATTCAGAGAACGAAAGAAACGTTCCCGATCATTATTCCATTATTTAATATCGCCTTATCAAGGGCGGAAGATTTGATTTTGGCAATGGAATCCCGCTGTTACACACCTGGGGGCGAAAGGAGCTCCTACACCACGTATCAGATAGCAGCAAAGGATTATCTTGCATTAGTGACCGGACTTTTATTTGCTATTTTGTTGTTTGCTTATCCTTTTCCTATTTAAAAAACAAGGAGGAATAAAGAAATGAAAAAAACATTAACGGTTCGCGATATAGTTATTGCAGGTGTACTTGGTGCGGTAGCGATTCTTTTAGGGGTAACCCGGCTGGGCTATATCCCTGTTCCAACAGCAGCAGGGAATGCCACCATCATGCACATTCCCGCGATTATCGGGGGAATTATGCAGGGACCGGTTGTCGGGCTCATAGTGGGTGCCATATTTGGGATATCCTCCTTTTTGAATGCAACCGTTCCTCTATTTAAGGATCCAATGGTAGCCATTTTACCTCGTTTATTTATTGGGGTTGTTGCATGGCTGGTCTATGTTGGACTCCGTCGCAGGAACGAGTATGTTGCCATAGCGGTTTCAGCGTTTATCGGGACTTTGACGAATACAGTTCTTGTTTTAGTTATGGCTGTCATTAGAAACTACTTTACTGTAGGGGTTGCTTGGACCGTTGGCATTACCAATGGTATCCCTGAAGCAATTGTAGGGACCATCATTACTCTAGCTGTTGTATTGGCTTGGAAACAAATCGGGAAAAACCAAAAATCGAAAATCTCTAAGGATATGTAGGATATGCACCATCAAATCACAGATGTACCTGGAGTAAAAGTGGGCAATAAAGAAAATGAACAGGCATTAACCGGTTGTACAGTCCTTCTTTTTGAAGAAGGGGCGGTTGCCGGAGTGGACGTGAGAGGGTCCGCCCCCGGAACACGGGAAACTGATCTTCTGAATCCCGTTAATTTAGTGGAGAAAGTGCATGCCATCTGTTTAAGCGGCGGAAGTGCGTTTGGTTTGGATGCTGCGTCAGGCGTGATGCAATTTTTGGAGGAAAAAGGGATCGGTTTGGATGTGGGGGTAGCCAAGGTGCCAATTGTCCCGGCAGCTGTCTTATTCGATTTGGTATGCGGCAACCCAAAGGTCCGACCGGATAAAAAGATGGGTTATGAAGCAGCAAAAGCAGCAACAACTGAAAAGTTCGGTACTGGAAATGTAGGTGCAGGTTGTGGAGCTACTGTTGGCAAAATGGCTGGTCCAGAATTTTGTATGAAGGGCGGCCTCGGCAGTGCCTCGATTACTTTGGAAAATGGTCTTGTGATTGGAGCGATTGTGGCTGTCAATCCAGCCGGGGATGTTCGTGAAGCTTCCACGGATAGAATTTTAGCAGGACCCTATAAGGAT
Organism: Neobacillus dielmonensis; assembly: GCF_000612665.1. Lineage (GTDB taxonomy): Bacteria > Bacillota > Bacilli > Bacillales > Cytobacillaceae > Neobacillus > Neobacillus dielmonensis. The sequence goes on from NZ_HG942022.1 coordinate 33,256, forward strand.
GGGGAAATCCTTGATAGCCTCGAGCTTCTCGAACGGAACTATCATCCTCCTATGTCTGCAGGTTCTAATACGACGATTGGAGTGATTGCCGTGAATGCAGATTTAACCAAAGCGGAGGCGACGAAGGTGGCACAGATGGCACAGGACGGGTATGCCAGAACGATTTTTCCAGCCCATACCATGTTTGACGGGGATACGATTTTTGCTGTGGCCACCGGAGGGATAAAGGCCCCTGTTGACGTCATTGGCGCCCTTGCTGCGAAGGTCATGGAACGAGCGATTATCGATGCGGTTAAATCAGCTGAAAGTGTGGAAGGGATTAAAGCGTATAAGGATCTTTTTCATCAGCATAATCCGAAGCAGTGAAACATTCATAGACCCATTCGAAAGAACTGTTAGCAGATTGCCTTTTATTAGCGACCGAACTCTGGAGAAACTCGTGAGAACGGTAGCTAATAGCTTTTCCGCAACAGGACTCCGATCCGGTCGCTTATACCTATGAGTATTCCAAATAAGGAAAACAACAATATATTTCAATTAGAAAAAGAACTTTTGTGTTCCGCATTAAATGTGAAGGAGTGAAACTTTTTGAAAAAAGTCATGAGCTGGGATGAGTGGTCTAACCTGGATGCTGTTGGTCTCGCCAATTTAGTGCGGGAGGATCAGATTACTCCTACAGAAGTGGCTCAACAGGTTGCTCTCGCCATCGACGCCTTAAATCCGGAGATTAGTGCCGTCATCGAGGTGTTCGAGGATGCTGTTAATAACCCGATGAAAGACGGAACCAATCCCACCGGGGTTTTTGCTGGCATCCCATTTTTAATGAAGGACCTGGGCCCCACTATCAAAGGCCGCCTGCAAGAAATGGGTTCCCTGTTAATGCGGGGAAATCGTTCCTCAGACGATAGCTACTTAACTAAACGCATCCGCCAAGCAGGTCTCAACATCATTGGTCGGACCACCACACCAGAGTTTGGGCTCTGTAGTTCAGCCGAGAACCCGGACGTCTATGTGACGCGAAATCCATGGAATCTGGACTATACCACCTGTGGCTCTTCTGCTGGTACGGCGGCCTCAGTTGCCGCTGGGATTGTTCCCATTGGTCATGCAACTGATGGCGGAGGCTCGATTCGAATTCCTGCGGGTGTGAACGGCAACATTGGTTTGAAGCCTTCCCGTGGGGTGTTATCGGTAGCTCCCTATAGTTCGGACTTGATGGGAGTGGTCTCTGCCCAGGGCTGCCACACACGCACCGTCCGTGATACCGCTGCTTTTGTGGACAATTGCCGGGGTGGAGCACCTGGAGAGTTCATGCCATATTGGATTCCATCTGAGCCTTATTCGAAGCTCATTCAGAGGGATCCACAAAAACTGCGAATTGCCGTTTCCCATGAGTGGGGTGATTACCAGGCTACACCGCATATTGTCGCTGAATTGGAAAAGGCTGCTCGTTTCCTAGAGGAACTGGGGCATCATGTTGAGTGGGTGATTCCGGATATTGATTTCCGTGCCGCCTACAGGGCCCAAACTGAGTGTTATATCATGAATTTCACCCAAACTATTTATGGTCTATTGGAGTTAAAAGGATTAGAGCGTCCGCCTGCCGACCTAATTGAACCGATGTGTATTCGAGTCTGGGAAGAAGGGCGTCACGCTACCTATACGCAACGAGCCAAGATGCAAGGGGTGTTTAACGACACTTCTCGTAGACTGGCTGCCTGTTTTGAGGACTGGGACATTATCCTTACTCCAACAATGGCGCTGCCCACACCTTTGGTCGGGACGAGGGAGTATCTGACCATTAGTGATAATCCGTCCGTCTATGACTGGTTCGAAAATCTTTGGGGCATATTTTCTTATACACCAATTGCCAACCTCTGTGGCCTGCCGGGTATTTCATTACCGATGGCTGAGCTTGAGAACGGGTTACCGATGGGAATTCACGCTCTCACCAAGCAAGGAGAGGATGGATTACTGCTACAGCTGGGAGCCCAAATCGAACGCGCGCTCAATGGAAAATGGAACCACGGGCGGCGGCCGGCTGTACATGTGACATCAATTGATGCAATAGCGCAACAACTTTCGCCCTATACTGAATCTAAGGGACAATAGACAAGAATGATTACAGTTACTTGTGCCATTGTCATCTATAAAGAAAATTAGATTATAGCTTCGCTCCTATGTGAAATAATAACAAAAAAGGAGCGATGAAAATGAACGAAGAAAAGGAATACGTTGCAGCCGATTTGTCCTCTAATTTGATTAATGAAATAAAATCATTAGAAGAAAAATTGAGCGAGCAAGCACAAAAAGAAGTTGTCGTAATTGCCTACGAAAAAGAAGACTCACCAACAGAATGAAAAAACTAAAATAAAAAAATCTTGTTCACTAGCGAAGCTTTTAAAGCATCCACATAGAGGGATCAGTCTAATAATGGACCGGACATGTCACCACATGTTCGGTCTTTTTTCATTTTAACTAAGTACAAAATGAACGCATGGAATGAAGTAAATCATAAGTATATTATGTAAACAAAAGATAAATAAGAGCTTTACCCAATCAGGATATATATTATTTTGATATAATAAAACGAAACCAATCTTTTCCGAGGTGATTATATATGAATAATAGTAAAAACATTGAAAAGGAAACTTTTGAAAAATTGTTAGGTACAGTAGAAGAGTTAAGAGAGTCGACTCGGAAAACACAGCAAAAACGAGATTTAAAAACATGGAGCGACATTCCCATACCTTTAACGATCAAAGCTGCACTGACAAGACTATCAAAAGATGAATTGAGTGAGATTAGAAAACAATTAGAAATAAAAGGAGCCAGCCAGTTAAAAAAAGGGGAATTAATAGAATTATTGAGTAGGCAAATTCCACTTTCTCTTAAAAATATGTGCTTACATATGGACCAAGAGCGTTACAGTATCATCAGTAAGGCTATCCAAAATAAAGGGCAAATTCCAGCCCCCACTTTAGATGGTCATCAATTTGTATACTTTCGCAACATGGGAATCCTCTTTCCCGGTACTCATGAGGGTAAAAGGGTTTTGGTCATGCCTGAGGAAGTCCTTCAAAATCCCATTTTTCAAGAGAACAACAAGCAGCTCACATCCTACATACATCGAAATACGGAATGGATAAAGCTGACCCACGGATTCCTTTACTATTACGGGACTTTAAGCATAGAAGAATTATTGGATTTGCTCAAAAAATACATGAAAGAACCTGTTGATCGTGTAGAGTATTTATCCCTCATGAACTATGCCATAACTTACTATAAGCAAATGAATTGGGATAAGTCTGGATTGTCTTACATCAGAGTGTTTGACCCGGAAAGAGTAAAACGCGAGCACAAAATGAGAAAAGACGTGCAGTTTTTCCCGTTCTCTAAAGAACAATTATTACGTGCGGGAGAACCCCATTTTGTGGAACGGAATGAAAGCTATATTCATTTTGTCAACTTTTTAACAGCTAATTACGATATCAGCAGAGAGGAAGCTGATGGTATTGTGGAAGAATGTGTTTATGCAACAAACATTGGTGAGGAACCTGGCAAGATTTTTGAATTCTTGCAATCTAGACTTGAATTTGAAAGTATCGAAACGGTGAAGGGTTGTATGGACAAAGTCATCGATCTTATGAATAACACCAAACAATGGTTCCTCAAAGGGTATGCCCCTAAAGAGTTATCAGCACTAGAGAGAAAAAGTTTGCAGCCATCGCCGGGTCGAAAAGACAATATTATCGATATCACAACCAAAAAGAAAGTTGGGCGTAATGATCCATGTCCATGTGGCAGCGGCAAAAAATTTAAAAAGTGTTGTGGAAGATAGATAAGTATGTAAAAAAGGAAACTCGTACTAGGTGTGGGGTTTCCTTTTTTAATAGTTGTCATATTGCGTCCCTAGTTTCGGTCATTGTATAGGTCAAAGCGTTATACTAGACCTCCACGTACCTGCAGCTTCCGTTCTCGTTCTTCCTCTTTTCTCCGAGAAGGAGATTTAATAAAGAGGGCCAAAATAAACGATAAAGTACATAGAACGCCAATTACGATAAACGTCGGTTTAAAGCCTCCCATAAAATCCGCGATAAACGCACCAGCCAACGCACCAAGACCAAAGCCCTGATAAATAATCCCATAGTTTTTACTATGATTCTTTACTCCGTAGAAATCGCCCACAATCGCTGGAAATACAGTAATATTGCCGCCAAAACAAAAAGCAATACTTGCGACACAAACGAAGAAAATAATGTAATTCAAATGGATAAAACTAAGCGTCAAAACAGCTGCGGCAGTAATCAAAAATGCAGCTGCCACAATTTTCAGCCGGCCTATTTTATCGGAGAGAGTCCCCAGAATAATGCGTCCGATTGTATTGAAGATGGCAATCGCCGCTACCGCATTGGCCGCAGTCGTAGCGTTTAGCCCTACCATCTGGATGCCAATATCTTTCACAATGCTTATTAAATACAAACCGCTCATACAGGCAGAAAAAAACATAATGAATAGTAAATACGACTCTTTCGTGTGCAGCATTTGGTCAACAGAATAGTCATTTTTATTCGATTGAACTGTATCAGGAACGTTCTCCTTTGTGCCGGCATCCCGAAGCAGCAGCGCACCGAGAACAATCATGATGAAGGCAATGAGCCCCCAGTACAAGAAGGCCTGCGATACACCGGCAGAAGCGATGAGCCCACTGTTTACATACTTGAAAATTAGGCTTCCTACGCCATAAGCAGATACAGAAATTCCTGATATTAACCCTTTCCGTTCTGGAAACCATTTAATCAGATTAGACAATGAAGTAATATAGGCAATCCCGTCTGCAAAGCCGACGACAACACCGGCAAGCAGGTAGAGCATGAGCAGGGAGGCACTAAATGAATTGAGGATAAGCCCCATTCCCAGAACAATCCCTGCCAGAGTAGTGAGTTTGCGAATGCCCCATTTCTCTTGTAGTTTACCTGCGAACAAGGTGGAAAACGCCAGGGCAAAACTGGTGATCGAGAAGGTGATCGCAACGGAATTTAGATCCCAGCCGAATTTATTCACCAGCGGCTGATTAAATAAGCTCCATGTATAAATTGTACCAAGTCCCATCTGCACGATAATCGTACCCAGGACAATTAATAATCGATTGGGAGCTTTGTTTTTCATCAAGGTTTTTCCTTCCTTCTTTAATGTCGATTATTGGCTTGTTAGCGGAAGAGGTTCGTTTTGGCCAGATCAATAAGCTCGTTGCCGTGCCCATTCAGAACCGCTTTCATCATCCAAAGGCTAAAGCCATGCGCTTGTTCAAATGTGATTTTTGGCGGCATAGCCAACTCTTGGCGATTCACCACTACATCAACCAACACAGGTCCGTCTATTTGGAGGGCACGCCCAATCGCCTCCTCCAGTTCCGCAGGATCCTCGATTCGAATTCCTTCAATGCCTATTGCTTGCGCCACAGCTGCAAAGTTAGGGTTTTCAAGGTCGGTGCCTGTTTCCAGGAAGCCGGCTGCTTTCATTTCCAGCTCAACGAAACTGAGCGCCCCGTTGTTGAAGACGACCACTTTCACCGGCAATTTGTGCTGCCTTAAGGTGAGAATGTCTCCCATCAGCATGGCAAGACCTCCATCTCCGGAAAGGGAGATGACCTGACGGCCTGGCTGGGCAAGCTGTGCTCCGATCGCCTGTGGCAATGCGTTTGCCATCGTTCCATGATTAAACGAACCTAATAATCGTCTTTTCCCGTTCATTTGCAAATAACGGGCAGCCCAAAGTGTTGGCGTTCCGACATCGCATGTAAAGACGGCATCTTCGGTGGCTAAATCACTGATGACTTTCGTCAGATATTGAGGGTGGATCGGTGTACGCCCTGGTTTTCCGATGGCCAGTTCGTCCAAATCTTCGCGGACTTTACGATAGTGTTCTGTTAATTTTTTCAGGTGGCTATCATCACGTGATTCCGTCAAATAAGGTAATAGTTCCACAATGGTTGCCTTTACGTCCCCACACAGCCCATAGGTGAGATTGGTTCTGCGGCCGAGATGTCCAGGTTCAATATCGACCTGCAAAACGGTAGCGTCTTTTGGATAGAATTGCCTGTATGGAAAGTCGGTACCAAGCATCAGCAGCACATCGCATTCCTTTACAGCATGAAAGCCTGAGGCATAACCGATAAGGCCTGTCAGTCCGACAGAATATGGATTATCAAACTCGAGGTGTTCTTTTCCTCTTAATGCAATGACCATCGGTGATTGCAGTCTTTCGCAAAGCTGCATAAGTTCCGCATGAGCTCCGGCGCAGCCTGCTCCGCACAGCAGCGTGATGCGCTTGCCTTTATTCAAGTAGTCTGCCAGCTTCTGGATCTCCATTTCCGAAGGACGGATGACCGGCTTGGTTACGTGCAGGACATGTTCAGGCACAGGAGTATCGTCTGCTTCTAAGCCAGCGACGTCACCGGGTAGAACAAGGACGGACACACCTTTACGTGAAACGGCATTCTGCATGGCGACGACAACAGAGCGGGGCATTTGGTGAGAGGTGGTTACAACCTCGCAGTAATAACTGCAGTCTTTAAAGAGATGTTCAGGGCGTGTTTCCTGAAAAAAGTTAGTTCCAATTTCAAAGCTTGGAATGTGGGCTGCTATCGCCAGCACAGGAACCCGGTTGCGGTGACAGTCGTACAAGCCATTGATGAGGTGCATATTACCAGGGCCGCTGCTTCCGGCGCACACAGCAATGCTTCCACTCATATCCGCATCGGCACCAGCCGCGAAGGCTGCCACCTCTTCATGCCGAACATGAATCCATTCGATTTCCTTTGAACGACGGATTGAATCGAGTACAGCGTTCAGTGAGTCTCCTACAATCCCGTAAATTCTCTTTACACCTGCATTTAACAATGCTTCAACGAGTGAATCCGCAATGGTTCTTTTCATAATCTTTTCTCCTTTTTCATTTTTTTGTATTTTTACCATGGAACAGGGATTTATACTAGATTCCTTTTATGACTTACCTAGATTTATTCCCTTCATTTTTTTCCAAGAACGTTATAATGGTTTATGTTATAATTTGGTAAAATGAATGAGGCTTGTTAGGGGGAAAACATGAATTTTATAAAGAATCTAGTGATGTTTTCCATTATTGTTTTGTTAAGCTCATGTAGTAATATTGGCATTGATAATATAGGTGGTTGCCCTGATGCTGAAATAGAATGGGTAGATGTCGTCATGGTTAACGATATCAAGTACCAACATGACTTCCCGGACCAACCAAACGAGGAAGCTACACTTTTACTTGAAAAAGGAAAAGAAATCGCGAAAGTTACCTATAAGATGGCAGACCATGCTTGCAGTGACCACAAAATGAAAAATGGGGATGCAGCTTATTTAGAAAAAGGGACTCCTATATATGAGCTAAAAGGGTACCCATCGTCATTTATGATCTTGGCTGATGGCAAAGCATATGTAGCAAAACAAAATAAAACCGCCAAAACAGCCGGAGAACTCTACCCATTAAAAGGACTATTAAAAAACATTCATATCGAAAGCACAGAAGACGGCAGCCGAATCCATACCTTTTCTGCACAATCCACACAAAAATTCATTGATGAATGGTATCAATTAAAGCTAGAAGACCCCGAAGCATTATATAAAAAGGGGCGTTTAGAAGGGGAACGTGTATTTTTAGAAATGGAACTAAAAAACGCAGTATCGTTTAGACAGCTATATTGGATGGATTCAAACACATTTCATGTGGGAGTGGTTGGTAACAAGGAAATAAAAGAGATCATTTCAAACGAATACCACGGGTACCACGGGGACGGTTCTCATGGCTACATTGAACTACAAATGAAGGAGGCACGTTTGTGACAAATAAACTAAGAACAAACGAAAAGGTAGATCAATTGATTGCGAATTTTCCAGAACAAACGCATAACATTGTGGATTCCTTAAGAACCATCATTCTCGATTCTTCCCCCAAACTTATCGAAGAACTGAAATGGAATATGCCTAATTATTCCTATAATGGACTGGTGTGTTATATCCAAGCGGCAAAAAATCATGTGAATCTTGGCTTCTTTAGAGGGACAGAAATTCTTGATCAAGACCCAAACAAATTATTGCAAGGGTCCGCAAAACTGATGAGACATATTAAAATCAAAAAGCTGGAGGATATCCAACCAAAAACTTTTGCCTCACTGATTCAAGAAGCCGTGGCATTAAATGAGAAAGAAGAGTAGATGAAATACTAAAATGACAGGTGACCTTACACCTGTCATTTTTTATTCAGAGGTATTTTAAAAATATTATATTACAATTGATTTATAAGTTTTTAGTAGATACCGTTCAATAAACTCAGCTAATCCGTCATTTTCGTGGTGTCCGGTAACAAAATCAGCGGCATTTTTAACCACTAAGCTAGCATTTCCCATTGCCACACCCGTACCGGCATGGCGAAGCATCTCGATATCATTGGGTCCGTCTCCAATCGTTACAACTTCATTTGGATGGATTCGATAGGTGCGAAGCAGGCTTTTAATTGCAGACCATTTGGATACATTTGGCGCAACCAACTCAAACCCATCCTTCCAATTGATGACATCCGCTTCCTGTTTAAACATTGCGGAAAATTCGGGGCAGGGTGCACCTGTTCGAACACTATATTTAAGAACCCCTTGATAATCTGCCTGTCTTAAATCTCCAATATACCGCGGAGGAATGTTCCCAACCTTGGTCCAATAGTCGATTTCTTCATTTGTTTCCTGACAATAAACTCCATCTGCTGTATGAATAATGACATTACAAGGGTTTTTAGCAGTAAAATCGTGGAAGCGTTCTTCGTTGAGGCGGACTGTTGTCTTTTGAATTACTTTGCCTGTCTCGGCATCATGAATAACGGCGCCGTTCAAACAGATCATCGGAGTTCGTAATCCAAGTTCTTTATGGTAGGGAGTAGTTACTTCATAATGTCGGCCAGTTGCTAGAAAAACCTCGACTCCATGATCAATAAGCCTATTAATAGCAACCTTATTTCGGCTGGAAATCTGGTTTGAGGTTTTTAATAGTGTACCATCCATGTCAATAAATATTGCTTGCACCCTCATGTATTCTGCCTCCTCATTCGTTGGTACACCCATCATATCAACTGATTGTTAACGCCATGTAAACTCAGTGTACGGAATAAATAAAGTTTACGTTTTATTCAAGATAAAAATCTTAGAATCATACTTAAATACAATAGCATAATGTAAGTTGCAAATTTTGCCTCTGCCATCGGTTTCAATAATTTAGTAAAATAAAGGTACATTAAAGGTACAGTTTTCTTCTATTTATTATCAGTTACACTTAATAGTTTAAGTTGAAAAATTAAAAAGTTTATTACGGGAAGGAATAAGGACATGCCATTAGAAATTGTTCGCCAGGATATAACAAAAATGAAGGTGGATACCATTGTCAATGCAGCCAACACCGGGTTGAAAATGGGTGGAGGAGTGTGTGGAGCGATTTTTTATGCGGCAGGGGTAAGAGAACTGCAAGAGGCATGTGACAAAATTGGTGGTTGTAACGTAGGTGAAGCCGTCATCACAGACGGGTTTAACTTGGATGCCAAATATGTCGTTCATACTCCAGGACCGATTTGGCAGGGAGGAACCCAACATGAAGCTGATTTGTTACAGGCCTCCTATGCTAACTCTTTGGAACTGGCAAAAAATCATCAATGTGAGTCAATCGCATTTCCAATGATATCAACAGGTATCTACGGTTATCCGAAGGAGGAAGCCTTACAAATTGCGGTTTCCACCATTAGTGCCTTTTTATTAAAGGAAGACATGCACGTTTATCTTGTCGTTTTTGATAAAAAATCCTTCGGAGTCAGCCAGAAGATATTTGCATCGGTTCATCAATACATAGATGAACATTATGTGGAAGAGCTAGAGAGTGTGTTTCAATTTAATCGTTCCTTACCAAAGATGATGGAACCGATGCACGAAATTGACATGCCTGAGCCAAAAGAAGTGCAAAGTTCTTTAGACTTCATATTTGATCAAATGGATGTTTCTTTTTCCGAGAAATTGCTGCAAATGATTGATGCTAAGGGTATGACTGATGTAGAGACCTATAAGCGGGCCAATATTGACCGGCGCTTATTTTCAAAAATTCGCAACGCGGCAGATGATTACTCGCCTAAGAAAAAAACGGCCATTGCTCTAGCAATCGCCCTGCGATTGAACTTAGAAGAGACCATCGACTTGCTGACAGCAGCTGGTTATGCCTTGTCACACAGCAGCAAATTCGATGTGATTATAGAGTATTTTATCAAGCAAGCCAACTATAACATACATGAAATTAATGAAGTATTATTTACTTTTGATCAACCATTATTGGGTGCTTAAAATGTCGCTTTCAAAGCGACCTTTTATTTCTGATTCTTGATATCCTTTGTTTATAAAGAACGGAGGATGATAAACCATGAAAAGAGATTTAACAGAATTAGTGTTTATCTTAGACAAAAGCGGGTCAATGTCAGGATTAGAAGCGGACACGATTGGCGGATTTAATTCCATGTTGAAGAAGCAACAATCAGCCGAAGGGGAATCGGTGGTGACAACCGCATTATTTGATCATGGATATGAACTATTGCATGACCGAATTGACGTAAAAGGCATTTTGCCGATTACCGAAAAGGATTACCAGGTAGGAGGGACCACTGCTTTGCTAGATGCCATTGGTTTCACCATTCAAAAAATCGTCAATGTCCAAAAGCATACCAATGAAGAGTTGCGGGCGGATAAGGTCCTTTTCGTGATTACCACAGACGGAATGGAAAATGCCAGCCGTGAGTTTACTGCGGAGAAAATCAGAAAGATGGTCCAGCATCAAAGAGAGCAGTATGGATGGGAGTTCCTATTCCTTGGAGCTAACATCGACGCCATCTCGACTGCTGCGAAATTTGGCATCGATGAGGACTTTGCCGTGGATTACCATGCGGATGAAGCAGGAACACAATTAAACTATCAAGTCGTCAGTGAAGCAGTGAGCCATCTTCGCAGCGGCCAAAAAATCGACCGGAGCTGGAAGGAAGGTATCGAAAGGGACCATAATCGGCGTTCTAGAGATAAAAGAATGTAAATAGAAGGGGAGAACACATGGAATAGTATGATGTGTTCTCCTTTTCGCATGTTAAATAAGTAGTTTATTTATATTAATTCAGAAATTCCGATTTTACTATGGAATATGGGCTATTAAAACTAGAAGGATGTATCAGTATAGGGACAGTGAGCGAGCTTTGAAAGTCGAATCCGACATTGGATATGCTCCTCCTATTCGATTTAAATTCGAGCTTACAGAAAAAATAAAATAATAGAAATCATTTAAGCAATGAAAAAAGACCGCAATAGATTTGGGCGGTCCTATACTTAAATTTACAAGCAGTCGTTATTATCCAAAAAAGCAGATACTCACCTTTTTAAAACTATTTGTATGTTAGAGATGATAATCAGTAAAAATATGATACCTGTTGCTTTGCCATCAGGAGTATCTGTAATTATAAAATTATAAACCGCTATGAGTAACGCTAATGCTAGACATACTCTGCTTATCCAGTTTTTTGTCATCTTATTTCACCACTGTCTCCAAATCTAAGACGATCCAAATCTATTTAAAAACATTTATATAACTATTATTTTTTAGATGGTCTAGAAAACTTAATAAAAACTCCCAAACCAGCTAAGAAAAACAGTAAGATTCATCACATAAAAAAAGCCGATTCTCCTTAAGTTGGAAAATCGGCCTTGCTTTATGGATTTTATTTCACACTAAACGTTTTTAACTCATCTTTGGTTTCAGGAACATCTATAGCACCTGATTTAATTTTTTCAACCCATTCTTGTACTGCTGCATCAATATCTGCCTTGTTTGATACTTTATCATTGATCGGTGCAAGGCCTACCGCATCTTCCGACAATCCATATAATGTCACTTTACCGCCAGGGAATTTGCCGTCTTTCGTTTTTGTTGCTAAATCCTTAACCGCTACGTCAACTCGTTTTAAAGCAGAAGTTAGAACCACATTTTCACCCATATCGGCTTGGTCGCGGTCAACACCAATTGCCCAAAAATCTTGCTCCGGATTTTTGGCTTTCCGGTCATTGGCTTCCTTGAATAAACCAGCTCCAGTAGCACCAGCTGCGTGGAAAATCACGTCTGCCCCTGATGAATACATTTTAGAAGCGATTGCTTGGCCAACTTCAGCCCTGTCAAACGCGCCGGCATATTGAACGTCCACTTTTACTTCCGGATTAGCGGCTTTTACCCCAGCCTCAAAACCTACTTCGAAACGTTCGATTACAGAACTTTCCATTCCGCCAATAAAACCAACCTGATTCGTTTTGGTTGCTTTGGCAGCAGCTACTCCCGCAAGGAAACCAGCTTCTTGTTCTTTGAAAAGAATACTTGCTACGTTTGGCTGTTTTACTTCTGCATCAACGATGGCAAATTTCGCATCTTTTTGTTGAGTGGCAATTTCTTCAAGAGCTCCCGGCATTAAGAATCCAATTGCATAAACTAAGTCAAATCCTTGGCGTACAAGGGTATTTAAGTTTGTAGTATAATCGGCATCTGATTTGGATGCTAGATAATCATAACCGCCTTTCCCCTCTTTTAAGCCATTTTCCTTACCGAAGCTTTGGAGACCTTCCCAGGAAGATTGGTTAAAAGATTTGTCATCCACACCACCGATGTCTGTTACCATTCCGACTGAGAACGTGTTTGCATCGGCTTTGTTTTCTTTGTTGTCGCTACTTTTTCCACAGGCACCTAATAGTGTACCTGCTGCAAGTACAAGTGATAGTGCAAGACCAAGTTTACGCTTATTCAATTTAAGTTCCCCCTACGATGATTAAACTCTTGTTTATAAAATAAACAACTGTTTGTATTATAGCTCTTTAAAATTTTCGGGTCAACACTTTTGACTTTTTTATATGATCTCCGCTGTAGGGGGGCCTATCCACTTTCCTTTTTGATAACAGTTGTAGCCGCCCATTAAGCTGGTAAGGGCTTGAGCCTAATTTTCCCAAAACACTTTGCAAAAATTAACAACGTCCCTACAATTAATTTACTATAAAGGTACCGGTTTACTCACCTAAGTAATCGCAAGAATCCTCTATAATCGAATAAATCATGCTCAATCCGACCATTATATAAAGGATTGTTATTAAGATTAAAGGGGGATTTTTTATGGGAGCTTTTTAATTTCTTTGGCGATGACAAACAAGAAAACACCAATAATGAAAATAACTCAAGTGAGCAAACAACCAACTCAACATCCCAAACCAGTCAAGACGGGGGAACACTCCAGCTTCATAAAGAAGAGTTAGATGTCACAAAAAACAATGTGGATGCCGGTGAAGTAGTTCTTTCTAAAGAAGTTGTGGAAGAACAAAAAACAGTTGACGTTCCTGTCATGCATGAGGAAGTTGTCATCAAGCGAACTCCGTTAAACCAAAAGAGTAATGAATCGGTTAGCTCTGGGGAAACGATTCATATTCCTGTTAGCCAGGAACAGGTGCAAGTAAATAAGTACACGGTCGAAACAGAGGAAATTTCTGCTTCGAAACGCCAGGTGGAAGAAACACAACAAGTTCAGGAAACACTAAAACACGAAGAGGCACATGTTAATACAACAGGAAGTGTGAATATCGTTTCCGATGATACAGGTTTTGAAGATATAAATAGCTAGAAGAAAAGCGCCTTTTCGTTGTCCCTCAATGAAAAGGTGTTTTTTTACCAAGTCTCATCGGAAGGAGTGATTATGCTGCCTGAAAAACTGAATTCAACCAAAGAACGACAAGATGGTGTAACACTTCGGTTACATAAAGAAGAACTAGAAATAAGTAAAAAGCGGATAGAGACAGCAGATGTGAACGTGTATACGAACAAATATACCGAAGTAAAAGAAATTAAAGTACCAGTAACCCACGAAGAGCTAGTGATTGAAAAAAGAAACTTAAATGGAAAAAACGATGAAGAACCTGAAATCATTCGCATTCCTTTAAGTGAAGAAAGAATTGAAGTAACATTAATACCAACGATCCTCGAAGATGTGGAAATCCATAAGAAGCAAACAGAAGAGGTCGTTCGGCTAAATGAAACCTTGAAAGAGGAAATCCTTCACATCGGTACTGTTGGGGATGTAAAAGTAACTGGAGAATAGCAATACAAGATAATCAAAGAACAAATAACCCGAAAAACAAAGGTAGGCTCCCCTCACTTTTCCGGGTTATTTTTATGACCAAAGCGGCCATAGGGATTTGATTCCCAAGGGATATGAAAAAACTTTGAACGAAGTACTTGGTGGTAGGAAATAGCAAAGTCTCTTCCATCATAAAGCCTTAATTTCCTAATTAACTGCCAGTTATCAACGGGCAGTCAGGATCATTTGCCCACTCATTCATCGAACCGTCATATACGGCCACATTTTTTTGACCGAGAAAATTTAACAGAAGCGCATTCCAGGTAGCAGCAATCCCGCCTCCACAATAGGTAATCACTTTTTTGTTCGGGTCCAACGCACCCACTTTTTCAAAGGTCTCCCGCAATATGGAAATGTCGTATAATTGCCTTGTGTTCGGGTCGGCGTGACTTCCAAAGGGGACATTCACGCTGCTCGGAATATGGCCTTTTCGTGGATAAGTGTTGGTTTCGCCGCGGAAATCTTCGGGTGATAAACTATTGATTAGCACGATATTTTCATTATCCATGGCTTTTTTGACATCGTCCTTCGTTACCATTAGTTCTGGGCGGCGTTTACCGGTAAAATTGGCAGGAGGATAGTGTTCAGTCTCCGTTGTAATAGGCCGTCCTTCATCTTTCCATTTATGGTACCCGCCCTCCAGGACGGAAATATCATCAAAGCCTTCATATCGCAGCTGCCAAGCTAATCGGGAAGCCCATTGGTTAGCAACTACCGGGTTACCTACCAAAGCCCCTTGATCATAAATGACTACATAGGTGCCATCGCCGATCCCTAATTCCTCCATTTTTTTAACAAATTGTTCACGTGGCGGGACAGTCATAGGGAGCGGGGCCTTAGGGTCGGATAATTCATTCATCAAATCCGCAAACACCGCTCCAGGAATATGACCTTGATTATAGGCGTCTCTCCCTGACCACATGCCTACTTCTTCACCTTCTTTATCAGGAATTTTTAAAAAAGTGGTAGCGTCGACTAGCCTTAAATTTGGATCTTCTAACCGCTCCGCTAACCACTCTGTATTCACGATTAATGGATGCTGCTTACTCATTTTTTCCCTCCGTTTATCCTTTCATCAAAATCTTCTTGATTAAATTTTCCATAAAAATGAAAAGTATGAGTGCTGGTTTAGTTTAAAGAGTTTTTTTACTGGAACTTTTGACAATAAAGGAAAGCAGGTCTTATAATTATTATAATTCAAAATTTATATTTAATAGGATTGTTACTGACTTTTGCAGGCAAAACCTAAATCGCCCTTCGCACATTTGAAGGGTCGTTTAGGTTTTTTTATTTTTGAGGATTTTTTGCATACATAGCTTGTAGGGATTTAAAAGAAAAATAGGATAGAAGGTGTAATCGTGAAAAAAGCTATTTTCATAGATGTGGATGGTACCCTGGTTAATCAAAATGGTGTGGTTCCAGAATCCGCTAAATTTGCTGTTCAAAAAGCTAGAGAAAATGGTCATCTTGTTTTTATATGTACCGGTAGATCGAAAGCTATCCTATTTCCTGAAATTCTAGAAGTAGGGTTCGATGGTGTTATTGGTTCAGCAGGTGGCTATATTGAAATGAGAGATCAAATACTGTTCCATGAACGTGTTAAAAAAGAGGACCTTCAACATGCCTTAGATTTTTTTAATCAGCATGGAATTGATTTTAATTTAGAAGCAAATGAAGGAATATTTGCCGGTAGAAACAGTAAAAAGCGTATGAGAGACCTTATCGAAAAATTGGTAATGGAAAAACCTGAGGCAAAAGAAGAAATTGAAAAAGGGTTTTCTGCCATTTTATGATATGTTAATCGAGGGTGAAGAGCTTATTAGAGAAGATATAAATAAAATTTCCTTTTTAGGCTCCGATTTGCCATTTGAGGTGATAAAAAAAGAACTCGAAACGAGATTCACTGTCATCCCTAGTACGGTATCTTTTTTTGGAAACAATGGTGGAGAATTATCCATTCCTGGTATTCACAAAGCATCTGGCATTGAAAAGCTCCTTCAGCATTTAAAAATAGGTAAAGAAGATACTTTTGCGTATGGAGACAGTTTGAACGATTTAGAAATGATCGAATTTGTTCAACACGGTATTGCCATGGGCAACGCAAAAGAAGAGGTTAAGCAAGTAGCTGATGACATTACTAATTCACCTGAAGAGGATGGCATTTATAATAGCTTTAAAAAATATGGCCTGATTTAAGACATTGCAGCAGTATAAACAGAGACCATCCAAATGGATGGTCTCTGGATTACAAGCCGCTTCTAAAAGGGATTACATCTTCTACTTTAAAGAGACCCAAACGCTCTTTACTTCTGTATAGTTATTTAATGCATAAGATCCCATTTCCCGTCCAATTCCGGATTGTTTAAATCCACCAAACGGAGAAGCAGCGTCAAATGCATTATAACAGTTCACCCAAACGGTCCCAGCGCGGAGCTTACTGGCAATATAGTGGGCATTCGCTATATCGCGCGTCCAGACACCAGATGCCAAACCATATTCACTATTGTTAGCACGATTAATTAATTCATCTAAATCCTCATATGGCAAAGCAGAAATAACCGGACCAAAGATTTCTTCCTTGGCAATCGTCATTTCATCCCGTACATCCGCAAAAATAGTAGGGGAGACGAAATAACCTTCTTCTTGTGGCTTCGTACCGCCCACAACTAACTGAGCCCCTTCATTTATTCCTTTTTCAATATAGCCTAGTACACGGTTCTGCTGCTCGATGGAAACAAGCGGTCCAATTTCTGTATCTGCATGAATCCCGGCACCTTGCTTAATTTTACTCGCATGGCTGGCCATGTCAGCTACCACATTATCGAATTGTTTCTTTTGAATGAATACGCGTGAACCGGCACAGCACACCTGTCCTTGGTTGAACATAACACCATTCAGCGCACCCGGGATGGCTTTGGTTAAATCAGCATCCGGAAGAATGATGTTCGGTGATTTACCGCCAAGTTCAAGTGTTACGCGTTTCAAAGTTTTGGAGGCTCTTTCCATAATTAACTTTCCAACTTCAGTGGAACCGGTAAAGGCAATTTTATTAACTAATGGATGGTCAACCAACGGCTGGCCAGCCGTTTCGCCAAAACCAGGAACAATGTTTACCACACCTGCAGGGAAGCCTGCTTCCTGAATCAATTCAGCTAAGTAGAGTACAGATAATGGAGTTTGCTCCGCTGGTTTCAGGACAACCGTACACCCGGTTGCTAGAGCAGCACCGAGTTTCCACATTGCCATAAGCAGCGGGAAGTTCCAAGGGATAATTTGGCCAACGACGCCCACTGCTTCATGACGAGTATAGTTTAAGAATGGTCCATTCACCGGAATGGTTTGGCCAACAATTTTGGTAGACCAGCCTGCATAGTAGCGCATATGCTCGACTGCCAGTGGAATGTCCGCATTGGTTGTTTCCCGGATTGGCTTGCCGTTATCCAAAGTCTCAATTTGCGCTAGTTCTGCACTGTTTTCTTCCATTAAGTCAGCAAGTTTATACATAAGTCTGCTCCGCTGGGCGGCACTCATTTTTGACCATGGTCCTTCATCAAATGCTTTGCGGGCCGCCTTTACAGCAAGATCAATATCTTCAGGGCCAGCTTCGTAAACTGCAGCTAATACTTCACCAGTTGCGGGGTTGTAAGTATCGAAGGTTTTTTGTGATTGACTCTCTACAAACTCACCATTAATAAATAGCTTTTTCTTACCAGTTAAAAACCTTTCTACTTTTTCCCTTAAACCAACTGTTAATTGACTCATAAAATTCCTCCTCAAAATAGTAATCTATGTATTTCGTGATGGAAAAATTGAGTAAAGCGTATTAGCGCTCACAAAAAAATGGTAACATTTTAAAAAAAGGAATACAATAAATATCCATATAAATATTCTGACAATTCGGTTAAAAACCTAACAAAACTTAACGAAACTTAACAAAACACAACAAAATATTGGTAGGGTAATAATCTAACCATGCCACAATTTCTATGAAAGTATGGATAGGTTTACTTTGGGAAATAATGAATGGTATTTGAATTAGGAGGCAGGATGATGGCAGAGATTAAATTTGAAATTCATCAAACGATTGCTGTGCTTTCCGAATCTGCAAAAGGTTGGAAAAAAGAGCTCAACTTAATTAGTTGGAATGGGCGAGAACCGAAGTATGATATTCGGGATTGGTCAGAGAACCACGAAAAGATGGGGAAGGGTATTACTTTCACAATGGAAGAACTACAAAAATTAAAAGAGGTAATAAATAATTTGTGAGGCTGTTTTCGTGGATATTGTTGTTTTCTGAATTGAAATACGGATAGAGTGCGTCTTTTAATACTCGTTATCTAATTAGGGTATAATCGACCGGACTTGAGTTCTGTCACATAAAGCTATTTGCTACTGGTCTCGTGGCTTTTCAAAGAGTTCGGTCGTTAATAAAGTCTATTAGCTACCGTTCTCGCGATGTTCTCGAGAGTTTGGTCGCTAATAAAGTCTATTAGCTCCGTTCTCGCGTTGTTCCCGAGAGTTCGGTCGTTAATATTAAACTATTAACTACCGTTCTTACGATCTTCTCGAGAGTTTGGTCGCAAATCTGCTTAAAAGGAAACTTGCACAAATGAATCGTATTGTGCAGGTTTCCTTTTTTGTTGTTTATTCTAAAAAGTTCATCCATTCCTTTCTAGGTAAATGTAATTATTTTTCATATAAGAAATTTGGTTTTTAAATAGGGATATATTCATAGTTTCCTAAACTAATAAAAAATGTGTAAAAATATTCCATAGTGAAGTCAAAAAAAACCACAGATTTTCAAGTTTTCAGCTATTAGAGTAAAAAAGAATGGATATTTGACGGTTTTAAGATAACCGAAATTGTTTCCATCACCAAATAAAAAAAGGAGGAGGAAGAAACATGGGTACCAAAATGGTTCGAGGCTTTTTTACAATACTTATGGCGGTGCTTCTGGTAGTCAGCAGTTGTAACCTTGGCTCTATGGTTAAGGCGGCAGGTGAACCACTGAGCTTGATCATTACCAAAGTCGTCGTGGATACCGACAGCTACGAAGGAAGAACAGATGCCTATGAACTGGTGGAGATCCATAATCCCACAGCTTCGGCAATTAATGTAAGCGGCTACAATTTAGCGTTCTCTAGTTCAGACACTCCATGGTCATTAGGGGACCACACGATTCCTGGTGGGGGGTTCATGTATGTGTGGCCAAAGCAGGATAATAACACGGTAACCGTTGAAGGGTACGCTGAATTTTGGCATCTGAAGGAAGGCAGTACCATACAAGCAGTGACATTTGGGGGGATGAACGATGTTGGCCCGCGGACATTGACGATTCAGGATCCTGATAAAAACGTAATCAGCACTGCGACCTATCCAGAAAACCAGTTTGCTAGAAATAAAGCGTTTATTTTTGGTATTCCGGAGGATGGAAGCAACAAGCTCACTCTGCTTGGATCCAAACAAGATGTGGTCCCTGGAAGTGCTGGCCTGCCGCCAGCCGCACCAAGCTTGATTATCAATAAAATTGTCCCATTTACAGATAGCGCAAACAGAAGTGACGCTTATGAAATGATCGAAATCTACAATACTACCAATCAAGATATTAATTTAGACGGTTATGTGGCCGATTATTCCTCTGATGACGATGATTGGCCACTGGGAACTCACACGATTCCGGCCAAAGGCTTTTCCTACCTCTGGCCAAAGCAGGACAATAACTTAGTGACGCTTGGCGAATACGCAACATTTTGGAAAATAGACGAACTCCAAGTTCAAACCATCACTTGGAATGGACTGAACAATGCAGGTCCGAGGACGTTAGACATTAAAGATCCTGAAGGAAATATCATCTGCTCTGCCACCTATCCAGCCAATTCTGCTGCATTGAATAAAGCGTTTATATTCGGGATACCGGATGATGGCACCACTAGTCTAAAATTACTTGGAGTAAAGCAGGATGTTGTCACCGGGACCTATGGTCTCCCTCCGGAACGGGATGAAGAACCTGAACCTATCCCTAACCCATACGCTGTCCATGTAACGGTGAAAAATCAAGTGACAGGCAAATCGCCTGAATTGGTCGGTTTGGTTCAGGGGCATTACATGCCTGGAACAAATACGAAGCAATGGGTGGAATATTCAGGGATCAATGCCATGCGTGTCTGGACGCGTACTAATAATTACACCTCCATTGAAGATGTCAATCAGGATGATTCTGTGACCACTTTAGCGGCCTTCGAAGCAAAAAAGTCACAACTAAGAGCCAATCCGGAAGGTTCCAATTTTATTAAGTGGGACAATCTGGACTATCGTTTCAAAAATACTGTTGACACGGAAACGAACAATTTTGTACTCGATCCAATGTTAAAAGATTTGAACGATCTGAAGATTAGGATTTATGCGCAAACCTCTTTGTCCTCTTTCTTTAATGATACGGTCACCAAAGGAAATATAGTAGATTGGAAGTCTGTCTGGGAATCCTGGCAGCGTTATTATGCCATGGTGTTTTTGATGGCAAAAAACTATGACGTGGAGAATTATAGCTTTGCAAATGAACCTGACTGGAGACCTGCCGACAACGGTGTAACAATGGAGAATTACATTCTTGGTTTGCAGGTTACTTCCGATGCCGCAAGAGCTGCGATTTCCGATGTCAACCGAATTTACGGAAAATCACTAAAGGCAGAAATTACGGCACCAGTACTTGCTCAAGATGCTACCTCTGCCTGGGGACGGATTCCCATGCAAAAGATTAGGACTGATTATGCTGGCCGGACAGTTGAATACAACATTTTCGATGTGTTTGCCAAGCATCGATATAATGTTACGGCTGAAACGTTTACAAAGGATATCCAAAATATGAAAGCGATGATGGCTCAAGAGCATCCGAAAGGTGAAACGCTTCCGATTGTTTATACCGAATTTGGACGGCATACGGCCAATATGTATTCCCAAATTGACGCAACGATGGATACCCCTTATGTCTATTCAGACCTTGCTGCCATTTATGGTGCCATGGCGAAGGAAGGCATCAAGGGCATGATTGGGCAAAAATTCAGCAACACGGATAAATCAGGCGGGGTCCCTGACTCCCAAGCCTATATTGGGGCGAAAGGCGGCCACTATGATGTCGAAAACTTCGTTGGCACAGATGTCACGAAAAGAGGCTCACTCGACATCATGGGTTCCCGTAAAGGCGGTGAAACGTACCGCTTATTTACAAAAGCGTTTAAGGACAGCAACGATCTGCTCGCTTCTGAAATTTCAACGGCTAGTGAAGAAAAAACCTACAACGTCTATACCGCATATGACGCAGAGGATCAGAATTACTATATATGGTCTGTAAGCACACACAAAAACAATATCGATGTCAGCTTAGATTTGTCGGAATTAGATGTGAGTAAGGACACAGTGATTACCGTTGAAGAAGTGAGTGAACATCATAACGGGGGAGTAGTGGACCGAATAAAAGTGACGGACCCGTCAAGTATTCAACTGACTCACAGTCCGCAAAGCGTGAAGTTGATTACGATCCCTAAGGGAGAATTGAAATTTAAGACGGATAAGCCAGAAAAGGTATCAAGCTTAAATCCGATTGTCAGGATTGAACATCGCCAACAGGATAAAGGAATTGGTTATGTACAGTTTAATACCGCCCGTTTGAATCAAAACGCCAATCGTGCTGTTTTATGGGTAAAAGGCCAAAATCCTTCCGGCGATCAAGACTTCAAACTTCATGTTTATGCGGTTAATAACGTGAAATGGCATGGAAATGGCAAGGTGCCGGAGATAAAAATTGACGATAATGGCAGAGTGGAACCGACACCAGATACGCACGTGGTTGGTACCTTGACCTATAGCCAAGAAAACAAATACGCCGGTGTAGACGTCGCACCTTTCCTAAACAAATACCGAGATAAAAACGTTACCTTCGTCTTTATTCGAGAAAAAATGACACCTACAGACGATTTTGACAACAGCTATGCAGAAATAGATTTAAGCAGTATCTACATGGAAATCACTGCACCATAATATTGAGAGGAGAGTTGGCTAGATGAAATTTGGGAATCGAGGCAGTTTATCGGTTTTGATGGTTTTCTGTTTGGTAGTTTCTCTGTTTTTTCCTGTGATAGAGACTACCTTGGCTGAGGAGAGTTCGCCTAATTTGGCTTTAGGGAAGACCGTAAAGGAAAGTTCTGATTGTTCAGGTTGCGGTAAAGCTGCTGAAAATGCTGTCGATGGTAATGACTCTAACTACTGGGCACCGACCAATGCTGATGTTATAGATGACCATAATGCTTGGATTGAAATTGATTTGGGTCAGATAACCGAAGTGAATGAAGTTGTCCTAAAGGGATTAAATATTCCTTATATTCAATCGTATCAGATAACCTATCGTACGGGCACTACTCCTGTTGAAGTAGCTGTAAAAAGTCAAGATTTAGCATCGTCTGAGAAAATTACATTTGAGACAGTGAAAGCGCGATATATAAAAGTAAGCCTTGGAATTATTGAGTCAGCAACGGGAAGAGAAAATATCCTATCAGAAATTGAGGTCTATAACCGTCCAATCAGTGGGGACCCATTATCCAGTCCATTAACATCCCTAGAGGTATCAACGGGCGGGGAAAAAGTTGGGGCAGATGGAATGACACTGCTTCCTGGCCAGACGAAATCAATCAATGTGATCGGAACTTTAGCGAATGGAACCATCTTAGATGTAACAGCAGATGCAACATTTAGCACCAATGCACCAGAGATTATCATGGTGGACCACCTTGGTGTTCTCACTGCTAAAGGTGAGGGGACCGCTGCCATTGATATCACTGTCACCAAAAATAATGTATCCCAAACCTATCGTTTATGGGTGGATGTGTTTGGACCGAATTCAGACAAATCCCAAATAAATCTTGCTTATAAAAAATTTGCAACTGCCAGTTCACAATGTAACAGCTGCCAGACTTTTGCCTCTAATGCAGTTGACGGAGATGAAAGTACAGCTTGGAGAGCCTTAAGCGGGGACTATAATGACGATCAACAGCATTGGTTAACGATTGATCTTGGCAGAGAACTCCAGTTTAATAAAGCTAAATTCATCTTCAATCCTGATGCCGTTATCAATTATGAATTATTCTCATCAAATGACGGGAAAAACTGGACCTCTTTTTATCAAAACAGATTAATCATTGATGATAAGGAAACCGCTCTGTTTGAAAAAGTAAAGGCACGTTATTTAAAGATTAATCTGAATGCAAAGCGAGCTTCGGCACCATTAATCTATGAATTAGAACTATTTGAAACGGATGAAGCACCGGTTCCTCCGGTTCAAAACCCTCTATTAGACGTGTACTTGAAGGATGATATCACCAATTATCAAGATGATGCGGATGTACCAATGAGTATTGGTGATACCAAGCAGCTATCATTAGTGGGCTCCTTTTATGAAGGAGGAACCCTTGCTGAACAAAATGCCGTACTCGAGTTTACCAGCAGCAGGCCTGAAGTAGCAACCGTTGACCAAAACGGGAATATTACGGCAGTTGCCGGAGGAGTAACCACACTAACGGCACAGGCAACTGCTGAAGGAATTACACAAAGCACACAAGTGTTTGTGGTTGTGGATGACCCTCAAGCCCGAATTGTGGATACCACCTTGGTGCATAAGGATATCCCGACTAGAATTGGTCTGCCTGCCATTCTAGCCCCTGGGGGAGAATTTCCACAAGTAAAGGTTGCAGCCCATGAAAATGGTAAACTGAGAGCTTCTGTTATCAAGGATGATGGTCAGGTTATCCATAAATTTAAACTGTTGCAACTTTTAAGCGGTGAAGAATACAGCCTCTCCATTCCTGGGACACTCCAAGAAGGAAGATATGAAATTCAGTTAGAAATCCAGTTGGATAAAGGAAACAGGGTCTATGACACATTACATTTCCGGGTCATGGACACTACGCAGTTCCCTGAGGACCAGTCTAAAATGGTATTTTTAAATGAACAAGGAAAACTGGAGTATTCTTCCGATTTTAGGGGGAATCAGATCATGGACTATTCCAACAGCGGTTATATGGGCGGAGGGGTGAAAATACCTGATGTCGAAGCGAAGGTATTGGTTGAACCAATTGAAGGCGACAACACCGATCATATCCAACGGGCGATTGACGCTGTATCCGCAATGCCGCTTCAGCCCAACGGATTCCGTGGTGCAGTTGTTCTTCAAAAAGGAACATTTGAAATCGGAGGGACGTTGAAGATCAACAAAAGCGGGATCGTCCTTCGTGGCAGTGGAGAAGGTGAAGACGGAACCATCCTTTATGCAACAGGAAAGACAGTGAGAAATATTTTAGAGGTAGGAGATATGACGGCCAAGCCAACCTTATTGGAGAAAACCAAAACGACTGTGACGGATTTGTATGTTCCAGTAGGAAGCCGCAGCATCCATGTCGAAAATGCCTCCCATTATAAAATCGGTGATCCGATTATGATCCGACGTTACGGAAACAGTGCATGGATTCATGAAATTAATATGGACCAAATCCCTGATCGGGGAAATACCGTTCAATGGGAGCCATTCCACTTAGACTTTGACCGGGTGATTACGGGGATAAAAGGAAATACCATCACCTTCGACGCCCCGATTCCGAATGCGATTGAGCATGTATGGGGCGGAGGAGAAGTTTATAAAGTGAATGATTCTGATCGCCTAAATCAAATAGGTGTTGAAAACCTTCGAGTAGATGTAGAGTTTGACCCAACCGTCACCGACGTATACGAGGGCAAGGTTTACTATTCAGATGAAGAGAAAGCAGATACGTTTTTGACCTTTGAATATACCAAAAATGCCTGGGTGAGAAATATAACCGGGGTGCACTTGACCAAAAGCTTAGTCAATGTGGGAAGATGGTCAAAATGGGTAACAATTCAAGATGCCACCAATAAAGAGATGGTCAGTATCATCACGGGTTCGCGACGCTACCCGTTCAATTACGTCGGTCAGCTAACGTTGACCCAGCGGGTATATTCTGAATCTGCAAGGCATGGGTTTATTTTTGACCGGCAAATGGCAGGTCCGAATGTGATTCTAGATTCAGTCGATATCAAGGGCTACAATCGCAGTGAGCCCCACCAACGCTGGGCTGCGGGCGGGTTGTTTGACAATGTGACAGGAAATGCGAATGTCATGGACCGTTCTTATTATGGTACCGGGCATGGCTGGGCAGGCGCCAACTTTGTCTTTTGGAACCATACAGGAGAATTGGCCGTCCAAAGCCCGCCGACAGCGCAAAACTATGCCATCGGTCTGGTCGGGAACCGAAAGCCAGGCGATTTTCTGACGGAAGGAAACCTAATTCGGGAAGATGGTTACTGGGAAGCCGAAGGCCGTCATGTTGCACCTCGCAGTCTATATTTGCAACAGCTGCAAGATAGGCTCGGGAGTCAGGCTCTTGAGAATATTAAGGCAAGTAACGGGTGATCATAGGCGGACAGTTAATGCATTAATCGATTGAAAAAAAAATAGGGGCAGCCAATAAGGATTATTGGCTGTCCTATTTTGCATGGCCGCCTCATTTAAAGAATTGTAAAAATAGTGCACGAAAGGGTCATAATTCTTCAGTGCCTTCATCATTCCTTTAGGTTAAGATATCGAAAAGAAAGGTGTGGAGGGGATTACCATGTTAAAAAGTGGGATAAAAGAACTCATTCAGCAAAAAATCATTAAAAATATGAATCAAATCCAAGACCGGCTGCCCCATGCAGCTGGGAAAGATGGAATCTTCGATGATACCAAACCCAGCTGGTGGACTTCGGGTTTTTGGCCGGGAATATTGTGGACGTTATATGATTGGACAGGTGAAGATGGCTATAAAAGTAAAGCGGAAAAATGTAATCAAAAATTGGAACAATATTTCCTCCATCACCCAAATGAATTTGACCATGATGTAGGTTTTCAGTTTTTATTATCATCTGTTTACCGTTTCGAGCTTACCGGTGATGAAGAAAGCAAGCGTCTTGGCTTAATGGCGGCGAATTTTTTGGCCGGGAGATTCAATCCGCAAGGGAATTTTATTAAATCCTGGGATCGAGCACCTGGATGGGTCATTGTCGATTGTCTGATGAATCTCTCCTTATTGTTTTGGGCGAGCCGTGTCTCGGAGGATCCGCGGTTTAAGCATATCGCCATCCGCCATGCCGATACCTTTTTACAACATGGCGTGCGTGGGGACGGGTCGACCTGTCACATACTGTCCTTTGATGCTGATACTGGGGAATTTATTGAGGCGTTGGGCGGTCAGGGTTTTGCACCTGATTCTTCTTGGAGCCGGGGAAATGCCTGGGCCATTTACGGATTTTCCAATATGTACCGGTATACAGGCGACCACAAGTACCTCGATGCAGCCAAGAAAATTGCACATCAATTTATTACCAGTTTACCTGATGATGATGTTCCTTATTGGGACCATCGAGTCGAATGTCTTGGACTGGAACCAAGGGACAGTTCAGCAGCAGCCATTGCCGCGTCTGGGTTAATGGAAATCGCTGACCATGTTCCAGCCAACGAAAAGCGCATCTATTTAGCGGCCGCCAACAAAATCCTCCAATCACTTTCGGAAAACTATGCGACTTGGAATATTCCGGAACACCAAGGGATTCTTTTACATGGGACAGGAAATAAGCCGAAAGGCAATTTTATCGACGTATCCTTGATTTATGGGGATTATTTCTTCATAGAAGCGATCGCCAAGTTGGATGGCCGGAACCGGCATATCTTTTAAGAAAAAAGAACCAAGCGGACCTAGCTTGGTTCTTTGCTTGGTGTGTCATATTTTTACCTTGAAAGTAAAAATCGTGCATAGGTAAAAATCGGATAAGGTTTATAATTACATATAAAATTCGGGCATGAAAGGAGTATGAAGAATGGAACAGACTGGTTTAATGGGGGGCTTTTATCGGGTAAGCGAATGGATATTTAGGCTGATTTATGTGAATGTCCTATGGATCCTGTTCACATTATTGGGTGGAATTATCCTTGGTGTTATGCCGGCTACCGCTGCCGCATTTGAAGTTTCGCGAAAATGGTTTAAAGATCTTGATGAGGTTTCAGTATTCAGAGCGTACTGGGAAAGTTACCGAATCAATTTCATCCAATCAAATCTGCTAGGTTTGTTGTTATCCTTGGCAGGGGGAATCCTGTTTATATACCATCAAAGCCTGGGTGTAATGCCGGAGCAATGGAATCTCATCTTTAAAATCTTCTTTTATAGTATGTTGTTAGTCTATTCCATCATCGTGGCATTCATCCTACCTGTGTTCGCCCATTTTCAGGTGAGCCTGTTTGCGGTTTTCAAAAATACTCTTGTGATTGGGCTATCGTACCCCCATTATGCATTTCTAAACCTAATGGTCGTTAGTATTTCATTTGTGATTTTCCAGTTCGTTCCCATTCTCGCATTGTTCTTTGGAATCAGCGTCAATGCTGTCTTGATCATGAAAGTCTCTTTTAAAGTGTTCATGAAAATTGAAGCAAAGCAAAGCGAAAAAAATGGTGGCGGCAATTCGCAGACATATTCAGTATAATAAGAGTATATTTGTCGAATCAGGAGGGATAGGATTGAAGCTGAAAAATAATTTATCTTTCTATCAACGTATCCAATTTTCACTTTTATTCTTGATTATCCTTCCGTTTACGATTTGTTCGATTATCACGTATTACATAATTAGACATGACGTGACAGAGCGGATTACCACGTCCAACCAACAGGTGATGAATACGATTCGGAATGATGTAACGAATACGATTGACGACATTACTTTTTCAACCGTTTTGATGTCCCGCGATATCAATACACAGGAAAAATTGACTAGTTTGGTAGAAACGAAGAAAATAACATCGTTTCAAGAGAATGAGAGCGTTCTCCAAATAAAGGACTTTTTAAGTCTGCTAGAAACGAAGATGGTTGGGGCCCAGTCAAAAATCTTTTTCGTCAACCCCAAGGGTTTTATTATCCATGCCTCGGAATATGGAAAGCTTGAGCAACTAAGTCAATATTGGAGAAAAATTGATAGCCGCGTGGACATGTCCAATACCCGCACGATTCAATCGTTGGGTGTCATCGAAACCGAGAAGAGTGGTGAAAATGATTACTTTTTCGCCAGGGTGATTCGTCACCAAGGGAGTGGTGAATACTTAGGTACCCTGGTGATTCGGATTCCCCATTCTTATTTTGCCAATGTGTTCAAAAGTATTGAAATGGGGCGGCTTAGTCTGGAAGACCAAGATGGAAAAAGAATCGCCTATTATCAGACGAATAGTTTTAAAAATAAGCATATTTTGAGGTTTGAACAGACCATCAGCCGCGCCAACTGGACGCTTGTTTCGGAAATGTCCCAGGCGGAAATTACCGGATCAATAACCAAGACGTTCTTTTTGTTTGTCAGCTTAATTGTTTCGCTGATTCTTGTGTTTTTCCTTTTGGCGATTGTGATGTCTAAAAGTCTAATCAAACCGCTGCGAAAGTTTGAAAAGATCGTCAGGGAATTTGCCCACGGCAATCTTTCGGTTCGCTTTCATGTAAAAGGGAAGGATGAGATTGCGATTATTGGCCATGCCTTTAATCATATGCTGGATCAAATAAAGGATTTGATCCAGCGGATGAAAGAGGAGCAGGAAGCGAAAAAACTTTTAGAACTTCAAAGTTTATCGGCGCAAATCCATCCCCATTTTTTAATGAATACATTAAATTCGATTAAATGTAATCTAAGCCTGTCGGGTGATGCTTTTCATAGTAAGAAAATCGATTCATTGATTAGCTTATTGAGGTCGTATATGCGCGTAAATGTCCCCAATACGCTTTTGAAAGAATGCCAATTAATCTATGATTATTTAGAAATTATGAATATGAGGAACGGAACCGATATTGCAGCGAAAATTGATATTCAAAAGGAGCTCGAAGAATTCCAGATTCCTAGATTACTAATCCAGCCTATAATCGAAAATAGTATTGTCCATGGTTTTGTCGATCGTGAGCCAAACTCAGTCATTTCCATATATGTCTATGAAACGGATTCGAATGTTCAAATAGAGATTTCCGATAACGGCATCGGGATGCCCGACGAAAAGTGCCAGCACCTCAATCGTCTGTTTCAACAGATGGATGATGAAGATGTTTCTTCTTATAAGCGGGTAGGACTCGTGAATATCGCCCAGCGTTTAAAACTGACGTACGGTTCGAAAGCCTATTTAGATGCGAAGGTCAACGAAGAAAAAGGGATGTGCTTTTGCCTACACATCCCCAAATTTTAATAATTGTTTTTCCTGTGATGTTCTTTTATATTCGCCTGGGCTCTTGCCGGTGTATTTTTTAAAAATCTTCGAAAAATATGTGCGGTCTGAGTATCCAAGACTAGAGGTAATCACCTCAATCGTTTCATCTCTTTCCAATAGCATATTGACGGCTATGCGCATTTTATAACGGTGCACATAATCGGTAAAATTTTCACCGGTCAATTGCTTGAAATATCTTGAAAAATAGCTGGGATTTAAATGAAGATGATTGGCCATAATAATCGACGTCATGTTTTCGGACATATGCTCGATGATGTATTGGTCAATCTCTTTTAATTTAGGGCTTCTGAGGTGGTGCTGTTGCTTTGCATTTTCCAGTTCTTCCAGGCAGATAAGAATCCGCAATTGGAATAAGGCAATCATTTGCTTGATGGTCGTGCTATTTCTTACAGCTAAGTCAAAATGGATAAACGAAGAGTTGGCGTGAACCACCTGTCCAAGGATGTTCAGGCATTTGTCCTTTAACTGATTCGGCTCCAACAGCAGGGTTCTGGCTGTTTTCTCCAAATCCACCAACACCTTTTGGACTTCTTCCTGATTGACATTTTGAACTCCTTCCCTTAATCCCTTCAGAAAGGGAGCCAGCAGACTGTCCTCCACAAAATGAAACGAAGGCCGTTTCGATTGAACTTCTTGGAAAATTGGAAGTTTGTCCAAATAGAAACTGGAAAATTTCAATTGATTCAGCGCTTTGATCCTGCTCCCCAAGGAAGCTTTATCACATCTAGTATGATAAAAAAAGTGAACCTCGACCTGTAACGATTTCTTGGCTTCGTTATGAATACTAGTAAGATATTGCTGTAGCGGTTCAAATACATTCGTGATAAAGCTTTTTTTGAAATTATAAATGATAACCAAATTGAGATCGCTATCTTGTAAAACGGTGTATTCAGGTTTATTCTTTGCCAGATCTTCAGCAATGGCAAACAATTGGTGATGCCATTCTGATGCTTGATTCTCTAGCTTGTCCCTTGAACAAGGAGTGTTATCCATTGATGAGGTACAAACGATAAAATCAGGATGTTTCCAGTTAATCCCCAGACTTTGACTAAACTGAAGGATCTTTTCATTGGATTCCTCATCTGTCAGCGCTTTCAAAAAAGACTGCTTGAGAAGGTCTTTGTTGTTGTGAATGGTAGCTTGATAGCTTCTTGCTTCTTGGAAGTCGATTGATTCCTTCAGATAATCTATTGACTTTAAGATACTGACTTTTAATTGGCCGGCTTCGAGTTCGTCCTTGATCAAATAATCGTCTACTGCGATTTGGATGGCACGTTTAGCGTAGTAAAAATCCTCATGGCAGGTTAATAATATGATTCTTGTTGCCGGGTCCATTTCCTTTAACCGAAACGCCAGCTCCAACCCATCGATTTGCGGGATGCCAATGTCGGTAATGACAATATCAGGATGATACTCTTCAAATAACGTTAACGCTTTCACACTAGAGAAGGTGGAAGCCACTATTTTAACACCAAGCCCCTCCCAGTCGATCAGATTTTCTAGATATCTCAGCATGGGCACATCATCATCAACGAGCATTACTTTGTACATGTCTAACCTCCATTAATTTGTTAACTAAACCAATTATAATCTATCTATTTTATCTTCGTT
This sequence comes from Neobacillus dielmonensis, assembly GCF_000612665.1. Classification (GTDB taxonomy): domain Bacteria; phylum Bacillota; class Bacilli; order Bacillales; family Cytobacillaceae; genus Neobacillus; species Neobacillus dielmonensis. The sequence continues at coordinate 64,463 of NZ_HG942022.1, forward strand.
AGTTCGTTTTTTTGAAAAGTGTGCAAAATTTTTACCTTTCCCACAGAAACAAGTAAAAATAATAAGCTGTTTAGAGCAATTAAAAATCCTATAATGGGTCTCGTAGATAAGATAATAGTAAGAAAAGGAGGCTAACAGAGTGGAAGTCAACTATAAAGCTGAAAGTGAAATGGCCAGCGTTACCCCAGCCAGCAGTAAAAAAGTTTTCTGGAATGAGCGGCGAAAAGAAAGCGCTGCCGGGATCCTGTTTGTTTTGCCGGAGGTGTTAGGAATTTGCCTGATGGGAGTATTTCCGCTGGGTTTTACATTATTTCTATCCTTCACGGAGTGGAATTTTATCGGGGGTCTGGATGCCATTAAGTTCATCGGGTTTGATAACTTTGTCCGATTGGCTAGTGATGAAAGCTTCCTATTAGCTTTAAAAAACAATCTCTTGTATACGTTATTCACGGTACCAGTGGGGATGGTACTGGCGTTGATCTTGGCAGTGGTGATTCATTCTAAAGCGTATGCGAAGGATTTTTTCAAAGTTGCCTTTTTTATCCCTTATATTTCAACCCAGGTAGCGGTAGCGGCCATTTGGGCAGCGTTATTCCACCCATCTCTTGGTCCTATCAACCAATTTTTGAAAAATATTGGAATGGCAGATCCGCCTAAATGGCTGGGAAGTACAGACAGTGTCATGGCTGCCATCATTATCATCGGAATTTGGCACGTTGTCGGGTATATTGTCATCATTTATATTTCCGGTTTAAGCACGATATCCATAGAGGTGTATGAGGCAGCAGAAATTGACGGAGCGAACTTTTGGCAAAAATTCATTAAGATTACAGTTCCGCTGTTAAGTCCAACAACCTTCTTCTTAGCCATTACGTTAATGATTTCGTCCTTTAAAGTGTTTGATCTGGTCGCATTTTTAACGGAAGGCGGACCTAACCATGCCTCTAATGTACTCGTGTACTATATTTACGAAGAGGGCTTTAAAAACTTCAGGATGGGTTATGCATCTGCCATTTCTTGGGTGCTTTTCATCATTGTAGCCGTGCTGACCATTATTATGTGGAAAATTCAAGGTCGGAAGGCAGAGTAGAGGAGGAGGTTTTTTATGTACAAGTTGAAGGTGCCAGTTCGGAAAAATACTTCTAATATTATTATAACGGTCCTTTTAGGGATTCTTTCTATCTTGTTCCTGATCCCGTTAATTTGGATGCTTTCTACTTCGGCAAAGTTTGAAAGCGATGTCATGGTGTTCCCGATTGAATGGATTCCGAAAAGATGGAATCTCGTGGAAAACTTTAAAGCAGTATGGATGAGTGATGTTCCATTTGGCCGGTTTTATTTTAACTCTTTGAAACTAGCATCGATTACAACATTGGTTACACTGATTGTATCTTCGATGTCAGCGTATGCTTTTTCTAAGCTCCGGTTTCCTGGGAGAGGCGTATTGTTTGGATTATTATTGGCGTTCCTCATGATTCCTGAGCAGGCTACTCTAGTGCCGCGTTATATCATGATCAAATGGTTCGGCCTATTTAATACCCATGAAGGTCTTATCTTAATGTCAATGTTTTCTATCTATTTCACGTTCCTTATGCGCCAATATATGGTCGGAATCAGTGATGAATATATCGAAGCAGCGAAAATTGACGGCGCCGGTTATTTTAAAATTTATTGGAAAATCATGCTTCCACTGTGTAAACCGATTTTGGCGACAGTAGGGATTATTAAATTTATATGGGTATGGAATGATTATCAAAATCCTCTAATCTTCCTATATAATGAGAAGCTGTATCCGATAACATTAGGTATGCAATATTTCAGAACCGAGTACAGCGAAAACTATGCCGTTATGATGATGGCATCCTTATCGGCCATCCTGCCGCTTTTGATCGTTTTTGTCATTCTGCAGCGGCAAGTTATTGCCGGAATTTCCTTAGGCGGCGTCAAAGGGTAAGTAAAAATAGTACACAACTAAAGAAAAATCTTACACATCGTTTTCGTTTTCTGTAAGCTAAGATATAAGTGCAATGATATAAAAAAACAAAGAGATGAAAGGGGTTTCAAACGATGAAGAAAAATCGCTTGATAGTTATTTCACTATGTTTCCTACTATTGCTGCTATCAGCTTGTTCTGGAGGAGCGAAGGAAAGTTCAGGTTCAAGTGACAAGAAAAAGGATGAAAAGAAGGAAGACGAAGTCGTCGAGATCAAGTATTTCAACTGGGATGCTGACCAAACAGCCATCAACCAAATTATTGCCGACTTTGAAAAAGAAAATCCAAATATCAAGGTGAAATCTGAGGTATTAATTCCAGGTGGTAGTGCGGTTGATAATATGACTCGTATGGACGTGCTCATGTCTGCTGGTGAGCAAGTCGATGTCGTTTCGATTCCGAATGTAGACCAAGCTGTATTAAGAGCGGCTAACGGTATGTTCGAGCCATTGGATGGATATTTCAAGAAAGATGGTATTGACATTAAGAAAGATTATCTAATTAACGCGTCCTATAAAGGGAAAGTGTATGCGTTACCACACTTGACCAACTACTGGTATATCTTGCTGAACAAGGACGATTTGGATGAAGCAGGGCTGTCTGTACCGAAAGAAGGCTGGACTTGGGATGATTTTGCAGAATATGCCAAGAAGCTGACAAAAGGAGAAGGCAAAGATAAGCGGTATGGTGTTTACTTCCATACTTGGGGTGAATATGCGAACCCAATGTTGTTTACGGAGAAAGCGCATCCTTATATGAAAGACGAAAAAACATCGATCTTTAATGATAAATCCTTTGACTACTGGTTTGATTTCAGAAGGAATTTAGAAAAAGCAGGCGCCATTAAGCCTTACTCTGATGTCATTGGGTCGGAGCTAAACTATCGTACGGAATTCTTTAATGAAAAGGCAAGTATGTTAATGACCGCTAGCTGGACAGTGGCAGACGTTGGAAACATTGAGAAATATCCTCATGATTTCAAAACGGCCTTTGCGCCAATGCCGCGCATGAGTAAAGATTCACCAATTGGAACAACCAACATTGCCGGTGAATTCTCGGCGGTTGCAAAGAACTCGAAGCACAAAGAAGCGGCCTATAAGTTCTTGAAATATGTAACGGGTGAAGGTTCCCAAACAAGAGGTTTATCTTCATGGACAAAAGTTGACGGGAAAGCGACCATCAACAAAATGGTGGCTGGCAAAGAAAAATATTATGATGTAGATTCACTATTAAACACTTTATTTAACGACAAAGTAAAAGGAGCCTATACTTCGGACATCGCCATTTCTTATGGCAACGAGCTTAAGAAGGATGTTCTTGAGGCAGGTTTCACGAAGTATATGCTTGACGGCATCTCGGTCAAGGAAGCAAAACAATGGATGGTAGATGAAGCAAACAAGATTATTGAAACAAACAAAAAATAACGTAAAGAAGAACTGACTTGTGTATATCCAGAGTCAGTTCCTTTCTTTTTTTAGGGGGAAAAGGGAATTATGTTGTATCCACAAACGAATCATCACCGCAGTGAAATCTCATTGGACGGTTTTTGGAGATTTGCCAAGGATGAAAAGAATGAAGGGCAGGAAAAGGGATGGCAGGTGCAGGGGATCCCAAGCGAGCGAGATATTGCGGTTCCTGCAAGTTGGAATGAACAGAATCAGGACTTGGTTCATTACTTTGGGACAGGATGGTACGAGAAGGCAGTGGTAATCCCTGGTGTATTCAAGGGTCAGCGCATTTTTTTAAGGATTGGAGCAGCAAACTATTATTCTTATGTTTGGTTTAATGGAAAGTTGGTAGGTGAGCATGAAGGCGGCCATCTTCCCTTTCAGTTTGATGTAACAAATTTCATTGATTGGAATGGCCCGAACCGGGTGACAATTGCCGTTGATGTACGCATAAAGCCTGACAGCCTGCCTGCCGGTGAGGTTGAACACGAACAAATCATTCAAAAAAATGGTTTTAAGGGACAATTCCCACGAAACTATTATGATTTTTTTCCATATGGGGGAATCAATCGTCCAGTTCGTTTGGTGGTAGTCCCACAGACACACATTGAAGATATAACAGTTGTAACAGATATTGTTGGCACTGACGGCATAGTGGATTTTACGGTTACATTGAATCAGCCATTTACCGGATTGCTTTCGGTTCGGATTGATCAGGCGGCTGCGCAGTTTGACATGGTGGATGAGGTCTCCGTTTCGGGGAGATTAACCGTTCCGGATGCATGTTTTTGGTCCGTTGATCAGCCTCACCTCTATCAATTGTTGGTAGAGTTATTGCAGGACACTGTCCAAGTAGAGGAGTACAGATTAAAAATCGGTATTCGGACGATTCGTTTGGAGGACGGAAATTTGCTGCTTAATGGAGAGCCTGTATTTTTACGAGGCGTTGGATTACATGAGGATTTTGCCGTGTTAGGCAAAGGGATGCATCCCGCGGTGATTGTTAAGGATATGAATCTATTACAATGGTTAGGGGGCAATTCTCTACGTACTTCGCATTATCCGTATAGTGAGGAATTTCTTAACTATGCCGATGAAAATGGTATCCTGGTGATTGGAGAAACGCCATTCGTTGGGTTTGTGGAAAGTCATTATAACAGCCCCATACAGGAAAAAGCGAAGCGTGTAATTACAGAAATGATTCACCGCGATAAGAATCATCCTAGCATTATTGCCTGGAGCTTGGCGAATGAAGGGAATACTTTTGTTCCAGCAGCTGATGGATTTTATAAAGCCTTATATGATCATGCGAAAGCCTTGGATCAGTTTCGTCCGATTACGATTGTAAACTGTTTGGAGGTGGAAGGGGATGTCGCGCTGAAGCATTTCGATTTTGTTTGCCTCAATCGATACTATGGTTGGTATACGCAACCTGGATTATTAGATGAGGCATGTGAAATCTTGAATGCTCAACTGGATCGGTGCTTTGAGCTTTTTGGAAAACCGGTTATGGTCACAGAGTTTGGAGCCGATGCGGTTGCTGGTATGCATATGGACCCACCGGAATTGTTCTCGGAGGAATATCAAGCAGAACTCATCATGCGCTATTATAAGATCATCCGCTCCAAATCATACACCATGGGTGCACACATTTGGGTGCTTTCTGATTTTAAAACCAGTCAAAATGCCAAACGTGTCATTCTGAATCGAAAAGGATTGTTTACCCGTGACCGACAGCCGAAGCTGGCTGCACATACGGTTCAAAAGATGTGGGAAGAGGAAAATTTGTAGGGTTCATTCATATAACATATGGTTGATTTAATATCTGTCATACATTAATAGGTTCCCAGTTTTATAAATATAGGACCTTACTTATTTGATTGTTATCGTATATATAGATAAAGAAAGAAGGTTTTTATGACAAAAATCAGGAGGGAATCAGAACAAAATACGCCAAAAGAATCTATTTTAATAGATTCAGAATTGTTAAACTATTAATACAACTAGAGGGGACTTCAAAAAAATCTGTGTAGGAGGGAAAAACATGGAGCGAAAAATGCGCTTGTTTCCGTACCAATTGAATGCAGAGGTTGAAGAAGTAACCGAAGTGCCAGCGGGGGTTGATTTAATCCAAGCCCCAAAAGTCTGGAAACAAACGAAAGGAAAGGGAACCACCATTGCCATCCTAGATACAGGCTGTGATTTGTCACATCCTGATTTGAAGGAACGAATTATTGGCGGAAGGAATTTTACCAATGATAATAAAGGCAATCGAGACCTTTTTCAGGATTATAATGGCCATGGGACACATGTTGCTGGAACGATCGCAGCAACGGAAAACAAAAGAGGAGTAGTGGGTGTTGCACCATAGGCTAATTTGTTAATTGTAAAAGTCCTCGATCAAAATGGTTCCGGTCAGTATGAATGGATTATCAATGGTATCTATTATGCCATTGAACAAAACGTTGACATTATTTCCATGAGTCTCGGTGGCCCTGAAGATGTTCCCGAATTACATGAAGCAATTCAAAAGGCGGTTGAACAACATATTCTTGTGGTATGTGCTGCTGGAAATGAAGGGGATGGTCAAGATATAACCAATGAATTAGGTTATCCTGGTTCGTATAATGAAGTTATAAGTGTGGGAGCCATTAATTTAAATCGTCGAATATCGGATTTTAGCAATTCCAACAATGAGGTAGATCTCGTTGCACCTGGTGAAAATATTCTATCAACCTATCCTAACGGAAAATATGCCAGTCTTAGCGGAACATCTATGGCAACTCCACATGTATCCGGAGCTTTGGCCCTGATAAAGGCCATTTCGAATCAAGCCTTTGAAAGAAAGCTGACAGAGCCCGAAATATATGCACAATTAATCAAGCGAACTGTTCCTCTAGGTCATTCACCGAAGCTGGAAGGGAACGGTATGGTGTACCTGACGGCAGTTGATTACTTAGCTCAAGTATTCAATACAGATGGAAGAACTGCTGTATTGAAGGTTTAAATAAGTGAAATAAAAGATAATGATTGAATATAAATGGCTGCCGAGTAAACCTCGACAGCCATTTATTTGAATACAGTAAATAAAAAAATTGTCCAGTTCGTTTATAATAACTTTATTATGTTAACTACGAGGAGCTTTGAATGCCAAAAATAAGCATAATATTAAAAAACATGCCGTGACTGTTTAACCATAAGGCTGTTTTCGTGGATATTGTAGTTTTCCTTATTAAAAATACTAATAAAGTGTCTCTTCTGATACTCGTTAACCTATTAGGGGGAAATCGAACTGACCAGAGTTCTGCTCCACAAAAGATATTGCCTACCGTTCTCGTAATTTTTCCGAGAGTTTGGTGTTAATAAAATTCTATTAGCTACCGTTATAGCAATTTTTACAAGGGTTCGGTCGTTAAAATAGGCAATCTGTTTACACTTCTTCTGATGGTCGATGAATGTAAAAATAGCAGCAATCCTATACAAATGATTCAACAGTAAAGATATCAGGTTGATTTTCTCTTTTTGAATGGGCCACTTTGCTATATAGTTTCATAAAACGAAACATTTTCATCGTTCACACGTATGAAGTAGTAAAGTATTTCCTGATTTTGGAGGTGGCGTTTTGGAAGATCAATTGGCGTTTGTAAAATCGCTTTTAAGAAAGCTTCAAGGTACCTTAGATAAAGCAATCTTACAGAAGTATAACCTAAATAAATGTGAACGCGTTGCTGAAAAGTTGAATAACTTTTCCCCAAATTGTATGGAATGTCAGCAACAATTGTCTGAATTGAAGGACCATTTGATACAACTTGAATCAAAAAAAGATCGGCTAGAATATACAGACTATAATCATCATAACCAACTGATTAAAGGGATAACTTCTCACCTCCACAAAAAGCATAAACTGCTGCCAGAGGGATATTATCTTTCCATTTACATGTCGTTTGGGATAAGTATAGGTTGCGCACTTGGTTTAACTATATTTAATAATATTGCTTTAGGCATACCAATCGGAATGGGAATCGGTATCGCAATCGGAGCAGGATTGGATGCAGATGCTAAGAAAAAGGGGAAAACAATCTAGTTTATAAAAAGCCTTTTCTAGAGCTCCTCACACAATTAATTTCCCCTTTTTTTCTTTCACTCGATAACCTTCACTAGAATCCGTCATTTGAAAAAATCCGAGGAAATCGCTTGCTACCATTAATAAAGGACTCCATTATAGGGAAGAAAAAGTTATTGTCTTTATATTTTCAGAAGTATCTAAATAAGCCTTCATTATACCGTTTAACATGATGTCTTCCTTTTTTACTTCCTTATACGGTAAATTCACCTGTATTACTTGAGAAAATGGTGAAACGGAAAGAGAGACATTTTCCCGACCCGTCCAATATGCTTGGATTGGCTGGTTATTCGCAAAAGAGAAGGTTTCAGGAAATCCATATCGAAAAAAGGAGTGCTCGTTTGCTTTTTTGACTCCCGGTTCATTTAAACAGACATAAAGAGAAAGATTATCACAAAACTTTAAGATCTTAAGGTGATACATAAACAGGTTTTCAAGTTCCCTGTTTCCTTTTATTCCTAACACCTTAAACAGGTTTTGAAGTCTGTTTCTTTCAACAGCCACAAATTGCTTTGCCGAGAGATGTGTATCATTTTGCAGGAACGATACATAATGCAAACTGCAAAGAAGACTAGCATATTTGCTCATTCTTTCTACTTCATCAATTCCTTGTTTATAAATCGCTGTCTTTTGCTCAATAGGGTAATTGGTGAACGAGTATGGTTGGTCCTGTTCGCAATTCCATATAGGTTGGGAATCCGCCTCAATCCATCCGCGGTCATGTTCATTAATGGCTAAAACTACTTCATTTTTCAGATTGACTCCTTCAAAAAATTCACTTTTCCAAGACTGGGCTAAGTGACCAGAAATAATGGCATGGTCATGCTGTTTGATCATAATAAAACGATCTGCTTGCTCACGAATAATCAATGATACACCACTCCTTTCACCTTTTTCCTCTTTCATCATTAATAAGCCGCGATTGTTTAGATCTTGATTTTCAATAGAAAATAAAAAAGGAAGTTTTTTGTCGCTGCTAGAAGGAGATACTTGGCAGTAGAAAGAGGCTAGTTGAAGAAAAAAGCTATATAGTGACAAGGCCGTATTTTTGGTCTTTTTAATATATTCATTACCCAATGTTATTATAACTGTAAACATAGTTATGAGCCAATTCTCATAAAAGCAGAGATGCTTATAGTGATATAAATCACAATCTTGCAAAGTGGTTTACACTATAATAATAGTATAAACTGCTTGCAGAAAGAGGGAAAATCATTATGGCCATTGAATTAACACAGGAGAAGGTAAATGAATTGGTCGACGGCTTCTATGAGAAACTATTAAAGGAACCCTATTATGTTTCAATGTTTACCGAAAGAAAGGTAGATATCGAATGGCTGAAAAATCGCCAAAGAATATTCATCAATCGCCTTATATCCGAAGGAAACTCTGAGCAACAGACAAATCAAGTAGCCCAAGTTAAAGACAGACATCCTTTCCAAATCGCTCCAGATAGAGCAGAAGCCTGGTTTGGAACAATGAGAGAGACCATGGAAGAAATGGTTTTGGATGATATGGTTAAAGAACAACTTCTAAGTAAAATCGATTTTTTACTAAAAAAGATTGTAAGCTAACCTTATCTGCAAAGGAAATGATAATAATTCAGAGATGTAAGATTGATTAATGTGGCACAAACATGATCAAACATCATTGGAAATATTGGAATGAATCTCCTAAAGAATTATTCTTCTAATCCTGGTATAGTATTAACTGTACTTGATGACGACGAAAAAATGAAATGGTGAGTAGTCGCGGCTCCTTTTCTGGAGCTGAGGAAAGTCCAGGCTCGCACAGTGCTGAGATGCCTGTAGTGTTCGTGCCATCTGCAAAGGTGGGCAGTCAATCGTAGTATTGGCTGACGGCGGTAAAATCATGCTAAGTCCTGCGGGATATGCTGAGAGTAGCCTGAAAGTGCCACAGTGACGATGATTTTCTGGAAACGGAAAAGGTGGAACGGGTAAACCCCACGAGCGAGCAACCCAAATTTAGGTAGGGGCATCATCCTGCGGCAAATGAACCTAACGGATGAATTGGCCAAGCGGTCGATAGATAGATGACTACTGCTTCCTGTACAAGGCTTGCTGCCGATTGGAGTACGGAAGTACAAAACCTGGCTTACAGCCATTTCATTAGCATCATATCGTTATTGTAATTTTCCGCAGTAAGCTCAGTGGAAGAGCTTATTGGCTATTGTAGGTTCGAGTCCTACCTGCGGAGTCATAGTCCAACAACGAAACTACGAACGGGTCAGGGCGGGAACGCAGCAGCCATAACTAGTGGAATTGTGTGGGCTATTACATAGTTTATCCAAAACGCTAAACTTATTTGAGTTTAGCGTTTTTTCTATACTTCCTTTTGTATTCTTTGCTGACTTATGTGTTAATAGGGATGGAATAAATTTCTATTGATGTTTTCTGGGATAGTTGATACTATATACAAGCTCGCTTGTGAGCAATATAAGTTAACTCGTCATTAATAGTTTTTGAAATTGGATGAATGTTACCATTGATGTATTCACATTATTGGTGGTATGATAATAAAGTTGCTTGAAAGGCTAACTATTTTATTTCTAAATTAAACTGGAAATAATTAACGGTTGTGACTTATATTGAAATGTGATATTATATTAAACGTCGCTTCAACAGATGACAAGCAAAATTGTTCTTTGAAAACTAAACAAACAAAACGTCAACAATAAAACATTCGTTTCTTACGAAACGAAGCCAACGTAAAATTTATGAGCTATATCAACTTTCTTGGAGAGTTTGATCCTGGCTCAGGACGAACGCTGGCGGCGTGCCTAATACATGCAAGTCGAGCGAATCATTAGGAGCTTGCTCCTGATG
>NZ_HG942023.1 GCF_000612665.1 Neobacillus dielmonensis
GATTTGTCGACAGTCTGAGGAACTGTTTAAAGAACAGTTCCTTTTTTGCGTTCTTATTGTTTATTGAGTTTGCGTATAGCCACTACATTTCATGGGAAAATATCCTTGAAAAGGAGTGAAGGAAATGAAGAAAAACAATAAAGTAAATCAACAGGGCCCTACGGTAGCACCAGGGATCGACGACCAGGAGGAGCTCGAGCAAAGTGCATCCCAACAAGAAATTGATTCAGGGGAATATACAAGTGTTACTACTATTTCATATGATGAAGTTGATCCTAGCTAGGAAACAACTGCCAGAAGTTCTGGCAGTTGTTTTTTTGTTTGTTTGAAAAAAACTGCCTAAATTGAAGGGGCGGGGTTATCAAATTGATATTAAAATGATATCATAATGGTAAGTACTGGAAGGGGGTAGTTCGTATGACTGAGAAACCAATTGGTAAAATTAATGGGTTTTTGGGTGTTTTGTTGCTGTTGCTCTTTGCAGGGATTGCTATTATCAGTTTTAGCAATTTTTCCATCACAGATAATGGTTTTATGCTATTTGCAGCAATTGTATCTGCATTGTTAATGTTTCTTTTATTTAGCGGATTTACCGTGATTCAGCCAAATCAAGCAAAAGTATTTACTTTGTTTGGAAGTTATCAGGGAGTTATTCGCCAAGAAGGATTTTGGTTAACTATTCCGTTAACAATAAGAAACACTGTGTCACTTAGGGTGATAAATTTCAACAGTGATCGGCTAAAAGTGAATGATTTGGAAGGAAATCCTATTGAAATAGCTGCAGTAGTGGTTTATAGAGTGTCGGATGCTGCAAAAGCAGTCTTTGGTGTCGAGGACTATCGGGAGTTCGTTCATACTCAAAGTGAAACTGGTTTGCGCCATATTGCCAGTCAATACCCATATGATAATTTTAATAATGACTACGAATTATCTTTGCGGCAGCACTCTGATGAGGTAGGTGATAATTTAACGAAGGATTTGCAGCAACGCTTGGTAATTGCAGGCGTTGACATCATAGAAGCAAGAATCATGCATTTAGCCTATTCGAGTGAAATCGCTCATGCGATGCTGCAAAGACAGCAGGCAAAAGCTGTGCTTGCAGCAAGGAAGGTCATCGTGGAGGGAGCAGTTTCAATGGTGAAATCAGCCATTGACCAATTAAGCTCAGAAGGTGTCGTGGAACTGGACGAAGAAAAAAAAGCGCAAATGATCAATAATCTAATGGTCACGCTTGTTTCCGAAAAAGGAAGCCAGCCTGTAATCAATACAGGAACCATTTATTAAGGTCGTGATTGAGTGGTTGAGAAAAAGCGATTTCTTCTTCGTATCGATCAAAAGTCATATGATGCTCTGGAAAAATGGGCAACTGACGAATTTCGTAGTGTCAATGCACAACTACAGCTAATCATCAAAAAAGCTCTGAAAGAGGCAGGCAGGCTGGGAAAATCCCAATTACCTGGAGATAAACAAGACTAAACGTTGGATTTAACCCAGGTATTAAAGTGAATTTACCAGAGAAAAATGTTGGTTCCAATCAAATGATGTCGTTAATTAGGACGTCAAATCTGTTGATTTATCGGCTTTTGTCATACTGTGCGCTTGCCTAGGAAATATTAACAGCCAATAAATCATATTCCCAAAAAAGATGGCAGGTTTCGCCATCTTTTTGCTTTATATTAATAACTCAAATACTTCATTTAATTCGCGTAATCTTTTTTCATCTTGTTCTTGCTGGGCATAGTTAATTTCATCCGGGAGTATCTTATTTAAAAAGTCAATCTCACTGCCAGTTAAATCCCGCACGAAAGATTCCTCCGATTGATAGTGCCCTCTAACGAGCTTGTGATACAAATGTCGGGCATCTGTATGGTGTTCATCGGTATAATTGGCTAAAATCTCACGTAAATACCCTAATGTTTGATCCATTTGTCACCCATCCTTTCGTGATTATTTTTCAACTCACATCGGATTATATTCATGAAATCAACTGGGCTATTTGAACCGTAAAAAAAGCCTCTCATTTCGTTAGAAATTCAAGGCCCAGAAATCGTTTATTTAGTGCAGGTAATGACTCTGTGACTTAAAACATCATGATACTTGACTAACATATTTCCATGCTGATTCAAAATTCCAAATAGTTCTGGCTCAAAATTATGTGAGAAATTAAATTCTTGAGCAGGGGTACTATTCTTGAGATCATAGGTTTGCCCAATAATTTCAATATTCTGAAACCCTGACTCATTAAAGATCCTCTTCCAATCATCCTCAAGAAGTAATGAATCAATTGCATAGAACTGTTTAATCTCCTCAGCAGCTGATTCATTTAAAGGTTGGTTTATGGTCATTTCATTTGCAATCACACGCCCCCCTGGTTTAAGGACCCTGAAAAACTCCTTTATCGCATTGGGTTTATTGACAAACGCTAAAACCGATTCAGATAAAATAAAATCAAAGGTCTTATCAGCAAAGGGGATACTTTCTACTGACCCTTGCGTTAATTGGATCGGCATATTTTGGCTTTCAAATCGACTTCTTGCTTTTTCAAGCATGATTGGGTTGATTTCTAGTCCATATACTTTTGCTTTGTATTCATTATAAAGAAATGCAGTTGTTTGTCCGGTACCACAGCCTGCATCTAATATGCAGGAATCGCTTGTAATTTTTTCGTTGCTCAGTATACTCTTTGTTAATGAAATTCCTCCTGGATGGGCTCCGCCAACACCAAACTTTGCTAAAAAATCAATATAGGTCAAACCTCCCATACACACCACCCTATGGTTTCTTTTTTTGCATAGTATGAAAAAAAACCTTAAGTGGTTCATTGTGAGAAAATGTTTTATCCTGGAAACTGTTGAGTCAGTCTCCCAAGGAATGCCAGTCGATGGACTGTTTGCTACTTATATATTTGACGAGATTGCGTACATTAGGAAAGGAGGGGGTAGCTTCACCCTCTTAGATTAACCTGAAGGGGTGCTGACATGAGAAGCATGAGGAAAATGCCGTTTCTGAATATGTTTATGCCTAAACAGAGGAGCAGAGGAACCATTTGGGCATCTCTATTGGGGATCGGTATAAGTGCTGCCGTATTCGGATTAACCAGAGGAAAGCGCCAAGATTTGGCACAGCCAATATCGAATGCATTGAAAACGATGGCTCCGGGCAAACCGAGTGGCAATACAGGCAATCGCGAACAGCAGGATTCCCCGAAAATGGGAAACCTGGTAAAGAACTTAGCGCCAAATTTCAATCTTAATCAGATGGATAATGCTGCAATTGCTGAATTTTCCGAAGAATTAATGGAAAGCGCCTTAAATAAAAAATAAATATTGAGGGTCAGACCATAAGCAGCATGGTCTGACCCTTTTTTGATTGCCCATTAATAAGGTGGAGGGGGAATTTGACGTGGATTATATTTAATACCCTCTGAGGTGTAAACTGAAATAATCAACATCCCTCCAAGTGTTCTTGCCCGAATTAAAATGGGTTGGTCATAACTATTCTTAAAGACAAAATCAGGTCCATACCAACTGACGGTAGCATCGCGGCCAGGTGGAATGTAAGGAACTTTTCTGCTATGGGAATAGCGTTGGATAATTTTTAATCCAGCATTGTCCACTGCGTTATAGAGAGTAGAAGATACTTGGCAGATTCCACCCCCGATATCTTCATCTACTTCTCCTCGGATGATAACAGGTGCCCTCATATATCCCCTATCTTCCGTCCTTTTGCCAACAATTTTATTAAAGGAAAAGGTTTCTCCCGGGAAAACGACGTAATTATTAATCGCTTTAGTCGCGATTTTTATGTTTACAGAGCGATTTTTATTATATGGGTTATAAGATGTAACATATCGGCCTATCCGCATGCTGTTGATATCACTTAACAATTCACTGTCTACTTTGGGGTAAGCGGTTATCATCGGAACTTCGATTTGGGATTGCTGACGATTAAAATAATAAGAGTATAACTGCTCGGTTAAAACTTGCCGATAGATTTGTGTACCTAGTTGTTCTGGAATGATTGTCCCCCTCTCATCTAACGACGCATCTTTTGGGGGAGTAGAAACCTTTTTATCGAGCTGATCCAAAAATTGCCCAAATTTGTTTGTATTCATGATTGGCAAATCGGGTAGAGTGTAGAAAAATTCCTTAATATTGAAAGTTGCGACAGTCTGGCCATCTTTCGTAATCGGGATGCTTTCGGAAACATGAAGGGCTTGAACCGCCAAACATAGTCCCAATATCCAGGATAAATACATAACCATTAACCTCCTCATTTTAATATTGCTAGAAAGGCAAGATTTCATGTAACCTCAATTGACTCAATATGCTTAGATAACAATGATAAAAATCTTCCAGTTGCCCTTTACAAAAGTCAATTTATATAATATTATCGATTTTGATAATAAAACTAAAAATAGGAGTAAAAAAATATGGAATCTTCAGTTGATGTATTATTACACCCAGTCAGGATGAGAATTATCCAACATTTGATTAATCAGCAGCTTACATCTCAACAATTAATGGAGAGGCTTCCTGATATTCCACAAGCATCCTTATATCGTAATATAAAAAAATTGTCAGACGCGGGAATTCTTCATATTGTAAACGAAATTCCCATTCGAGGGACCGTCGAAAAAGTATACTCCATACATAATCCAAACACATCGTTAAGTGGAACTGTGGACATAAGCAGGATGTCAAAGGATGACCAGATGGGGGTGTTTATTAAATTCATGGCAAATCTAATGGGGGAATATGATCGCTATTTGAATCAGGAAAACATAGATTTTAGGGCAGACGGAGTAACTTTTAGGCAGACATCCTTATATTTAAATGATCATGAATTCGAGGAATTTATTGTGGATTTAAGAGATGTCTATTCGAAATTTTCCCAAAACAAACTGCAGGAAGGCAGGAGAAGGAGAACACTGGCAACCATAATTATCCCAGGTGAAAAGGAAGGGGAAAAATAAAATGAAAAATTTCTCGGATTATGTTAAAGTAGCAATAGATAACATTAATGTAGACTGTTGCTAGCAGATTGCTACAAAAGGGGAGCAAGTAATAATGGAGTCGGAAAGAATACAGCTGAATGTAAGGATTACCAAGGAAACTTCCGCAAAACTAGATGAAATTGTGGAGTATTATCAACAAGGGCTAAAACTAGGCAGAATTTATAAAGGAGACGTATTAACTGATATTGTTGAGAAATCCTATGAAGTGATGCTTAAACAGAAAAAGTTAAATAGACGATACATATAAAATTCTAGCCGGACCCAATGATCCGGTTTTTTATTTGGATTTCATTATTAGAATATTTAGAAAAGGGTTTGAATTATTAATTCATGGATTGTATAATTGTATCTATACATACCAACCGGTTAGTATCGATAACTTTCATTTCTAGGCAGTTGGTTACATGGTTACGTGTTTAATATTTTTGTAAGTGTGTTCACGGGCAGTTCCTAAAGTTCAAAAGGAGGTTTATTGATGAAGTTTACTGGTAAAACAGCCATCGTTACGGGCGGTGGCAGCGGTATTGGCCGCGCATCTGCCCTTAGGTTTGCAAAAGAGGGGGCAGCAGTTGTAGTCGCGGATGTAAACTCAATTGCTGGTGAAGAGACGGTTAATTTTATTCAAGCTACAGGGGGCAAAGCTATATTTGTTTATGCAGATGTTGCTAATTCAAAACAAATACAAGAGTTAATCAGTACGACAGTTAGTACGTTTGGTGGACTGCATATTTTGTGCAATAATGCAGGAATTGGCAATTCAGAAGTTAGAAGCGTTGATTTATCTGAAGAAGAATGGGACCAAGTAATCGATATCAACTTAAAAGGAGTATTCCTTGGAATTAAATATGCCATTCCTGAGCTCATTAAAGCCGGTGGTGGGGCAATTATTAACACTTCCAGTTTGCTTGGGCTTAAAGGGCAAAAATACATGTCAGCATACAATGCATCCAAGGCTGGGGTTGTGGTCCTTACACAAAATGCTGCCCTTGAATATGGTAAATATAGCATCCGTGTCAATGCTATTGCACCTGGTGTTATAGATACCAATATTATTCAAGGATGGAAACAAAATGACCGCAAATGGCCGATCATTTCAAAAGCCAATGCACTTGGCAGAATCGGTACACCAGATGAAGTCGCAAATGCCATTGTCTTTTTAGCATCTGAGGAAGCCTCCTTCATTACCGGTGCCACGTTATCAGTAGACGGCGGTGGTTTGACCTTCTAAGTTAGGTAACTACTAAATTATAATACTGGGTTTTGGAGGTTTATAAAATGAATGAAAATAAAGCATGGTTAGCCCATTATCCTGAATCAATTTCCAAAACAATTGAGATTCCTGACAAACCATTATGTCAAATCTTAAAAGAAACGACAGATACATACCCAACACACAATGCCATTTCCTTTTACGGAAGGAAAATGAACTATCAGGAATTATACTTGTTGTCGCAATCCTTTGCCTCATCACTCCAAAAAAGACAAGTGCAAAAAGGGGATCGGGCTGCGATTATGCTGCCAAACTGTCCCCAATATGTTATCTCTTATTATGGCATCCTTACTGCTGGTGCAATTGTTACCCAAGTTAACCCTATGTCCGTTGAACGGGAACTGGAGTATATTCTAAAGGATGCTGAAATTGAAACCATTGTTTGTTTAGACACACTTTATCCACGGGTGAAATCAGTCCAGCCGAGGACAAAGCTGAAAAATATTATTGTGGTTAGCTTGCAGCCGTCCGGTCAAGACTTTACCCCGGACCCAAGCTTGGAAGAGTTTCTCAAAGAAGGGGACGGCACGGTTACACCGGTTGAATTCGACTCGGCCAATGATGTAGCTGTTCTCCAATATACAGGCGGGACAACAGGAAAATCCAAGGGGGCGATGCTGACTCATCGCAATATTTTGGCAAATGTCCTCCAATCACATGAGTTTTTTAAGCATGAAATCAAGGTCGGACAAGAAAAGTGTCTTACGATTATTCCACTTTTCCATGTGTTTGGCATGACCTCTTGTATGAACCTGTCCATTTATTCCGCTGCAGAAATGATTATCTTGCCACGGTTTGATTTGGAAGAGGTGTTAACTACAATTAAAAATGAGCAGCCTACCATGTTCCCAGGTGTGCCTACCATGTATGTAGCGATTACTAATCATCCAAAGGCAGAGGAGTATGGGATTAACTCCATTACAACCTGCAATAGTGGCAGTGCTCCTATGCCTGTTGAATTGCTGCGCAGTTTTGAAAGAAAAACCGGATCGAAAATCCTGGAGGGATACGGTTTGTCAGAAGCATCCCCAACGACGCATTGCAATCCTCCTTTTGCTGAGAGAAAACCTGGAAGTGTAGGAATTGGTATGCCATCAACAGAATATAAAATAGTCGATTTAGCATCCGGTACGGATGAAGTTCCGACTGGCGAACTGGGGGAAGTCGTTATAAAGGGTCCTCAAGTCATGAAAGGATACTGGAATCTGCCTGAAGAAACCGCCAATACCTTGAGGGACGGCTGGCTATATACAGGTGATATCGCACGTGTGGATGAGGATGGTTATTTGTATATTGTCGATCGGAAAAAGGACATGATTATCGCCAGCGGATACAATATTTATCCGCGTGATATCGAAGAAGTGTTGTATGAACATCCTGCTGTTCAAGAAGCTGTAGTTGTGGGAGTACCTGATCCTTACAGGGGAGAAGATGTTAAGGCATTTATCGTCTTAAAAGCAGGACAATCAGCAACTGAGCAAGAAATCATCCAATATTGCCGGCAAAACTTAGCAGCCTATAAAGTGCCGCGTAGTGTCGAATTCCGAGAACAACTTCCAAAAACCGGAGTTGGAAAAATTCTGCGCAGGGCATTAAGAGAGGAAACACTCAAAAATTAATCCCACTTTTTTATCAGAAAAATATACTCTTCTGTGAACAGGATCCTTTTAAAGTTTCACGGATTAAATAAAGGAGAGAAGAAGATTATGGTATAATTTTTCTAGGATAATGAACAGATTGCGAGGACATGATGGTGAAGGAAAAAATTATTGGGCAAAGCATCCGCTTATTTGAAAAAAAGGGTTTCAGTGAAACATCCATTCAAGATATCGTGGATTCTCTTGGTGTTACAAAGGGAACTTTCTATTACTATTTCTCCAGTAAAGAAGAGTTATTAATGGATATCCATTTGGGTTATATCAATGAACTGCTTGCCCAACAAGAAAAAATATTGAACGACCAAACGAAAACGTGTAAACAGAAATTATTTGAAATTGTCCATATGTTGATTGGCGATATTAAATCATTGGGATTGGCTGCTAAAATATTTTTTCGTGAAATGAAGAACTTAAGTCAAGAGCGTCTAGATTTAATCGTTCCAAAGCGTGACCAATTCCGCTATAACATTGAGGAATTGATAAAAGTTGGCATGGCGGATGGCGAATTTCGGCCTGATTTAAATCCATCGATTATTACATTTGGAATCCTTGGCATCACGAACTGGAGCTACCAGTGGTACAATCCAAATGGAGTAGTCTCCGAACAAGAGGTAACTGAGATATTTGTCGAAATGATTTTACAGGGAATTCAATCTAACTAGTGAAATACAATAGTACTATTGGGTGAGGGATTTCGCATCCCTCCTCCTGTTCTAATCACATACCAACCGGTTAGTATTATTGAGGTAATCTGGACATAAATTATGAGGTTCGGATATTCCCTGAGAAAATTAATAATAGGAGTAAGCGGGGTGAGCTTTTTGCACGAAATACAAATTGTGGTGAGGTTTGGGGAAACCGATGCACTTGGACATATCAACAACACCAGTTATTTTATTTATTTGGAGGAGGCCCGAATTCGTTTTATTGAAACATTAGGTTTTTCATTAGACACGAATCGTTGGAATTTTATTCTGGCCTCAACCAAATGTGATTTTATAAGCCAAGGCTACTTTAATCAACATTTGCTCATCAGGACGTATGTTTCCAAGATTGGAACGAAAAGCTTTGAATTGGATCATGATATTATTTGTGCGGAAACAAACCAAAGGATTGCCAAGGGCAAAGCGGTTATGGTTCATTTTAACTTTGAAAAGCAGCAGAGCGAGCCGATATCTGATGGGTTAAGGGAAGTTTTAAAAAGTAATCTTGTCCTTTCATCATAAGGTAAATACGCCATAAAAAGACGGAATTTTTAGAATAATAGGAGGAGGGAGTATACATGCCTCATCAAATGAGTAAAGATACGATTCCTGTGAGAAAAGGGGAAGAACTGAATCTTTCCGTTTTAGAAAGTTTTCTCAGAAGATCTATACCACAGCTGCCTGCAGGTCCTCTTGAGATTCTACAGTTTTCGGCAGGTCATTCCAATTTAACTTATCAATTGAAAATGGGAGATTGGGAAGCCGTGCTTCGCAGGCCCCCGCTCGGGCCAGTTGCGCCAAAAGCCCATGACATGGAGCGGGAGTATCGAATACTTTCCGAATTGAATCCTATGTTTTCTGCTGCACCAAAGCCAATTCTCTTTTCTAATGACAAGGATATTGTGGGAAGTACATTTTTTCTTATGGAGAGAAAACATGGCATTGTCCTAGATACATCCTTTCCGAACGGGGTTGAGGTGACACCGGAATTATGTAGGCAAATTTCCGTCATCATGGTGGAAAAACTGGCAGAACTTCATTCCATCAATTATAAAGAAACAGGACTGACTGAAATTAGTAAGCCCCAAGGATTTATGGAGCGCCAAGTGCATGGCTGGATTGGCCGTTATGACCGGGCAAAAACCGATGAGATACCCGAGGTAGATTCATTGAAACGATGGCTGGCCAACCATATACCGTCCTATTCCGAACCTGCCGTGATTCATTACGATTATAAGTTGAACAATGCCATGCTCAATGAGGATTTTACGGAGATGGTTGGTTTGTTCGACTGGGAGATGACCACCATTGGCGACCCTCTCGCTGACCTTGGGGCAGCATTGAGTTATTGGAATCTTCCAGATGACTCGGAACTATTGAAAAAAGGCTTAGGAAAAGATCCGGTCACCGCTGTGCATCCAGGTTTCTTTACCAGACAGGAGTTTATCGAGTTATATGCAAAGAAAACTGGGAGAGATGTTTCAAATTTACACTTTTATCAAACTTTCGCCTATTTCAAATTGGCTGTTATCTGTCAGCAAATCTATTACCGCTACAAGCGTGGACAGACGAGTGATCCACGATTTGCTGGTTTAAATCAGTTTGTTAAGGGATTGATTCAACATGCAACGTTGATTGCGGAAGAAGAAATTTAGAGAGTGCAAAGGGGGCGTGGATTCAATGAGGTTTTCACAATCAATTGCACTGGTAACCGGTGCAGGCAGCGGGATCGGCCGAGCCACCGCTGTGAGGCTTGCCAGTGAAGGAGCAAAGGTAATCTTAACTGGGAGGACAAGAAAAAAATTAGAGGAAACGGCGCAAATCATTAATCAAAAAAGTAAAATACCAATGGCCGAAGTTTTTGCAGCAGATTGTACAGACGAAGAAGATGTAGAGGAATTAGCTGAGTATGTGAGGCAGCAATATGGTGATCTCCATGTGTTAGTGAATAATGCAGGGGGGTCCAGAAACTCAAGGCTATTAGAAATGTCTTTACAAGATTGGGACTATGTTCAAGATGTCAATTTGAAAAGTGTATTTCTTGTATCCAAAGCACTTGGAAAAATAATGGCTGATGCTGCCCAACATGATGTGCAAAACCGGGCAATTGTCAATGTGGCATCACTGTCAGGACATCAGGCGGGGGCTGAAATACCACATTATAGTGCTGCCAAAGCAGCGGTCATTAATCTAACTAGGTCTTTTGCCTTAGAGCTATCCAAATACGGAATTCGTGTCAATTCGGTATCACCTGGCTTTGTGGCTACGCCTCTGACTGAATCGGGATTGCAGAACGAACGGTTTGTTAAAGCAATTCAAAGAAATACAGCATTACGAAGAGTAGGGAATCCAGAAGAAATTGCCAATGTGGTGGCCTTTGCCGCATCTTTTGAGGCGTCGTATATGACAGGAACGGACCTTTTAGTGGATGGCGGCTGGCTTATAAAATAGAAATCTATTAAAAAATGTAGAAGGAAAGGAAGATTGACATGGCACAAGATCATTTATTAGTGGAAAAACTGGGACCGATTTTATCGTTAACGCTAAACCGGCCAGAAAGTTTGAACGCATTTAGTCCAGATATGATTCTAGGGTTAACGGAAGCTATTCATAATGCTATAGAAGATGGAGATATCCAAGTCATTGTGCTGTCTGGGGCAGGCCGCTCATTTAGTGCCGGGGGCGATGTCAAAACGATGGGCCAGGCTGGAGGAAACCAAATATACGATCATATTGGCAAGCTTAATGATTTGATTTTATTGATGAAGGACATCGAAAAGCCCATTATTGCAGCTGTTCATGGTTTTGCTGCCGGAGCAGGTTTCAATTTGGCCTTAGCTTGTGATTTGATTGTGGCAGCTGAAGACAGCAAGTATGCCCTCAGCTTTTCTCAGGTGGGATTAATTTCTGACGGTGGTGGCTCTTATCATCTTCCTAGATTAATTGGACCTCATTTAGCCAAACAATTCTTTTTTACAGCCGAGCCCATCCCAGCTGAACGCTTATACCAACTAGGTGTCATTAATTACTTGGTACCACTAGAGAAGCTGCAAGATGAGACGACCAAATTGGCATTGCGCTTGGCTAATGGTCCGACAAAGGCCTATGGTAAGCAGAAGAAACTAGTTGACCAAGCGTTTACTTCTACTTTAGCTGAAATATTGGAAAAAGAGCGGTTAACCCAGCCTTTGATGGTGGAAACCGAAGACCATCAGGAGGGCATTGCGGCGTTTAAGGAGAAACGAAAACCAGAGTTTAAAGGCAAGTAAGCAAGCGCTTGAAAGCGGTTAATCTTAATAAAAGCCTTTGGGGAGTGGTAGCAATGAAAACAGTCGAAACCGTAACAGGACCAATATCTGTTGAAAAGTTAGGAAAAACGCTTATTCACGAACATTTTATCTTCGGTTATCCAGGTTATCAAGGAGATGTGACACTGGGACCTTTTAACGAAGAAGAAGTATTGAAACAGGCAATTGGCATCGCCCGGCAAATTCAGAGTTACGGTGTGGAAACCGTAGTAGACCCAACTCCAAATGAGTGTGGCAGGGACCCATTATTTCTGAAAAAAGTTTCGGAAGCAACTGGTCTCAATATTATTTGTGCAACAGGCTATTATTATGAAGGCGAGGGGGCTCCGCCTTACTTTAAGTTCCGGCAGGGTCTTGGAACAGCAGAAGAAGATATTTATGAAATGTTTAAGGTAGAAATAACTGAAGGGATTGCCGGTACAGGGATCAAGCCAGGAATTATTAAACTTGCTTCGAGCCGGGACCAGATTAGCCCTTATGAACAAATGTTTTTCCGGGCAGCTGCCAGGGTGCAGCAAGAAACAGGAATCGTGATACTGACCCATACTCAGGAAGGGACCATGGGTCCGGAGCAGGCAAGGATACTGATTGAATTAGGTGCAGATCCAAGTAAAATTATAATCGGGCATATGTGCGGGAATACGGACCCAGACTATCATAAACAGGTGTTGGATCAAGGTGTTCGGATTGGTTTTGACCGTTTCGGTATCCAAATGCTCGTCGGTGCACCATTCGATCATGAAAGAATTGCAACCTTGCTCGCACTTGTTAAGGATGGCTATGAGGATCAAATTTTACTTGCACATGATACAGTCAATATTTGGCTGGGCCGGCAGCCAGTCATGAATGAGCAAGTGACTCAAATCATGGAGAATTGGCATCCAGGGCATATTTTTGATAACATCCTGCCGTCATTGCGTGACCAGGGAGTAACCGAAACGCAAATTGACAAAATGCTAGGTAGGAATGCCGTCGGGTTATTTGCGGGGGAACCAGCGAAAGTGAAATAACAAAAATACCGAAAAGGGTCTTGAATTTAGTTCAAGGCTCTTTTTTACATATTAAAAAACTATGAACAAACTATTAAAGTACAAAGAAGAATTAGCAAATAGTTTGATATGGGAGAAATTTCGTTTACACTAATAATGATAAGTTTTCGCCAGGAGTTGAAGCAATTTGAAAATATTAGTGATAGAAGATAATAAAAGTGTTTGCTCCATGATTGAAATGTTTTTTGCAAAAGAAGGTATAGAAGGTGTATTTGTTAATGACGGATTAGAGGGGTACACTCGGTTCAAAAGCGAAAGCTGGGATGCGTTGATTGTAGACTGGATGCTTCCTGGTATGGATGGTGTAACCATTTGCCGGAAAATTAGAGAGGAGAAGTATTCGGTTCCGATTATCATGTTAACAGCCAAGGATAGTGAATCTGATCAAGTCCTTGGACTAGAAATGGGTGCAGATGATTATGTTACCAAACCATTTAGCCCACTGACATTAATGGCAAGAATCAAAGCCGTGACCCGTAGGTTTCAAAACCAAATTTCAGTGGAACAAGATGGGCTGCTTTTGACGGAGCATTTCAGGATTAATAAAATCACAAGAGAAGTTTCGGTTGACGGGGAGGCGGTCACAAACTTGACACCGAAAGAATTTGATTTACTGTATTTTATGGCGGAGCATCCCCGTCAGGTTTTTTCACGGGAGCAGTTGCTTGAAAGTGTCTGGGGCTATCAATTTTATGGTGACGAGCGGACAGTAGATGTTCATATTAAGCGGCTGCGGAAGAAAGTCGAAACCTCATCGCAGCCATTCTTCCACACCGTTTGGGGAGTAGGGTATAAATTTGATGACACGATTAAAGCCGACAAAGTTTAAGTATTTTTATCAACAATTTTTTAGCCATTTTAGTATCATTGTCGTTGCGTTTTTATTGTTAAGTTTAGTATTTGCCCATTATTTGGAAAACTTAGTTTATAAAAATAAAGCAGAAGAACTGATTTCCTATGGGGAAGCGATTTTGTCAGATATGAAAGAATCCCCGATTGCGGCTGACCAGATACTTAATCAGTATAGCTCCGTTTTAGCGGCAAGAAATATGAGCTTCAGCATGTTCGACCAAGATGGGCAATTATATATTGTCGGAAAAAAAGGCCGGGTATTAAAGGGACTCACCGAGAGTGACTGGGACAAAATTACGAAAGGACAAACCTTAATTTTTCCAATCGACTATAAACGGTTCGGTCAAGAAGGGGTAACCTTTGTTGTTTTACCTTATGTAGAAGATGGCCGGTTTTATGGAGGTGTGCTTTTAACATCTCCTATCAGCGGATCCAGTGAGATGATTCAAGAAATTAACAAAATCTTGTTTTATACCATCTTGGTTGCTTTAGGTGTATCTTTCCTGCAAAGCTGGTACTTATCCCAAATTCATGTAAAGCGGATTAAACGGCTTCGTGAAGCGACATCACTCGTGTCGGCGGGAAATTACAATGTTCATGTTCCGGAATCAAGCTTTGATGAAATTGGAGAATTAGCGATAGATTTTAACACCATGGTGGGAAAAATTAATGCCTCTATGGAGGAAATTGAAGCCTTGGATAACCGTCGCCGGCAATTTATGTCGGATGTATCTCATGAGTTAAGAACCCCGCTTACCACCATAAGTGGCGTAATCGAAGGGCTTAGGAATAACATGATCTCCGAAGAAGATAAAGAACGGGGAATCAGTCTGGTTAGCCATGAGGCTAAACGTCTGATACGCCTAGTCAACGAGAATCTAGATTATGATAAAATCCGCTCTAACCAAGTCCAATTATATAAAGAGGATATTCAGGTTCTGGAGGCCCTTGAAATTATCCAGGAGCAATTAACTTTTCAGGCAGAGGAAAAAAATGACCAGATAATTGTCGAGGCCTCTCCAGAATTATATGTGAATGCCGATTATGATCGGTTAGTGCAGATACTAATAAATATAACAAAGAACAGTATCCAGTTTACTGAGGATGGAACGATATGGTTGCGTGGAAGAGCAGAGCAAGACGGAATTATTATCGAAATTGAAGATACAGGAATCGGGATTGACCCAGGCGAAGTGGAAAATATTTGGCATCGGTTTTATAAGGCAGAAATCTCCCGTACTTCGAACCCATATGGAGAGTTTGGATTAGGGCTTTCTATTGTAAAGCAGTTGGTACTGCTCCATAACGGAGAAATAAAAGTCTATAGCGAAAAAAATAAAGGAACGAAATTTGTCATTCGATTCCCTGTTATCTAGAATTTTTAGCTGCCGAAAGTGGGCAGCCTTTTTATTTTTCTAAAATACGTTAAAGTTTGTTAATAATTTCTTAAGATTTATCTGGTACAGTAAAGACACATAAAAGATTAAGTAAAAAAGGAGATCGATTCTGATGGAATTCAAACATGAAGATGAGTTTGATACAACTCAATCAAACGTGACAGAAAACACAGAACATCCAATAAATGAGGAAAACATCGAAGTAAAAACTGACTCTGAGAGTGCGGAATTAAAAGATGTTTTCGAATTTCAGGAAGAAGGGGAAAGAGTAGAAACAGCTCCAAGTATGGAACAAACGAGGGCGGCAGGTCTCGCTGATAAAAAACCGCCAAAAAAATTAAATATCAAAGGAATCGCTTCTACAGTAGTGGCTGGTGTGATTGGGTCTGCATTGACTTTGGCGGTGCTGCCACATACTGATTATCTGAAAAACTTTTATCCGGACAGCATCAACCAGCCCGTCAGCACTAGTTCTGGTAGTTCAGCAAAAGTAAAACCGGTTTCCGCACAGCCATCAGCTGTATCTTCCAGCTCGATTGCCGATACCGTTGAAAAGGTTTCTAAGGCAATTGTAGGGATTGTCAATTATCAGCAAAGCAGCCGATCCAATAGCTTTTATGGAATGCCTAGCTCCTCTCAAAATGTAGAAACAGGCTCCGGCTCGGGGGTTATTTTTCAAAAAAATAACGAAAATGCCTATATTGTGACCAACAACCACGTGATTGAAGGAGCAAATGAATTAGAAGTTTCCTTATATAATGGCGAAAAAACAAAAGCGGAGGTTATTGGTTCGGATGCACTAACAGACCTTGCTGTGTTAAAAATTGATAGCAAGTATGTAACCGATGTGGCTGTTTTTGGTGATTCATCGACTTTACGCCCTGGTGATCAGGTGTTTGCAATCGGGAACCCGTTGGGTAGTGAGTTATCCAGAACGGTTACCCAGGGTATTATCAGTGCCATTAACCGCAGTATTGACGTGAACACTTCTGCTGGTAATTGGGAAACGAATGTTATTCAAACGGATGCGGCTATTAACCCGGGAAATAGCGGTGGCGCCTTAATCAATACCGCAGGACAAGTTATAGGGATTAATAGTTTGAAAATTTCTGAAGACGGGGTAGAGGGATTAGGTTTTGCTATACCAAGCAGTGATTTTATCCCGATTGTCAATAAGCTCATTAAAGACGGGAAAATTGAGCGGCCGTATCTTGGAGTAAGCCTTGCAGACCTAGAGCAAGTTCCCCAAGGTTATGTGGACAGTCTTCCTAATTCCGTAACCAAAGGGGTTTATATAGCGGAAGTGCAGCAAAACTCGGTTGCTGACAAGGCTGGTTTGAAAGCAAGGGATGTAATCGTTTCGATGAATGGAACAGAGATTGCGAGTTCATCAGATTTAAGAAAATATCTTTATACGAAAGTAAGCAAAGGGGATCAAATTAAGTTTGGTGTTTACCGCGATGGCAAGGAAATGACATTAACCGCGATATTAACTGAATAATATGAGGGAGTAGATTCATACAAATGACTTTTATAAAAAACCATAAAAAAATAGTTTCAACTATTCTTGTACTTGTAGTAGCATTAGCCGTTGTTCTGGGCTTTACCCTAAAAAAAGGTGAGGCCGTTGCTAAGTTTAATGGCGAATCAATTACAAAAGATGAATTATATAGTGAAATGGTTAAACAATACGGTTCTGCTACAGTTGACAAAATGATTGCCGATAAAATTGTGACCGCTGAGGCGGCGAAGAAAAAAATTGCCGTATCGGACAACGAAGTCAATAAACAAATTAATGCTTTAAAGGAATCTTACGGTGGTGAAGATGTATTTAACCAAATGATTGCAAGTAATGGTACTACCCTTACGCAAGTGAAAGAGGATTTAAAAAATTACTTGACGATTAAAAAGCTGCTTGAGCCACAAATAAAAATTACTGATGAGGAAATGAAGACGTATTTTGAGGAAAATAAAGATTCATTTGCAGAGCCTGAGCAAGTCAAGGCAAGTCATATCTTGGTCGCCGATGAGCAAACCGCCAATGAAATCAAGCAAAAATTGACTGATGGCGCTGATTTTGCGGATCTAGCCAAACAGTACTCGACCGATGAAGGGACAAAGAATGATGGTGGAGAGCTTGGTTACTTCGGAAAAGGCGATATGGTAGCAGAATTTGAGAATGTGGCATTTTCTTTGGATGTGAATCAAATTAGTGACCCGGTTAAGACGGATTATGGGTATCATATTATTAAAGTAGAAGATAAGAAGGCCGCTAAAGAAGCTTATTTTGAAGACAGTAAGGCTACCATAAAAGACACATTACTCGATCAAAAATTAGACTCTGAATACACTACATGGCTTGAGAATAAGAAAAAAGGCTATAAAATTGAAAATAACTTAGCAAAAGCGTAAACACTTCAAGGGGTGACAAAATGAATCGGGTCGGCAAATATGCTGCTAGTGAACAGGTTGATGGCCTAGAATTGATGAGAATGGTATTGGATCTTCCTGAAAAAGATAAAATGCTGATGTGGTCTGAAGGCTATATTGATTCTGTGGTGGAAAAGCTGCCGGAATATGCCCGTGATATTTTAGAAAACCGAATCAAAAAGTGGGAGGACTCAAAAGCTTATTACCATAATAAGCTTGAGTCAATTGTCTCAGATCCAATCTTTAGTGAAAAGCAAAAGGGCGAACGAAAGGAGTTCGCCCTTTTCGTGATGGAAAAATACCCGGAGTACCAATCCTTGTTGTTTTCAATTTATGATGGAAACCTAAAGGACGGTGACCTTAGGAAATTTGTTTATCGAAGAAGGAATTTAGCCCGAAAGAGGTATCTTAATTAAATAGGTCAATGGGGAATGTAATTGGCTGGCAAGATTCAGCCTGTGGTATTTTAAACCGCAGGAGAACTGCCCCTCAACCTGTACAACCAACCGCTCGTCGGACGTTATAAATTCCATTCCTATTTGAACCGACCGGAAAAGTATCCGAAAATGTCTATACAACATTCTAGAAAAAGAGCCGTCCTAAATACGGCTCTTTTTTTGGGCTCTTAAACATAAGTAAGACTTTTCGAAGTCCTCTTTATTACCTATAATTAGAGTGTTTAATGCTAGGGACAGACCCCTACCAAGGTAAAGCGTTAATGTGACGGGGGACAGGCCCCCATCAAGGTAAAGTGTTAATACAGCGGGGGACTGTCCCCTTAAGGATGAGGTATGTTGGACATGGAGTTTTCTAATTTTTCGATTTATCAAGTGTTGTTATTGTTATTGATTACTTTATCAGGGGTAGTATGTTCGGTTGTTCTGGGTTTTCCCTTGGTTATTGGCTTTTCTCCGGGTTTGTTTGTTTTAGGATGGCTTGCTTTTACGAAGGGTTTTTCCTTAAAGGATATCGCTTTTATTAGTTTGCAAGGGGTTAACCAAGCGAAAATTGTTTTGCTTATTTTAACTCTTGTCAGTTTTTTGCTTCCTTCTTGGTATTTGGCTGGCACTATTAATCAAATGGTAGACATCGCATTAGGATTGATTGCTCCAAAACACTTTTTTGTTCTATCGTTTCTAACGGCGATGTTCTTTTCGATGCTTCTCGGCACAACAATCGGAACATTAAGTTCGATTGCCGTTCCAATTTTAGGAACAGCGGCTGTTCTTGGCCTGCCAATACAGATCGCCGCTGGTGCCTTGGTTGCCGGTGCATTTGTTGGTGATAGGACGTCACCTTTTTCAAGCTCGCATCAACTGTTGGCACATACTGTTGAAATTACTGTAAAAAAACAAGGAAAAGCGATGCTAATTTCCACATTAACTGCTCTTTTCATTTGTATTTGTTTTTACGCTGGACTTGATTTGTTTATTTCAAAAGATGCAGCCGAGGTTGGTCGACATCTGGAGTGGACCCAGCTTTCACCGATAAAACTGCTCCCTCCCATGATTCTAATTTTGTTTGTTGTGCTCCGGATCCGGATAGTCTACGCGTTTCTTTCTAGTATTCTATCAGCGGCTGTTCTGGCTTTTATTGAAGGAACTCCTATCCTGCCAATCGTGAATGACTTGTGGAAGGGAATCGATGGGGTTGGGGGCGGCTTCATCCATATGTACGAACTGTTGTTATTTCTTGTGGCGGCAGGTGCTTATAATGGCTTATTAGAAAAACTGTACATCATTCAGCCCTATTTGGAGAAATGGCTCAAGTCTTCCAAAAGCTTAAAAGGGGATACCTTTAAAGTCTTAATGGCAGGTGGAATCATCAGTTTAATTGCCGCAAACCAAACTTTGCCGATTATACTAACCGGAAGATCCTTTCTGCCGCATTGGTCGCTTCGTTACGGTAAGGAAGAATTGGCCAGAGTATTAGGCGATTCGGTGATGCTCTTCCCGGGTATGGTCCCTTGGAGTGTGCTTACCATTATGTGCAGCACGATCGTGGGTATTCCGATATCTGGCTATCTACCCTATGCATTATTTTTATGGATTCTGCCTTTTATTTGTTTGGTTTATTCAACCATGATCCCTTTGTTGAAAAAGAAAAAAAGTAGATTAGTCGCATAAATGGGTTCCTTTACGGGTACTCATTTTTATTTACCGGTATCAAACCGCATGAAGTTCACTGTTTTCACATATAAGTGGTAATAAAGAATTTGGACAAGGGATGGTTTGATGTTGAAGAAATTGGCAGTTATCGGTTTTGGAAGTGCAATGATTGGGATAGGCATCAATGGTTTTATTCTTCCGTTCCACTTGATAAGCGGGGGATTTTTTGGCATTAGTTTATTATTAAATTATTTATTCGATTATAAAGCAGGGATCACGTTTATTCTTTTAAACATACCTGTTTATTTATTTGCCTTTCAATCGAACAAGGAATATTTTTATAATGGTGTTATTGGTGCAGTTTGTTCGGGCTTCATGATTGAATTATTACTTCCGTTAAATGGCACTATTCATTTATCTATAATCAGCAGCATAATCCTAGGAGCTATTGCCATTGGGATTGGAGCAGGAGTCATGCTAAAGAATCACATAAGTCCTGGAGGGATTGATCTGCTTGCATTGCTCATTTCTAAATGGACCCATGTAAACGTTGGGATTGTCGCTCTTTCCATTGACGCAGTTATTATAATGACAGGGCTCGTTCTCCTTGGAGACCCCAAACTGTTATTCTCCTTACTAATTGTCTCGATCATTGGTCTGTTGATTAGTATCATCACTTCTTATGGTCGGGTAAAGCCTGATTAAAAGAGGTTTCTGAAAAGTTCATCTTTCTTTCACTCTTTTTTCAGAAAAGCTTGCTATGATGATAGTAAAAGGGGAATTTTTGGAATGGAGTGACGATGGTGAACATTTTGCTGGCAGAAGATGATACACGGCTTGGCAAATTAATGGATCATCTGTTGAAAAATGAATTTCATGTAGTTGACTGGGTCCAAAATGGAAAGGACGCCTATGTATATGCCAGACTTTCAGACTATGACGTCATTATTCTCGATTGGATGCTTCCAGGGGAAAGTGGACTGTCTGTTTGCAAACGGCTCCGCGAAAAAGGAAACTCAAGCGGCATATTATTCGTGACCGCGAAAGATGCCAATCAAGATATCATCACCGGGTTAGATGCAGGAGCGGATGATTATATCGTGAAGCCGTTTGAATTTAACGAGTTACTGGCAAGAATCCGGGCTATCAGCAGGAGAAAAGACAAGCCAATTCAGAAGATTATTAAGATTGGCAAGCTTTCACTCAATGTAAACACCCATGAAGCTTACCTGGAAAACGCAATCATTGATCTCACTAAAAAAGAATATCAGCTGCTGGAAATATTGATGAGAAATCAAAACCAAATTTTGACCAGAGAGCAATTGGTCGAAAAGTTATGGGGCTATGAAAGCGAGGTATCAGAAAATGCATTAGATGCCTTAGTAAAGCTGGTCCGGAAAAAGGTGGATATACACGCAGAAAAATCGTTTATTCAAACTGTCCGGGGAATTGGTTATAAAGTGAGAAATCCATATGTTTAACAAACTTAAAACAAGATTGACCCTTATTTATACAATTTCCTTAGTTCTATTTTTATTGTTGTTTATTAGTATCCTTTATCTTCTCATTTCTCGTGAAATTGATGACAAAGAAATCAACCAACTATCTGAGTATTACAAACACGAGCAACATGAATTTTACGAAGACCTTTTTGAAAAAAAACAACATGAAATAGATTTTGAGCCAAATCGATCAATTTTTTATTTTGTTTATAATTCAAAGAATGAATTAGTATCTGGTGAAGAAACCTATCAAGGTTTTCTGCAGTCAATAAGGGAAAAGCCGGACGAGCTGGCAGAAGAAATATCTAATGTTGAATGGGACCAAAAGCATTTCCTAATAATGAAACAACCTTTGGCGAAGGAAGGCTTTGTACTACTCGGCACAGATATTACAGGTGAAAAGCACTTGATAGAAAACCTTACATGGGCACTGTTTGGCTTAACAATAGCTTTCAGTTTGATTTTTGCACTATTAGGCTTTCATTTTGCCGGACAGGCAATGAAACCAATAAAATTAGCATTTGAAAAGCAGGAAAAGTTTGTTTCTGATGCCTCGCACGAACTTCGGACCCCATTAAGTATATTTTATAGCTCAGTTGACCTGTTAATGCAGGAGGAAAAGCAGCAATTAACTCCGTTTGGGCAGGAAGTCCTCGAAGATGTGAAAACTGAGGCTCAGTTGATGAATAAGCTGGTAAATGATTTATTATTTCTAGCAAGAAGTGATAAAGGGCAGTTAACCATGGACATGAAACGGGTTAATCTCTCAAAATTACTTGACTCGATTTTTCAAAGATTCTCCAGGAAAATTCCTAAAAACCTCCTGTTCGAGCAAAAGCTTGAGCCGGGGATTTGCATTACTTGTGATGAGGTAAGAATTCAAGAATTGGTTTATATATTGCTGGATAACGCCTTTCGTTTTACTAAGGATGGGAAGGTGGTCATCAGCTTATGTGCCGCTGGAAGTGAAAAAGTGCTAATCATAGAAGATACGGGGATCGGGATTGCAGCGGAGGATCTTCCATACATATTCGACCGATTTTACCGAGCTGATAAAATGCGTGGACAAGAGGGAGCTGGATTGGGCTTGTCTATTGCTAAGGCCATTGTTCATGCTCACAATGGAAAAATGGAAGCCGAGAGTACCCTTGGAAAAGGCAGTGTTTTTAAGGTGGTTTTTAAAGAAAGGTAATAAAACAGCAGCTCCTCGCCGCTGTTTTATTTTATCTTGTGTCCATTCAAATTCGTTGTTTTTTTATCGAGGTCGGATCGCTTGATCTGGTGTGCATCAATATAGCGAATCGTTGAAAGGAAGATTAAGGCTGCGCTGCCGGCAATATATAAACCAAATGCCCAAGGTTCCTTTGTATCTGTCCCGAGTGCTGTGCCATGAATCATGATCATCACCCAAGCAGGCAGAACTGCGTAGTGAAGTTTCCTCCATTTCCTTATACCAAGGTTTCTCATGAAAAAATCGGAAGAACCAATCACTAGGAAGAACAAATAAAAGGCAAATGTTCCTAGGGCTGAGTAAATAGGTTCATTCTGTGCAAAGAAGGGAACCAACAATCCAGCAATAGAGTAAGGGACAAATTCATCCTGCCAGAGTAACATCATATGAAAAACAATCGCCAATAAACCATACCAGCCGCTCGCTTGATGGAGGGTAATAAATAGACCTTTCTTTTTTTTCGTCACTGAAAGGTTTCCCAGTAATCCTAAGCAAAGAGAAAGGGTGAGCAAATAATAGGCTAAAAATCCTGAAGTTCGGATTAGTGTCCATGTAGTAAAATAGCTGATCATTTTATCCTCCTCTTATATGAGAGTAATTTTTCCGGATTTGCTAACGAGGACTGATGAGTAGACCGGATTTATGGTTCTCAAAACCTGTGATAAGGCTTGATCTTGTTCCATAAAGCAAAGTTTGGCCATAATCTCAGCATCTAAGCAATTTCCAGTTATCACTGTAGCTTGTATAATATCCGTTTCCACTGGCAGCCCAGTTTGTCCATTTAGCAGATGGTGCTTTATCGTCTCACCTTGTCGCCAGCTTCGATAGATGATATTAGAAGTAGCAATTCCACCATTTTTTATGTAAAGCTGGGCAATGTCTCTTTCCTCATCATAGGGGTGGGCAATGCCAATGTGCCATACCTTTTCTCCGTCCGACCAGACAGCGATATCCCCGCCTCCATCCACTATTCCTGCTTTGGCTCCGCTGGACTTTAACCATTGTGCAGCCGCTTGAACAGTGTATCCCTTACCGATTCCACCAAGATCAATATTCCCAGAATCGCACCGCTCGACAGCCAAGAATTGCCCTTCAAAATGGAACGGTGCTGTTTTCTTTTGGAAGCTTTGTGGAAATAGACCAGCTTTGGCAGGACAATTTTCAAAAGGAAAAGAATGGTCGTAACCATGATATTCCATTTGTGATAATAGATAAGGAGAGAACCGGCCTTCCGTTATAGTACGGTACTCTTCTGCCTTTTGCAGGCAATCAAACAGCGGAGGAGAAATACACAGTTTTTGTCCTGTGAGCAGCCGGTTTATTTTCTGAAGCTCAGTATCTAAATGAAAGCGGGACCACTCTTTCTCAACATGTTTAATCCAATGGACAATCACCTCCTGCCAATTTTCAAAACCGCAAGTAGTAACGGCAATATAAAATTGAGAGTTCATTGCTTTGATTGTCAAAGTTTCAAAGTCGTTAGGATCTTCGTGTTTGACGGTCACTGGCTTTGACACCCCCAGATTCTGTATTGGAAACAGTAATCCCGTTAATATCATAATTGGACCAATCCAACTGAACATACTCTTGTTCTTGTTTAGTCATCGACTTGGTTATTTCTAATTTTGATTGATTTATCTGGCTTTCACTCGTTTCGCCGGTCCCAACCTGCCCAATCACAAAGGCAGATAGGGCTGTACCCGTGAGTCCAATCATCCATTTTGCCTTCACCGCATTTTGTTTTGCCATTTTAATCACCTTCTTTAAATAGATTGAAATATCAAGGCATTGTTTGTTGCATCCCAAACCACCCGATAACCGAGTGCGTTTGCTGCCACAGAAATAGGGATATACACAGTGTTTTCGTAGACAGCCGCCTGAACAGGCATCGGGGTCTTCATCTTATTTTCATAGACTGCATTGGACCCTGCTTTTACGATTAATTCCCGTCCTTGTCTCGATAAAACACATATTTTGCTTTCTGGGTATAGCACGGATTCTCCACCTAAGAGTTCGGCAATTGCTTCCCCAGCAACTAGTAACTGTCCATTTTGAGGGATCGCGTAAACATTCGCTTGGTTATTTCCTGCTATTGCTGGGATTTCATCCGGAGTTTGAATAGGCAGATTATGATTGGCAGGATTGTTTCTCGGCTCCCGTGACCAAATATTCCAATATTCGGTTTGCTGTAAATTAACCGTTTGCTTCTGCTGCTGCTCCTGTAACCAATCTCTTGAATCAGCTTCTTCGTTTTCGTCATCTTCATCATCTTCATCATCTTCATCATGATCTTTTTGGTGAAACTCAAATTTTTCATGTTCATTTTCGTCGTGTTCAGCTACGACCGTTGTCGCTATTGAAAATACCAAAAAGAGTCCGGCCACAAGCATCATAAATCTTTTCCATCGGTTCATGAATTGATATCCTCCCTATTCACTTATAAAGTCAGTTTAGTCCGCGACTCTGAAAGGAAACTGAAAAGAGTGTGATAATATAAAAAAAGATAAATTTTTATATGTGTAGGAAGGTGATCTAAAATGAAACCCGTACGGGACCGTATAAAAAAAGATTTAAAAATCTTGTTTGTCGGTTTTAACCCCAGCATCCGTTCTAGTGAAACAGGTCACCACTTTGCTAATCCAAATAACCGATTCTGGAAAATTCTCCATGAAGCAGGGTTAACCACAAGGAAGTTTCAAGCTGTTGAGGATGACCTGCTTCTGGATTTAGGTTATGGAATCACAAATATTGTTTCGAGACCTACAAAAGCGGCCGATGAAATTACAAAGGAGGAGTACATAAAGGGGAAGGAAATCTTAAAACAGAAGATTGTCAGTTTTAGACCTGGCATCGTCTGTTATGTAGGGAAAGGGGTCTACCAACAATTCAGCGGCAAAAAAACTGTTCCATGGGGTATCCAAGAGGAAGCCATTATCAAAGGGACGATTGATTTTGTGGCACCGTCTTCGAGCGGGCTGGTTCGAATGAAAGTAGAAGAAATTGTGGAAATTTATAAAAAACTTTCTGAATTATTACAACAATAAAAACATCGACGGATCATTGTCCGTCGACGTTTAATAGTCGTTTCCAAATTTTTTCTCATAGCGTGCAAGGGCTATGAGAGGGAAAATATACCGATAACTATGGTAGTGAATATAAAAAGCTCCCCCCATTCCTTGCCCTTTTGGATAATCTGTCGTCCAATCCTGTTTTTGGAGCGAATTGATTAAAAAGGCAATACCTTTTCGAATCGAAACCGTTGGTTGGTCGGAAACAGTGATCAATGCATCGAGGACCCATGCGGTATCAGTCAATGTACTATTCTGAAGCGGAACATACGTATTGGCTATATCACTATGACACGATTCTCCCCAGCCGCCGTCTTGATTTTGAATACGGCCAAACCAGTTGACTGCTTTGTGGATACTTGGATGACTACTGTCAACTCCCGCAGCCAATAAGCCCGTGACAGCGGCCCATGTCCCGTAAATATAACAAATACCCCAGCGAGCATACCAAGAACCATCACTTTTTTGGTCGTTTACCAGCCACTCTATGCCCCGTTTAATCACTGCATGATTATGGGGGACGTTCGTATAGTTTCCGAAAAACTCCAACGTCCTTCCAGTGAGATCGGCACATGATGGGTCAACGAGTAAGAATTTCCCTTTTTCTAAAGGCAGAAATTCCAATAACTTAGAATCTGTATTTCTCTCAAAAGCTGGCCAGCCGCCATCATCATTTTGCATGGACAACGTCCAATTTATTCCTTTCTCCCATGCTCCAAGCCAGGATGAAGCGGTTCGTGAAATGGATCGAAGTGAGGCGGTAGTATCGTCCACATCCGGATTCATCGTATTAACATTCGAAAATCCCCAACCTCCCGGCATCGTCTGCGGATTATGGATGACCCAATCGCCGAATTTACTGTGCTGGCGGCTCAATAAATATTGATTAGCTTTATTAACCATAGTATCTTCTGATGAAACCCCAGCAGTCTGCAGGGCATAACTGATTAACGAGGTGTTCCATACATTGGCGGTAGTGTATTGGACGTGGGGATGGCCATCAATATCACACGTCATGGATTTCAATCCCACAATTGCATTCCTGATCGTTGGGTCTGTTTTCTTATAGCCGAGGGAAAGCAAAGCAAAAATCATTAAAAACGTAGAGCTGTAGTAACTGTATAAAGTGCCGTCAGGTTCAATCCGGTCGAGCATATACTTTTTGGCACGGTCTATCGCCAATCGGCGCAGTTCACCAGGAAGACCAATGAGACGCTTGATTCCATCTTCGAAAAACGACAGCAGTGACCGCCATTCATCAGACCGCACCCACGTGTCTTCCACTTCTTGGTGGATATGCAGGTCAGCCAAATCAGGAGCAGATTTTAATTTAACGAAATATTTCGAGGCTGCAAGGATCATGATCGGTGTCAGGTTGGCTCTCCCGAATACTGAAAAGGAGTAGAAATTGATGGGGAAATCAGTCGGCAGTAATATGACTTCAATAGGCAGCGGCGAATGATTTGGCCACTCATATTGTCCTGTTAATGCCAGCATAATTTTAGTAAAAGTACTGACCTCTTTTAACCCGCCTTTAGCTAGGATAAATTTTTTTGCCGCCTGAAGCGGCCGGCTGTTTTTCTGGTATAATCCCGAAAAAAGCAAGGCATAGTAAGCCTCCACTGTGGCGGTGAGATTTCCGTCCCCTTCATCATAAAACAACTTCCAAGCCCCGTTTTTCTGCTGTTTGCTTAAAATTCTTTTGCAAAGCCTTTCAATAAATTCATCATCATCTATTTCCAACGCACGTAATAAAATGATCATATAGGCATCTGTGGAGATTCCCGTTTCAAATGGATAATTCCATGAGCCATCGGGGGATTGGTCCTTTCGAAGCTGCCCAATAATCCAATCCATTCTTGTTTTAATATCAGCCATTCTAACCCACACCCACTCCCCAAAATAAGTTCTTAGCTATACATATTCTCTTTATGCAAGGACAATTCACAAGGGAGGGAAACTGCCATTTTTTTTATTCGAAACAGAGAGAAACCACCGGTTGAAAGAATTAGAGATGAACTTAAGAAGAAGAGTAAAAAAGCCCCACCGCTTGGGACTCCATTAATACCAATTGAGAAAAATCTTCTGGAAAAAGTCCAAAAGGAAACCATCATTCATAATGTAAACAATGTTACAAGGACGAAAGCCTACCTTGATTTTTACATGCGGCACCCTGAAATTCATTGGGCCTTTCTAGGCCATATGGTTTCCCGAAATGGCGGATATAACATGACTGACCTTAAAGGGGAATTTTTGACCAAGCTTTTAAACAGAAAGGACCGTAACGCATTTTTTGCATTCCTAGAACGCGGTAATTGGCTGATTTTTCAGGATGTATATCCGCAGTTCCTGTTGTACGAAGAGAGTGTAAAACAGAACCAACCCTTGTTTTACTTATTACCGAGGCTAAATGTTTCTACCTTTATGGAAACGGTTTGGAATCAGTTGTGGCGGGGAGAAGATAGCTATACACTTTGCATGGCATTAATCGTTAATGAGCAAAGCTACTTGGAAAAAAGAGTGGTCCAAAATCCCTTCTATCAAAAAGAAGTGTTAAATAAGTTTGAATTTATTATTCAGGATTTGCTTTCCTTCAATCACATTCTGTTTCCCCACGGCACAGGAAAACTGAGGGGACTTACTCTACACCAATTTAAGTCACTGCATGAGAGGATATTGCTTGGAAAGAGGCTGTATTCAGTGCTATTTCATGATAAAGATTTACTAGATGAAACAGTAAACTGGGCAATAAATCACCCTCATACAGGATCAAGAAAAGACTACTGGCCTCATATGTTTAATAATGTAAACGAGGGAGTTCCTGGGTTGACCTTTCCACTTCGTTTGAAAAATTGTAAGCTGCGAAAGGGGGCAAGGAAAGTTTATAGTCCAAACTTAGAATATGCTTGGAAAAATATCAGCCAGCCAGAAGCCGAATCAGGGGACTGGTTTGAGGACTCAAATGTTGTGAATTATCTTGTGAATGACAATGCTTTATTTAATGGGGAGATTAAAAATGAATACTGTAAAACCATTGAACGGCTCGAAATTACCGCCCTTGCCAAAAAGACGATTAACTTTTTTGAATAAACAGGCTCTTTCAACGGCTGTACTGGCAGCATTGTTGGGTACTTACTTAGACTTGTATTTTGTTGGTAAAGGTCTGTATTCCTTTCCGTATCGGCCGTTTCCAGAACTATTTTCCATCAATATACTGTTTACTTTACTCGTTTTACCAGTCTTTATTATTACTTTTTTATACTGGACTTCACAAATTAATAGGTGGGGAAAAGTTGGGGTAGTAATGTTTATAAGTTTGTTCATGACCATCATGGAAAAGTTAACCGAACTGCTTGGGTTTTTTGTCCATTCCGATGGTTGGAAACATAACTTTACATTTTTCGGGTATATGATATTTTTAACCGTTATTACTGTGTTTCATAGCTGGATCGAAGGACGTCTAGGAAAATAAAAAAACCGGGACAACTGTCCCGGGTTTCCCAGTGCCCATTAAGACACCAGCCCCTTCCGTCCGTACAGTGGTTAAGTGTCCCGCAACAAGCGAATGTTCGGAAGGGGTATGGTTATTGTATGATAAATCCGAAAGAATTAGTACTGGAAAAATGTGCAACACTTTCTTTTCTTCTCAGGACAGTGTATGATTAGAGTGATTTTGTACATAAGGAGTGTTTTTTCATGGCTAAAAAAGGTTACATACAAATGGAAAATGGCGAGAAAATTGAGTTCGATTTATTCCCGGACGAAGCACCAGGCACAGTGGCTAACTTTGAAAAATTAGCGAATGAAGGCTTTTATAATGGCGTCATTTTCCATCGTGTCATTCCAGGATTTGTAAGTCAGGGCGGTGACCCAACTGGAACAGGAATGGGGGGACCGGGGTACACGATTAAATGTGAAACCGAAGGTAATCCACATAAGCATATCCCAGGTGCGCTCTCCATGGCTCATGCTGGTAAGGATACAGGTGGCAGCCAGTTTTTTATCGTTCATGAATCTCAACCACATTTAAACGGTGTCCACACTGTTTTTGGACAAGTAACATCAGGCCTTGATGCTGTTAAAGCAATGAGAAATGGCGATAAAATGACAGAAGTAAAAGTCTTTGATACCGAAGAATAATGACTGAGGGAGAGCCGAGTTGCTCTCTCTTTTTTTATCTGTCGTAAATAAGTTGTGTTTTGGGAAAAATACCTCCAATACGATGACCAGGAGGTTATGGTTTGAGAAGAATCATTTTATTTGTTTCGCTAATTCAATTTCTCTTAGCTTCACCAATATCAGCACAACAGGACGATACACACGAACTTATGGCAGCCATTATTATTGATGATTTTGGCGGAGGAATTGGCGGAGTACAAGATTTCTTGGAAGGAGATGTTCCCATTACTGCAGCGGTCATGCCATTTACAGAAAACTCAAAAAAACATGCGGAGTGGGCTCATAAGAATAACATTGAAGTCATGGTCCACTTGCCAATGGAACCGAAAAAAGGAAAAAGGTCATGGCTCGGGCCAAAACCAATTACAGTAGACCTGACGACGAAAGAAGTCAAACAACGTGTATACGAGGCAATTAAAAGTGTTCCTTACGCTGTGGGGTTAAACAACCATATGGGCTCCAAGGCAGTGGAAAATGAGAGAATTGTCCGAGCAATTGTTGAAATTGCCAAGGAGAAAGATTTCTATATTATTGACAGCGGAACAAGTCCCAAATCAAAATTTCCTGAAGTTACGGAAGAATTAGGGGTACCGTTCTTAAAAAGAGATGTTTTTCTCGATGATATTTCTTCCTCAACATATGTGAGAAGCCAAATGATCCGTCTGGCAAAAACGACAGAAGTAAAAGGGATCGGAATTGCTATCGGACATGTTGGAATAACAGGAAAAGTTTGTTCTGTAGGAGTATTTCAATCACTCCAGGAGTTTGAAAAGCGTCATATTAAAATTGTCCCTGTATCGGAGCTTTTTACAAATCGGTTAAAACAAAATTTACTTCCCGATTAAGGCAGCTGTTAGCTGCCTTTAACTTTTGGTAGTACAAAAATCTTTTCATAGCAATTTTAAGCTGGTAAAATGGCACCTGTTAACCGATTAAAAATAGTGAGTAAGATAGATAATATATATAGGAGAGGACTTCATCTATGAAACTAGTATCTTGGAATGTTAATGGTCTTAGGGCATGTGTCAAAAAAGGTTTTTTAGAATATTTCAATGAAGTCAATGCTGATATCTTCTGTGTTCAAGAAACCAAATTGCAGGAAGGGCAAATTAGTTTGGAAACGCCCGGTTATCATCAGTATTGGAATTATGCTGTTAAAAAAGGGTACTCAGGGACTGCGGTCTTTACAAAAGAAGAACCGCTTTCAATTCGGTATGGTCTTGGAGATGATAAGGGAGAAGAAGAGGGTCGAATCCTTACTTTGGAGTATGAGAATTTCTTTTTAGTTAATGTTTATACACCTAATTCCCAAAGAGACTTGGCAAGATTAAGCTTCCGCCTTGACTGGGAGGACCGAATTCTTCTTCATCTGCAGGAATTGGACAAAGTCAAACCTGTTATCTTATGTGGGGATTTAAATGTGGCTCATAACGAGATTGATTTAAAAAACCCTAAATCAAATGTAGGAAACTCGGGCTTCACGGATGAAGAACGCGAAAAAATGACTACTTTACTGAAAGCTGGATTTGTTGACAGTTATCGTTATGTATACCCGGACAAAGAAGGAGCTTACACATGGTGGAGCTATATGAATAAAGTAAGGGAACGGAATATCGGTTGGAGAATTGATTACTTCATTGTTTCCGAAAGATTATGCAAAATGGTCCAAGAAGTGGACATTCATTCGCAAGTCATGGGCAGTGATCACTGCCCGGTAGTCCTTGAAGTCAATGTAGGATAGTGTTGTTTTAAATTTAATTGGTTTAAAGAAGCAACCAGT
Source organism: Neobacillus dielmonensis (assembly GCF_000612665.1). Taxonomy (GTDB): domain Bacteria; phylum Bacillota; class Bacilli; order Bacillales; family Cytobacillaceae; genus Neobacillus; species Neobacillus dielmonensis. Next base: position 31,554 of record NZ_HG942023.1, read on the forward strand.
GGCCTTTGTAAATTAGCAAATATAAAGGTTACTGGTTTATAATTCATTAATAGGAGTTCCAATTTCATCATATTCGGCAATATGCTCGTTCTCTATTAATAATGGTTGTTGCTCAATGTCTGAAACTTCGCCTTCTTTGTCCCTTCTATTTAATGCCATATTGCACCATCCCTTCAAGATTAAAAGCTCACATCAATATTATGAACTTTTGTAAATAGATTTATTCCCTCATTATGGTACAACCAACCTAGGTTTAGAATTAAAAAATAGTATTGACGGCCCGTGTATTGGGTAGTATTATATTTATTGTTGTTAGCAACCAAAATGACTCAGAAGGATTATGAGTGATAAATAGTTGACTACGTATAGTAATTATGTTAGTATAATGAATGTCGCTAATCACTAGATTAGTAGATGAGAATATTGTTCTTTGAAAACTAAACAAACAAATACGTCAACAATAAACATTCGTTTCTGTCGAAACGGAGCCAACGTTAAATTTTATGAGCTATATCAACTTTCTTGGAGAGTTTGATCCTGGCTCAGGACGAACGCTGGCGGCGTGCCTAATACATGCAAGTCGAGCGAA
>NZ_HG942024.1 GCF_000612665.1 Neobacillus dielmonensis
CGCCGAGGAGGCTCCCCGGCACGCCCGCGGAAAGCGAAGCACCTGGAGCGGAAATCAATAGGCCCCATTGCAGGCGATAATCAATTCTAAAAATCATATTTTAATTCAAGTAAAATGAAAAATTGCCGAGAAAAATAACCTTTCTCGACAATCTGAAAGTAATCGTCATCACGACGATTACCTTTTTTACATATTAGTTTGCATTGGCTTTTTCAGTTAAAGTTAAATGAATCAGCCTGTCATCTTGATCGGTTGGATTTCCACGATTGTCACGGTTGCTTGTTATGGTAAATAACTCGTTATTGTCAACGAGCACATCTCTCAAACGGCCGGCATCGCTATAAAATTCCTGGAACTGTTTGCTTGCTAGGTCGTAGGCAAACAGTTTTTTCCCAGCTAAAGAAGCGACCAAAAGTTTTCCATCATGAAAGGCCATTCCGGAAGGAGCCCAGGTTTGATCTCCGGATTGAACTAGCGGCTTGATCATGCCCTCTTTGCTTTCGTCTCCTTGAATGACGGGCCATCCATAATTTTTGCCTGCTTGAATCAGGTTGATTTCGTCATGACCTGATTCACCATGCTCTGAACTATATAGGTTACCATTGCTATCCCAGGCAAGCCCTTGAGGGTTTCGGTGACCATAGGAATAAACATAGGAATTTTTAAATGGATTGTCGGCAGGAATATCGCCGTTTAATTCCATCCTTAAGATCTTGCCGGATAAGCTGTTGAGATTTTGGGCATTGTCTGATTGCTTGGTATCACCAGTCGTGGCATAGAGCATTCCGTCCGGTCCAATTTTAATCCGGCCGCCATTATTCGCTGTTCCGCCAGGGATCCCTTCCAATAGGACATTCTGTTCTTTCCAGGTGTTATCTGCAAGCTTCAGGGAAACAATTCTGTTTAGGATTTTGCCATCTTGTTTGTACGAATGATAGGCAAAGGCCATTTTTGATTTCTCAAAATCCGGCGCCAGTGCGAAACCGAGGAAGCCGCCTTCTCCTTCATGCACAATATCCTTTGAAACCTTCACTTGCTGCACTTTCACTAGGCCAAGGTCACCGTCAATTTGAATAACGGAGCCTTCCCGTTGGCTTAAGAAAAACAAATTGCCATTTTTGTTGATGGTCCATGGGATATACAAATGATTGGCATTTACGCTCCCATCATCCGACTTCACAACCTCAACCGTTTTTTCCATTACTTCAACCGCATCTTGCTGGAGTGACCCCTGACTTTTGCCGGCGTCCTGATCTTCTTTCTGATTATTCCAGACTATAGCAGTCCCTAAGCCCGCTGCGAACAAAACTCCTAGGGTACTGTAAATAACTGACTTTCTCACGATACCACCTCAAAATATAAGATTTTCCTCACCATTTTGGACAAAATTCAGATTATTTAAACAGTTGAGACCTAAAAATTTACTGTGGTTTTTTCTCCAAATTGAAAACCCATGAGTTGGTATGCTCATGGGTCTTTGACTGCTATAAAAGTGACTCTGCACCATCAATATACATTTCACTGCCGGTGATATGGCTCGACAAATTAGAGGCAAGGAAGAGTACGAGATCAGCCACCTGTTCTGGTTTCCCTGGCCCGTGTTCCAACGGCTGGCTGCCTTTAGGGTACTTAATAGGTACCTCCACTTTTTTCAGATTCTTTTTTTCCTTCCAGGTGTTTTCGCTAATATTGGTATCAATCGCACCAGGGCAAATAATGTTGACCCTAATGTGATATTTGGCCAGTTCTAGGGCCGCCATTTTTCCAAAGCCCATTTGTCCGATTTTGGAGGTGCTATAGGCAGACATTCCTATATTTCTGTATACTCGGTTCCCATTAATCGAACTAGTAATTATGATGCTCCCGCCACTTTTCTTCAAATGCGGTACCGCATATTTAACGGTTAAAAAGGTACTCGTTAAGTTATTGGAAAGGGTTAAATCCCATTCACTGGGCTCCAAGTCTTCAATGGGTGTTACTTTCCCATTGATACCGGCGTTAGAAAAAACAATATCCAGCCTTCCCCAGTTGTCGATGATTTTTTGGTAACAGGATTGAACTTCCTCGGGGTCGGAAACATTGGTTTTTAAAATAAGAGCTTTGCCACCTATTGCTTCAATTTGGTTTTTCACTTCTTCCAATTCATCTTGATGCAGATCTACCAAGGCAATCTTGGCTCCGTTTTCGGCCAGCTTTAACGCAGCGGCTTTTCCAATGCCTGAGCCAGCCCCAGTTACAATCGCAACTTGATGTTCAAGCAGTATTTCCATGTTTAAAAGCCTCCTACATGTTGATGCCTATTAAGATACCCATTGACGAGAATTTAAAACATAATGGAAGGCTTGGGGAGTTTTGCATTTTTATTTGGGCAATATATTGGATGATAATCATTTGACATGAAACGGCTTTCATATATTACACTTTATGGTAGTGTATCAAGCGGAGCTTTCCGTTCGGCCAGTTTAATTTTGATATAGACTCGAACTGGCACAAAATATATTTCGAAAGTAGGACATAACTGTGAAAGAACAAAGTGTGATTTTTTTTGATATAGATGGTACCTTGTTAAACCATGAGAAAAAGCTGCCCCAGTCAACAAAAGAAGCAGTTTTTAAATTAAAGGAACTTGGACATGTTGTAGCAATTGCAACGGGACGGGCCCCGTTCATGTTTGAAGATTTGCGGAAGGAATTGGATATTAATACCTTTGTCAGCTATAACGGACAATATGTTGTGTTAAATGGGGAAGTGCTATATACCAATCCGTTAAACATTACCTCGCTGGTACAATTAACGGAAGCTGCATTGAAAAACAATCACCCTATTGTGTATATGAACCATGAAGATATGAAAGCAAATGTCCCAGAACATCCATATATTAAGGAAAGTATTGATACTTTAAAGATCAACGCTTTTCCTACCTATGACCCCTACTATTATAAAGGGCGTGAACTGTATCAATCTCTTTTATTCTGCCCAGAAGGAGAAGAGCAGCAATACGAAGAGAAATTCAAGGATTTTGATTTTGTCAGATGGCATCCAGTATCGGTTGACGTCCTTCCAAAAGGCGGTTCAAAGGCAAAAGGAATTGAACAAATTATTCAAAGACTTGGTTTCCCACCAGAGCGGCAATTTGCCTTTGGCGACGGCCTAAACGACGTCGAAATGCTAAAAGCCATCGAAAACAGCGTAGCAATGGGAAACGGAGAACCCATCACCAAAGAAGTCGCCAAATACACAACCAAATCCGTAGAAGACGACGGCATCTACCACGGCCTACAAATGGTAGGCCTGCTGTAACCTGTGGTGTAAGTGGGGCCTGCCCCCCGATACGTTAATGCGGTAATATGGCGGGGGGCTGCCCCCCCCTACGTTAATGCGGTGACATGGGCCTGCCCCCCGATACGTTAATGCGGTAATATGGCGGGGGCCTGTCCCCCAGCACGTTAACACGGTAATAAGGTGGGGGCCTGTCCCCCGATGCGTTAATGAGGTAATATGGCGGGGGCCTGTCCCCCGGTACGTTAACGTGGTAATAAGATGGGGGACAGGCCCCGCATTATTGTGTTATTGTTTCATTAGCCAGTCAGTGAGTTCTTGTGTTTCTTCTTCGTTTACGTTTTGCCCCTGCATTTTGCCAGTGCCTTCTGTAATGATTTTCTTTAGTTGTTGTTCCGAATATTTGCTGCTAATGTTTACTACAGGTGGTCCAAAGCCGCCTTTTAAATCTGCTCCGTGGCAGGCAAGACATTTGCCTTGATAAAGTGCTTCTCCATCTAGTGATGTTTTCTCGCTTGCCTTAGCAGAACATCCGGCTAATAAAAGTAGTGTTACTAATAAAACCGGCCATAGTCGTTTCATGCTGTTTCCTCCAATAATGAATTTATTTGAATCTTGTAGAGCTATTCACAGTGAGAATATAATAATATTCATTAAAGATAATCTAGCATACAAGACATGACTACAAATCAATCAATTGTTAAATCATTTTAACTTTCTTCGAGGAGAGCGGGAGAATGATTCAATTTCAAAATCAATACATAACAGTGTTTCAAAGTGGTTTATATCAGACGACATGTACGGTGGTAGAGGCAAAGGAATTCGTTCTAGTTGTGGATCCGAATTGGCTGCCAGCTGAGGTGGAGGAAATTAAGCAACATGTAGCAAGGATTCAAGGGAAAAAACCGCTGTTGCTTTTGTTTACGCATGGTGATTTTGATCATATTATCGGCTATCGCGCCTTTCCTAGTGCTAAGGTGATTGGAAGCAAGGGCTTGGCGGGGCACCCAGATAAACGTAAAACGCTAGAACAGATTCATGAATTCGATAATGATTACTATATTGAGCGACCCTATCCAATCGATTTCCCAGAGGTCGAGTTCGTGGTGGATGAAGACGGGAAAAAACTTGTCTTAGGGGAGACCACCATGACGTTTTACTTGGCACCTGGGCATACACATGACGGAATATTTACGGTGATCGAACCACTTGGTGTCTGGGTAGCAGGTGACTATCTTTCCGACTTCGAACTTCCGTTTATCTCCCATAGTGTAAAAGAATATCAAAATACCCTTCGTAAGGCCAGCACAATACTAGATAGCCATAACATTAAGGTTATGGTTCCTGGGCACGGTCAAACAGCCAGTTCGCAGGAGGAAGTTTTAAAGAGAATTCAATTAGCGGAAAACTACCTCGACCAATTAATAGCTGCTGTACAGAATGAAAACCTAGGAATAATGGATGAATTAGAAAAACAAATGGCCTACCCATCCAAATTCACCAAACTATCTCATCAAGAAAACATCAGCATCATTCGCAGAGAATATAAAGGGGACAGGCCCCCAGCACGTTAACGCATTAACGCACCGGGGGCCTGTCCCCATTTTTATTATTTTGTGATTGGTTTTTTCAAGAATCCTAGTAATAGTGCTGAGACGATTGCTCCAATTACGACTGCCAACAGGTAGAGCAGCCAGTTGCCGTCTACGAGCGGGAAGACGAATACTCCGCCGTGTGGGGCGCGGAGGCCGATGCCAAAGTACATGGTTAGTGCGCCGGTAACAGCGGAACCAATCATAACGGAAGGAATAACCCGAACTGGGTCAGCCGCTGCGAATGGAATGGCTCCTTCTGTAATAAAGGATAATCCCATGATATAGTTGACTCTTCCAGCTTCACGGTCTTGCTTGCTGAATTTCTTTTTAAAGAAAGTAGTGGCAAGAGCGATTCCTAATGGGGGGACCATTCCAGCTGCCATAATGGCTGCCATTGGTTCATAAACGCCATTAGCAATTAATCCTGTACCGAATACATAAGCTGCCTTGTTTACTGGACCGCCCATATCGAATGACATCATTAATCCAAGAATAATTCCAAGTAAAACAGCATTTCCGGTTCCAAGACCTGATAACCAATCGGAAATCGCTGTGTTTAAGGCGCCAACTGGTTTGTTGACCACATACAACATGATGAAACCAGTGATTGCAATACCCAATAGTGGATATAATAGAATCGTTTTAATACCTTCTAAAGATGCTGGGATTCCAGCTAATAATTTTTTCAATCCAACTACCACATAACCTGCTAAGAAACCTGCGACAAGACCGCCTAAGAAGCCGGCACCACCGCTAGTCGCCATCATACCGCCAACCATACCTGCTGCAAATCCTGGACGGTCAGCGATACTCATCGCGATAAATCCTGCTAATACAGGGACCATTAAAGCAAAGGCGTTACCGCCGCCGATGGTCTTTAATGCTGCAGCAAATTCATTATAGCTTGGATCATCTGGATTTGCGGAATTAAAGCCAAAGATAAAGCTGATGGCAATTAAAATACCGCCCCCAACAACAAATGGAAGCATATTAGAAACACCATTCATTAAGTGTTTATAGATGGTTGAACCGATGCTTCGGCCTTTTTTATCGGACTCGTTATTTGTTTTATCAGAAGCGCCGCCCTTGTAAATAGGAGCATCCTGTTTTAATGCCCGCTCAATTAATTCTTGCGGCTTGCGGATCCCATCTGCAACCGGCACTTCAATAACGTGCTTGCCATTAAACCGATTCATTTCAACCTTGGTATCGGCAGCAACAATAACAGCCGTTGCATTTTCAATTTCATCTGTGGTAAGGACGTTTTTCGCTCCTCCAGAGCCGTTCGTTTCAACCTTGATGTCGATACCCATTTCGGCTGCTTTGGCTTTTAAGGCATCAGCAGACATATAGGTATGGGCGATACCAGTTGGACAAGCCGTTACAGCTACCACGAAGTCTTTTTTTCCAGCCATCGATTGGGTTTCCTCTTCCTCTTCTTCGTCATGGCTGTTTATGACAGTTAACACATCATCTGCTGTTTTTGCTTCTAAAAGCTGCTGGCGTACTTCATCTCTCATTAAAATGGTAGACAGACGGGCAAGTGCTTCTAGGTGAGTATTGTTTGCCCCTTCAGTTGCCGCGATCATAAAGAAAAGGTGAGCGGGCTGGCCATCAAATGATTCATAGTTGACACCGCCAGTTGAACGGCCAAAGGCAATCGCTGCCTGCTTCACTGCTTTAGTTTTCGCATGAGGTATGGCAATTCCGTCGCCGATTCCAGTTGTGCTTTGTGCTTCCCGATTTAAAATTTGCTGTTTATATTCGTTTCTGTCGGCCAATTTGCCGGCGTTATCCAAAACAGTAACCAGCTCTTCAATGACATCTGCTTTTTCACTGCTGGTTAAACCAAGATTCATGGTATCTTTCGTTAATAACTCGGTTATTCTCATGACGTTTCTCCTTTTTTAAATCTGTTGTAGCTTTACTTGTGGCAGTAAACTTTCAATTTTTTCAGAGGTGCATAGGCCGATTGAAAAAGCGGTAGCACTTCCGGCAGCCACACTAAAACGGAAGGCTTCTTCAATGGAGTTGGTTTTTGCGTAGGTTGCAATAAACCCGGCCACCATGGAATCCCCGGCACCAACCGAGCTCTTTACTTCCCCTTTTGGAACAGTAGAAACGATGGCCATGTCCTTGTTGATGAGGACGGCGCCATTTCCTGCAAGGGAGACAATGACATTTTGAGCCCCTTGTTTGATTAATTCTCTACCGTAGGGAACGGCCTCTTCAGGTGTTGTAATTACCGTATTGAATAAATCACCAAGCTCATGATGATTTGGTTTAATCAGGAATGGCTTGAATGGAAGAACCTTTCTCAATAATTCTCCTTCCGCATCCACTACAAATCTCGTTCCGGTTGTGCTGCAGATTTTCACGAGCCCTTCATAGGTATCTGCTGGCATGGTGGAAGGGATGCTTCCTGCTAGCACAAGGATATCCTCGTTTGTCAGCTGACGAACTTTTGCCTTTAAGGCTTCAAAGTTCTCATTGGAAATGGCAGGTCCCTTGGCGTTTACTTCGGTTTCTGTGTCGGACTTTAGTTTTACATTTATTCTTGTATCCTCATTGACTCTCACAAAGTCTGTGCTGATTTGAAGAGATTCTAGTAATGTTTTAAGATAATCGCCTGTAAAACCGCCGACAAAACCAAGGGCTTTGCTGTTGACGTCCAATCTTTTTAGGACTTGGGATACATTAATGCCTTTTCCTCCAGGCAATTTGGTTTCGTTTTTGGTACGGTTTAACCCGCCCACATTGACTTGGTCAAGTTCGACAATATAGTCGAGAGATGGATTTAACGTAACGGTATAAATCATGATGTAACCACCTTTATCTTTGTCTTACTATCATATTGTTCCTTTATATCAGGATCTAACTCATTAGTTAGAATGGAAGCGACATGGAGATTGGCGATTTTGGCAAAGGCAATCTCTGAAAATTTTGACTCATCCGCTAAAACGAAGGCTTCACGAGATAATGAAATAGCCAGTTGTTTGACCATGGCTTCTTCCTGATCGGGTGTTGTATAGCCAAGCTCAGGGTGAATGCCATTGACTCCCATAAAGCACTTATCGAATCGATATTGTTCCAGACTTTCTAATGCACCGCGGCCGATCATCGCTTTGGTGGTCGGTTTTAGATACCCGCCGATTAAGAAAGTTTTAACGTTTCTCTCCAGCAGATGATTGGCATGCATCAGTCCATTGGTGACGACCACTATATTAGATGGCAGAAAAGGAATCATTTCCAAAACCGTGGTTCCGGCATCTAGATAAATCGAATCGCCTTCTTCAATTAAACTAGCAGCATATTCTGCGATGTGACGTTTGGCTTGAAGGTTTTTGGCTGATTTTTCAGTCATGCTCGGTTCTTGGAGTTTACCTTGAAGCCGGGCTGCGCCGCCATGAACCCTTTTTAAAAACTTCATATTTTCTAACTGAGTTAAGTCACGTCGGATTGTAGATTCCGAAGAATTGGTGATTTCTACAAGTTCCTGAAGCTTAACAGTATTCTTTTGCTTTAAAGCATTTAAAATAAGTTGATGGCGCTCCGTTTCTAACAAAATGCCGCCTCCTAAAAATAACGCTTACAGTGTAACTTTAATATCATACAGGACTTTTTATTAAAAATCAATCACAAACAGCCAAAAACATTCACATCCAATCTTTTCCGTTCATTCCTTTTGACTATTTTCGTCATCCGAATTTCCTAGGCAGTATGAAGGATGGATGAGTATAATGGAAAATGAATACAAATATGGTTCAGTTAAGGATTACAAAGGGAGTAGAAAAAATTGAGACATATTTTAATAGTTGAAGACGATAAGGAGATTGGGCAGTTAATTTCGATTTATTTGCAAAATGAGGGGTTCAAGACTTCTAGAGCTTATGATGGGGAAGAGGCCCTTCGTGTGTTTAATGAAGAAAAAATAGATTTGGTTATTTTAGATTGGATGATGCCCAAGATGGATGGCATGGAGGTATGCAGAAAGATACGGGAAAAGAATCATGTACCCATCCTAATGGTCAGCGCAAAATCAGAGGACCTTGACAAAATTATGGGCTTAATGAGCGGAGCAGATGATTACTTGACAAAGCCATTTAACCCGCTGGAATTAGTGGCACGTGTTAAAACATTAATGCGCCGTGCCTATTTGTATCAAGACGAACATGTCCAAAATGAGGTTATTAAGCTTGATACGCTAGAGGTTAATAAAAGCTCTCATACTGTTTTGGTTAGCGGCCGGCCCATCTCCTTAACATCAAAAGAGTTTGATATTTTGTACCTCATGGCTTCCAATCTCGGACGGGTATTTAGTAGTGAAGAATTGTTTGAACAAGTGTGGAAGGAAGGGTACTTTTCCTCCAACAATACGGTCATGGTCCACATTAGCAATCTTCGAGAAAAAGTTGAAAAAGAGCTGGGGTACAAATTAATTAAAACCATTTGGGGGGTGGGGTATAAAATTGAAGGATAAAAAAGCTGTTACGGTCTACGGCAGGTTTTTGCTCATATGGCTTTATTGTTTGTTGGGTGGGGCAATCTCCAGTTTCCTTTTCGGATATGCCGCTAAATTCATTTATCAGAATATCCCTTTACCCTCTGCTATTAATTATTTTTTCGTTGATACCTACCGTACGTATGGATTGTGGAAATTATTTTTTCTAGCTACAACAATTCTTACTCTTCTCTATTATTTTTTGTGGATGTATAAAAAATTAGCCTATTTTACTCTCATTTTGAATTCAAGCCAAAAATTATCGCAAGGGCAGTTTGAACTCGATCTTCCAGTCAGGAATGCAAAGGGCTCTCTTGGAAGTATGGCCAATCATCTTAATGAGGTGAAAGGACAGCTGGAACAATTAATCGAAGAGGAAAAACGGGTAATCCGTTCCAAAAATGAACTGGTAACCAATGTTTCCCATGATTTGAGGACACCTTTGACCTCGATTATGGGTTACTTAAGATTAATAGAAGAAGACAAGTATCGTGACGAGGTGGAACTTCGATGTTTTGTGAATATTGCTTACGAAAAAGCAAATCGGCTAAATCGAATGGTCAATGACTTATTTGAGTTCACCAAAATTAATAATCGGGAAATTGCATTAAAACCTGTAAGATTTAATGTAAGTGAATTGCTTCGTCAGCTAGCTGAACAATTTACCCCAGAATTACAAGAGGCAAATATGCACTTAGGCATCCATATCCCGGATAAAGCCATCTCGTTAGAGGCAGACCCAGATAAATTAATGCGTGTGTTTGAGAATCTTTTTTCTAATGCCATTAAGTATGGGAAAGATGGAAAAAAAATCGATCTGTATCTGGAGGATAGGACATCCTATGTTGTTGTGAAGCTTGTCAATTATGGACAGCCGATACCAGCAAAAGCCATCCCTCTAATATTTGAAAGGATGTATCGCATCGATCAATCCAGGACAGCGGAAACCGGGGGTACTGGGCTGGGCCTAGCTATAGCGAAAGGGATTGTGGACATGCACCACGGTGAGATCTCTGTTTCAAGTAATGAGAGGGAAACTATTTTTCAAGTGCAATTGCCGATCAGGATTGCCGGTGATGGCCAATTATAAAAACTTAAGTGTTTCTTTAAGTTTTCTTAAGGTTTAGTTTTCATGCTCTTTAGGAATAATGGCTATATTTGGGTTAACCATTTTTCTAGGAGTTGCTTGTATGAGAAATATGAAATTAGTGGTAGTTGGATTGATTGGATTGGTTCTATTAAGTTGGGGTATTCAAATGTTTGGAATGGATAAAATCCAAAGGGGATGGACGGAGACTTCCTCAGATTCTAGTATAAATATTAACGGGGAGGCGGGGATTTTATTAGATGCCGACTCAGGTAAAGCAATTTATGCAAAGAATAGCGAGAAAAGGATGTACCCAGCCAGCACAACCAAAATCTTAACGGCTTTATTAGCAATCGAATGGGGAAGCTTGGATGACTCTGTGACTGTGGGTAAAGAGGTCCGTTTAAAGTCACAAGGAGAAAGTACAGCGTGGCTAAAGGAGGGACAGTCATTGACTTTAAGGGAATTGTTAGCTGGGCTGATGCTTCCTTCCGGGAATGATGCAGCCAGGACAATTGCCATTTATACGGCAAAAAAACAGATGGGAAGAACCGACATTTCAGATGAAACGGCGCTCAGCTATTTTGTTAGAATGATGAATCAGAAGGCAAAGCAGTTAGGTGCCAAGGACTCCCATTTTATGAATCCTCATGGGCTGCACAATTCCAAACATTACACAACGGCCCATGACCTCGGACTTATTGCAATGGCCGCAATGGAAAACCAAAGTTTTAAAGACATTGTCAGCAGCCGAACCTTTTCAGACCAAGCCATCACTTACGAGAATCGTAATCAATTGCTAAATAGCAACAGCCCGTACTACTTTGAAGGTGCTAACGGGATCAAAACAGGATTTACAGATGAAGCAGGATACTGCCTAGTATCCGCAGCCGAACGCAACGGAAAAAAACTCATCGCAGTCATCCTAAAATCTGACCAAACCTCCGTATGGAACGACTCCATCACCCTACTAAAAAAGGGATTCACCACTGAATACGTGAACAATTAAAGCCAATAAAAACATCACAGACAAGTCTTTGCTTCAGTAACGCATTATCACGCTGGGGGCCTGTCCCCCAGCGCGTTAATGCGTTAAAGAGGCTTTCGACTGTACGGGACTGCGGCAACGTGGTAAAATATTGTTTGTAATAATCAGTTAATTAAGCAGATACTAACTGGCCAAAATGTAGTGGAGAAGGAGTGTAGCAAGTATGGAGAGTGTGAGTACGCAGAGCAGAGGGTATTTTGGTGAGTTTGGAGGAAGTTTTGTTCCGGATGACCTGCAACAGGTCATGAATGAGTTGGAGGAACAATTCTTAAAGTATAAGGATGATCCGGAGTTTATTGAGGAATATAAATTTTACTTAAAAGAGTATATAGGGAGAGAAAATCCGCTGACATTTGCCGAGAACTTAACGAAGCAATTGGGCGGAGCCAAGATTTATTTAAAACGGGAAGACCTCAATCATACAGGCGCCCACAAAATCAATAATGCCATTGGGCAGATTTTGTTAGCGAAAAGGATGGGCGTAAAACGGATTATTGCGGAAACTGGGGCTGGCCAGCACGGGGTCGCCACAGCCACAGCCTGTGCCATGTTTGGCATGGAATGTGTCATCTATATGGGAAAATTGGACACCGAACGGCAGGCCTTGAACGTATTCCGAATGGAGCTGCTTGGAGCAAAGGTTGTTCCAGTTTCCAAAGGGCAGGGTCGTCTAAAAGATGCCGTTGATGAAGCATTAGGAGATTTGGTGCAAAATTATAAAAATACATTTTACTTATTGGGATCGGCAGTGGGTCCGCATCCGTACCCAACCATGGTCAAGCATTTCCAGTCGATTATCAGTGAAGAATCCAAGCGGCAAATCCTCGAGAAGGAAGGCAAGCTGCCGACCGCAGTCATTGCCTGTACAGGCGGAGGGAGCAATGCCATCGGCGCGTTTGCCCATTATATTGAAGAAAAAGGTGTCCGCTTAATCGGAGTGGAACCGGCAGAGGCACCAACCCTATCAAATGGAGTTCCGGCCGTGATCCATGGGTTTAAATGTTTGACTTTATTAGATGAAAATGGGGAGCCCCAGCCGACCTATTCGATTGCAGCTGGACTTGATTATCCTGGTGTCGGTCCGGAACACAGCTTCTTAAAAACAAGCGGCAGGGGCGAGTATGTCACAGTTACCGGACAAGAGGCGTTAGATGCTTTTCTTTTGCTCAGCAAGACAGAAGGAATCATCCCGGCGCTTGAGAGTTCTCATGCAGTAGCCTATGCGGTCAAGCTTGCAAAACAAATGTCACCGGATGATGTGATTATCGTTAACCTGTCAGGCCGTGGGGACAAGGATGTTGAGCAAGTATATAAAATGTTAAAGAATTAATAGAGTAACAAGGACGATTCTGCTTTGAATCGTCCTTGTGTCATTTTACAGCAGGGGAATCTGAATGTTTTTATCTTAACTGGAATATATTTCCTATAAGCAGGAAGAAAAGCGGCCGCCAAATGGAGGTACTTATGTATAGGAAAAGATATTTAAAGTACATAAATAACGACAGGAATAGCAGTAGGAAGTTTTATAGACAGGCCTCTTTTATTTTTATTGGTGCAATCCTTGTGGCCATTTCCCTTCAGTTATTATTAGTCAAAAATAATTTGATAGACGGAGGAATTATCGGTATTTGCATTATGGTTTCTGATGTTACCGGTATGGATATAGGCGTTTTGTTATTCCTATTAAACACACCTTTTTTCCTAATAGGATATAAAATGCTTGGGAAAAGATTCTTTGCTATGAGTTTTTATGCCAATCTGGTCCTGATGCTGACAACGAGCATACTCGAACCTGTTCCGGTCATTACTGGTAACCCCCTGCTGATTATTGTCCTTGGGGGGGTTTGTCTGGGTCTCGGTGTCGGAACGATTATCCGTTTTGGGGGATGTTTAGATGGAACAGAAGTTTTATCCATATTATTCAGCGAACGGACAAGTTTATCCATCGGCCAATATGTCTTTCTATTTAATTTCCTCATTTTTGCAAGTTCCATCTTCATATTCGGTCTACACGAAGCTATCTACTCAATGGCCGTATTTTTTGTAGCCTATCAAACTATTGACGCTTCAATTCGTATTCATTGATGGGCCAGTTCCCCAGTGCTTTACCATATTGACGCAGCAGGGAATGGCTTTCGGAGGCTAATTATTGATTTTTAATGAGAGATATTTTTTTCCTCTTTGCGGATAAATGCCCCTCGGTCTGAAACCATTTCCAGGTCTTGTCCCCGGCTCGTTTACCGATGACGCCACTCATAATCATTCCAGAAACTGCCCATTTGGCGGGCAAACCCTTTACATTATAAACATTGTTGGTTACAAACTCACTCAGTACAATGGTTTCATCAATTTTGCTGGTCACTTCAAATAAACTATCCCATTTTTCTTTACACTGGTTGAAATTTAAATTGATTCTTTCAATATCATACTGTGGATTCCAATCTACACGATGGATACGAGGAAAATCGCGTAAGAAGAGGGCGTTAAGCAGATGTTCGCAATCCTTGAGTTGAGGAGTCGCTTCTATGGCAAGGTCGTCGATTAGGGGGGCAAATCAGTGCCAACTCGTTCATCGAGCCAACGGACAAACATTATTAATTGTGTTAGGAATTGCTCGGTTTCTTGCTCTTTTCGTGAAATTCGCATCAAATGGGGAAAACTGTAAAAATTAATTTCTTCCCAAAAGGAGGGCTGACATTGCGGCCAGGAAGGGGGAGAGTCGTCCTCTAAATGGGTGGTCATTAGTTTTGCGATAACTCGGAGAAACTCGTTTCGTTTTCTGTCTAAGCACTTTTCACACTTGTAGGCAATCAAATCCTTCCAGTAAAATTCAGACAACCCACGGGGGGCAGCTCAAATTCCGAACTAATGGCTAAATTCTTTAAATATTCCTCCTGGTCCATTGGATTGGTAAAGTTCTGCGAATAGACTTTAACCTGCATCCCATTGATCTCAGCTGGTCTCAAGGTCTTACTGTCATTTGCCATAGCACCAACCTACTTTCTAAAAAATATGAATAAAGTCACGCAACTGTATTATATCAAAGGGGGAATCTTAATAATTTGTGAATATTCATGAGGGGACAGGCCCCCGCTGCGGTGATGCTTTAACGCAACGGGGGCCTGTCCCCACTCTATTAAATAGTAACTAGTTCTTTTGCTGTAAGGTTGTAGGCTTCTGTGTATCCTTCTTTGATTGCTTGGGCGATTTTTCTTGGTGCGTTGACATCGCCGATGACTTTGACGTTGGTGAAGTTAGCCTTGATGGTGTCAACGATTTTGTTGTTTGGACGAACTCCTAATGAAAGGACAACCGCGTCGACTGGGCATTCCACATTTTCTTTGGTAGCGACTTTTTCGAGTAAGATTCGGTCATACGATATCTTTTGCAGTTTATGCCCTGGCAGCATATGTACCCCAAGTTTGGCCAGTTTCGTTGTAACGTCGATCAAGTTTTGGAAATAAGCACCTGGTCCAATCATATCAGCCATCTCAAAAACGGTAACTGTATTTCCTTGCTCGGCCAATAGCTCTGCTGTTTCTAGGCCTGTCATTCCAGAGCCGATAACAGCAATCCTTTTATTTTGCAATTCAACAGAACCGCTTAAGATCTCTGTTGGTGTGTAGACATGTTCTCCATCGGCTCCCTTAATTGGAGGAACAAAAGCATCTGCACCGGTAGCGACGAATACAGCATAAGGATCAAGTTTCCTAAGTCCTTCTACAGTTGCTTCCGTATTCAAGCGGATTTCGACACCCAGCTTTTTCGTTTGTGTATCCAAATATTCGATAAGCCAATCAATTTTTTCCTTCTGAGGAGGCTTATTGGCCAACAGCAATTGTCCGCCAATCGTTGCCTCTTTTTCGAACACAACGGGTTTAAAGCCTCTTTCTGCTAACACACGGGCGCTCTCTAGACCAGCAGGTCCAGCGCCGATAATGGCGATTGTTTTTCCATCACCATCTGTTTGTAATTGGTCAAATTGCAGTTCTCTGCCCATTCTTGGATTGACGGCGCACTCCAATGAGCCTGCAAAAATGGACTCAAAACAATGTAAGCAGGAGATACAGTTTCGAATATCACATTCTCTTCCACCTGCAGTTTTGTTTACCCACTCAGGGTCTGCTAAAAGACCACGCCCGATTCCGACAAAATCAATGATTCCAGACTCCAACAGTTCCTCGGCAAATTCAGGTTTTCTGATGACGTTTGCTGCAATAACAGGTATTTGAACGGCTTCCTTCACTGCCTTTGATAAATGGGTACGCCAGCCTTGAGGATAGGATGTTGGTTCAACAATTGTATTCATTGTCTCGTAGATTCCGGAAGAAACATCGATTGCGTCAATGCCTAATTTTTCAAGGGCTTGAACAATTTTGACTCCTGTCTCCAAGTCAATCCCTTTCTCTGGTGCACCAATCGTATCTAAAAACTCTTCCACCGTTAAACGGACCATTAAAGGGTAGTCGCCGCATTCTTTGCGGATTCCGAGTATGATTTCTTCTAAAAACAGCAGGCGATTTTCAAACGAGCCGCCGTACTTGTCGGTTCTTTTGTTGGTATAGGGGCTTAAGAATTGATTGATTAAATAGCCGTGGGCACCATGAAGTTCTATGCCATCCACACCTGCGGCTTTTGCACGTTTAGCTCCATTTACAAAATCTTGGACCAAACTTTCCACTTCTTCTGTAGTTAACGCGCGTGTTTCTTCTTGCATCAATCCACATGGGATTGCACTAGGGCCAACGACAGGCTGACCGCCAATGGCTACGGAAGCGTTTTGTCTTCCAGGGTGGTGGAGCTGTAAAAATAGCTTTGTGCCGTACGAATGAATCCGTTCAGCAAATTTACGTAATGGTTCAATCACTGCATCGTTGGATACGCTTAGCTGGGCATCGCTTGCCTTACCGTGGTCATCGTTGACTCTGGTTACTTCCGTTACAATTAAACCGACTCCTCCTTTGGCGCGCTCCTCATAATACCTCATGATACGCTCCGATGGAGTGCCGTCGGCATTCGCAAAACCCGTACCCATAGCAGTCATAATGACTCTATTTTTTAATTCTAAATTTCCAATTTTACCGTTTGAAAACAATTTAGGATACTTTTCAGACATGGTATGTAACCTCCTAAAATTCATTGAGCAACACTACCACCTAACAGTAACCCTATTTCAAAACCATAGCGTGTGATAAAAGTTACGGCAAAAACAGAATCCTAATATTGTTCACATTTTCACAATGTAATTGTCACAAAGCGGTGCCTGTCCCCCTGCAAAGTAACGCGGTAAAGCGCCGGGGGACAGGCCCCCAGTACAGTAAAGCTTTAACGCATTGGGGGACAGGTACCTTAATGGATCGTTTTTTCTTCCCAGTAGGCTTCTCTTATGTTGATTTGTTTGCGTATTTTTCGGATGATGTCGATGGTGATATTTCCTTCTTCATAAAGGGTTTGAATATGGTCTCGTTCTGCTTGGAAAGCCTTAAGTTGGAGCTCTCTTTTTGCTTGGTTGAATTGGGTATGGTCTTCTCCTGTTTTGGCCTGTTTGAGTTTGGTGATCATGTCATTGTATTCTCCAATAATACCCAAATAAATGGACTCATTTTCAGGAGTCATTTGTTTTTTTAGAAAGCGGATAGCGGCCTTGGCCATGATGACCCTTAGCTGAAGTGCTTTCTTTGTTCTAGCACGGCGATTCTCAACCCGTTCTTGATATTTTGGTGAAAACCTTTGAAAGAACATAAATAGGGTTCTCTTCAGCAGCGACCAAATAAACAATCTTCTAAACCGCATCCGATTCGTGATGGCGAGCCTAATCCGCTGTACATATTCCTGTGCTAGGAACAAGGCATCCCGGTCAATTTGGCCAGTTTTAACCAGTTTTTCAATATAGTCCGCCTCCGCATCGAGCGCCTTCATGCGAACCTCCATTTCTGCTTGTCTGATTTGCTCAGGGTATCCCCCGCTTAGCAGGCTGATTCGGTTTCGAATCTTGTTGTAGTTCGCGATCACAGAAACAGCTGCACCTCGGTTTTCATCATTCATCAGCTCGCGAACAGCTTGAATGGCAGCCTCAATCGTTTGAAGCATAGCGGTTCTTTCCAGCTCCACTTGTCTTTCTTCAGTGCCGGCCTTTTCAGTTCTAGCGAGTATCGGCAAACAGATGCTGGCTACAAGGAGCGTGGCCAAAATGACCCCGGCAGCAATAAAAAGCAGCAACGAACGTTCGGGAAACGGGCTGCCATCTGCTAAAACATAAGGAATTGTAAAAGCTCCAGCTAAAGTGACGGCCCCTCTAACGCCAGAAATAGTCAAAATGCCTATAGCGCTAAAAGAAGGCATTTGAACTTGTTCTTTTAAAAGTCGCTCCAGGATCCAAACAGAGGATATCCATATAAAACGTAATAGGAAAAGAGCTGCTGCAATAATGAAAATATACAAGCATGCTTCCCAGTTATTAAACAGCGGGTCATGAAAAATTTCTCCCGTTACAGCAGGAATCTGTAACCCCAATAAGACAAATACCAACCCGTTTAAAATATAAATAAGGACAGTCCATGTACTGCGGGAGACCGTTTGAAGCTGATAAGACGGGGATTGGTCCCGGTCGCGGTATATGCCATGAACGATCCCGGCTGCAACAACCGATAAAATGCCTGAAAAATGGAAGTGCTCAATTAAATAATAAATTACAAACGGCGTAAGGATTTGAATCAGCATATGTATCGTCACATCCTCCATCCCCAGCCTTCGGATAAATATCTTCAACCGAATAACAAGGTAGGCGAGAAAGGCGCCGCCTGCCAATCCGCCAATAGATATGACCAAAAAACTCCACCCCGCATCCACTATGGAAAAAACTCCAGTCACAGTTGCAGCAACTGCAAATTTAAAGGCAACAAGACCAGAGGCGTCATTCATCAGTCCTTCTCCTTCAAGAATATGCATAATGGTTTTAGGGATTTTCACTCTACTGGAGATTGCCCCCACTGCTACAACATCAGTGGGAGAAAGGATAGCTGCCAAAGCAAAAGCAGCTGGCAATGGGATTGACGGGACCAGCCAATGAATAAGGAAACCGATGACAAAAACAGTCGCGAACACTAAGCCTAATGCCAGCAGCAAAATGGGTTTCCGCAGTTTCCAAAGTGCTCTCCTAGAGACATTTTTTCCATCATAAAATAGTAGCGGAGCGATAAAAAGCACAAAAAAGAGTTCAGGGTCCATAGGTACATGCATGCCTAAGGGAAGTGAGGCGAGCAACACTCCTAGGGCAATTTGAATAAGCGGTACCGGTATATATGGAAGCAAATGATTGATAAAACTAGACAAACTGATAATTCCTAGCAACAGTAATACGAGCAGGAAAAATTCCATACACAAACCTCCTCTTGTAAGTATTTTGTGTAATTAATCATGATTTCTGCGTCAGATATGATTTTTTCTGGAATTTCTCCTGCGTGATGGTTCTTAGCGGTTCGGTTTTTTCGTAAATTTCATTTAAATAATAAAGGTAGTCAAAATTATCCCCCTATTATATCGTTCTTGTCTCATGTAAGATGGTATTAGCAAGATAAAGGGGGAGACTGAATGGACAGGAATAAATTCTCCAGCATAGCCCATAGGGACCATGCTTTTTATAATCCGATTAGTGAAGCGAAACTCATGAAGATGTTTCAAATCATTTCACCGCAACCAAAGGATAAAGTGATAGATATCGGAGCAGGCAGGTGCGAACTGCTAATCCGTCTTGTTGAAAAATATAAAATAGAAGCGACTGCTATTGAATTATATAAAGGAGCTATTGAAGAGGCAAAGCGACGTGCAAGCAACAGAATTTCTGAAGAAAACATTAAATTTATTGTCAATGATGCCCAAGAAGCTGCGGGAGAACTTCCACAGGGAAGTTACGACATTGGAATTTGTATCGGGTCTACGCACGCCTTGGACGGCTTAACCCCGACACTCCAGACGTTAAGGCATCTGGTTAAGAAAAATGGGTACATATTGATTGGTGAAGGTTATTGGAAGCAAAAACCAAGCCCTGATTATTTAGAAGCTCTTGGGGGAGCGGAGGAGTCCGAACTGCTAAGCCATGCGAACAACGTAAAAGCAGGTACAGATCTTGGTCTGGTTCCGCTTTGGTCGTATACAGCCACACAAGAAGAGTGGGATGACTATGAGTGGCTCTACTCCTCTTCGATTGAAAATTATTGTTTAGAGAATCCTGAAGACCCCGATCGTGAGGACATGCTGAAGAGAATTCGGGCCTGGAGAACCTCCTACCTAAATTGGGGCAGGGAAACGATGGGATTTGGATTATACCTTTTTAGGGTTTAGAAAACTTTTAAAATGAAAAGAGGTATTATTATTGGTTTGGGGATATGTGAACAGGCTTATTTGCCTGTTCTTTTCGAAAAAAGGTGCTTTGTATCAGAGATAGGTCGACATTATAGTATAGAATGGGGAAAGTAAAAAAAGTGGTTGACGGCAAACAAACACTATAGTAATATAGTAATTCCTGTTAGGAAACAGCTAAACATTGTTTTGTGCAGGAGTGAAAAGTAGTGTTGACAAAGTAGATTACATCATGTAACATATTTAAATGTCGTCACGAAGTGTTTTTGAAAAGTGGTTGACAATTAGTTGATTACGAGATATAATATTTTCTTGTCAGCGAAATTGTTCTTTGAAAACTAAACAAACAAAACGTCAACAATAAAACATTCGTTTCTTACGAAACGAAGCCAACGTAAAATTTATGAGCTATATCAACTTTCTTGGAGAGTTTGATCCTGGCTCAGGACGAACGCTGGCGGCGTGCCTAATACATGCAAGTCGAGCGAATCATTAGGAGCTTGCTCCTGATG
>NZ_HG942025.1:0-37590 GCF_000612665.1 Neobacillus dielmonensis
TTATCTAGTTTTGAGGGAATGAAAAAATTAAAATTTCCTCTTGCAAAATATGAAAAAGACATTATAATAAAATAACCTCGAAAAAATAGTCTGGCGGTGATGGCGAGAAGGTCACACCCGTTCCCATACCGAACACGGAAGTTAAGCTTCTCAGCGCCGATGGTAGTTGGGGCGAAAGCCCCTGTGAGAGTAGGACGCTGCCAGGCAATCATAAAGTCAACCTGAAATAAAGGTTGTCTTTTTTTGTGTTTATGAATTTCGTAAGAAATATATTTTCTAAATATTTTAATGTTATTTTGTAAAGATACGTTAATATCGAAGTTACAAATTTCCATTATTTTTCAATATTAATTTGGGGGGTAGACAATACTACATAGAATAGATTTCGGTAAACAATATTAGCTCGTGAACTTTCCTAGAAGTATCATATTCCGTATTTTCATATTAGACAAGAAGGTGTATCGTAGTAGGGAAATTTCATCTTGAGAAAGGAACATCTGATGAATACAAATTTAGAAATGTTAATTCACTTATTTGAGCGGGCCGCATTGCTGTTAATTTGCCTGTTTTTTATGATTCGGATTCCGAGATTTAAGGAGTCCCTGCAAAAGGACCGCCATTCACCTGGAGAGCGGGCGATTTTTACGGTCGTATTTTGTGCTTTCGCCATTTTCGGAACTTATTCAGGGATTAACGTGGAAGGGTCGTTAGTCAATGTTAGGATTATCGCCGTGGTTTCGGGAGGCATTTTATTTGGGCCTTGGGTAGGAATTATTACTGGCATTGTTTCGGGTCTCCACCGCTATCTGATCGACATTGGGGGAATTACTTCCATCCCATGCCTGATAACAAGCGTTATTGCTGGGGTTGTGTCAGGTTATATTAATCGTCGAGTTAAAAGATCACTACGCTGGATATATGGTATTGCAGCAGGTATGCTTTGTGAGGTTTTGACCATGCTGTTAATTCTTTTAATGGCTGAACCATTTTCACTGGGACTGGACATTGTGTCCAAGATTGCCTTTCCAATGATCGCCGGAGAAGTTAATATTGGCTTGATTGTTTTGTTAGTCATGAGTGTGGAACGGGAGAAAGAATCTATAGCGGCCGAGCAGGCAAAGCTGTCATTGGAGATTGCTAACAAAACCCTGCCCTATTTTCGGTCTATCAATACTGAATCTTTAAAGAAGATTTGTACAATTATTAAAGATGATATTAAGGCAGACGCAGTGGCCATTACCGATATCCATAATGTGCTTGCTTATGTAGGCTTTGGAGAAGAAAGGTATGTGATTGGGCAAGAAATTATCAGTGATTTGACGAAAGAAGCTGTTCGCAGCGGAGAAATCATTATACGAAATCAAATTGCGGACCATCATACACCACAAATTCATTCCTTGCTTATTGTCCCATTTCAAGAACATGGCGAAGTGACGGGAACATTAAAAATTTATTATCGGAAAGCCTATAAAATGACGTACTCACTACAGACTATGGCAATTGGCTTGTCACAAATTATCTCTACCTTAATGGAGATTTCACGAATTGAACAAATTCGTGAAGCTGCGAATAAGGCGGAAATGAAGGCGCTCCAAACCAAAATCAATCCGCATTTTTTGTTTAATGCTCTTAATGCAATCGCATCGACCACCCGAAGAAATCCAGATAAGGCCCGTGAACTGATTATCAATTTGTCGGGTTATTTGCGTTACAATTTAGAGGTAAATGATGAACTGATCGATGTAGATAAAGAATTGGAGCAAGTGCGTGATTATGTGGAAATCGAGAAGGCCCGTTTCGGCAGTCGATTAACGGTTGAGTATGACATTGATGACGTGGACATAAAGATTCCAAGTCTGCTAATCCAGCCTTTAGTGGAAAATGCCATTATCCATGGCATCTTAAAACAAAAGGGCCCCGGAATCATCACCCTTTCAGTGAAAGATGTTGGGGATAAAATAAGAGTCAGTGTGAGAGACACTGGTGCCGGAATCAGTGAAGAAGTGATTAGGCAGGTGCAGCAGGATACGGTGCCAGCCAATAAAATTGGTTTGTATAATGTGCATCAGCGTGTAAAACTGATTTATGGTCAGGGGCTATTCATTAAACGGCTAAACCCCGGTACAGAAGTTTCTTTTGAGATTGAAAAGGAGAACGTATGAGAGCCATTATAGTGGAAGATGAAATCCCAGCTCGAGAAGAACTGGAGTATTTAATAGAAGAATATAGTCAAATTAAAATAACGAAGTGTTTCGATGATGGTCTGGATGTATTGAAATATTTGCAAGAGCATGACACCGACGTGATCTTTTTGGATATCAATATACCGTCCCTTGATGGGATGCTGTTAGCCAGTACCATCAGCAAATTTACGAACAAGCCTTATATCGTTTTTACGACTGCCTATAAGGAACATGCCGCACAAGCTTTTGAATTGGAGGCCTTCGATTATATCTTAAAACCGTATGATGAAAAGCGGATTGCCTCCGTGTTACACCGATTGGAGTCAGCTTTTAAACGGGACGCAGCGCCGGCGGCCGTCCCCCCAGTAAAAACTGCGAAACCGAGTCCCAATGCAAAGACCCATTTGCAACCTGCAAAACATATCAATTTGAAAAAAAATGAAAAAATTATTGTAACGGATATTAATGACATTTATTATGCGGAAGCACGTGAGAAGGTGACATTGGTGTATACCCAAAAAGAAGAATACACCATGCAGATGAGCATTTCAGAATTTCATGCCCTTCTGCCAGAAGCCCTTTTTTACCGCTGCCACCGTTCCTATACAGTCAACCTGACGAAAATACGTGAAATTGTTCCATGGTTCAATCAAACCTACATGCTCCGTTTAAAAGATTTAACGGTGGAAATTCCGGTAAGCCGAAGCAAAGTAAAGGGCTTTCGCCAAATTATGCAGCTATAACCGCCATTCATTCCATAAAATAAGCATTTCATTCTGAAAACGATTTCCTTCCTATTTCCAGTGTTAAGATAGTCATGTAAACAGATACATTATTTAAAACGTGATTATTGAGATAGAAGAAAAGAGGAGATCAACATGAGAACAAGCACAGAAAACCGTTGGATGATTGTGCTAGGAACGATCATTGTCCAAATGGGGTTAGGTACGATTTATACATGGAGTTTGTTCAACCAGCCTTTAGTTGACCGGTTTGGCTGGGAATTAAATTCAGTTGCGGTCACTTTTTCGATTACAAGCTTAGCCTTGGCATTGTCTACACTGTTTGCTGGCAAGCTGCAAGATAAATGGGGACTGCGACGCTTAATTGCTGTTGCCGGTATTGTCCTTGGAATCGGTTTAATGATCAGCTCCCAAGTTTCCTCTTTGTGGATGCTGTATATTATGGCAGGTGTGGTGGTCGGTGCAGCTGATGGTACAGCGTACATCACTACACTATCAAATTTAATAAAATGGTTCCCTGAGCGAAAAGGATTGATTTCTGGTATATCAGTTGGAGCATATGGGACAGGCAGTTTGTTATTTAAGTTCGTAAATGGCTCACTAATTCAAACCGTTGGTGTAAACCAAGCTTTCTTTTACTGGGGTGTCATTGTCATGGCCTTAGTGGTCGGCGGTTCCTTCTTGGTAAGAGAAGCAAAACTAAACAACGAGACGCAATCAGCGGATATGAAAATTCAGCGAGATTTTACTGTAAAAGAAATGTTGAAAACAAAGGAAGCGTACTTACTCTTTGGGATTTTCTTTACAGCATGTATGAGTGGATTATTTTTAATCGGAGTAGTAAAAGACATTGGTGTAAAATTAGCCGGGCTTGATGTTGCGACAGCAAGCAACGCGGTAGCCTTAGTGGCCATCTTTAATACATGCGGACGAATTATTCTTGGTGCTTTGTCGGATAAACTTGGTCGGTTACGAGTAGTTTCAGGAGCACTGCTGGTCACTGCTGCAGCGGTCACTGTCTTGAGTTTTGCTGAGCTTCATTATGGGTTGTTCTTTGCTTGTGTGGCTGCAATCGCGTTTTGCTTTGGCGGCAACATTACCATCTTTCCAGCCATTGTAGCCGATTTCTTTGGCTTGAAAAACCAAAGCAAAAACTATGGTATCATTTATCAAGGCTTTGGCATTGGGGCTATTTCCGGTTCCTTTATTTCTTCAGCACTAGGCGGATTTATTCCAACATTTAAACTCATTGCGGTCTTAAGTATTGTTTCTGTATTGATTGCGATGCTGATTAAGGCACCAGGCAATAAGCAGAAAAAATCCAACAAACAAAATCAACAAAGACTTCGCAGCTTGTCACCAGAGACTCGCGCAAGTTAATAGAAAGGGAAAAGGCAGGGCAACCTGCCTTTTTGCTATCAGTAGTAAAAAGGCCAAACGGTATGATTGGCCTAATTCTTGTGTGTAGTTCAATGTGTCCTCCTTTCATTTTCTTACCATATGAAGTGGACTTTAATCCCGATATGCCCCTGCTTCTCGAGAAGTGATGTCACCTTGTCCCGCACTTACATCTTGTTGAATTTCTTGCTTCACTTTCTGAGCATCCGTACCGGCAAATTCCGGTTTCATAATAGAAGCTATATCCGGTTTGGTTTGTGGATTCTTTTGCATATACATCCTCCTTAAATTTAGTAAATAGCTAACTAATTTTTACCTTTCTAGTAAGGATCACTTTCTTTACCCATCCGTTTTGACTTTTCAACGGCTTTATCTGCAGATGCTGAACTGGTATTTCGTTTAGCGTCCATTGTTTTCATGGCTTTGTCTACGCCTTCTCTGACGCGTCTTCCATAATCTTCATCCGCTTTGGTAAAATACTCAATCATCTTATCCTGAATTTCTTTCCTGCACACCTTTAGGTTGTCTACGAGATTGCTGATTAGTTCATCTCTTTCCCAGTCTTCCAAGCTGCGGTAGGTTTCTCCAGCTTGCCCAAAATCATTGGTGCGGTCAATTTTTTCGCGGACCAATTTGCCTTCATAATAAGGCTCATGCACTTTTCCGATTTGCTCGGCTTCCTTCAACCCGTCAATCGTAGAAGGCTCATAATTAATGTGTGGGTTTTGTCCTGGAGCCAGATCAACATGATAAGACATTTGCCCACCGCGCTGATTGGTGGCCACACGCTTTTTCGGTGAATTAATCGGCAGCTGCAAATAGTTCGCTCCTACCCGGTAGCGCTGCGTATCGGAATAGGAGAAGGTTCTTCCCTGGAGCATTTTATCATCGGAAAAATCAAGACCGTCCACCAAAACGCCAGTGCCAAATGCAGCCTGTTCCACCTCGTTAAAGTAGTTTTCCGGGTTTTTATTGAGGACCATTTTTCCGACCTTTAAGAACGGGAACTTGTCTGTTGGCCATAATTTTGTATCATCCAGCGGATCAAAATCCAGCTCAAGATGCTCATCATCACTCATGATCTGGACAGAGAATTCCCACTCAGGGTAGTCGCCGCGTTCAATGGCTTCATACAAATCTTGTGTCGCATGGCTGACATTTTTAGCTTGGATTTCTTCAGCCTCTTTTTGTGTCAAATTCTTAATACCTTGCTTCATCGGTTCAAAGTGGTACTTGACCAGGACAGCTTTTCCTACCTCGTTCACCCATTTGTACGTATTAACGCCCGACCCCTGCATTTGACGGTAATTAGCTGGGATCCCCCAAGGAGAGAATAAAAAGGTGACCATATGGGTTGCTTCCGGTGTGTTAGACAAGAAGTCAAACATGCGTTCTGGATTACTCACATTCGATACCGGATCGGGTTTAAAAGCATGAATCATGTCAGGAAATTTCATCGCATCTCGAATAAAGAAGACTTTTAGGTTGTTCCCAACCAGGTCCCAGTTCCCATCCTCTGTATAGAATTTGACGGCGAACCCTCTTGGGTCACGGGCTGTTTCCGGTGACTCCATGGCACCAGCAACTGTCGAAAATCGGACAAACACAGGTGTCCGCTTTCCAGGTTCCTGAAACAGTTTGGCTCTGGTGTATTTGGAAACAGGTTCATCTCCGGCTTTTCCGTAGGCTTCAAAATAGCCATGAGCCCCGGCCCCACGTGCATGAACCACGCGCTCTGGGACCCGTTCTCGATCAAAATGGGTAATTTTTTCAATAAAATCGTAATTCTCCAGTGTTGACGGACCGCGGTTCCCAACCGTTCTGATATTTTGGTTATCGGTTACCGGGTGGCCTTGACGGTTGGTTAAGGAATCGGTACTTTCACCGGTCCCCAAGTTGTCGTCCTGATTCATTTCTTCCACACTTATTCCTCCAATTTATGTAAAATTCTATCTCATTATTTCCATTGGTTAATTTTTCTATGTAATCCAAGGGAGGAGAAATAATTTGTTGTTAGACAAGTAAAGCAGGATGAAGGAAAAACAAATTTTAAGTCGAACTTTTCAATTTATGACCATTTTGTTTTATGATGGAGGTTTTAGATGACCCAATTCGCAGTCAATCTCTCAACGATTTTTCAAGAAGTTACGTTTTTGGAACGGTTTAAAAAAGCACGTAATTGTGGATTTTCTTATGTGGAGTGTCAATTTCCGTATGCTTATTCTATAGAAGAGATTAATCAGGTACTAACACAGCAGAAATTGAAAATGGTGTTATTGAACTTGCCGCCAGGAAATTGGGAGAAAGGGGACCGTGGAATCGCTATCGACCCGAACAGAATAGAGGAATTTAGATGTTCTGTGAAGGATGGCATCCGATATGCATTAGGGTTAAACGTGCCTCATATTCACTGCATGGCAGGCATCCTTTCTGAAACGGACCCTTTAATTGCAAGAGACGTCTATCTAGAGAACCTATATTATGCTGGAACGGAACTGGCTAAACATGGATTGATACTTATGATTGAACCAATCAATCCATACGATATGCCTGGATATTTTTTAAATGATATTGGATTCGCAAGCGATATAATCCAAGCGGTCAATTTGCCAAATATCATGCTTCAGTTTGATTTTTATCATATTCAACAAATTCAAGGGAGTCCGCTTGTCATCTATCAACAATACGCTGATATGATTGGCCATATACAAATTGCAGATGTTCCTGGTAGACATCAGCCTGGTACAGGGGAGATGGATTATCAAAAAATATTTGCCTATTTGAATAATACCTATCATGGCTACATCGGACTTGAATACATCCCCGACGGAAGAAGTGAGAATAGTTTCGAATGGCTGCCGCGGGTGGGGGAAGGAGACAAAATAAAGTGAATATTGGATTTATTGGAACGGGTGTAATGGGTTCAAGAATGGTTCAACGGCTTCTTCAGCATGGCTATCATGTTCGAGTCTATAATCGCAGCACGGAGAAAGTAAAGCCGTTAATGAAGCAGGGAGCCATACCGGAAGAATCGATTTCATCGCTTGCCCAAAATAGTGACATCATTTGTACATGTCTATCGATGCCAGAGGATGTATTAGAAGTATATCTAGGGAAGTCGGGCATCCTTGAAAAAGCCAATATGGGCACCGTTTGTATCGATTTAACAACAGCAGGCCCAGAAACAAGCAACACGATATATGAGCAAGCATTAAAAAAGGGGATTGATTATCTCGATGCTCCGGTAAGTGGAGGTCCTGAAGGAGCGGAAAATGGGTCATTAACGATTATGGTTGGGGGAGAAAAGCTGACGTTTGAAAAAATAAATCCTATCCTAAACGTCTTAGGAGAAACGATTGAATATCTTGGCTCCTCGGGTTCTGGCAGTATCGCCAAACTCATTAATCAATATTTGGTCGATGCCCATTCACTAGCCGCAACGGAAGCGATGGTGGCCGGTGCAGCATTTGGTCTCGATTCCGAACAATTATTTGAGATATTAAAAGTAAGCTATGGGGACAGCCGGATATTAAGAAGGCATATGGAGCAATACGTATTTGACCGTCAATTTGAACCGGGCGGTGCCGTGAAATATGTCTCTAAAGATGTACGATTGGCCAACCAACTTTTTCAAGCAGCGGGAATGAAGCGATTTAGCGGGCAATTGGCGGAAGAAGCGTTTCGCCATGCCGAAACTATCGGCCTTGGAGCCTTGGATATGTCTGCCGTCATCCAGCCTTTGGAACAGCAATGCGGAGTTATTGTGAAAAAACGAGATTAGTTGAAAAGGAGACTATTCATGATTACAAAAAAAATACTAAAACTAAATGGCCAAAAAATATTCTATCTTGATGAAGGTCCCGAAGATGCTCCGCTGGTGCTATTGATTCATGGTGTACCAGAATCCAGTATGCTGTGGAAGCATGTCATTCCGGAAATTAGCGCATTGGGTTTTCGGGTCATTGCGCCTGATCTTCCGGGATTCGGAGATAGTGACCGATTTACAGATGAATCGAATTGGAGAAACTACGTTGCATTCATCAATCATTTCATGAATGCCTTAGGATTGGATAAAATCCATCTCGTTGTCCATGATTGGGGCGGTATGATTGGGTTGAGATGGGCTTGTGTTCATCATGAACAAGTTGAAAGCCTGATTATTAGTGATACATTGCTGATGCCTGGATACTCTTGGCATCCTCTTGCAAAAAAATGGAGAACGCCAGGCCTGGGCGAGAAGGTTGTAGAGGCTATGGCCAATAAGGAAGCTTGGATGGCGGGGATGAAACAGGAGATACCGTCAGTAGAAGAACACATTTTGGAGGACTTTTTTAAGGTCTTTGAAATGGCGGATAAAAGGAATGTGATTTTGGATTTGTACCGTTCATCTAATTCTCAGCTAGTGGAGCCTTATCAGAAGCTTTGTGAAATAAAAAGTCCAGTCACAATCCTGTGGGGAGAAAATGATCCTTACATTTCAAAAGATTTTGCCTATAAGATGCAAGACCTGCAATTCCCACATGCAACCGTCCACATTTTGCCGAATACAGGACATTTTATTTATGTTGAAGCGCCGGAAAAAGTAATCCCGCTTGTAAAAGGACACTTTGAATTGCTCTAAAGAAAGTTATTAACCAAAAAACATAAAAGCAGATCTTTTAATCAAATAGTCTATAATTCCTAATTCTTTATTATTATAATATTTATATAATTATGTCATACCTGAAATCTAATACTGATTTTCAGTAACTAGGCTAGAGGGAAATAAAGGGGTGCATCTAGTGTATACATGTCCAGATTGTAACAGTGAATTAGATGAGTTTAAAGGAAAACTAATATGCAGCAATGATGATTGTAATTTTAGCATTTTAAAATCAAACTATGTACCTAGCAATACGAAATGGAACAAGCGAATGACCAGCGGTAATAGGTATTGGTATAAGGAGGCCTTTGAAAACTATCCTTCCATTATTGCCCATGAATATTGGCGGCTTTTTGATATGATTGACCAAGGTCAAACATTTGGAGCGCTGCTTCAATTGAAAGACGTTTTTGAGGTTATGATTAAGTTGCCGACTTTAGTTTCCGTAAGTCATATTTATCATAAAAAAAATCGAAGTGATGTAGAAAATAAAATCATCTTAAACTTAGTAGAGAAGCACCTTTCGTTAGGAGATTGGAAGCGAATTGCCCAAACCATTGTTCAACGTGTACAGACAGAGGGTCCAATCTTTCAAATACTAAACAACATTATTTCTATTTATGAAGATATTCCTGCATGGAGAAATAAACAAATTGGTCACGGTGCCCTAACCTATGATGAAGAAGTCCTACAAAATGACATTGAGAATAAGTTATTATCCATTCGCGCCTACCTGATAGAAAACGAACACTTCTATCAACAATTTTCATTATTTTTGCAAGATGAAAATAAGGAAAAAAAGAAGTTAATAGGGAAAACGAATGCACGTGGACTAACTGAAAAGTTTACCAATGTGTACATAGAATATGAAGGCAACCATCAAACGTTATATCCATACATATTTGTAGAGGATGGAAAAATCTTTTTCTTTGACTCATTTAGTAAATATGACTTCCGTACATCTCTGCTTAACTATCCAGAAGGAGTTAAACGGACGAATCTTAAAAACATAAATGACCTAATGAAAACGGTGTATACTTCCTTTAACCAATCTCATCAGGTAGGTCAGCTGACAGAACATTCATTTGAAGAAGACTCTTATTCCCTTATTGAAGAAAAAGTGACACAGAAAATGCAGGAAGTAGACGACTTCGAGCGGCCAACCTATTTGGAGAATTGGCTGACAACTAATATACAAAAACGAAATAAGGGCGTTTTTCTGCTGCAGATGGAGAGAGGGACTGGGAAAACAACCTTTTCCCGTGCACTGGATGAACTTTCCTTAGGGAAGATTAAAATAGCCAATACTTCGGTTCGATGCCATTATATAAACGATAGTTATTCATATAAGTTAAAAAATTTTTTTACTAATCTAATAGATCAATTGAGAATGGACAAAAAAGGAAACACTGTCATTTCATCTATCCATCAAATCAGTGAAACTGCCGATAACAAGAAGAAAGAGTTCGCCAATCTGTTAAACCTCTACCATAAGGAACATCAGAAATTTTTTGGCAAGGATAAGTTAATGCTGGTTATTGATGGACTAGATGAGATCCCAGCAAAATCCAAGCTATCCATTTACGATTTTATCCCTAGTGCAGATATGCTGGATGAAAATGTATTTCTGCTGCTTACCTCCAGGACGAATGATGAAATATCGGAATATAGCCGAAATCGTATCCGTTTTTTAAAGGTTAGTGATAAGAAAGTATCCACAAAAAATGAGCAGGAGCATGTCGATATGCTCAATAATTATGTTAGGAAATACATCTTCCAAACAAACGATTTATCAAAAGAGCAGGAAAAATTAAAGGACTGGCTGCTTGACCATGCTGATTTTCGTTTTATTTATCTAAAACTATTAAAAGAAATATATAAAATAAAGCCACAAGACGAAATTATGAAACTGCCAAAAGGAAAGGAACTTTTTGATTACTATTTCAATTCGTTGGAATCGTTATATGGGGAGAAGTTTTTTAAAAACATTATGCAATTATTATCCATTATTGCAACTAGCTATGAACCATTAACATACCGTGAAATTTCTAGCTTAATGGGAGAAGACAAGGCAACCTTTAAACTACTAGCCTATTTAATTGACATTCGTGGATTTATAAAAATAGAGCGGAGTTATCGAGGAAATTTAATCACAATCTCTCACATAAATTGGAAAAAGATTATTATCCAGAGGTTCGGATCGGCTATCAAACAGCTTGTAGAATCTTGGGCAGAGGAGCAGTATATATCTGAAGAATTATTGGAAACGATTGATTGGTCAAGAGCTGAAAATGATGGCTTAACTTATTTCATTACCTATTTACATGATTACATCATAGAGTATTGTCCAGAGAAGTACAGTGAAGCCAAAGTCAGTGCTTATTATTTTAATGCACTAAGGAATCCAACTTTATATAAGAATCAGACCATTTATCTTTTGTTCCGACGTTACGTCATACAGACAAAATATATCTTAACCATTGAAAAATATGAGTATCTGGTTAACTTTGCAGAGGGTTTAGCAGAAGTATTAGCCCAGCGTGGAAATACGTTACATGAGTTAAAAGTGTATGATGAAGCCCAGCATGACTTTACAGAAGCCATTCAAATATTGAAAAAATTAATCTCAGAAAAGAAATTAGATAAAGCACTGGAGCTTGGAAATGTATTAAACGATCGAGGAACGGTGCTAAATCTAATGGGTCAAACAGAACAAGCATTGGACGATTATAACGAAGCTATCTTTATCTTTCAAAATAAAATGAAAAATGGGGATCAAATGGACAAAGAAGACTTGTCTATGGCCTTAATGAACCGAGGGACCATTTATCTTAAGAAGAAACGGAATAAGGATGCGCTTGCGGACTTAAATGAAGCCATTGCTATTCATAGTGAAATGAAGGAAAACGAAGGATCTGAAGATCATTTTATTGCAGTTGCACTGATGAATCGCGGTGCTATTTTAACAGAACTGCAGCAGAATGAAAAAGCTTTGGAAGACTTTAATCGGGCTGTTAGGATCAATGAAAAATTATTAGAATTCGGTAAGTTGAAGGATATAGGCTACTTTGCCACACTGCTAACCAATCGAGGAGCTGTTTTAGAGACAATGAACAAAAATGAGGAAGCCTTAGCCAGTTATGACGAATCCATTGAAGAATTCAAAAGGGCAGAGGAAGAAGGAAAACCTTTTGATCGAAGTATCTTCGCCATCGCTTTAGGAAATCGAGGCAATTTATTACGAGAGTCTGGCAAGATGGAAGATGCCATCCAGCAATACACAGAGGCAATAGCGATCTTGACAAAGTTGGTAGAAAATGGATTATTGTACAATGAGAAAAACCTTTCGGATATTTTCGTTAGTCGAGGAAACGCATGGAACCATATGAATTCTTTTGAGGAAGCTTATATAGATTATACGGAAGCCATTAACATACTGAAACGGCTATCTAACGAAGGGAATTTGGAAGAAAAGATTGAATTAGCAGATGTTCTCTTGAGTCGAGGCTTTACTCATTTGCAGTTGAACCAAAATGAAAAAGCGCTAAGTGATTATAATGAATGCATAACAATCATGAAAAAACTATCAAACAAAGGAGTATTGGCAGATAAAAATAAATTGGCAAAGGCCTTGCAAAATCGAGGTGCCGTCTATTTTCAGTTAATAAAAGTGGATAAAGCGCTTATTGACTTTTCAAAAGGACTGGAAATTCGCAGGGAATTGTATGAGCAAGGAAAGTTAAAGGAATTAAGCGATTTGGCAGAAATTCTGTTGAATCGAGGGGCTGCTTATCATGATTCTGGACAGTATGAAAAAGCAATTAGTGACTATACAGAATCCATAAAAATATGGAGGACCATCATTAGTGAAAAGGGTGCAGCACCTGCCGCAAATCTTGGTGCGGCGTTATTCAATCGTATGCTTTTATACAAGGAGCAAGAATTAACGTCGGAAGCATTGATTGATTGTAATGATTATATTGAGTTTCAACGCATGCTGTTGAAATGTGGTGCACCAAACAATGTCAATCAGTTGCTTACAGTTATTCGTGAACGTGGTGAAATTATACAGAAACATCACTTTTCGGATGAAAATGTAATCGATCATACTATGGCCATTGATTTAATTACAGAACTTATTGGGTCTATTGATTTTAATGATTATCCCGAATCCGATAAAATAAATTTATTTATGGTGCGGGCAAATATGTTTTATGAAATGATGCTATTTGAAGAAGCTATCGAAGATTATGATACATCCATTAATCTAGTTAAACGTAAGGCTAGTAAGGGGATGTCGAATAGCGATTATGTCTCTGCCGTCATGTTGAATAACCGAGGACAATCAAAATTCCAGCTGAATCAAGTAATGGAGGGGGTTTCTGATTTAGACGAAGCCATAATGTTACTTAAGAAGCTATCTAGTCAGGGAAATGAACAAGCCAAGCAGCTTCTTTCAACTGTCATAGAAACGCGGGAAAGTATGATGGCAGGACTCGAACTAAAATAGATTTTAGATTAATAAATAATAATGCTCAATCCTCCTATTATATGATAGGGGGATATGTTTTATTCCTTATCTCTTTATTTTGTACTATAATAAACATTAATTTAATACTATTTTAGGAGGATTGAACGTTGGATCAGATCAGTCTAATTCCCCATTACATCTTCCATTCCCATATTTCTCTTAAAAAGAAAACCAATTCTTTTTTTCAATATGAGCAGGATGAAGTAGAGCTCCAATCCAGTGAACTTAGAGAAATTCTATCGTCGTTAGAGACCATAGATAAAGAGGTATATTGCTGGTTTACCATTGATAACCAAGTTACAGTAAGGCAGAGGATGGTGATAGAAAGCCATTTGGAGAAGGTGCTTGAAGAGCGTATGACAAATGGTTGGGACGTCCAAGTCTTGCTACTGCCCATTGGGCAATCTTTCTCATTGGAGAACTGCTTAATTCAAATTGAAATTCTTTTAATGTCGTTAAAAAAGCGTTATCCCACAGAATACATAGGCCAGATTGTCGGTGCCAAAACCAATCTTGTCTCACAGGCATTCCTTATAGAATGCTTGCGACAGTTTCCACAACGATACATAAGTTTATATTGGGATGGAAGCAAGACCGCATCTGTTTATCATCCAGGAAAGGTTAACCCCAAATCATGGTACCGGTTATTTCGGGAATTTATCCAAGACTATGATTATCAGGGAGCCTTAGAACTACTATCAGATATTAACATTTCATCCAACAATCTGAAGGCGATTGAGGCTATTCTCCGTTCCCAATTAAAACGGATGAATTTTGCATTTGAAGAGGCAGAGCAATTTTTAACAGAGGCTATGAATTTATTAGGCTCAACCCGGTCTCTATCTGAAACCAAAACTATATTTTCAAAGCTTTTAAGTAATGACCGAGAAATCAAAGAGTTAGAACGTATTGCAGAATTATTTAGGCAAATCGAAGTCTATGTACAGATAGATGATCTTCCATCTTTCCTTATTCGGCTTTACAGGGCGAGAGAGGCTGTTTTATTTTATCTTCTTCAATTTGGCCAAACAAATGGAAACACCCATTATCCGATGGAACAAAAATCATCCATTTATCAAGTATTTGAAGTATTAGAAGACCTTTACGATAACTTTGAAATTGACGGGTATTTTGGGGCCTACTTTTTTCTAAAAAGCAATAATGTAGCGGGTATTCTAGATTCACGAAACAAAAGCTTTATTGGCCATTCGAGAAAACCGATTTATCCAAAAGAACTCTGGAATGCTTTTGCGGGAAATGCTAATCGCACCCTTGCCAAAACCAAAAGGCGATTTCTCATGGATGTTGACTTAATGCTTAGAGATTTAGGTATAAAGGCCGATGAAAATTTTACATCTCTTAATCTTCTCATATTGCAGCTAGCAGAGGACATCAAGAAGGAGGATGGTTACGCTGAAGGTAAAACTAATCATTCTATGGTCTAACGACTTTTTGTCAAAAATAAAAGAGGCTGAAAGGAAAGTTCTTTCCTACTCCAAAAAATTACAAGAAGTATGCATTATTTGCTCTAATAAGCAAGAAGAATCGCTTTGTCATAGCTTTGTTTCAAATCACATAGCGGTAAGAACTGTTTTGGTTAACAATGAGCAACCTGTATACAGACAATCTGACCAGTTAAAAGTATTCTTACATTCTTATATTGATGAAAACGATGAAATCTTTATTTTGTTGCAAAAAGAGTCTGCTCCAATCGGCCATTTGTTAACCCAGATAGGCGCTGCTGAATATCATGAACAAGTCTATTTCCTAACAGAGGACGATAGAAGGGCTTCCAGACTATCTTTCACAACGGCAGAAGAAACGAATTTCGATCTCATTCAACATGTCAGCGAATTGATTTATTCAGGGAATTACCAGTCCGCTTCCGTGCTGTTAAATGAAAGGTTAGCAGCAAAACATGCCGAAGTGAATGATTTGCTCCATTTTGGGAATAAATTATTTCTATTAGACTTCGAAAATGAGTATGTACCGGGTAAACAGAATCCATTAAACCTGCTGGCAGATACACTGACTTCTACTGATATTTCGGATAATGAGGAAGTAAACTATCTAATTAGCTTACTACCCATACAGGATCAAGAGCAGCGTCCATTTATCGCGTTATTGCACAACTATGCTGAATTTCTTTATGAACAGGACGATGTTATTGACTTTATTGTCCTTTACTATCGTTTGGTGGAAGAGACTTTGTTATTCGCTCTTGGTTGGGACCATGATAAGAGAGGCCAATTTGTCTATCGGGAAGATTCTAATTACAAATTGGTGTTACCTAAATGGCGGTTAACCAAGCATTACCATCGTTATAATCAGGCACTTCAGGAATATATTCGAATGTTAGAAGAGAAAAAACAAGTTCGCATCCAAGCTGGCCACCAGGTAGGATGCGAAAAACTTTCAGACGAGGAAGCCTATTTTGTTCATCTTTATCTGGCGTTGAGGGAAAAAGGGATTGTCAAATGCATTGAGTTTCGCCATGAGGGAATAAGCGGGCATGGCTTTGCAGACTTGAGCAAAAAGGAATTAGAAATCCTTTGCGGCGGCAAGACTCCCCTTGAAATCCTCAATCCATTATTAGAGAGATTGGGCTTAAAGCCAGAGTATTCGATATTTAATTTGTTAAATAAAGGTGTATTGGCATTGCTGCAGGAGAAAGTACTCGAATCAAGAACCTAATGATTAAAATTCCTCCGGAAGATAGCCGGGGGTTTTTCTTTTTAGCTGATAAGAGGAATACTCGTTAAACCAAAGAGTTGCGGCAACTTTAGCACTGTATTATTAGGTATTTATGCTCAAAAGTGGAAATATAAGGTAAATATATTCTGATTTTTCTGTCTCCTTGGTAGAATAGAGTTGAAACTATTTTTACCATAGGAGGGAAAAGATGAAAAGGATTGGGAAGTCTTGGATTGCCGCATTATTTAGTATCCTGCTGATAGTGGGGACACTGCCGTTCAGCGCACTGGCGAAAGGGAATGATTATGACTATAGCCAGTACAGTGAGGTCGATGTAGGGAAGGACGGAATGGTGGCAACAGCCCATCCATTTGCCTCTGAAGTTGGCGCCGAAGTACTAAGAAAAGGCGGGAATGCCATTGATGCAGCTGTGGCGATTCAATTCGCCCTGAATGTAGTTGAACCGATGATGTCTGGTATTGGCGGCGGCGGCTTTATGATGGTGTACGATGGGAAGACAAAGAAAACCACCATTATCAACAGCCGAGAGCGTGCCCCGCAGGGAGCTGCACCAGATATGTTTTTAGATCATAACGGAAACGCCATCCCATTCTCCATCCGCTCAACCGGTGGTACAGCTGTTGGTGTGCCAGGAACCTTAAAGGGTTTAGAAACGGCATTAGAAAAATGGGGAACCCGCCCATTGGCCCAATTGATTGAACCAGCTATAAAGCTGGCCGATAAAGGCTTCCCCATCAACTCGGTCCTAGCTGAAGCGATAGCGGATAATAAGGAAAAACTATCAAGGACAGCAGCAGGAAAAGTTTTCCTGCCTAATGGTCAACCATTGCAAGAGGGAGATACACTAGTTCAGAAGGATTTGGCGAAAACCTTTAAACTTATTCGTTCAAAAGGATCGGATGCATTATATAACGGTCCAATTGCCGAGGCACTTGCCAGCACCGTGCAGCAGTTTGGTGGTTCGATGGTACCAGAGGATTTACACAAGTATAATATAACCGTTGATGAGCCGATTTGGGGTGACTACAAAGGCTACCAGATTGCTAGTATGCCACCTCCAAGCTCCGGTGGGGTATTTCTTTTACAAATGCTGAAGATTCTGGATGGATTTAAGCTTTCCCAATACGATATAAAGTCATGGGAAAAATACCATCTGTTATCCGAAACTATGCACCTCGCATATGCAGACCGTGCAGCATATGCAGGAGATCCTGAGTTTGTGAATGTGCCGCTCACCGGCTTATTGCATCCGGATTATATTCAAGAGCGTCAGAAGTTAATCAGCCTTAATACGGTGAACCTAAAGCCACAAGCAGGTGACCCATGGAAGTACGAATCTAACATGGCAAATTATCAGCAAACAGCTCAGCCGAGTGATCGGAAAAATGGAGAAACCACTCATTTCACGGTTGCCGATCGATGGGGAAATGTTGTTTCCTATACCACAACGATTGAGCAAGTATTTGGCACTGGAATCATGGTTCCTGGGTACGGTTTTATGTTAAATAATGAATTAACCGACTTTGATGCTGTTCCTGGTGGGGCAAATGAAGTCCAACCCAATAAACGTCCATTAAGCAGTATGACACCAACCATTGTATTCAAGGATGGCCAGCCTGTTCTGACAGTTGGTTCACCAGGTGGTGCGACAATCATCACCTCTGTCCTGCAAACAATTTTGAACACCTTTGAATATGGTATGGAGCTAAAGGCTGCGGTAGAAGAACCAAGAATTTATACCAATAACATAAATTCTTATCAGTATGAGTCCGGCATTCCAGCAGGAGTAATTAGTCAACTTAATGGTATGGGTCATAAATTCGGTCCCAATCCGTCAACCATTGGTAATGTTCAGAGCATCTTAATTGACCGGCAAAATGGCAGCTTTAAAGGAGTAGCCGATTCCAGCCGCCACGGAGCGGCAATAGGCATCAATTTACCAGGGAATCGAAAATAATTCAACAAGAAATACCCTGAAATAAATGCAGAAGGCAATTTTCAATAAGAAACGAATAGATTAAATGTAATTTATAGTCGACTATGTTGAGTCGGCTATTTTTTTCTCCTAAGTTTTTTCTGACCAATTTTAGTTCGAGGAAAAGTTCTAAATTCAAAGATTATGATTGCATTTTTTAAAAGATACATTGACAATAAGATAATAACGAACATGTAAAATATTAACATAAACGCTAGAAGGGCGGACCGAGGGATGTCTTCTAACTCCGAACAATCGCTTGCATTAGAGGGTCAAAACTTACTTCGAATCCAAAGTTACATTGACTCTCCAGAAAGGCAAAAACAGTTATATAAAAAAACCTTATTCATTGTGGTATTATCACAAGTTTTCGGTGGGGCTGGCCTGGCTGCCGGAATAACGGTCGGAGCATTAATCGCTCAAGACATGCTTGGTACTGACGGCTTTGCAGGGGTTCCCACTGCATTATTCACGTTAGGGTCTGCTCTAGCAGCCTTTCTGGTGGGACGTGCGTCGCAGCGGTTTGGCCGCAGGTTTGGTCTGGCAGCAGGTTTTTTAGTAGGGGGAGCGGGAGCCATTGGTGTAGTGATTTCTGCTTTAATTTCAAATATTTTCCTCTTGTTTGCTTCCTTGTTCATTTATGGGGCAGGTACTGCGACCAATTTGCAAGCACGTTATGCAGGTACGGATTTGGCGAGTTCTACTCAGCGGGCAACCGCGATTAGTATCGCCATGGTATCTACCACTTTTGGTGCAGTAGCGGGTCCCAATCTTGTAGAGGTAATGGGACGGTTTGCTCAATCAATTGGTGTTCCGACGTTAGCCGGACCCTTCATACTAGCAGCCACCGCTTTTATCTTGGCTGGTTTAGTCCTGTTAGTATTTCTTCGTCCAGACCCACTTATAGTTGCAAAAGCGATAGCTGAAAAGAAGAGTAAGGAAGAGGAACATCCAAACGTTAAGAGTTCTGTATCAGGGGATACAAAAAAGCGGGGAATTGCTCTCGGAACCACGATTATGCTCCTAACCCAACTGGTCATGGTGGCCATCATGACGATGACACCTGTGCAAATGAGGCATCATGGTCACGGATTAAGTGAGGTAGGACTGGTGATTAGTATTCATGTTTGTGCCATGTATTTACCCTCTTTCGTAACGGGAATTCTGGTTGATAAAATAGGCCGAATGTTAATGGCTATTGCTTCAGGTGCGACTCTCCTTGCTGCAGGGGCTTTGGCTGCTGTGGCACCTCCGGACTCCATGATTGTCTTTGTAATTGCACTCGCACTCCTTGGCCTTGGCTGGAACTTTGGATTAATTTGTGGAACCACCTTGATTGTGGATGCCACCAATCCAACCAACCGGGCAAAGGTACAAGGAACAGTGGATGTATCCATCGCATTATCCGGAGCTTCAGGTGGCGTGCTTTCGGGCATAGTTGTGGCCAACTCAAGTTTTACCGCACTATCCCTTGGTGGAGGAATCATGGCTTTACTTATTGTTCCAGTCCTGTTCTGGGCTCGTAGTGAAAAAAAGACTGGCTGACGAACCTATAAAGTTTGTCAGCCAGTTTTATATGATGAAATAAATATATGTTGTCATTTGTGCAAAAATATATTTTCGTCGTTTTGAAAAATGTTAAAATAACTTATGAAACTATCATTTGCTTTATAATGAATATATTAAAGAGGGTATCGAATAGATATCCGAGCAACAAGTTACATTTAGTACCTACCCAGAAATAGTAATTTACCGAATACATATGGCGTTAAACGAATGAATAGAGAAAGACCATGGTGTTAAGCATGATCCAAAACTACAAGACAGTTTGAGCCGTTTGCAATATTTGTGCGGTAAAATGCAGGAGTTGGCCTTTAGATATGAATCCTACATTAATCAATTTTCATCAAAACCGATATGAATGGGCTTTTAAAGCGAAACAGGAATTCATCAATGGCTTTATTGGGCTGGATGAATGGCTGCGTAATAAAAGGAAGTTGGGAGAATTCTCAACTGTGAGTGAGCTAACCTTCAGTCAATTGGCAAAAGTATTTAAAGAAAGCGAAGAAGTTACTAGGCTTAAACTTGAACAGCATCAAGAAAAGTTAAAAAAATATGGGGAGTTAATCGAACGACAAAAGATTCTCCTAAATCATGTAATAAAGGAAGAAGAGCGGTACGACGAAATTTGTAGCGAACTCAAGCAATATGATTTATTTTTAAACAAAATGGCACTGAAAGATACTAGTTCTAACTATATATTCGAATTAGTAAACCATGTTATTGTGTATATGCCTAATAACAGAAAAGCGAGTTTCATTAATCAAAATATCGAAGATTTGGAGCAACAGCTTAAGGAGGACATTGAGCCTAAGCTGAGAGAAATAATCCAAGAAGCAGATGGTTTAAACATTGGTACAACGGCACTGTTCCAATTACCTTATTATTCTCCTATACCGCGTATTGAACAAAAGATCGATACCTTTTGGTTGAAGAGCTCCTATGAAAAAGCAGTGAATCAAACCCGAGAATTCGCTTATGATTGGGTAACTAAAATGTACCATAGTTATAATGAAGTTCTGTTATTCATACAAAACGAGGCAATTGAGCGGAGAGAGCAGCTTTCGAAAGAAAAGAACGCAATTCATTTTGCCACAACAGAGAAAAGGAAAAAACTTGAACAAGAACTTGCTGAAATGGAGCAATTGAGAGCTCAGCATGATGTCCACTCTCTGGAAGTTTATGAACAGTGGAATATATCCAAAAAACATGTTTCACAGCTCCAAGGATATTTTATCAAACATTGGATGGAATATATGGAGGAACTTAAGCAGCTCCTCTTAAAAGGAAATACACAAGAACGTTGGCTTGCTTCACAATATTTGGGGCTTCTGCGGCAAGATGGCGAAAAAATGATTAAATCTTTAAATTGATGAGGCGGTGTACATATGGTTGCAACAAACCTCCCAACCAAAAGCGATTATGAAAACGCAGTGGATGAATTAAGAAAATTAAACGATGAGCTTTTTTACGATGACTTTAAAGAGAAAATCAAACACTTAGAAAACAATATCGTACAGTTGTCGATCAGCAATTCTGCTGATTTCAAACAAGAAGCAGAAAATGTGATAAGCAAGGCCGGTTTGTTGTTCCAGCAAATGGATACGTTAAAAACCGAAATCGAGGATCTGCTTCAAAAGAATATTGCATTATTTAATGAAAACGCGAAAGAATTACAGCAAGCTTTTATGATTAGTAATCAAGAGCTTCTTGATAAAGCCACTGATTCCATTGGGGCTGTAACGGAAACCGTTAACGACTTTATGCACAAATTAACGGAAGTTGATGAAAAAAATCAACAGTTTCTGCAGCAAAACGAGACGTTTGTCTCCATGACAAAGCAACAGTTATCGTTAGCAGAAGAAAAGATAAACACCCATATCGCAGACCTTAGGACTATGGAAAACCGTTTGGAAGAGCTGAAGCGTGCATATGAAGAAATGTTTCAAAAACATACAGAATCAATCAAGTCGATTATGGTCGTTAGGGAAGAGGCGCTGGTAGATAAACTTACCCATCAAATGGATAACTGGACTGCGGCACATGTTCATTTCAATGAGAATTTGAAAAGGGATTTTGAAGAATGGCAGCATCAAATCGATACCTTCTTCAAAGAACAAAGCAAACAGAATAGTGATAGGCTGCAAACGGTCGTGGAAAATATGGTGAGTAAAGAAGATGTAGCAAAGATTGATAAAAAGAGTAAAGTACTTTTAACAATAGTGGCCGTCGAGGCAATCTTAATTGCTATCAGCTTTTTTGTATAAGAAATCTATAGAAATTAGTGAAAAGAGGCTGCTCAAAGGCGTCAGGTAAATTGACTTTGGGCAGCCTCACTTTCATTTTATTGAGTGGTTTAATAATGTC
This sequence comes from Neobacillus dielmonensis, assembly GCF_000612665.1. Lineage (GTDB taxonomy): Bacteria > Bacillota > Bacilli > Bacillales > Cytobacillaceae > Neobacillus > Neobacillus dielmonensis. The sequence continues at coordinate 22,115 of NZ_HG942025.1, forward strand.
CTTTTCAATACACGATATAAAATTTTTGGATTCATTAATATCGTGATTGGCCGAACAAGGTTCATGACTTTAATAAACGTGTGATAGGTTTCCTGGTTCTGTGCAGATAAGAGAAATATGTTTTTTGAATACCACTGCATGAAGGGAAGGATAAAAGGTTTTTTCCCGATCGTTGCAGGGTAGCGAAAGTCTTCTGTTAAAACCATACTCCAAATGGGGGCGATGATTTTTGCAGCCCGTTGTTGGAATGCTCGAATGAGTTGCTGTTGGGATTGGTGCTCATTTTGAAGCAGATTTTGTAGAGCGAGAGTTTCTAATACAGCTATACTCATACCTTGGCCAAAAACAGGATCAATTCTGCAAATGGTATCACCAATTAGTAATAGTCCATTGGGAAGCTGTTTTATTTTTTCATATTTTCTCCATATAATCTGCGGGACGCGAAAAACGGAAGTATTGGATACCGGGACAGCTTCCTTCAACGCTTGATAAATATCGTCTTTTGGCAGTTTTTTTGCTAGCTCTAGAAAGCTGCTGTCATTTTTAAGAACCTGTTTTTCGTCAATCTCGTCATGATACCCTATGAACGTAACGATATATCGATTTCCCTCTATTTTTGAAATCGTTCCACCGATTTTTTCCTGAGGAGGATTAGGATACACTAATTTGATTGTCCAATCCCTGTTCAGGTCAGCGGGTAGCTGGAAAACTTTGCTTATGTAAATTAAGCCAATTTTCACCTTTTCTTCCGGGATCTGTATACCTCGGTTTTTTAACCAGCCAGTGGTCATACTGCTGGCTCCGCTTGCATCTACAATCAAATCCCCATAGATGGTTTTAACGGAACTGCCATCATTGATTTTTATTCCGATTATCCGATTCTCTGTTTCATCATACTCGTAATCTCGGAAGGTATTGTTATAGAGTATGGTTATATTGGGAATCGTTCTGAGATATTGTTCTACATGCCATTCTAAATGTGGGCGTGTTTGGAGTGTTGTCGTATATCCACCATCATAACGAAGCTTCCAAACACCATGATGAAACCAGGCAAGGTCTTGAGTGGAGTTAATTTTTACGGCCCCAGTGGAATAAAAATTCTCCGTGATTCCCGGGAACAATTTTTCCAGACCATACTCACCCGCGTGAAGCAGTGCATGAATATGGTTACCTTGCGGGGCACCTTTTCTTGGAAACGGACCAGTTGGTTCTTGGTCCCGTTCTATAATAATCACTTCTTTGTAAAAATTAGACAACACACGGGCAGTCAATTTTCCCGATATACCCCCACCCAAAATGATTGCTTTTTCTCTACGTTGCAAAGGAAAACCTCCTGTAATCTTTTAATCTCTTACTTAGAATAACATAAGTAAATCGAACTAGGGCTATCAAAATACTTTCATTCTATCATTATGACACTTCAACCTTTTCTTTCATAGAACGGTACCTAACGCCCCAAACCATCCATATCCCGATAGTACAGTCAATAGAAGTTCTTCCAAACTCCCCAATAATGATTTATCAACCCGTTATATTCAATAGAAGCAGTTTCTAACGCTATACCACGAATTTTTCACTTGAGGGTATGCCGCTCTTATTCTCTACCAACCTAGAAAAAATAGTAGATAATTCCTGCTAGGAAATATGGTATGATAATATTTATTTAGAAAATATAAATTATTTCAAAAAAAGGTGAATAAAAAGTAACGTTTCTCTCGTCTAATCTATTTAGTGAGGAAACTGATCGAAAAAAATCCAACACTAGAGGTGATTGCATGAAAAAGGTATTAGAATTTCCTATTAGGCTTTTAGTTATCATCGCCGGAACCATTTCTATTTTTGCTATTCCTTACTTATTTAGATTAGGGGATACCTTAACCTTTACTTTGGAACCATTGGGGAGCTTTATCAAGTTAAGGTTAATGGAAATGGCGGGTATAACGAAACCAAACTCGTTGAGTCTTTTTGAGGAGCTAAATGCCGCGGAAGCTTATCGTTATTCCATGACCATTCTAGGAATTTCCCTGTTAGTGGCTATTGTAATCGGTATCTTTGGCGCCATCATCATACAAATGTCTCCAAGAACGATTCGCAACGGGTTAAAAAAAGTGATTGATTTTATTGGGGTAGTTCCGGATTTATTCATTATTTTTCTGTTTCAATTTGTCATTATCACTCTGTATAAAGAAACAGGACTAAAATTTCTGCAATTATATGGGATGTTTGGAAATAAACCCTTATTTGTTCCCATCGTCACCACCTCGTTTCTGCCCGCTTTGATGCTTATGCAATTCCTGATTAAAGAGCTGGCGCAGGAGGAGTCAAAGGATTATGTTCAATACACGGTCGCCAAAGGGCTAAAACCGTTCCGAATTTTACTTGTACATATGGTTCGAAATATTTTTCCGCTAGTGGTGATCCAGTTGCGGACCATCATATGGGTTCTTCTATCCAATCTTTATTTGTTAGAATTTATGTTTAACCTCCCGGGCTTTACGAAAACCTTTATGATCACCTATGGCCAAGGAGATTTCTTAGTGTTTGTCATCTGTCTTCTTTTGTTCACATTACCATTGCTAATCATAGAAGCAGTTAGCTTTATAGTGCTTAAGTTTTATAATGGGAAGGAGGCAGCCAGTTTATGATTAGCTATAAAAAAACAACGATTGGGGCCGTACTTCTACTTCTATTGTTTCTGGCAAGTTATTTATATCCATTTTATGGTCCTGCTGATTTTAACAAAGGAATTTTAGCTTACGATGAGAACCATAATGTCATTGGAAAAGCGCCATTTTCGCCGTCCTCAGAGCATATTTTGGGAACGGATCGCAATGGACAAGATATGCATTTACTTTTATTGTATGGTGCTAAATACACACTGATGGCAGCTGTTACTGTTGCTTTGTTAAGGGCTATTTTAGGGGGAGTAGCTGGTGTTTTTTTGACTCTATATACCCCTTGTTTGAAGAAATATTTTAAAGACTTTTTTATTATCTTCCGGTATATTCCCTCGATTTTCCTGTGTCTTATTTTAATGGGGCCAGTTGTGGGGTCATTTGAAAAACCACTTGATTCCGTTGTTGTTTTTCAAATTATCATATTAGTTTTTATGGGCTTTCCAACAGTGGCTATATTTACATCAGAGCTTACCGATGAACTAATGGGCCAATCTTTTATAAAAAGTTCTTTTTTAATGGGGGCCAACAAATTTCAAGTTTTACGTACTCATTTGCTGCCTTATTTTAAATCGTATGGAATTCTACTGGTTTTTCAGCAGCTGCTGAGCACACTGCAATTGACGATGCATCTTGGTATATTTGGATTCTTTCTTGGTGGTGAAACAATTGGGGGAACTTTTGGCTATGAAGAACCGCCGAAGCCAGCCTCTTTGACGAATGAGTGGGCCGGATTAGTTGGACAGAATTTTCAAGACTTTATCAGGGCACCTTGGGTAATTTTTGTTCCAATCATCGGCTATCTAGTAGTGATATTAATCATCAATATGATGAAGAAGGAACTCGAAGAAAACATGAACGGAAAGCTTGCCAAAAGAAAGTATTCGAATAGTAGTGATAATGATACGAGTTTAGCGTATCATCGTCCTACCGCAGACCAATTCGTATTTGCTGAAGTAAGCCAGCAAAAATCTGCCGAGACAAAGCCGCATGGGGGAGCCAAAAGGCGAGTTTGGGGGAAAATGGCAGCTGTTGTTGCGGTTATCTGCACCCTTGGTGTCATCACGCTGGTTGAAACTAAGGAGAAAGTCGAGTCTAAAACAGAGGAAAAACCGGAGGTCCAAATCAAACCTGTCTCTGCCAATGTGGTTCCGCCACTCGAGAAGCAAACGAAGGAAGAGGAGAAAAAAGTCTACTCGATTGGTCAGGAAATCAAATTGGCCAGTTCAACACTAACTGTCCCTAAAGTGGAAAAGTCACAAGGCAATATTAAAGAAAAACCAAAGTCGGGAAATGAATTTATCATTGTGACAGTTCAAATTAGCAACACAGGAACAGAAAACTTGAAGTATAGTCCTGATTATTTCAATCTCCTTAACCAAAAAGGCGACTATATCTTCCAGCCGTACCTGACGATTGATATTGACACAACACTCTCTTCCGGGGAATTAGCACCTGGCGAGGTTATATCCGGGACGCTTGCTTTTGAACAGCCGATTGGTGAACCACTGCAGCTTCAGTACTCTTCCCGTGAAGACTTTTCTGAAATACTGGTTAATTTACAATAAGATTTACAATAGAAAACACCCAGCCATCGTCTAGCTGGGTGTTTTGGTTCTCTTTCAGCTCGGGTTTTATTGGTACAAGGAAGTATCATATTAAAAATTCCGCAATCGCCTTTAACGCTTCTTCCTCGTCATCTCCACGCGTGATGATGGTTATATCCATACCAGCCATCAATAATGTAATGACGCCAAGAATACTTTTGGCATCAATCGTAAAATGACCTCCCTTAATGGTAATCTCGCTCTCAAAATTACTCGCCGTATTAATGAATGTAATTAATTCATCAACTGTCAAGTTTTTGGATACCTTCATCTCTTTTATTCTCATGCGCTTATTCTCCCAAGTAAATGTAATTACCCCCAATAGGATATGTAAGAAATTCTAGAAATGACCAAGTTCTCCTTCTCCAATCCTTTATACAAAATAATATTTAATATTTGACATTATTTTGGAATCTTAACAGAATAGAAGGTGATGTCAGGTCTGACAAAGAATTTGTCGCTTAATTATAAAAAATAAAACTATTGTAAAATATCTAAAAATTAACTATAATACTATTTATTAAATTGGGCCGGGTAAATCCTTATAGAGTTATAATATATCCAATCTAGTGAATAAAAGAAATGAGGGGGAGTTCATCTATGAAACAACTATTCAAAAAGTGGAATCAAATCAGCTTGGTGATGCAAATCGCTATTGGCTTAATTATAGGTATACTTTTGGCTTTACTGGTTCCGGAAGGTGCTAAACCTCTAGTCATTTTGGGTTCCTTGTTTGTTGGAGCCTTAAAAGCGATTGCTCCGATATTGGTTTTATTCTTGGTAATGTCGGCGATCGCACAGCATAAGAAGGGCCACCAAACCAATATGCGATCGATTATCGTTCTCTATTTGTTAGGAACCTTTCTAGCAGGAGCCGTAGCAGTGATTGTAAGCTTTATTTTCCCAGTAAACATTACCCTCGTAAAAGGCGCGGAAGATTTAACTGCTCCTGGTGGAGTTGTCGAGGTTCTCAAAACCTTATTGATGAACGTGGTTGATAACCCCGTTAAGGCGATTTACAATGCAAACTATATCGGGATTTTAGCATGGGCACTGGTTTTGGGCTACGCGTTAAAATCAGCTTCCGATACTACAAAGACTTTCATTACTAACTTTTCCGATGCTGTTTCCAAAATGGTTGCATGGGTGATTAAATTCGCCCCGTTAGGGATAATGGGACTAGTCATCGAATCGATTGCGACAAATGGCATTGAATCTTTACTAAGCTATGGAAAATTGCTGGCTGTATTAATAGGCTGTATGTTCTTTGTAGTGCTAGTCGTGAATCCCATTATTGTTTATGCAAACATTCGGCAAAATCCATATCCGCTTGTCTTAACTTGCATCAAAGAAAGCGGAATTACCGCGTTTTTCACTCGGAGCTCGGCAGCAAACATACCGGTAAATATGAAATTATGTGATAAACTAGGATTGGATAAAGATACGTATTCTGTGTCGATTCCGTTGGGAGCGACTGTCAACATGGCTGGCGCCGCAGTAACGATTTCCGTATTAACACTGGCTGCCGTTCATACACTTAACATTCATGTTGACATTGCGACAGCCATTATTCTCAGTGTCCTGTCAGCCGTCTGTGCTGCAGGAGCATCGGGGGTTGCAGGAGGTTCATTATTGCTTATTCCGGTTGCCTGCAGCCTATTTGGCATACCAAATGATGTGGCAATGCAGGTAGTGGGTGTTGGCTTTATCATCGGTGTTTTACAGGACTCCTTTGAAACAGCGATTAATTCCTCAACAGATGTATTGTTCACCGCTACTGCTGAATTTAGAAAACGGCGTAAGGAAGGAAAAAAGATCAGTATTCCTAAAGCTTCGTAATAACGTGCAGTGTGATTTCTCAAAGGAAAATCACACTGTTTTTATTTTTGCCGCTTAAGCTTTATAGGAATGACTGTTATCATTCAGAATATCTTAGATAAGGATAATCAACTAGAAAACGGACGATTTCTTACGTAAATAAACTATTGGAGGAAAATGTTATGGCAAAGATCATCATCATTGGCGGTGGAATCGGCGGGCTGTGCACGGGTATTGCTCTGCAGCAGAGAGGACATGACATTTCAATATATGAAAGTACAAGTACATTTCAATCAACAGGCGCAGGTCTTGGTATCGGTTCTAATGCGGTAAAAGCCTTAGATAAGTTGAACTTAAAAGATTCAGTCATGAAACACAGTAAAGTATTGAATAAGATGATAGTCTTGTCGGAAAAAGGAACTCCACTCACCGAAACAGACTCCTTGCTTGTAAGTGAGCGGTTTGGAACGGACAATGTGACAATTCATCGGGCAGACTTGCACCACGTACTTAGACATGCATTAAGACTGGAATCGATTGTATTGAACAAAAAGTGTGTGGATTTTATGCAGGATCAGGACGGAGTCACCATTTCTTTCCAAGATGGAGGAGCGGTTAGAGCAGATGCTGTTATCGCTGCAGATGGAGTGAATTCTCTTTTTCGCCGAAAATTAGTCCCGAATTCCTCCCCCCGATACGCAGGTTATACGTGCTGGCGTGGTATTGTTTCCAATCACAATATTGAAATCGACCAAGCCGTGGCAACGGAAACATGGGGCTCTTCAGGCCGGTTCGGGATTGTACCACTTGCCGATGGGAAAGTCTATTGGTTTGCTTGCATTAAGGCTAAAGCTCGTGACCCGCAAGCAGCCCTATATGGCATCAAGGATTTATCTACTATTTTTAAGAATTATCATAGTCCAATTCAGCAAATAATTGAGGCAACAAGCGAGGAGGCACTGATCCACAATGACATCTTGGATATCAAACCGATACAACAATTCGCCTTCGGGAGAATCGTCCTGTTGGGTGATGCGGCCCATGCGACTACACCAAATTTAGGCCAAGGGGCGGGTCAAGCCATGGAAGATGCCTACATATTAGCAAAATGCTTGGAATCGAGTGAGGCAATCGAAACGGCATTTAAAGCTTTTGAAAGGAAAAGAGTAAGGCGTACAAATAAAATTATTAAAATGTCCAAACAAGTTGGCCAAATTGCCCAACTACAAAACAAATGGCTCATTCCTCTTAGAAATGCTGTCATGAAGCTTGTTCCTCCATCTGTCAGCATGAAACGGTTCGAGTTCTTATACGATGTTAATTGGGATTAAGACATAAGAAACAATGGAGGATTATAATCGGCAATGTCCTTTGTAATCCTTTCAACCGCAATGTATAATAATACAATATTAGTAATATTTATAGAGGATAGGAGGGAGTATCATGGAACTGGTCTGTGAATCAGATTATATGGATGATTATTTAATAGAGTCAAAAGAAGTCAACTTTTCTCATCCTATAATTAAAGAAACGGCAGAACAGTTGTTTACATCTACTCAAAACGATATTGAAAAAACAAAAGCAGCATTTGAATTTGTACGTGACCAAATAGCCCATTCCTGGGATATTCAAGGTCAACGGGTTTCGTGCAATGCCTCAGAAGTATTAACCTACAAAGAAGGAATATGCTATGCAAAATCCCATCTTTTAGCCGCTTTATTGCGCTCTCAGGGAATACCAACCGGTTTCTGTTATCAACGATTAATGTTATTTGATACACCAGAAAAAGGGTACTGCATTCATGCTTTGAATGCTGTTTTCTTGAAGTCTATTAATAAATGGATAAGATTAGATGCTCGCGGAAACAAAATTGGTGTGGATGCCCAATTTTTTATAGATCAGGAAAAGTTAGCTTTTCCCGTACAAGAAAAATATGATGAAAAGGATTATCCAGTTATTTACATTAAGCCGCATCCAAAAACAATCGAGGTTTTACAAAAACATTCGGATGTGTTGGACATGTATATTGGGCATTTACCTGAAAGTTTGTAGTTATGTGTTAGGAAGCGGAATAGAAAATATAAGGTGGGTTTGATTGAAAAGGCTCTGTAAAACTTGGCTGTTGATTTCCGCTCCAGGCGCTCAGCGAACCCGCGGGCGTACCGACCGGGGAGCCTCCTTGGCGTTTGAAGCTCCTGCGGGGTCTTCCCAGCCCTGTACTCCCGCAATAGTCGGCACCTTCCGCTCCTATCAACAGAGTTAAAAAAATCAACATTAGCGTTTTAAAAAAATAATACTCCCTTATTAATGCAAGGGGATATATAGGTTAATATTTTTTTATAGGCAAGGTAATTTCAAAGGTAGTTAAGCTTTCATTGGAAACACAATTAATTGTTCCATTGTGTTTCTCTATGATATTTTTACAAACAAATAGACCGATTCCTGTGCCAAGTTTCTTTGTCGTATAAAATGGCTCAAAAATAATTTCTAATGTATCCGGATTGATGATTGAACCATTATTCGAGATGCGAATTGCAATTTGATCGACTTCGACCTCTGTATCAATGCTAATTCTTCTCTGATTCCCTTCCTCACATACCGCATCAACAGCATTCATCATTAAATTAAGAATAACTTGTTTTAACTCATTTCGATCGCCGTGTATTTTAATATTTTCGTCGATATTGGAACTAACTTGGATATTGCCATCAACAATACTTGGATATAAGAAATCAATGACTTCTTCTAATAAAACATTAATCGTGATGTCTTCATTTTTACTTTCAAATACCGTATTCATCTTCGAGGTATGCAGAAACTGGGTGATTCTAAACTTGAGCTGATCTAACTCTTTGCTAATGACATCTAAATAAGGCATATCAGGATGCTGGTTTTTTAATAGTTTAATAAAACCCATTACAGAGGTAAGCGGATTGCGGAATTCATGAACAAAGCTAGAAGACATTTGTCCAAGAATGGCCAACCTGTCCTTGTGTGTTTGGGTAATGAATATGTTTTTTTCTTGGAGCTTTCGATCCTTTATTTCGGTATATCTTGAGACAGCATAATAACAGAATAAATCAAACTGCTTATTAATTAAATCAATGGCTTGCTGTAATTCTGCTTGGGCAAATCCAGATAGGTTTATATATTTAATAATAATGCTTCTGCCAAGATTGACATTATAAACAAATTCCCCAATATTAATATTTGCATCAGCTCGCTCTTGAGCAACTTTGTAAGCTAATCGTTTGATATCTTGATCAGAAAATCCATCTATAATAGAGTTGGTTATAATTTGGTACATCAAAAAGCCGTTTTGTTTGATCAGGTCTTTATTATCTTGGTTTTCGTGAATAATAATTTGTTCTTCCCAAAAATCTAAGAAAGTTAGTTTTTGATCTATAAGATATTTCCCTATTTTTTTATAACCTTTAGCTGTTGGTAGATTCATTACCATAACAAACCTGCTTTCTCTTTTTAAAAACAGGACTTATCAACTAGGTGATTCAGTCCTATATACGGATCGATCTGAGGGTTTTATAAGGAAAATATAACATAAATATACCAATATTTATATAATGATATATACACGAAAGAAATAAAATTTATTTCATCTATTGCTAAATTCCAGTAGAATTTATAATTAATTTCCACTTTAAATAACTTCAAAAGCACTAATAAGAGTATGGGGAGTTTTGGAGGGGAGGGAATGCAGAGACTTTCCTAACGCAGGAGAGTACTCTGTCCGCTCTAGGGCTGTATGGAAGGAAAACATGTTACATTACCATGGAGTAAATTTATTGTTAACTTTGTTTATAGTAAATGTTAACATAAAGATTAGAAATGATTACTTTTTGCAGGAGGGTTAATTGAAGAGTAAACTAAAAGTCAGACCATTCCTTGGCCTAATTGGATGCTTGCTTATTTGTATAATTGGCATATGGAGAATTTTTACACAGTCAAATACTGGCGCACCGTTGTTTATCTCTTACCTTTTTGCTATCTGTGGATTTATCGGAACTGTTGCTAACGGTGTTGCCCTTGCTAAAACCAGGTAAATATTGAAACAACTAAAGTTAAAAGAAAAGGCGAAAAGGGTCAACTTCATCACTTTATTTGTTTTATCATAGGAAATAAATAGATATGCACTATGACGTCTAAAAGAAGAGCGTCATTTTTTGTTGCCGATATAAAAGAGGGATTGCTATGGAAACAAATCAAATTCAAGCAAAGAAAATCCTTACCGAAGCAAAGGGTTATTTAGATAGTGGCTTTACTCATTCCTTGAATCCCTATAGCGGCTGTGCATTTGCTTGTCTCTATTGCTACGTTCGAGAAATGCCAATCCAGAGATTTAAAGGAACCCCATGGGGAGATTGGCTGGATTTAAAAATAAACGCAGCGGAAAATTACCGTAATGAAGTGCTAAAACTGCGAAAAAAAAATAAACCAGTTAATATCTTTATGTCTTCCGCAACTGATCCCTATCAGCCGATAGAGCGCAAAGCCAATATAACGCGGAGCCTTTTGGAGGAGATGGCTGAAGATCCGCCAGATTTCCTGCAAATACAGACACGAAGTCCACTTGTCACACGGGACTTAGATTTGATAACAGAGTTAAAAGAAAAATGTCATGTGCTTGTATCCATGACAATTGAAACCGACCGAGAAGATATTAAGCAGTTATTTGCTCCATATGCTCCTGGAATAAAGTTGAGAATGAAGGCATTAAAGGAAATTCATGAGGCGGGAATCCCTACCCAGGCTTCGATTTCGCCAGTATTGCCCTTTACCCCTGACTTTCCAAAGTTGTTAGAAGGAGTTGTGGATCACATTTGGATTGATACGCTAAGTATTGGGGATGGTTCGATGGGGAAACGTTCAGAAAGGTTGGGAATGCCGAAACTGTTTGAAGAAAATGGTCTTTCAAGGTGGTATTGCCATGATATTCACGTAAGGGTGGAAAAGTACTTTCTAAAGTATTTTCCTAGAGATAAGATCCGAGTCTCAAAGCAAGAAGCTTTCCCTAAATTATAGTAAATTCAGTCGATTTTAACGGTAGATATAGATATAATATCGTTGTACCTGGCAGGAGGTGGAGTTTTTTGAAAGAAGAGTTATTAAAAATTGACGATGTCGCCAAACAAAGCGGCTTGAGTAAACGGGCGATCCGATACTATGAAGAAATTGGCATTTTACCTTCCCCCGAGCGGACAGAAGGCGGGACTAGGCTTTATCGACAGGAACATATAGAATTTCTAAAAAAGGTCACTCTAGCCAAGGAAGTATTGGGTCTTACCTTACAGGAAGTGCACGAATTTATTATGCTTACAGATACGATCGAAAATCAGAGAGCCGAATATAAAAAAGTATCGGACCCAAGAACCCAAAAGGAAAAACTGACGGAAATGATAGAAATACTTAATCAACAACTACAATTACTAGAACAAAAGATTGGAAAAATTCTAAGTGTCCAAACAGAGTTAGTAACGTTAAGAGAACGGGCTAGAGCTGCTATTGAGAGAATTGATCAAATACTATAACCCGGTGAAAATGATCATCACTTTTTAAAAACGTGACTATTTTCCCCTAAATCTAACGTTGACGTTAACGTTAGATTCTAATATAATTTTAAGAAAATTATAACAAAGGGGTATAAAAATGTCATCATCATCATTATCCACAACATCTGTCATTGAAGAAGGGAAACCGACAGGCCAGTCCAAGGCAGTTTGGGCTGTTTTCTTTGCTAGTATTATTGCCTTTATGGGATTAGGGCTCGTAGACCCCATCCTGCCAGCCATCTCTAAACAATTGAACGCCACTCCGAGTCAAGTCACCTTACTTTTTACAAGTTATAATGCGGTCATGGCGGCCGCCATGTTAATTACCGGGGTTGTTTCGTCCCGCTTGGGGATCAAAATGACCCTTTTATCTGGGGTGGTGATTATTGCCGTTTTTTCCGCAGCAGGAGGGCTGTCCGATAATATTTGGTCAATCGTTGGATTACGCGGAGGCTGGGGGCTGGGAAACTCACTTTTCGTCGCAACCGCACTTACCGCTATCGTGACATTATCCAATAATGGAACGGCTAAAGCAGTCATCTTGTATGAAGCAGCCATTGGTTTAGGTATTTCAGTAGGACCGCTTCTTGGCGGTGAATTAGGTGCCATTACTTGGAGAGGACCGTTTTTAGGGGTCTCGGTTTTAATGGTGGCTGCCTTTATTTTCTTGAGTGTCTTAATGCCTGGAAACAAGAAATTGAAAGCTGAAGAATCAGTACCCGCAAAGAGTACTTCTTTGCTTGATCCCTTTCGTGCGATGAAGCACCGATCCATTTTAGTGTTTGGAATCTCTGCATGTCTTTATAACTTTGGATTTTTTACGTTGCTTGCTTATGCGCCGTTTGTGATGGGGCTTGATGAACATGGTCTTGGTTATGTGTTTATCGGCTGGGGAGTGTTGCTTGCCATCACATCTGTTTTCATGGCACCTAAGCTTCAACAACAGTTTGGAACGATAAAATCCATGTGTATGATGTTATTTTTATTCGCAGTGTTATTACTTTCTATGGGGATTTGGACAGATTCGCAGTGGTGGATTATTGTGGCGGTTATCTTAGCTGGAGCTTTGCTTGGAAACAATAATACCTTGATTACAACAGCCGTTATGAACGCTGCTCCGGTTGAACGTTCAACCGCATCTGCTGCGTACAGTTTCTTGCGGTATTTAGGGAGTGCGGTTGCGCCGTTTTTAGCTGGTAAACTAGCAGAATGGTTTTCCCCACATGTGCCATTTATTGTTGGCGGTTGTTTTGTCCTTTTATCTGTACTGTTTATTTTGGCCAATCGTTCACACATCTCCCATGTAGATAACGTGGAATCTGCTCATTAATCATCATTCTATATAAAAGAAGGCTAGCACTAGTCTTCTTTTATTTTTTTGATTAGTAATGACTTTTTTAAATTAAACTTTTCAATAGTCATTTTTTCTTAATATTTCAAATAATCTAAGTCATCTATTAGTCTTTTTTAGCCATTCACATTAATGGTTATCTCCATTAATATAACAATAGAGTGATTGAATGGTGAACTTCCTTTAGTTAAGGATTAATAACTACGTCGTCTTGAAGAACTCTTTCAAGGCTAGGAGGAAATGATGAATACAGACCAAGCATATGATCTATTAAAAACAGCAGGGGTGTCAGACGATATTAGCATCCAAACAGTTAGGCGCTGGCTTCGTGAACAAAAAATAAATTTTGCAGGAAAAACCAGGCGAGGCGATACTGATTATATATTAAATGATACTGATCAAGCGATCAATTTACTAAAGGATGCAGGAGTAGCACCCAACATCGGGATTCAAGTTGTCAAACGCTGGCTCCATGAAGGAAAGATTGAAAAGATAGGAAAGGGTTCTCAGATTGTTGATTATCTCAAAAATGAGTCAAACCCAAACAGGTTAAATAGCGGACCACCTGACCTGGATAGAACCATCCGCGATTTAAAAATCAAAATTAAAGCACAAGACGACCATATTAAAGGACTCCAAGAGATCCACAAAACTTCCATTCATGCACTGAGCCAACAAAGAAACAAATTACATAAAGAGTTGGTTAAGCTTGAGTCAGAAAATAACAAATTGCAAACGCAGTCCAAAAAAGTACTAGAAGAAAATATTGAACTGCGAAAAGCAATTCTGAAATTAAAGGAAGAACTGATAAGACAAGGCAAAAGAGACTCCGAAAAGCCTCAAAGTATTCCAACCCCTAATACACATGATTATCGTCAAAAGTTAGGCCTATCTCGAACAGCTGACCAGAAACAAGTGTTAGCAGCGTTTAAAAAGCTGTTGAAACTCACTCATCCTGATCATGGTGGCAACGCAGCGGCCTTCCATTACATAAAAACAGAGTATGACCAGTTTAAGAATAGTTTCTAATAATAGAGTACCTTGGTGTTAACATGGCGAGGAGCAGTCGTTTAGGCTGCTATTTTTTTGCAAGATAACTCCCTAGCAAAACACATAATAAGTTCCAGACATATCACCTGTTTAAATTCGACTAAATTATATAAAAATGGAGTCTTCAAAGTATACTTTTGCTTTTTTGGTTGCTGCAACGAGTAAATCGATATCATCTTCTGTATTGTATAGATAGAAGCTAGCCCGGGCAGTTGCGGATACATTTAGCCACTTCATTAACGGTTGGCAGCAATGGTGGCCTGCCCGTATGGCAATTCCTTCTGAGTCCAAAACGGTTGACAAGTCGTGCGGGTGTACATTGTCTACATTGAATGTAATTAAACCGCTTCTCTTGTCAAGCTGTGTGGGACCATATATGGACATCCCCTCAATTGCTGATAATTGTTCAAGTGCATGGTTGATTAGTTTTTTCTCATGAAGACTAATCTGTTCCAGTCCAATTTGCTCTAAAAAATCAATGGCTGCGCCCAATCCAATTGCTCCTGCAATGATCGGTGTGCCGCCTTCAAACTTCCACGAAAGCTCCTTCCGAGTAGAATCATAGAGACCTACGAAATCAATCCTTTCCCCTCCGAATTCGTAGGGACTCATCTTTTCCAACAGCGATCTTTTTCCTACAGTACTAGGTACATACTTATTGCCAAAAATCATCCTAGGTTTCAACGAAAAACATTCCCATATTACTGTCGATTTAGATATAAGACAAGATGGAGAAATAGAAGAATTATTCAGATTGGGAGTTGTCGATGTGGGTATTACATTGATACCACGTGACGATCATTTCTCATTGCGAATTAGGAAGGTCTCTGATGATCAACTGATCGGGACAAAACCTCCATTTGCAATCCAGCCAACAACATTATTTATTGCAGATGACATACCACTATTAATGGAGGAGCAAACAGGTCTGCAAACAAAGAGGGTCTTTTCAACGGAAGCGGTCAAACAGTTTGTCATCGGGGGAATGGGTTGTGTTAAAATATTCTGTCGAGTTGGAAGCATCTTGTGGCAAATTAAAATATTAGGATGGCTACGACACATATTCAGTAACAACAAACGTGATCACCCGCCCAGCTGAACGCCTGTCTAAAAGTGTCTGGTACATCTTAAATCACTTAACTAATTACTAACACAATGAAAACAGAATTTACATTTTAAATAAGATTCGGTTAAATTAGGCTGTTGATTTCCGCTCCAATCATCTAAATAAAAAATCAACATTATTATTTAACACAGCTAAAAATAATAACGCAAGGGCAACCTTGCGTTTCAGACTGTCGACAAATCCGAAAAAGTTTGGGTTTGCGGACAGTCTTTTTTTGCTCTTTTTATAGGGGCTGTTGATTTGCGCTCCAGGCGCTTCGCTTTCCGCGGGCGTTGCGGTGAG
>NZ_HG942025.1:38194-47242 GCF_000612665.1 Neobacillus dielmonensis
CCCCAAAGGGGTCGGTTGGAATAAAAATCAATGGTAAAAAGGGTCATAATTAGAAAAAGTCACCCAAATGGGGACATTCGGAAGGCCTTTTGTCTACAATCTGAAACGCAAGGGCAACCTTGCGTTTTCTGTTATCAATTTTTAATCCAAGTAAACAATCTTAAAATCTGGAATGAGTCAATCCAAGTTACAACAAAACTAAACAGGAAAAAGGCTCCAACTGCTAAAAACTTCATTTTTCCTTGTTCTTTTCTGAACATCGCAGCAAAACTTACTACTAGCCCCAAAAATAATAGAACAAATCCCGAAAACACAAGCAGGTCAAGAATGCCATGAAAAATATAAGATGACCCAAGTAACAGGATCCCAATTCCGGTGAAAACAATGAATAATTTACTAATCAATTATAGCACCCCTTTTATACTGAATTATACCAATTACTCTAAAGAAATGAGGTTGTGGCAGCTATAAGCAGTCTGGTTCATTTTCCTGTGAGTAGTTTTCTTGACGGTTAAAATCAGTAAGAGTATTATGGTTACGAAAATAACCATGGTTATTAAAAGTTACTTAGTAATAAAATTGCATTTGATGCTAATAAAACCTCTACCTATAGTGGGATAATCGCAAAATAAAGGGAGATAATTTGCCTATAAACAAGTAGAGGCTTATATCAAAGCCTATCTCCGAATCATGTTTGAAAGGGGCAAATTTCCTTGAATGAGAAAAAAGAGGTTGGAGAAAAGGCGGCAGAATTTGTTAAGGATGGAATGGTAGTAGGACTTGGTACAGGTTCTACAGTATATTATACCCTCCTTAAATTAGGAAGATTAGTCCAGCAAGGACTCTCAATAAGAGGCATTCCTACTTCTAAACAAACAGAAAAATTAGCTAAAGAATTAGGCATCCCACTCGTTTCATTCCATGAAATTGACCATATTGATGTGGCCATTGATGGTGCTGATGAAGTGAATCCTGAATATAACCTCATAAAAGGGGGCGGAGGTGCTCTTTTGCGCGAGAAAATTATCGCGAAAGCGGCACACACTTTCATCGTGGTCGCCGACTCACAAAAAATGGTCAATCAGCTCGGAGTTTTCCCACTACCAGTTGAAGTACTGCCATTTGGAGTAGAAATGACCAGCAAATATATAGAGGAACTTGGATGTTCCGCAAAATTACGGTTACAAGAGGGGAACCCTTATCAGACAGATAACCGACATTATATCCTAGATTGCAGCTTTCAAACGATTTCCAATCCGGCAATATTAGAGAAAGACCTAAATCTGATACCCGGTGTGATCGATAATGGTCTATTTGTTGAAATGGCTGATTTGGTCATTACCATGAATGCCAGTAAAGAAATTGACATAAATTTGCGAAAATAGGAAAGCTGCCGGAGTGGAACAATATTTTATAGTTTGGGTTAAGTATTTTTTCAACAATGAGGGAGAAATAGCATGGAATCAATGACATTTGTATTATTTGGAGCAACGGGGGATTTGGCTAAACGAAAAATTTATCCTGCTCTTTATAATTTATATATTGATAAAAAGCTGCCTCAACCGATATCCGTTATTGGACTTGGAAGAGGCAATTTATCTCATCAAGATTTTCATGAAAAAGTGAAACAATCTGTCCTGGAGTTTTCACGTCGTCTAGAACATGAAGCTAACGAAATGGGAGACTTCTTGGAGGCCTTTCGTTTCTCTACGCTAGATGTAAACAAACAAGAGGATTTTCAGAAACTTCTGCAGGTAGTCAAACAAAGAGAAGATGAATTGAAAATCCCTGAAAATCGCATGTTTTATCTGTCAGTGGCACCAGAACTTTTTGATTTAATTGCCTTAAATATAAAAAATAGTGGGCTTGGCACTACTACAGGCTGGAAACGACTAATCATCGAAAAACCGTTTGGCCACGACCTTGCTTCTGCACGGGAGCTTAATGAAAGGCTTAGCAGAGCATTTGATGAGGAAGAGATTTATCGGATTGACCATTACTTAGGAAAACCCATGGTGCAAAATCTGGAAGCATTGGAATTTGCTAATCCTGTCCTCCAGTCTATTTGGAATAAAGACCATATTGCCAATGTTCAAATTACCGCAAGTGAAACGGTTGGAGTAGAACAAAGAGCTGGTTATTACGATCATTCTGGTGCGATTCGCGACATGGTGCAGAATCATATGCTGCAAATGCTTATGATGACTGCGATGAACCTGCCTTACAAGATAAATGCCACTGAAATTCGTAATGAGAAACGAAAAGTCATGGAAGCCCTTCGTCCAGTTAAAAAGGAAGAGGCTGCATCCGAGGTTGTTCGTGGCCAATATGGAGCAGGTGAACTCAATGGGAAAAAGGTAGCGGGGTATAGAGAAGAGCCTGGTGTGGACCCAGCGTCACAGACAGATACCTTCGTGGCTGCCCGTTTATGGATTGATAATCCTTTTTGGAGCGGGGTGCCATTTTATATAAGGACTGGAAAGCGAATGAAAGAGAAGTCCACTCGGATTGTTATTGAATTTAAAAATACCTTAAAGCTCCTTTATAACAAAGACCAAAAAGTAGAGCCTAATCTTTTAATAATTGAAATCAGTCCAGATGAAAACGTCACTTTGCAATTGAATGGCAGAAGTCCAGTGAATGGGAAAATAGAACCTGTCAACATCAGTATCTCATGCGAAGATTCTGTGCCTAATGGTTCTGGTGTGCCTGAGGCTTATGAGAGACTCATCTATGATGCTTTAATTGGGGATTCTACCTTCTTTGCCCATTGGAAAGAGGTTGAATTGTCTTGGCAATGGGTTCAGCCGATTTTGGATGCCTTTGAAGAAAATGCGTTGCCTCTTCATGAATATACATCCGGTTCCTACGGACCACATGCGGCCGAGCTTTTGATCGCTGATGATGGATTTACATGGTGGCTGGATAAAAAATCGGAAGAAGATAAGAAAGAGACTGAACTTCAAAAGTAGGAGGAAATAAGAAATGTCCCAAAATATCAACAATTTAGCAGTGACAACCATTCGGACCTTATCCATTGATGCCGTAAATGCGGCTAATTCTGGCCATCCAGGCCTGCCGATGGGTGCGGCGCCAATGGCGTACGCTCTATGGGCGAACCATCTGCATCATAATCCTAAAAATCCAAAATGGTTTAACCGCGACCGCTTTGTTTTATCTGCAGGGCATGGGTCCAGTCTGTTATACAGCTTACTGCATTTATTTGGATATGGTGTTTCTATTGATGACTTAAAGAGCTTCAGAAAATTAGGCAGCAGAACACCAGGACATCCTGAATTCGGTTATACTCCTGGTGTAGAAGCGACCACTGGCCCACTTGGACAAGGTATTGCTAATGCGGTGGGTATGGCAATGGCAGAAGCCCATTTAGCTGCTAAATTTAATCAAGAAGGTTTCCCTGTCATTGACCATAACACCTATGCATTAGTTGGTGACGGCGACCTTATGGAAGGTATTTCATATGAAGCCATGTCAATGGCAGGACATATGAAGTTAGGGAAACTCGTAGTTCTATATGATTCCAACGATATCTCCCTTGATGGTGAATTGAACGTATCCTTTTCCGAAGATATCAAGAAAAGGGCAGAAGCAGTCCATTGGCACTACTTAAGAGTAGAAGATGGCAACGATATTGAGGCGATTACAAAGGCAATCCAATCGGCAAAAGAAAATACTGAACAGCCAAGCTTGATTGAAATCAGAACCATCATTGGATACGGAAGCCCGAAGGTTGCAGGAACCAATAAGGCCCACGGAGCACCTCTTGGGGCTGAGGAGGCATCAGCAACAAAAAAAGCTTACAATTGGCTGTTTGAAGAAGACTTCCATGTTCCACAAGAAGTCAGAGACCATTTTGAACAATTAAAGCAAAAAGGAACCGAGATGGAAGAAAGCTGGAACCAGTTGTTTGCTTCATACCAAAAACAGCATCCGGAACTGGCAGAACAGTTAACCAATGCAATTTCTGGAAAAGTGTTGATCGATGCCAATGATATTTTAACGTTTGATAGCGGCAAAGCTGTATCGACTCGGGTGGCAAGCGGACAAGCAATTAATCATTTTGTCAAAACAGTGCCGGCGATTTTTGGAGGCAGTGCAGACCTTTCCCATTCCACGATGACGGAAATCAATGGGGAACAGATTTTCGCCGTTGAATCGTATGGTGCACGCAATGTGTATTTCGGAGTCCGAGAACATGCCATGGGTGCTGCAGCCAACGGGATGGCTTATCATGGCGGTTTGAAGCCATTTGTCAGCACATTCTTCGTATTCAATGATTATTTGCGGCCTTCTATTCGCTTGGCGGCATTATCCAAACTTCCGGTCATTTATGTATTTACACATGATTCGATTGCAGTGGGGGAAGATGGGCCAACACATGAACCGGTAGAACAATTGGCTGCCCTTCGTGCCATTCCAGGCTTAACGGTCATCAGACCAAGTGATGCGAATGAGACAGCAAGCGCTTGGGCATATGCTCTTCAACAAACAGAAGGACCAGTGGCGTTAATATTAAGCCGTCAAAACCTGCCGGTATATAACGAAACAAAAGCTAATTTGGACCATGTATCCAAGGGTGCTTATGTATTCGCCGAAACTAATTCGAACCCAGATGTCATTTTAATAGCCACAGGATCTGAAGTCTCTTTGGCGGCAAATGCTAAAGCTGAGCTGGAAAAAGAAAAAATTGCAGTTCGTGTGGTCGCTATGCCTAGCTGGGAATTATTCGAACAACAGTCCGATGAGTATAAGGAAGCGGTACTGCCTTCTTCAGTCAAACAGCGTTTAGCAATTGAAATGGGTATCCGCTTAGGATGGGAACGATTCGTTGGTTTGGAAGGAAAAGTGCTTTCTATTGAGTCGTTTGGTGCTTCCGGTGATGGCGGTTCTGTCATGAAGCATTTTGGTTTTACAACTGAAAATGTCGTCCATCTGGCCAAATTAATTTTAAATAAGTAAGCGTGGAGGAAATGAAACATGAAGTTAGGTTTAATCGGCCTAGGAAAAATGGGTTTTAACCTGGGGCAAAATTTAATTGAGCACAATCATGAAGTGGTGGCATTCGATGTGAACCCGAATGCAGTGGAAGAAATGAAAAAGTATGGAGCGCAAGGCGCCTCTAGCTTTAAAGAGCTAGTTCAATCCCTAGAACAGCCTAGAGTCCTTTGGATTATGGTTCCGCATGCTGTGGTTGATTCGGTCATTGGCGAAATCCTGCCGTTTCTGAATGAAGGGGATATTGTTATTGAGGCAGGAAATTCCCATTACAAAGAATCTGTCCAACGTTATAACGAGTTGAAGGAAGTGGGTGTCCGATTTATGGATGCCGGAACTTCAGGTGGTATGGAAGGCGCTCGTCATGGTGCATGCTATATGGTTGGCGGAGACCCAGAAGCATGGGAAATCGTCGAGCCTCTTTTCAAAGACACGTCTGTTGAAAATGGCTATCTTTATGCTGGCAAAGCAGGCAGCGGTCACTTCCTCAAGATGGTTCATAATGGCATTGAATATGCGATGATGGCAGCGATAGGGGAAGGATTTGAGGTTCTGGAAAAAAGTGATTTCAATTATGACTATGAAAAAGTGGCTCGAGTTTGGAATAACGGTTCAGTGATCCGTTCATGGTTGATGGAGTTAACCGAAAACGCGTTCTCTAAATACCCGCATTTGGATGAAATCAAAGGAATCATGCATTCTTCTGGTGAAGGCAAATGGACAGTGGAAACAGCCCTTGATCTTCAAACGGCTACACCTGTCATTGCCCTATCGTTGTTAATGCGTTACCGTTCCTTAGAGAACGACACGTTTACGGGAAAAGTGGTTGCTGCATTAAGAAATGAGTTTGGCGGACATGCGGTCGAAAAAGCAAATAAATAATAGATCTCGGAGGTAAGTACATGAAATTTTTTATTGATACCGCTAATATAGATGATATTAAAAAAGCCTATAAAATCGGAGTTTTATCAGGCGTTACGACAAACCCTTCATTGGTTGCAAAAGAAGGAGTGAAATTTGAAGATCGGATTGCCGAAATTCTAAATATCGTACCTGATGCAGAATCAGTATCAGCTGAAGTAACTCCAAACGCTCTAACTGCTGAGCAAATGATTGCAGAAGCAAACGAATTGATTAAAATTAACGGGGGAGACGAGAAAATCACCATTAAACTCCCAATGACTTTGGATGGTTTAGAGGCATGCCGTTATCTTACAAAAAGAGGGGTAAAAACAAACGTTACCCTTATCTTTACGGTTAACCAAGCCCTCTTGGCAGCACGTGCTGGAGCAACCTATGTTTCTCCATTTTTGGGCCGTCTAGATGATATAAGTGAGGACGGTGTTCAGCTTGTTGCAAAGATTGCTGAATTGTTCCGTATCCAAAATATTGATTCCCAGATCATTGCAGCATCTGTCCGTCATCCTGACCATGTAACTCGTGTCGCATTGGCAGGGGCTCACATTGCCACCATTCCATTTAAAGTGATTGAACAGTTATCGAAACATCCGTTAACTGACCAAGGCATTGAAAGATTTGCTGCAGATTGGAAAAATGCTTAAACAAGCTATCAACAAATGTACAAACACCCTTATCTTTGTAGATAAGGGTGTTTGTATCATAAAATTATTTTTCATCCTTTATCCAATTGTCGGCCCAGTTTTTTATTGGTCCTAGAATGTTTCCAAGTTCTTTTCCTTTTTGTGTTAATACATATTCTGTCCTAACAGGTCGTTCAGGGATGACATTTCGAATCACAATTCCGTGCTCTTCTAATTCCTTCATTCTCTCCGTCAGCATTCTTTTGCTAAGGTCTGGTATCATTGTATTAATCTCACTGAAGCGCTTTGGCCCGCTCAATAATACATATATGATTAAGCCTGTCCATCTTTTTCCTATTAATTCAAAAGTTCTTTCAACCTTAGGGCAAAGATTTACTTCCTCGGCCATCTTGCCACTCCTTTTTATTTCTATATTCTAATTTGGGTATTTATTGTTTCCTATATACTTATTGTAACCGCTTATCGACAGCTAAAAAAGGCTAAAAGTCACATTTTTTTGAAAAAATTTTGAACAGGGGATTATTAAATTAAATAAACTGAAAATAACTGTCGCTATTGACTACTTACTGTAACGCTGATATGATTTTAATATTATATTCATATAACATTTTACCTTGTATAAGTTCAAGAATATGGCTTGAACGTCTCTACCAGGCTGCCGGAAATAGCCTGTCTACAAGGGGCACAAATTAGACGTATTCATACGTTTTTTTGTCCTTTGCAGACTCATCCTTCGGCAGCTTTTGCCGGAGGATTTTTTAATTTACTAGATTCGGAGGACCTATTATGAAAAATTACTTTCAATTTTCCGAACGGAATACGTCTTATAAGCAGGAAAGTATTGCGGGAGTCACTACCTTTTTATCATTGGCCTATATTTTAGTGGTCAACCCTGTGATTTTAAGCCAAACCGGAATGGATAAGGGGGCATTATTTACAGCCACAGCTTTGTCCGCAATTATTGGATCCTTATTAATCGGACTGATTGCCAATTATCCAATTGGGATTGCGCCAAGTATGGGGATGAATGGGTTCTTTACCTTTACCGTTTGTATTGGCATGAACATCCCATGGCAAACTGCACTGGCAGGTGTTTTTATTGCAGGCGTACTGTTTATGATTTTAAGCTTATTGAAAATCCGTGAAAAAATTATAAATGTTATTCCACAAGATTTAAAACATGCCATCGCTGGTGGGATTGGCTTCTTCGTTGCTTTTATCGGATTAAAAAATGCCGGACTGGTTGTATCAAGTGATGCTACTTTTGTAGCGATTGGGAACCTTAAATCATCTACCACCTTGCTTGCCATTGTTGGCTTTATTATTACGTTTATTTTTCTAAATAGGGGAGTAAAAGGCGGGATTTTCTACGGAATGGTGGTAACCACGATTATTGGGATCATTTTTGGTACCATTGAACCGCCAAAAGCGATTATTGGAAAAATCCCAAGTCTCGAACCAAGCTTTGGCGCGGTTTTTGGCGCTTTAGATGACGTGTTTAGCCCGAAAGTGCTAGCTGTTATCTTTACTTTTTTGTTTGTGGCATTTTTCGATACCGCCGGTGCTTTGATTGCCATTGCCAGCCAAGCGGGGCTTATGAAAAACAATGAAATTCCTAATGCAGGGAAAGCCTTACTTGCCGATTCATTATCAGCTGTAATCGGAGCGGTTTTAGGAACATCAACGACAGCTTCTATGGTTGAGTCGTCTGCCGGAATTGGCGTTGGGGGGCGTACAGGCTTTACATCAGTGATTATTGCAGCCTGTTTTATGATTTCTTTATTTTTCTCACCAGTGCTGTCGATTGTTACACCTGAGGTGACAGCGCCTGCTTTAATTATTGTGGGTGCGATGATGGCGACTGAAATCAGCAAGATTAATTGGAACAATTTTGCGATTGTCATCCCAAGCTTTGTGACGATTATTATGATGCCCTTAACCTACAGTGTGGCAACAGGTATTGCCCTCGGCTTTATCCTTTATCCGATTAGTATGATGGCGATGAAAAAGACAAAAGAGGTTCATCCGATCATGTATGTGCTTTGCCTACTCTTTATTGGCTATTTTGCCTATGTCATTTAATTAAAATTTAATCGATTCATGGTGCAGGTTCTTTTGCAATAAGGCTCTGATATTGATTTCCGCTCCAATCAACAGAGTTAAAAAGTTCAACATTATCGTTTAACTGAGTCTACTTTAAGAAAACAGTGGAACTGCACTTTTTTACATTTTTATATAAATCAAAGAACTGTACTACGGCAAAATAACAATGGTAAATTGGATGATGATAAAGAAAGAGAGCCCAGTCGGGCTCTCAGATTGTCGAGAAAGGTTATTTTTCTCGGCAATTTTTCATTTTACTTGAATTAAAATATGATTTTTAGAATTGATTATCGCCTGCAATGGGGCCTATTGATTTCCGCTCCAGGTGCTTCGCTTTCCGCGGGCGTGCCGGGGAGCCTCCTCGGCG
>NZ_HG942026.1:0-36602 GCF_000612665.1 Neobacillus dielmonensis
TAACCAAATAGAAAAGCGAAGGCGAACTCGTGTATAAGAAAGTTTCTTCTGATTATCTAGTTTTGAGGGAATGATGATTTTTTAAAATTTCCTATTGAAAAATATTAAAAACACACTATAATATATTAGTGTCAGTAATTAGTCTGGCGGTGATGGCGAGAAGGTCACACCCGTTCCCATACCGAACACGGAAGTTAAGCTTCTCAGCGCCGATGGTAGTTGGGGCGAAAGCCCCTGTGAGAGTAGGACGCTGCCAGGCTGATAATTAAATATTAATTTTACTATATTATTCCGCAGTAGCTCAGTGGTAGAGCTATCGGCTGTTAACCGATCGGTCGTAGGTTCGAATCCTACCTGCGGAGCCATTTTTCTGTTTAGGGTTATAAGTTGTGCTTCCATAGCTCAGTAGGTAGAGCACTTCCATGGTAAGGAAGAGGTCAGCGGTTCGAGCCCGCTTGGGAGCTTATTTAATTTACTAAATAGTTTAAAGGCCCCTTGGTCAAGCGGTTAAGACACCGCCCTTTCACGGCGGTAACACGGGTTCGAATCCCGTAGGGGTCACCATTTTTTGGAGGATTAGCTCAGCCGGGAGAGCATCTGCCTTACAAGCAGAGGGTCGGCGGTTCGAACCCGTCATCCTCCACCATAGTTGCCGGTTTAGCTCAATTGGTAGAGCAACTGACTTGTAATCAGTAGGTTGGGGGTTCAAGTCCTCTAGCCGGCATTTTCTTTGGAGGGGTAGCGAAGTGGCTAAACGCGGCGGACTGTAAATCCGCTCCCTCAGGGTTCGGCGGTTCGAATCCGTCCCCCTCCACCACTTATATTTTTCTTGTAATTGGACAAGATAATAAATGTAATATGATTGGGCTATAGCCAAGCGGTAAGGCAACGGACTTTGACTCCGTCATTCGTAGGTTCGAATCCTGCTAGCCCAGCCATTAGAGCCATTAGCTCAGTTGGTAGAGCATCTGACTTTTAATCAGAGGGTCGAAGGTTCGAGTCCTTCATGGCTCATAAAAAATAAATGCAAAAAAGCACAAGAGTTATTAGGCTCTTGTGCTTTTTTGTATGCCATAAGAAGGATTTATGCAAAGAATATGAATGCTTGCTGATATAATTACATTCCCTGGTTTCACCCGAGATAGTTAACGCAGCTGCAAGCAGGCACACAGGATGCGCATTTATATACATTATTTTGCTGAGTTGAGTCATTTCTGTAAATGCCGTTAAAATATACCATATAGGGAGGGGTTAGTGATGGACAAAAAGCTTTCCATTATTGGTATGCCGATGGATTTGGGTCAGATGCGGCGCGGTGTAGACATGGGGCCAAGTGCTATGCGATATGCTGGTATCAACGAGAAATTGAAACCGCTTTTTTCAGATGTGGCGGATTTAGGTGACATTCCGATCGGCAGGCCAGAAGTCGTAATCGATCATGCATCCAATCTCAGAAATCTAAATCTAGTGGCTGAAAAAGGTGGATTACTGGCCCACAAGGTCGATGAAGTGATTCAATCTGGTGCATTTCCCTTGGTCCTTGGAGGAGATCATAGTATTGCCATTGGTACTTTGGCGGGGGTAGCCAAACATTATAAAAACCTTGGGGTCATTTGGTATGATGCACATGGTGATTTAAATACAGCTGAAACGAGCCCTTCCGGTAATATCCATGGGATGCCGCTTGCAGTAAGCCTTGGCTGGGGACATCCCTTATTGACAGAAATCAGCGGCTACTCACCTAAGGTTAAACCAGAGAATGTAGTTATTATTGGTGCAAGGGCATTAGATGAAGGGGAAAAGGAACTGATTAGGGAAAAAGGTATAAAGGTGTACACCATGCATGAGATTGATAGGCTGGGCATGACGAAGGTGATGGAAGAGACAATTGCCTATTTGAAAGACAGGACCGATGGTGTTCATTTATCGCTCGATCTAGATGGATTGGATCCAAGCGAGGCTCCGGGGGTTGGAACACCTGTAATGGGAGGAATAAGCTACCGTGAAAGCCATCTAGCCATGGAAATGCTGGAGGAAGCAAAAATCATCACATCTGCAGAATTTGTGGAAGTCAACCCTATACTGGACGAGAGAAACAAAACCGCAGCTATCGCGGTAGGGTTAATGGGGTCATTATTTGGAGAAAAACTGTTATAATCTACCGATAACTAGAATGTGAGAATGATATCATAATAAAACGATTTTAAAACGCAGGACACTTTGTTAAAAGCCAGTCCTGCGTTTTTTAATTGAAATGAGTAATTAGGAAGTACCTAGTAAATCCCACAGGCCATAGCAGTAAAGGGCAATAAGGCAAGTTGGCTTCATGTTCATACTATAGTTTCAGCAGCCAAATAAATCTTTTTAGCAATTTTTAGTAATATTTTGTTAAAATTATAGGTATGAGGAACTTTTTTCGTCAATGGCGAAACTTTTTTGCTAACGATTCGTATTATCGATAGCAGCATTGGAGCTGAGGTAACTTAATGGAACAAATAGTAAAAAAGAGAATTAAACAAGTCATGAAAGGTGATCATGACGCCTTTGGTGATATTGTCGAATTATATAAGAACAGCATATTTCAGCTATGCTTCAGAATGCTTGGTAATCGTCACGAAGCAGAAGATCTTGCACAGGAAGCCTTTATTCGGGCGTTCGTGAATATTGAATCGTTTAACCAGGATCTGAAATTTTCTACTTGGCTCTATCGAATTGCCACAAATCTTTGCATTGACCGGCTGCGCAAAAAGAAACCAGATTATTATTTGGATGCAGAAGTGGCAGGGACAGAAGGCTTAACGATGTATTCGCAAATACCATCGAACACCCCGCTTCCGGAAACGGAAGTGGAAAGCTTAGAGCTTCAAGAAACGGTTCAAAACGAAATATTAAAATTACCTGAAAAATACCGATCGGCGATTGTATTAAAATATATCGAAGATTTGTCGTTGAATGAAATCAGTGAAATACTCGACCTGCCATTAGGAACGGTCAAGACCAGAATTCACCGTGGCAGAGAAGCGCTGAGACAACAATTACGGTACGTTTAATTAAGAGGTGAATAATCCAATGTGTCCAGACCAAATAATCGAACTAATGCATGACTACTTGGACGATGAATTAGACCCAAAAAAGGAGCAAATCCTCAGAGAACACCTCCAAAGCTGTAAAGAGTGTCAAACCATTTTCAATGAGTTAAAAAAGACGGTTGCCTTCGTTCAAAGTATTTCTCATATGCAAGCCCCCGCTGATTTTACAGCGCAGGTCTTAGCCAAATTGCCAAAGGAGAAGAAAAAAATCTGGATCGGACGATTGTTGAAATCCCATCCGATTCTGTCGGCAGCCTCCGTATTCGTCGCGTTAATGCTAGGGAGTCTAGTATCAACGTGGAACCAGGATCAGGAGTTTTCAGTTTCCAAACAAAAGAATTTGGTTGTAAAGGATAATACAGTCATTGTGCCTAAAGGGAAAGTAGTGAAGGGTGACGTGATTGTTCGCAATGGTGATTTGAAAATTGAAGGTGAAATCCAAGGGGATGCGACCGTCATCCACGGGAAAAAATATCTAGCATCTGCAGGTCATGTAACAGGCGATATTGAAGAAGTTAACGAGGTCTTTGACTGGATGTGGTATCACATGAAAACGACAACGAAAAAGGTTGTTCATGTTTTAGATTCTGAATAAAAAACAAATCACTCATTTTAGGGTGATTTGTTTTTTTTAAGTGTAACATATAATAAGGACTAGATTGTTTTATGGTATAATATATGAGTTGTTTGTACATGTGTTTTTAAAGCAAAATTACGGAGGAAAAACCATGCCGTTTGCCGATTGGACATTTTGGGATTTTATAGCGAGTATTGTGGATATTGCCGTTGTCTGGTATGTCATTTACAAGTTAATCAATATTATTAGAGGTACAAAGGCCGTACAATTATTAAAAGGGATTTTTGTCATCCTGATTGTCAAGGTCGTCAGTGACTTCTTCGGGCTTAGAACACTAAGCTGGATTATGGAACAAGTAATAACGTATGGATTTCTGGCCATCATTATCATCTTCCAGCCGGAGTTGAGAAGAGCTCTTGAGCAGCTCGGGCGTGGCAAGTTTTTCTCAAGAAGCGCCAATCAGGGGGATGATGATCCAGAGAAAGCCGTGGAGGCGATCATCAAAGCAGCCGACTACATGGCAAAGCGCCGAATTGGAGCATTAATCTCCATAGAGCGGGAAACGGGTATGAATGATTACATCGAAACGGGGATTCCGTTAAATTCAAAAATATCTTCCGAGCTTTTGATTAATATTTTCATTCCGAATACGCCACTGCACGATGGGGCCGTCATTCTTCAAAAAAATACGATAGCAGCCGCTGCCTGTTACCTTCCATTATCCGAAAGCCCGTTTATCTCAAAAGAGTTGGGTACGCGCCATCGGGCTGCATTAGGAATTAGTGAAGTAACTGATAGTATAACGGTTGTGGTTTCAGAGGAAACAGGCAGTATATCGTTAACCAAAAACGGAGAATTGCATAGAGACTTAAAAGCAGAAGAGTTTAGAGCACTGCTGACAAATGAACTAGTAGACTCTGCTAAAACAAAGCAAGCTTCTTCAGCCCGATGGAACTGGAGGGGGAAAAATAATGGATAAATTGATGGATAATCCCTGGTTTATCAAAATTCTCGCCTTATTATTGGCTGTATTATTATATTCATCTGTGCAAAATCAAGGAAATCAGGACGTCAATGTGCCCGACGGAAAATCATCAGCAGTGGTTGAGGACGTCTCGGTAAAGGTTTATTATGATACAGAAAACCTGGTAGTGTCAGGGATCCCTACTACCGTTGATGTGACGTTAAAGGGGCCAAACGCTCTTGTCCAGTCCGCCAAGGCATTACGGAATTTTGAAGTATATGTGAATTTAACAGGTGCCAAGATAGGCAGACAACAAGCTAAGATACAGATTAAAGATTTATCCGATAAATTAAAAGCGACAATTAAACCGACAACTGTGTCAGTGACAGTTCAAGAAAAAATTTCGAAGCAATACAACGTAGAAGCACAATATAATGAGAATCAAATTGAAGAAGGCTATTCGGTGGGACAACCAGTCCTTGACCCTAAGAAAGTAAAAATTACAGGTCCTAAAAGTGAAATGGACCGGATTGCTTATGTCAAGGCGGTCATTGATGCAGCTAACAAACTAAAAGACACGACCACTGCAGAGGCAAACATCCAAGTATTAGACAAAGACTTAAATAAACTGGATGTCTCGGTTGAACCTGCTTCAGTGAAAGTGACCATACCGATTAAGCAAAATGCCAAAACAGTACCTATTAATATTGTCAGAAAAGGAACACCGCCATCAGGGGTTACCATTGACGATATCAAGATTGATACGAAAGAGGCTGTTATCTACGGCAATGAAGACGTATTAAAAAATACTGAAAGTGTCAGGGTGGAAGTTGACCTTAGCAAAATAACCGATAATACGACATTGGAGCTGCCAGTGATCATTTCAAACGGAATAACCAAGGTGACACCTCAGCTTGTAAAAGCTACGGTTACCGTAACAAAGCAAGATCAGAAAACTATCTCTGGTGTCTCAGTAAGTATTAAAGGATTAAACACACAGTATAAAGCAGTTATTAACGAACCTGCTAACCAACAGATCAATCTGACAGTCAGCGGTCCGAGTGCAGTGTTGTCGGCATTAGGACCAGGTGATTTTCAGGCGTTTATCGATTTAACGAATCTCAAAGAGGGAAGCCAAGAAGTCAATATTCAGGTGGATGGACCTTCAAATATCACTTGGACACCTGATCAATCAACCGCAAAAGTGACAATTACAAATAATGCATAATATCTAGATAACATATTGAAGGAGCGGATTTTAAAATGGGTAAATATTTCGGTACCGATGGTGTGCGTGGAGTGGCAAATAGCGAGCTGACACCTGAACTTGCCTTTAAACTTGGCCGATTTGGCGGATTTGTTTTAACAGAAGATAAACCTCGTCCAAAAGTTTTAATAGGACGGGATACAAGGATATCTGGGCATATGCTGGAAGGTGCACTTGTTGCGGGTCTTCTTTCTATCGGTGCTGAGGTCATGCGTCTTGGGGTCATTTCAACACCGGGTGTTGCATTTTTAACAAAAGCGTTAGGAGCTCAGGCGGGAGTTATGATTTCGGCTTCTCACAATCCAGTAGCTGATAATGGAATTAAGTTTTTTGGACCGGACGGATTTAAATTATCAGATGAACAGGAATTGGAAATTGAGAAGTTGATGGATATGCCGGAGGATCAGCTGCCACGTCCAACGGGTGCTGACCTTGGCTTAGTTATGGATTATTTTGAAGGTGGTCAAAAATATCTGCAATACTTGAAAAACACTGTTGATGAGGACTTCTCCGGCATCCATATCGCCTTAGACTGTGCACATGGTGCTACCTCATCGTTAGCTCCACATTTATTTGCCGATTTGGATGCCGACTTGTCAACTATGGGTGCAGCACCAAATGGATTAAACATCAATGCAGGGGTTGGTTCCACGCATCCAGAGACGTTGGCTGAATTGGTTAAAGAAAAGGGTGCTGATGTAGGCCTTGCCTTTGATGGCGATGGAGACAGATTGATTGCGATTGACGAGAACGGGAATATTGTGGATGGGGACCACATTCTTTATATTTGTGGTAAGTATATGAAGGAGACAGGACGCCTAAAGCATAATACTGTTGTATCGACTGTCATGAGCAATCTCGGGTTCTACAAGGCACTTGAAAGTCACCAAATTCAAAGTGTACCAACAGCAGTTGGCGACCGTTACGTGGTGGAAGAAATGAAGCAAAAGGGCTACAATCTCGGCGGTGAGCAATCTGGTCATATCATTTTCTTGGATTACAACACAACGGGTGATGGCTTATTAACGGGCTTGCAATTGGTAAACATCATGAAAATGACCAAGAAGCCTTTGTCGGAACTAGCTGGGGAAATGCAAAAATTTCCACAAAGACTAGTGAATGTAAGAGTTACCGATAAACATCATGTTACTGATAATGCAAAGGTAAAAGAGATCATTGACCAGGTAGAAGCAGAAATGGCTGGGAATGGCCGAATTCTCGTCCGTCCTTCAGGAACAGAACCACTTGTCCGCGTTATGGCGGAGGCACCTACTGAGGAACTCTGTGAATCCTATGTGAACCGTATTGTTGCCGTAGTAGAAGCTGAAATGGGACTAAAAGAAGAATAAGAAATTGATCTATATGCATGAGGGAACATAAACCATCCCTCATGCATATTTTATTTTGTAGATTTATTTAGTTTGGAAAAAATAGTAAATCTATAAGATTTTTATTGACGGACCCCTTCCTTTTCAGGTAGTATTAATTTGCTTTAATTTTTAAAGTGGCTTGACTAATTTTCAGGTTTGAAAGGAGGGCAAGGACAAATTTTATAATTATAGCGCCCGAACTAATCACAGGAGAGAGTTGATTAGTTGACGAGGAGGAGGATTATCGAAGTATTCGGCGGATACCTCCCGGCTGCACGCACATCCGAAAATTTCTTCTTTAAAACACAGAGGCAACTTTGTGGACAAAGGGAAGGAAATGCGTATACTACAAATAATGCTAAACAGGTATAGACAGATACCTAAAACAGAGATAAGGGGGCAAGTCTGCCTCCATGCTTCTTGCCCCCTGTCGTCAGGGAGGAAAAGAAAAAATATGTGCGGAATTGTTGGATATATTGGAAACAATGACTCGAAAGAGATTTTATTAAAAGGTTTAGAAAAGCTGGAATATAGAGGGTACGATTCAGCAGGGATTGCTGTGAAAAATGAGGACGGTGTCCATGTTTTTAAAGCTAAAGGCCGTATTGCTGAATTACGCGGCATCGTTGATGAAAATGTATTCGCAGAGGCCGGAATTGGCCATACTCGCTGGGCAACACACGGTGTGCCAAGTAAAGTGAATTCCCATCCACACCAAAGTGAATCTGGCCGCTTTACCTTGGTTCATAACGGTGTAATCGAAAATTACGACCTATTAAAGCGAGAATATTTAGCGGATGTTCACTTCCAAAGTGAGACGGATACAGAGGTCATCGTTCAGTTGGTTGAGAAATTTGCCCGTGAAGGATTAAGTACACTGGAAGCTTTCCGTAAAACCTTAAAGCTGCTCCATGGTTCTTATGCCCTTGCTTTATTGGATGCAGAAGATAACGAGACAATTTATGTAGCTAAAAACAAGAGCCCGCTATTAGTTGGTGTCGGGGACAGTTTCAATGTTGTAGCAAGTGATGCAATGGCGATGCTTCAGGTAACGAATCAATTTGTAGAATTAATGGATAAAGAAATTGTCATTGTTACCAAGAATGAAGTGACAATCCAAACTCTTGACGGTGTGGCGATCAGCCGTGCTCCGTTTACAGCTGAATTGGATGCGAGCGACATTGAAAAGGGAACCTATCCGCATTATATGCTAAAAGAAATTGATGAACAGCCTGCAGTTCTTCGAAAAATCATTCAAGCCTATCAAAATGAGCAGGGACAGCTTGAAATTGATGCGGATATTATTGATGCCGTTAAAAACTCCGATCGAATTTACATTATTGCGGCGGGTACATCTTACCATGCAGGACTTGTTGGGAAGCAATTCATTGAAAAAGTGGCTAAGGTCCCGGTTGAGGTTCATATCTCCAGCGAATTTGGCTACAATATGCCGCTGTTGTCGGAGAAGCCATTGTTTATCTTCATTTCCCAGAGTGGGGAAACAGCCGACAGCCGTGCTGTGTTAGTCCAAGTAAAGGAAATGGGTTATCCTGCCTTAACGATTACGAATGTACCGGGTTCTACGCTTTCACGTGAGGCAGACCATACACTACTGCTCTATGCAGGTCCAGAAATTGCAGTCGCTTCAACCAAAGCTTATACAGCTCAATTAGCTGTTCTAGCCATTTTGGCGGAAGTAACGGCAAAAAGCCGCGGCCTGGAGGTTAACTTCGATTTAACTCATGAGCTTGGTTTGGTTGCAAACGCAATGGAAGTTCTTTGTGATTCTAAAGAAATGATTGAGGTAATGGCTAGGGAATTCCTATCGGTTACCCGCAACGCTTTCTTTATCGGCCGGGGGATTGACTTCTACGTTGGCTTAGAAGGTGCACTGAAGCTGAAAGAGATTTCTTATATTCAAGCAGAGGGCTTTGCTGGCGGAGAATTAAAGCATGGAACTATTGCATTGATTGAAGAAGGAACGCCAGTCATTGCGTTGGCCACTCAGGAAAGTGTCAATCTAAGTATCCGCGGCAATGTGAAGGAAGTTGTTTCCCGCGGAGCAAATCCATGTATTATCTCCATGGAAGGACTTAATATGGATGAAGACAGCTTTGTTATTCCGGAAGTACATGATTTATTAACACCACTTATCTCTGTCATACCGTTACAACTACTGGCTTACTACGCAGCTCTGCACCGCGACTGCGACGTTGACAAACCACGTAATCTTGCGAAGTCAGTAACCGTTGAGTAAAATATTGATATAAAGAGAGCCGAGAGTCGTACCGTGAGTACGTATTTCGGCTCTTTTTTTATTAAACAAACGTTTAATTAAAAACAGAGGGAGTTTTAAATAAACGTTTGATTAAAAGTGGAGAAATGTGAATTAAATCAACAAACTAAGCTATTCTGACTACCCTTATAATGAAAAAAATCGCCCGATTAGCCTGGGCGAGTAAGTTCTTCTTCTATTGGTTACCATTCATTTCATCAACTGGCTGCTCTTGAATATGAAGTTCCGAGTCTGCCATTTCCTTTTTTATCTCTTCCATGATAGGGTCACTTTCTGGTTGATTGAATCCATCATAATGAAAGGTATCGTTTATTGCATCTTCTTCAATTGTTGCTAAAATCTCGTGGATATCGTTGTTGTCACCGGAAATAGAGCCAAAACCTTGGTTTTGTTTTTTATAATTAACAAACCCGCTGGGAAGATTGTTTCCTAGATTGACACAAGATGCACCTTCAACGGTTCCGATGGAGATTGACCCAATAAAAAAGGATGGGGAAAAACGTTTCAATCTCTCACAACCTTTCACTATTTTTAGTATAAGGCACTAGCTTCCCATTGACTTTAATTTGAATATCTTTTCTATATTGTTGAACTGGCTTCTCCTGGGAAGGCCTTGTTTTCGGCGAGGGTCTACGATGAACAGTTGGAGAAAAGGTATTTCCAAGGTTCAACATTCCGCTTAGCTCTTTAATATCAAGTTTATCAAGGTGGAAGGCAAGCTCCTCAAGGTTCAATTGTTGTAAATGAAGGTCCTTAACCTCCATTTTTACAATGACGGGTGGATTGCCTTTTTCTTGGATGGATTTTTCAAGATGGCTGATTTTCTGGAACAACTGATCGATTTTCTTTAATACATGGTCTTGGTCCATCAAATTCCATCCCTTTTTAAGAGCGTTTCTTCATGACTCCTGCATTACCCTTGATATTATTTTTCTTTCCTTTAATCGTTCCAAACCCCTCGTTTATTACTGTGTGGCTTTTCCGTCCTGATTGAAGGTTGGTACCTACAAATAATCCAGAAGCGTTTTGAATGTTGGAAATGGTTAATGAACCAAATTTAATCATTGTCATCCTCAATCCCCCAAGCTGTCTTCGTTTTGATAAAAAGGTATGGTTATGACCAATATTCCCCGATTATAAACAGCATCAGTCTGGTCCATATTACACTCTTTCGGAATAGAGATCATTCTGCGGAAAGGTCCGTAAAATCGTTCGGAGCTGATTACTCTTCCATTCTCAAGCTGAATCTTTGGAATAACTCCTTCGATTATGAGGGTGTGATTGGTCCATTTTATCGAGAAATCTTCAGTAATTGCTCCTAGTAATTCCATATAAATTGTAAAGTGCTGATTTGATTCCGTTATATCCATCCTCGGCTCTACAAAAGGGGCAAGCTCGTATAATAATTGGGAGAAATCTTCACCTAACATTTCTTTGACATGAGGCTGAAATTGAGGTTTTACCACGGATAAAAACCTCCTTACCAATTTGCGCGTTATATTAAACCTTATGTGCTTTTTATAGTGGTCATGCTAAAAAGCAATATAAAAAAATCAGGCTCTCCTTATACTTGCTTAAAGAGCCTGACCTTGACCAGCAGGAATAACGTCCTGATCATTCATTTGTCCGTCAATCACATCACTGTCCATAATAAGGGTGTAATTTAAATTATTTGTGAACAGCCCCACCTGAATACCAAATCCATTGTTTGTTTTGCGATGGGATGACCACCCGGAAAGCTGGTTTTCTC
Source organism: Neobacillus dielmonensis (assembly GCF_000612665.1). GTDB lineage: Bacteria > Bacillota > Bacilli > Bacillales > Cytobacillaceae > Neobacillus > Neobacillus dielmonensis. The sequence continues at coordinate 11,314 of NZ_HG942026.1, forward strand.
CCACGGATACTGCCGCGTTTGTATTTTGCGAATTAATGTTGATGGCCCCTATTGATAAAGGTAACGCCACAAATTTCACCTCTAATCCAGAAAATCATTTATCGGAGAGTCAATGATATCATTGTCTATCAATATGTTTGTATTGTTGCTATGTTGGCTGATGCCAGCAGCCCTACCCGTTCCCTGATTGCGTTTGCTATGTGCGCTCCACCCATTTAATAAATTTTCTCCTACTGAAACAGCAGCATTTGTATCGAGTGAATTGACATTAATTTCTTTAACGTCAATGTTCTGTATATCCTGCAGTCCATCCACGTTCGTTACAACATGATTTTCAATGGGGGTGTCAATGATGTCATTATCAATCACTAAACCAACATTTTGAGAGACTTGTGAATTTGACAAAGAACCAAAACCATAATTATTTTTTCGGTGTGTGGTCCAATTATTTGCATGATTAATACCCACAAAAATGCCAGATACGGTATCAATGGAATTGACTGTAATTCCACTGATCACCAGGTTATGAATCACTTTTTTCATGCTTAGCCCCCGAATCACGAATTAGAAAAGGTCATTTTATTATCAAAGTATGATTTGTTAAATGTTCTTGTTCCTAGCCTGGAGCGATGTAAACTAGTGAATTGTATGATTGTTTGATTGCTCCTCGTGATTTGTTCCACTGCTGGGAGCAGGTTGATGGGGAGGAAGGCTTGACTGCTGGAGTGTTAAAATCAGCTGTTCTAGTCGTTTATCTAAATCTTCCTGTGTGACAGGTTTCCTGTGCTTCATCAATTCATATCCAAGCTGGCCGGTGCTTTCAATGGAAGCATATTTCACATCGGAGGCGGAGGAGATTCCTTTTTCCCGTAAACGAGCTTCCAACTGCATGAAGGTCATCCGCAGTTTTTTTAAATTTTCTGTTATAACCTTTCCATCCTTAATCACGGGTGTTTCTTTGCCGATAAATAGTCTTTCAATACTTGTAAATTTAATGGTTAAAAACTGAATCAGTATTTGAAATAGTACCAAGGCACAAAGGGACAAAATCGTTTTTACTAACCCCGTTTCGGAAATGGCATGACCGGTAGTGGAGGCAATGGCCAACACGGTGATGATTTCCAGACCGGACATTTCTGCAACCGTCTTTTTGCCTGCAATACGCAGCAAACAAAACCCGGTAAATAAAATAGTCACTGCTTCCCAAATGTAATTCATAGCAGCCCTCTTTAAATAGGATAATAAGCGTCGGTTATAAATTCCCCGTTTTATTATGATGATATACTGTTTCACGGGAAACATTTTGCAAGAATAGTCTGTTAAATCATAGGAACTTAGGATATTCTGGGGTGTGGATATTATTTTATTTTTAACTACAACAAATAATAATAGTTGTTTCGAAATAATTAGGTGAGTGGAAGGGAAAACCATTATGTGGGTCTTATATGCATTTTTATCGGCTTTATTTGCTGGAATTATGTCCATTCTGGCGAAAATCGGGATTAAAGATATCGATTCCAATCTGGCTACGGCACTTCGGACCATTGTGGTCGTTATTTTTGCCTGGGTGATTGTCTTTATTGTTGGTTCTCAAACAACAATCACAGCTATAAGTACGAAAAGTTTAGTGTTTCTGATTCTTTCGGGGGCAACAACTGGGCTCTCTTGGATCTGTTATTTCAAAGCATTGCAGCTAGGAAATGTCAATAAAGTCGTCCCAATTGATAAATCGAGCACCGTTCTATCGATGATCCTGGCGTTTATCTTTTTGCAAGAGCCACTGACGGAGGGAAAGCTGGTCGGTATGATTGGAATTGCTATAGGTACATATCTGATGATTGAAAAGAAAAAAATCGAGAAAAAAGATATCAAAGCAGGAAGCTGGCTCCTGTTTGCGGTGTTATCAGCGGTCTTTGCCGCGTTAACTTCCATACTCGGCAAGATTGGAATAGAGGATGTGGAGTCTAATCTCGGGACAGCAATCCGGACGATTGTCGTTTTAGTCATGGCATGGTTGATTGTCTTTGCCACCAAGAAGCAAAAGGGAATTGGGAAAATAGACAAAAAGAGCTGGCTATATCTTATTTTATCCGGGCTTGCTACAGGTTTGTCGTGGATGTTTTATTACCGTGCACTGCAGGATGGCCAGGCAAGCATTGTTGTGCCGATTGATAAATTGAGCATTCTGTTGACCGTATTGTTTGCCTATCTCTTTTTAAAAGAAAAACTTTCAAAAAAATCGACAGCAGGATTAGTCTTGATTGTGGGGGGCACCTTGTTGTTGTTAGTAAAATTATGATCAAAATAAAAAACTGAAAAGTAACGATGATTAACGAAAGAAACCGTGGGATACACGGTTATTTTTTTGAAAAATTTTATATATCATTTATTGATATACATATCAATTGATGATATATTATATTTAATGATATATCATTAAATGAAATAAAAAGGGGGTTACAAGTTGCCAAGAAATGATTCTTTAGAGATGGGTGAACTAACGGACACCGCATATTACATTCTTTTATCATTAGTGGAAGCAAAACATGGATACCTGATTATGAAATTTATCGAAGACCTGACCGACCACCAGTTCACGATTGGCCCCGCCTCAATGTACACGACAATCAAAAAATTATTATCCTCCGAATTGATTCAGCTATGTGCTGATGAGGATGAAAAAAGAAAAACATATATAGCTACTGACAAGGGAATGGAGCTTTTAAAAAAAGAAGTGGAGCGCAGACGGATAATGGTTCAGCATGCAGAACAAATCTTTAAAAGTAAAGGGGTGCTGTAAGAATGGGAGAAACAAAATACGTTCCAAGTGGGGGTTTAGCTTTTACCGAAGAACAGGACATGAAAAAGCTCAGTGACTATGCTAAGGAGGGGTGGATATTGGCAGGCTTTGCTCCGTTGGGCTATAAACTGATAAAAGGAACTCCTCAAAATCTAATCTATTGTGTGGACTATCATAAGGATGTAGATGAAGAGTATTTTTCCCTTTTTGAAGCCGCCGGCTGGGCCCATATCTGTTCACAGGGAAACGAGATTCATATCTTTAGCGCCCCTGCAGGTACCACACCGATTTACTCTGATAAAGAAACCCTGATGGAAAAATACGAGCGTGAAAAAAGGCAAATGGGCAAATGGGCTGTTCCTTTTCTTATCGCCACTTTGGTGTTCTTTTTTCTAAGTGGCATGCTTCCGAAAATTCTTGGAATCGTCAGCATGGTTTTAGGGTTAATTTGCTTCATTGTTTTAATCTTTTCCGGCTTACCTTATTTGGCATACCTCGTAAAACTAAATAAATTACGGAAACAATAAAAAATCCTGCCTTCTTAAGGAGGGCAGGGATTACCATGAATTATTCTTGTCTAAAAATCCAGCTACTGCATTCGTCATATTAATGGCTTCAGCATTATCACTCCCGGCGCCGAGTAATTTCGTAATCTCCCGGTGTGTCAATGTATGGTTGAAAAACAGTTCTACCGTATTTCCGGCATATCTCGCCTTCTCCGCAAACGTGGTGAAGGCTTTTTGGTCTTTGCCGACTAACAAAATGGACGGCAAATGTTTATTGGCAGCATAGGTGATGGGAGAGGCATCCGCCCAAGTTTCCTGTTTGCCGCCAAACACTTCCATATAGGTGGTGTTTCTAGGAATAAACTCCGTTAAATCAACTGGACCGTCCAGGTTAACCACGGTGTTGATTACTTGGAGGGGCAAGCCAGCAGAAGCCAGATAGTAAGGGTTGGTTCCAACGAGCGTGACTAAATGTCCTCCTGCGGAATGTCCCATTAAATTTATTTTTGCCCGGTCGATTTTATACTGGTCGGCACGATGATAGACCCAGTGGATGGTGTTGGCAACATCCTTAGCCATATCCGTATATGGAACACGGGGAGATAATTGATAGTTCACGGATACGAAGACATATCCTTTGTTGGTAAAAAAAGTTGGCTTTTCCGAGACATTGGATTTATCACCGTGCATCCAGCCGCCGCCATGTACGTAGATCAGGACCGGATGGGCTAGTTGTTCCCCACCCTCGGGTGTATAGATATCCATTGTTTGTTTGGGCTCGCTGCCGTACTTTATATGCGCCTGATTGTAGGCTAATGCCTGCTCGGGGCAATAGAAGGTTGGAAAACTCACCAAAAAAAACAAAGTTGAAACGAATGATCGAAACCATGTCTTACTGTTCTTCATCTTAAACCCCCTTCGTTCTTTTTTTACTTGGACATTCGTTAATTTTTCCCATAATCATAGGAAAATATTGATTACTTCTTATTTGAAAGTGATGACAAAAAAATTCATTTTAATGGAGGAAAATTAAGGGAATAAACGAATATATTCATAAAGGAGTTGTCTAATTTTGGAAAGGGGGAATATCATATGTCTAAAAAAGTGTTAATCATTGCGGGGGACGCGGTGGAGGCATTGGAGATTTATTATCCGTATTTCCGATGTTTAGAAGAGGGCTTTGATGTCCAAATTGCTGCACCATCGAAAAAGAAACTGCAGACGGTTGTCCATGATTTCATTGGCTGGGATACGTATACGGAAACAAAAGGTTATTTAATTGAAGCACAGGTAGCATTTGAGGACGTTAGCCCTGAAGAGTATGATGGATTAATTATTCCTGGAGGAAGAGCTCCGGAGTATATACGGCTAAACGAAAATGTCCCTAAAATTGTCGCTCATTTCTTTGAAGCAGGCAAACCGGTAGGGGCCATTTGTCATGCCGCTCAGGTTTTAACAGCTGTCCGTCAATATTTAGAGGGCCGGGAGATGACGGCTTATATTGCATGCAAACCTGATGTTGAGGCATGCGGTGCCACCTATATTGAAAATCCTCTTCATGTCGAAGGCAATCTCGTATCCGGTCATGCATGGCCAGACTTGCCGGGCTTTATGAGAGAGTTTATTAAGTTAGTAAAATAGAGTCAGGTAAAAGGAATGGAGGCATGTTCTCTAATTCCTTTTTCTTTTTAAAAAATCGTTCGGATAACGCAATGGGGGGATTTGTATGTGGATTGAACCAAATGAACGGAAGGTAGAAAGAATACAGTTTTTGAATGAGAACGGCAAACTGATAGGATCCATGCCGGAGGTATCTGATGAAGAGCTTGTCAGCTTATACAAATGGATGGTCCTGGCCAGGGTGTTTGACCAGCGGGCCCTTAAGCTGCAGCGGCAAGGCAGAATTGGTACATACGCCCCGTTGAGTGGACAAGAAGCTGCCCAAATTGGAAGCGCCTCCGCATTAGCGCCCCAGGATTGGATTTATCCTAGCTACCGCGAAGGGGCAGCCTGTTTTGTCCACGGGTTTCCGATGAAGAACTTTTTCCTTTATACGATGGGCCATTTAAGTGGGAGCGATGCCGAGGGGGCCCATGTGTTTCCGGTGCAGATTATTATAGCAGCCCAATGTCTCCATGCGGTGGGAGGAGCCTGGGCAAGCAAATACAAAAAGGAAAACAGCGTCAGTGTCGCCTATCTTGGCGATGGAGGCACGTCTGAAGGGGATTTTCATGAGGCCATGAACTTTGCAGGGGTGTATCAGCTGCCCATGGTCTTCTTTGTCCAGAACAACCAGTGGGCGATCAGTGTGCCGGTCGGCAAGCAGACAAGCAGTAAAACAATCGTTCAAAAGGCACTAGCCTATGGGATGGCAGGAGTACAAGTGGATGGCAATGATGTGCTCGCGGTTTATATGACCATGAAACAGGCTCTAGACCGGGCCCGTAAAGGAGAACCTGTGTTAATAGAAGCTGTAACCTATCGCCAGGGTCCACATACCACCGCCGATGATCCCACCAAATATCGGGATGGCAGTGATGTGGAAACCTGGCTTGCGAAAGACCCATTGAAAAGGATTAAGCTGTTCCTTTTTGAAAAGGGAATATGGAACGAGGCGCTAGAAGAGCAAGAATATGCAAAGGCGGAGCATACGGTTAGTGAAGCATTCGAACAAGCCGTGAATACACCAAAGAGCAATGTAAAGGAATTATTCGATCTGGTATATGAACAAAAGAGTAGCCAGCTTGCAGAACAACAGCAATCTCTAGCTTCTGAGGAGGTATGGAAATGACCTTGTTGACGATGATTGAGGCCATCAATTTGACCTTAAAAAAGGAAATGGAACGGGATGAGCGGATCATTCTTCTTGGTGAAGATATTGGGAAAAACGGCGGCGTGTTTCGGGCCACAGATGGTTTGCAGGCCGCCTTTGGACCAGAGCGGGTTGTCGATACGCCAATTGCGGAGTCGGCAATAGTCGGGGCAGCTGTGGGAATGGCCGCAAGAGGCTTGCGACCAGTTGCTGAAATCCAATTTTTCGGATTTATTTATGAAGCGATGGACCAAATGGCCTCACAGGCAGCCCGGCTGAGGTTCCGTTCGGGTGGCCGGCTTAGCGCGCCAATGGTGATTCGCGCTCCATTTGGCGGGGGAGTGAAAACCCCAGAACTCCATTCTGATAGTTTAGAAGGCTTATTTCTGCATTCCCCGGGTCTGAAGGTAGTTATGCCAAGTTCCCCGTATGATGCAAAGGGGCTGTTAACAGCGGCCATCCGTGAGAATGACCCTGTCCTGTTTCTCGAACCGATGAAACTATACCGTGCATTTAAACAGGAAGTACCGGAACATGACTATCTGATTGAACTGGGCAAAGCCAATGTGGTGAAACAGGGAGAGGACTTAACAATTATTACCTGGGGACCGACTGTACCGCTCGTTCGTCAGGTAGCGGAACAGTGGGAGCAGCAAAATATCTCCATTGAAGTGGTGGATTTACGGACGATTTCACCAATTGATGAAGACACCGTCCTTGAGTCTGCGAAAAAAACGGGCAGGGTCATAATCGTTCACGAAGCAGTGAAAACAGGAGGACCGGGTGCAGAAATCTCCGCACTGATAAACGAAAAAGCATTGTTCTATTTATCGGCGCCGATCCTGAGAGTGACCGGCTTTGATACACCGTACCCAGTACCGTCAGTGGAAGACGATTGGCTTCCTAATGCCCAACGTATTAGCCAAAGTATCCAGGAAGTATTAGCCCATTAATTTTCGAATAGGAGTGGCAGAACATATGGCTTATGAATTTCGTTTTCCCGATATTGGGGAAGGCTTGCACGAAGCAGAAATTCTCACTTGGTTTAAAAGAGTAGGTGACCAAGTGAAGGAAAATGAAAACATGGTGGAAGTGCAAACGGATAAAGCGGTGGTGGAAATCTCATCTCCTGTTACAGGGACGATTGTTTCATTGGAGGCGCAAGTAGGTGAGGTGATAAAGGTCGGCGAGGTTCTGTTCACTGTTAGGGAGGAACCGAGTATCGTTGGCTTGCCAGCAAAGGAGGGATTTGGCGGTTTATCATCACAGCCACACCTAGCGGCATCGTACCCACGATCCCAGGCTGGTTCTATTGGAATTTTGCCCAAAAAAAGAGTAATTGCAGCACCGTCGGTCCGGAAATTAGCGAGGGAACTAGGGGTTGATATCACCGAAGTACAGCCCACTGGCAAAGCTGGCAAGGTAACAGAGGAGGATGTCAGGAACTTCGCTCTTAGGTCGGAAAGAGAGGCAGCAGCAGCCGTGGCAACTCTGACGCCGCCTTTATCAGCGGTACAGCTTCCACCACATCTAGAAGTGGGGGAGGAGGAAGTTCGCCAACCGATTCGCGGACTGCGGAAAAAAATCTATGAAAATATGAAGCTTTCCAAATCCACAGCGATTCACTGCAGCGGGATGGATGAAATGGTCGTTACCAAGCTGGTAGAACTCAAAAAACAGCTGCAGCCCCATGCGGAAAATAGAGGCGTAAAACTGACGTATCTTCCGTTTTTTGTGAAGGCAGCGGCAAAAGTACTAAAGCAGCATCCCATTTTCAATGCCAGGGTAGATGACGAGACAATGGAGATTGTTTTGAAAAAAGGGATCCATATAGGGGTGGCCACAGCAACCGATGAAGGATTAATTGTTCCGGTCGTGAGGGATGCCGATCAAAAGTCAATCATTGAAATTGCTCAAGAGATTCAGGATTTATCCAATCGAGCAAGGGAACGAAAACTAAAACCGCACGAAGTCAGCGGTAGTACTTTTACAATATCGAGCACGGGTGGTAAAGGCGGCTGGTTCGCCACCCCAATTATCAACTATCCGGAGGTGGCGATCCTGGGAATTCATAGTATTAAGAAAAAGCCCATTGTCCAGGATGACCAAATTGTCATTGGGGAAGTCATGGGCATGTCGATCACCTTTGATCACCGGGTCATCGATGGGGCACCTGCTAACCAGTTCATGGAAGACATCCACGAACTTCTGGAAAATCCGGAACTGTTCATACTGGAGGGAAAGTAAAGGTAGTGTCTATGGAAGACAGGAGTGATCAATGGATGATAAACAATAGGGGTGATAAACGTCATGAGTTTGTATAAAGATTTGCTGGAAATAATGGGAGACAATGAGCGGGTAACCGTCAATGAAACGATTTTAGAGCAGCATAGCAAGGGCATGGCGTACCATGAACCAGTGCTGCCGGATGTGGTCGTATTCCCTGTTTCCAAGCAGGAAGTTAGCCAGGTGCTAAAGTATGCAAGTCATCATAAAATCCCGATTGTGCCGTTTGGGGCGGGTTCCAGTTTAGAGGGACAAATCATTCCCGTCAATGGTGGAATCAGCTTGGATTTCACGTTGATGAACCAGATTCTCTCCGTTCGTCCGGATGATTTTATTGCGGTCGTCCAGCCAGGAGTTACCCGAAACCAATTGAATCAGGCACTAAAGCAATATGGATTGTTTTTTCCGATTGACCCAGGAGCGGATGCGACCATCGGAGGCATGGCTGCCACTAATGCCAGCGGTACCAACAGCGTAAAGTATGGTGTCATGCGTAATCAAGTGCTGGGTTTAGAGCTGGTCTTGACGGATGGTTCGACAATCCGTACGGGAGGCTTTTCATTCAAGTCATCAGCAGGGTATAATCTGACAGGATTGTTTGTCGGCTCGGAAGGAACCTTGGGGGTATTTACGGAAATTATTTTAAAGCTGCAGGGAATACCAGAAAGCATCACGGATGTGAAAGTGACATTTTCATCAATTGAAGATGCCGGTAAAGCGGCTACGATGCTCTTAAAAGTCGGGCTTCCGATTGGAAAAATCGAATTGGTCGATGAAAAAACGATCATGGCCGTTAATGATTATAAGCGAACTTCATTTCGCGTAGAACCCACTTTGTTTTTAGAATTCAGCGGGAGCAGGCCGGACGTGGAATATAGTGTTCAATTAGCAGAGGATATCGTCAAAGAGGAGGGCTGCATTTCATTCGAATTTGAAACAGACTCTTTGAAACGTGCCCAGCTATGGGAGGCACGTCATCAGGCAGCACTGGCCATCATTGCCGCCAATCCCGGAAAAGGGCATATGGTCACCGATGTTTGTGTCCCGCTTTCCAGTTTGGTCGAAGCCTTAAAATATACAAGGCAGGTCGTCGACCAATACCATATCGATGCGGTGGTATTTGGCCATGTTGGGGATGGTAATTATCATGCTGTCTTTTCGGTAGATACCGCCAATATTGAGGAGATGGAGCGGGTTGAGGAGGTTCACAAACAGATTGTTCAGTTTGCCTTAGCGAAAGGCGGAACCTGTACGGGCGAGCATGGAATAGGGATTGGAAAAAAGCCTTTTTTAAGAGAGGAACATGGGGACTACATAGCACTTATGCAGGGAATTAAATCGTTGGTGGACCCGAATTATATTTTAAATCCCGGAAAGGTAATGGAAGAGACCATTTCTAGGATTCCTCAATAGAAAAAAATTACTGCATGGGTGAATCACTCGTGCCTTTTTCTTGGGGACATGATCGCAAATTTCTTGGAGGTGTGTTGTTTAAAGATAATTTTGGAGTGGCCGCATACATATTAGTAATAAATGATAAACATCAGGAGGAACTTTATGGAGATCATTGTTAGACCTGGTGATTCTATATGGTATTATAGTCAATTATTTCGGATGAATCAGCAGCTTATTCTTGATTCCAATCGGGATATTAACCCGAATCAGTTGTCTATCGGCCAGCATATCCGATTGCCTGGATTTGTTGCACAAGATTATCGAATTAACCCAGGAGATACCTTCTATTCAATCGCCCGTTCACAGGGGTTGTCAGCGGACGCTATCCAGTTGGTAAACCCAGGAGTAAACCCTAACCGGCTTCTCGCCGGCCAATCTATCAAAACCCCTTTGAGAATTACTTGGAGGTTGGTCCAAGGCAGGCAAAACTACGATTATAGCCGACTAATGCAAGATATTCGCCAATTGCAATCCGTTTACCCATTCATGCAATTGAATTCGATCGGTAATACGGTGCTTGGTAATCAGATTCCAGAGCTCCTAATCGGAAAGGGAAGCAAACGGGTCCATTATAATGCCTCGTTCCACGCAAATGAATGGATTACGACAGCTGTTTTAATGACGTTTATCAATGACTATTTGTTAGCTCTGACCAACTTCACTCCGATTCGTGGTATTGTGATGTCCGATTTGTATCAGCAAACTATATTGTCAACTGTTCCAATGGTAAACCCAGATGGAGTAAACCTAGTATTAAATGGACCGCCGGAAAATGAAACGTGGCGTACGAGAGTCATCCAATATAATAATGGCAGCACCGATTTTTCCGGATGGAAGGCCAATATCCGTGGGGTGGACCTTAATGACCAGTTCACGGCCAAATGGGAGGATGAGCGTGCCCGCAACCCAAAACAGCCCGGGCCAAGGGATTATGGCGGAGAAAAGCCATTACAGGAGCCGGAGGCGATTGCCATGGCGGAGCTGACTCGAAGACGGGATTTTGCAAGGGTCCTGGCCTTCCATACACAGGGGGAAGTCATTTACTGGGGCTATGAAAATATGGAACCTCCCCAATCACAAGTGTTGGTCAATGAGTTTAGCCGAGTGAGCGGTTATATACCGGAACAGACGATAGAAAGTTGGGCAGGGTACAAAGATTGGTTTATCCAAGATTGGCGCAGGCCGGGATTCACGGTAGAACTGGGGACAGGAACCAATCCTCTTCCGATCTCGCAATTTGATGAAATTTATCAGGAGACCTTGGGAATTTTCTTGGCGGGGCTTTACATGTAGATTAGGAGTGGTTTGAAATAAAGTATTTGAGGCCGTAGCCCAGTCATGTAGTTTAGTTAGTTTGTTGAAAAACAGTTTTATCCGTAAAAAACCCAATAAATCCGCAAGATCTTCAATAGATTGAGAAAATCCAAGCGAAAACTTAAGTTGTGTCAATTCTATAAGAAGTTCCGCAAAAAAAGCCAGCTTCCTGCCTGAGAGCTGGCCTTTTTATGTACAGTCGGTTATTTGACGAAATGCTCATCACTTTTAAAAACAGGCTCACTGGTATTCGGAAGATACCAAAGTGTCTCTAACGTAATCCCTTTTTCAGCAAACATGCTAGTTAGCTCTTCCATAAAAATCCCCCGCACAGGGTCACAGGAAGGACTGCTTTGGATGCCTAAAATTCCAGCAATCTCATAATCATTTTTCAGGTAATCCTCCGCTTGATACAGGACGGGCTGAAGTATTTCACGGCAATGCTTTCGATATTCGGGTGTATTATATTGCTCATAAGTCATGGATGGCCGGTTCAACCCGAGAAACGTAAACTCCGGACAAGGAAGCTGCAGCAATCCATAACCTTGCTTCATTGCCCATTCAACAGCGGAAACAATGGCTCCCTCTGCTCTAGCCTCATCAGCAATAACGGTATTCTGGTTTAAAATGCAATGGGAGACAATCAGGATTCTTTTACTACGCTGCATGGCGGTTTTCCTTCTTTATCAGTTTTGAAAAATTGGGCAAACGGGTAACCATGAACATGACAAGCAGGCAGGTGATAATCTTATCGACAAAGTTGCCGGTAATTCTGGATATAAACGTGGAGGCAAATACACTTTCACCTGCTGCCCGCAGCCATAAAACCACGACATCCATGCCGCTGCCATTCAAACCGCCATATACGGCAACCGCAATTGGCGTGCCAATTAGCGGAGCGACTACTGATAAAATCAGTCCGGTAATCAGGGCAACATACCATTTGGTAAAATCAAACTTTCTTGCGATATAGCCAACCACTAATGCAATTGCCACGTTGACAAGACCAAAGAAAATGGCGGAGGCTCCTGTTGTCATACCAAGTACGACATTGGTCAATAATCCGGCCAAAGCTCCCCACCAGGGACCGAATATTACGGCAATCAGCACAGTACCAATGGTATCAAGGAATAAAAGTGGAATTTTAAGAGATGATACGACTGTCCCTAAAATGACATTTAAGGCAATTCCCATTGCCGAATAAGTTAGAATCATTGTTTTGCTGGTTTTCATGTTTCCCTCTCCTCTAAAGGTTCATGTGAAATTAAAACATTTGTCAATTCTTTAATGATGGGACGGTTTTCTGTTTCCTTCAGGACTGTAAAGTAAAAGCTGCGCTGAATAGGATTGATTTTTTCAATCACCCGGACTCGATTTGCATTCACTGCAGGCTGTGCGGCTAGCTTTGATACAAAGCTGATACCAAGCCCAGCTTCTACGGCGGCAATCACCCCCTCTGTGCTTCCAATTGATAAACTAATGGGCAAATTATCCAGCACTAAATCATGTGCGGCCAAGTATTCTTCCATTCTCTTTCTTGTGCCAGAACCTTTTTCTCTTACAACAAACTCATAATGCTGCAGCTCATTAACAGCTGGGTCCCCAGTCTCAAGTAACGGATGATGAGTTGGAGTGATTAACACTAAAGAATCAGTAGCTAGTTTCTGGCTGTTTAACTTTGCAGCGGTTGGCTGCATCCCGACGATTGCTGCATCAATTTGCTGATTGAGAAGTTTCTTTAAGGTTTCTTCAGAATCACTGATTTCGATGGATACATCTACCTTTGGAAAACGGTCGCGGAACCTTTTTATCATCGCAGGAACTAAGTAAGTACCTGGAATCGTACTGGCACCGATGGTCAAATTCCCGGTTAATGTATCCTGAAAACCAACAAGGTCATCCTCAAGTCGCCGCCATGTTTTTATCATTTCTTTTGCTGCCTGATAAACCAGGGCTCCAGCTGGAGTGAGATGGATACCTGAGGCCCCTCGATCAAGGAGTTCGAATCCCAAATCTTCTTCTAAACTCTTAATCTTAAGACTAATGGCAGGCTGTGAGCTGTGGAGTGCGGCGGCTGACTCGGAAAAGCTCCCTTTCTCTACAACTAAAATAAATGCATCTAATTTATTTAAATTCATAACATGCCTCATTGTATTTGATGTTTTTATACTTAGTATAAAAAATATTTATGAGGTATTCAAAGTATTTATTTAAAAAAGATTAATCAAACGTTTGATTAATGTAGAGAAAAGTTAAACAAACATTTAATTAAAAGCTTTAAGGTGCCGTTGTGTCTGCTTTGTTGAGGTTAATTAATCGTTTGTATAAAAATAAGTTTATTTTTAATTAAATGTTTAATTGAATTTGAAAGAGTTAATTAAACATTTAATTAATTTGCCAAATTGGTCATTATATATGAAAACGAATAGGGGAGAATGACGATAAACGTACGGTATTTGCAAACATCTTTAACTTGACGTCCATGAGATAGTTGAATGAGTGGAAGGGCCTGCAAAGAGGGCAATTAGACATTATAATCTTATAGTGCTATCTTCAGGTGGGGGTGAATAGGTATGTTTTCGCGAATCTATTTTATAGAACCGCTTGTGATGATTGCAACTCTCATTCGCTGGCTGTTTTTATCCACCATAACGGGAGCCATCGTTGGGACTGGAACAAGCCTATTTTTACATGTATTAAATTACTCAACAGGACAAACATCCACCATTCCGTTATGGCTGCAAATGCTTTTATTGCCAATCGGCGGAATTTTAAACGGTCTTATTTTATCTTATGGATATCGGAATGCCTCAGCAATGAAAGACTCTACGATCACAGCAGTCCACGAACAGGCAGGAATTCTACCTGTCAAAACGATGTGGGTCAAGCCTCTCACTGCTATTATTACCTTAAGTTTTGGCGGGTCTGCAGGGAAAGAAGGACCATGCTCTCATATAGGCGGTTCACTCGCCTCTATATTCGGACAACTATTCCATCTAAATGCTGAAACACAAAGACGTCTTGTTGCTTGCGGGGTAAGTGCCGGCTTTGCGAGTGTATTTGGCACGCCAATTGCTGGTGCTATATATGGAATAGAGGTATTGACGATTGGAAGGCTCCGCCATGATGTAATCTTCCCCGCCATTATTGCAGGAGTTGCCTCCTATCAGGTAAGTAAAATGTGGGGAATCTATTATAGTTATTTTCCGATTGAACTTTCTTCCCAGTTTTCAGGTGTGCTGTTCCTCAAGGTGATCCTGATTGGGATCGTTTGCGGATTAGTTTCATGGCTGTTTATTGAATTATTTGTCCAAGCCCGGAGTGTTTTTCAATATATCGAAAAACAGTACCATATTCGCAAGCCGTTTCTGCCTTTGATTGGCGGACTTATTTTGTCAGGCCTAATTTTGGTTTTGCCAGTGGATTATTTGGGACTAAGTCTCCCACTGATGGAGCGGGCATTAAGTGGTGAGGAGGTGCCGGCATTAGGATTTCTTTGGAAGGCACTGTTTGTGGCCATTACGCTTGGTTCGGGATTCTATGGGGGCGTCGTAACACCGCAGTTTGTCATCGGTGCCTTGTCCGGCAATGTGCTGGCCCATTTGATGGGAATTAATCCAGCTTTGGGGGCCGCAATCGGGATGGCTTCCGTGGTCGCTGCGGCCTCAAACACACCAATTGCTGCTATCTTTATGGGCTTGGAGTTATTCGGGAGCACAACAGCGGTCTATCTAGTCGGGGCTTGCATAACTGCCTATATTACGATTGGGCATAGAAGCGTTTACCCAGACCAGCTTGTAGCCTATCCAAAATCCATGTGGATGTATTTAACTCCGGGGATTTCACTAGAAAAAGAAAAAATCCACGTCTCCTATGGACTACTGCGAAGAATGAAGCGTTGGGAACACCAGCATAAAAAGAGGAGTGACCGAAAGCATAAAAAGTAGGGCCGCGATAAAGACGACACACGTAGTAAAATGGAGCACCTTTTAGTGCTCCTTTTGTTTGGCGGCGTTATTAATGATACGTTTCAAAAGAAAACCAACAATCAACCCAGGTATAACCGATAACATAGGCAGCCAAATCGGCCCAAAGAAGATGCCAAAAGGCTTGAAAATGGTTGAAAAAATTAACCCGACTGTCACGAAATAGGCTGAAAAAACAAACGGTAAAAATGAATTCTTTTCTTTTCCTCCTCCTGCATCTTTGAAGGCATCCCACATAGCGAAAAAATACACACAAGGGTAGAACATCAGCCATTGAAAATCAATTTGGTGAATTGCTTTTTCAATCTCACCATGAAAGCTTGAAATAATGGCTAAATTAAACCTTGCTTGAACATTAATTAATATTTCTAAAATAACAAAAACAATCCCTTTAAGCCATTTGCCATTCAAAAATTGCCCGAATCCAGGCAGGGCTATACTCCACATTAAAGCTTCAAGTCCGTTGCGCACATTCTTCTAGTCCTTTGCCAAGTTTTCTCGATTTGCACTAATAGGTGGTTGCCGTAAACAATGAATTGCCATCATATGATCTCGCCCCGCTCCTTAAAAGTTCACATATCACGATGATTATAGTATTTCGCCGAAAATAAAAAGTATGTTTGAAAAACGGTAGTAGCATGAAATGAAGAGATGATATAGGTAATTTATCCTATGAAAAAAAAACATTTCAACAAATGCAACTTTTTGATATGGTAAAACGTGGTTAAAGTGAAAAGGGGGAGCAATAGTGGAACTTGATCAGGCCTATCAAGCATATGTGAATGATTTATATCGTTACCTATTCTCTCTCTCAAAGGATCACTTTATAGCAGAGGACTTAGTTCAAGAGGCATTTTACCGTGCCTATGTACAGCTGGAGGATTATCAGATTTCGAACATACGGGCATGGCTTTTTAAGGTAGCCTATCATGCATTCATTGATTTTCAGAGAAAGAATAAACGTTTAGTGTTCCGGGAAGACCCCTATAATGAAACAAGCTTTACGAAAGAGACGCCAGAAGGAAGGCTTTTGGAGAAGGAAAGCTTTCAATTATTGCTTGGGGATATCCATTCATTAAAGGAACTGGAAAGGCATGTCATCCTATTATGTGATTTTCACCAGCTAAGTTACAAGGAAGCTTCAGCCATTCTTGATATAAATGTTAATACGTTAAAAAGCCTGTTACATAGGGGAAGAAAAAAAGTGATGGACCGAGTGAAGGAAAGGAAGAAGGCCAATGACTGAGGATAAAAATCAAGTGGACCAGGAGTATGAGAATTATCTGAAGGAATCATTAGATCATATTGATCAGATACCAAGCTATCCAGAAGCGAAGCAGACTGAATTTGTGAAGATTGGAAAGAGCATGGCGCGGAAAACAAATATTATGATCAGTCTTGCGGTGCTGCTCCTGATTGTTCCGATCATGACATTGGCGACCTATTTGTACTACGGGACTGACAGCAGGGCGGACCGGCTAATTGAAGTGGCAACGAACACGATTTATGTTACTGAGCCTAATATGAGCCTCAAAAAATTAGACGTTGAAGACGATATCGGCTTTTTTTCGATGAATGTTACGTTTGATGTTTTTAAACGTGTTGGAAAAGAGGATTATAAGGCCGGCGACTACGATATTCGTTTTCTGTTAGGCCAAGCAGAATTTCCTAAAAAAAATCTTTTGCTAGACCGCCCTTTGGCTGAAAATCCTAGCAAAGAGACAGGGGTTTTGTTTCATCCCGATGCAATTATGCCGTATTCAGCCAAAGACGGCTGGGATACTTTAGATAAACTGCCAGACGGAACGGTGTCGGAAATTTATGTATCGTTCAATCACTTGATGGACCCGCGGGAATTAGAAAAAAGTCTGCCGCAAAATATGGAGCTGCGCTGGGTGGCAGTAGACACGGGTTTGGAAAAGGCACAGGTGGACAAAGAAGGGGTGCCGATTACTCCATTAGGGTATCCGGTACAGGCTGACCCGGAAACATGGTCACCGTTTAAAGACGGAGACAATCAGCAGGCTTTCCTTGATATTTTATCGCAGTTGAAAAAAAATGAGGCTGTTGCCGAGAAAGTGGCCAGGGCGAAGTCATTATCCATCGGCAGCCGGTTGGACTATATTAAAAAACATGAAATTAAGGTGTATGGAGCGGTCATCACCGGTCCAACAGAGGAATTACGAAAGCTTCACGACCGGGAAGACATTCGTGCCATAAAGATGGGGGAAGTGAAATTATGGAATTGGGAGTAAAAAATAAAGGCTTGCTTCAGCGCATCCCGGCAATCTTCGGATTTTTATCTTTTCTATCGGCTTTAATTGCGTTGGCGGGGTTAAATGTGGGTCTATTAATTCAAGGAAGTCTATTTTTTGGCCTGTTTGTATTTCAGCTGCCATTTGTCGGCTTTTTCTTAGGGATTGTAGGCCTGTTCACGGAGAAACGTTCCCGGCTTTTTGCCATCTGGGGGTTCTCGTTATGTCTCTTCCTATTGGTATTTGCGTTTTTAATGATTATTTTATCGTTAGGAATTAATTACAAACCATAAAGCGTTGCGAAAATTGATCCTTCCAAAACATGGAGGGATTTTTTTTATGGTATCTTATAAATCATCTAACATTGGGGATGATAGAAGAAAAAACACGTTAAAGAGGACGATCGAAATGATTTATATTTATCATGATTACGGCGGTACGCATACCACTTCCTTGGCAGCTGCCTATCATCTTAAACTCTTGGATGACCCCTCCAAGGTTCTTAGTAAAGAGGAGGTGTTAGCAGTTCCGTATTTCAATAAATTGAAAAAGCAAGATGCAGGAAAATTTATTTTTCACGGAGAAGACGAAGAAGGGAATCCTGTTTATACAATAGGAAAACGTTCATCCAAGCTTGTGCTTCCCTCCATCTATCACTTAAGTGAAATCATGACACAACGCTACGGTCTAAGGGAGAAAATTATTTTTTCCAATACGTCCCCTGTTGTCCCGCTTGCCATGACGCTTGGCGGTTTTTTCTCTAGAGGATTGGGCATTGATTTCATTGGTGTTCCCCTGCTCGTAAAAGGGGCCCAACAATGCTGCAAACACATCTATCAACTCGTTGACCGGACGAAGGCACTTGCAAACGAGACAGAAACACAAATTATTTTAATTGATAATCATAGGTTTCAGGCATAATTACTATATGTTTTAGTGTATGTGTATAAGTTGATATTACTAGCTGAATCTTGTCCTAAAGGCATTTTTTTTGCCTTTGTTTCATACATCTTAATCGAGCGCTTACGCCATAAAGAATATGAAAGTTTTCCGTTTGGAGATGGAATGGATGCTAAACATTTTACCGATTTTGGAGGCAGTGCAGCATTCACCCCTAAGGGGTATTTTGGCCACCATTATTAAAATCGAGGGATCTGCCTACTTAAGAGAAGGAACTTCGATGTTCATTCAGGAAGATGGCCAAAGTGTGGGCACAATATCCCCTGGATGCCTAGAGGAAGACCTGATTTTAAGGAGCCAGGAAGTCTTTGAATTCCAAATACCCAAAACCATCACCTACGATATGCGCTCCATCGACGACTACGGATGGGGCCAAGGAATGGGCTGCAATGGAATAATCACCATCCTCCTAGAACCCATAACCAAAAAACTCAAAACCGACCTACACTTCCTAAAAACCTCACTACAAAACAAACAACCAATACTACACGAAAAAAAATTCACACAAGACCTTACATTACAACAATCCACCTTCAAACACCACCCGGGGACAGTCCCCCAGCACGGTAACGCATCACTGGAGCGGGGGACAGTCCCCCAGCACGGTAACGCATCACTGCAACGGGGGACAGTCCCCCAGTACGGTAGTGCGTCAGTGCGGTGGGGGATTGTCTCTGAGGGATTTTGTTATAGTTATGTTTATTTTCCGCCTCCAGTTCTTGTTGTTTTTGGGGCGGGTGTGGATGCGAGGCCGCTTGTGGGGTTAGCTGCCAGGGTTGGGTTTATGGTTAAGGTTTGTGATTGGAGGCCGGGTCTTTGCAATGAAGAGCGGTTCCCGGAAGCGGATGAATGTCATATCGGTTCGCCACAGGAAATCATTTCAGCTATGGAGATTTCCGATACTGACTTTGTCGTGATTATGAGCCACAATTTCCGGAAAGATCAAGAATTCCTTGAAGCATTACAACATTCTAATGTGAGATATATTGGTTTGTTGGGGTCAAAGGATAGAACGTTACGACTAGCAAGGAATGGAACAAAGCAGCAGAAGCTTTTCTTTCCCATCGGGCTGCCGATTGGTGCACAAGGGCCAGAGGAAATTGCAGTCAGTATTATGGCGGAAATCATTCAACAGTATAGACAGCCAAATAAGTTTGCGAGTATTAAAGATTCATAGTACCGCGCAAGATCCGTACTGCATGAAAGGGGATTGAAGCATATGCACATCATTGGGAAAGGTATCACCCGAAAGGATTCCCTTGAAAAGGTAACCGGACATGCAAAGTATACAGCAGATTTCGAGATAAAAGGGATGCTTCATGCCCGAACGGTCATAAGTCCTTTTGGGCACGCACTGATTAAACAGTTAGATCTAACAGAAGCCCAACGAATCCCAGGGGTAAGGGCCATTGTGACAGGGGATCATCTTCCGCTCACGGGAGAAGAATTGCGGGATCGCCCGCCAATTGCCGTGGACCGGGTCCGTTTTAACGGAGAGGTTGTGGCCATCGTCGTAGCTGACACCCCTTATTTGGCCATGAGAGGGGTAGAGGCAATAAAGGTCCAATATGAACAACTCCCTGTCGTCAATTCCCCATCCGAAGCACTAAAGCCTGATGCGCCGCTGCTCCATCCCAATATGGGTCAATATGAAAAAATCCAAGGAGTCTACCCGGAACCTGGGACCAACATTGCCACCCGCACGAAAATCCGTAAGGGTGATCGAACGAAAGGATGGGCTGAAAGCGAAGTCGTGGTGGAGGAGAAGTTTGCCTTCCGGACATCCGACCATGCTGCTATGGAGACGAGGTGTTCAATCGCCCAAATTCATCCGGGAGGAACCATCGAAATCACTTCCTCCTCCCAAGCGCCATTTATGATTAAAAAATTGATCGGACAGTATTTTGGAATTCAGCCTGGCACCATTAAAGTAAATACCCCTCTAGTGGGCGGGGCATACGGAGGAAAAGCGTCTGTCCAGCTGGAAATTCTGGCCTATCTTGCCACTAGAGCTGTGGGTGGACGAATAGTGAAAATGATGAATACCCGTGAAGAGGATATGCTCACCTCCCCGGGGCATATTGGCTTAGAAGCCCAAGTAAAACTAGGCTGCACAAAAGAAGGGACCCTGAAAGTGGCAGAGCTTCTCTATTTATGGGATGGCGGCGCCTACTCTGATAAATCAATTGATTTGAGCAGAGCGGGAGCGGTTGATTGCACGGGTCCCTATAATATTGAAAACATTTGGTGTGATTCGCTATGTATGTATACAAACCATCCGTATGCAGCCCCGTTTAGAGGGTTCAGCCATTCGGAGGTCCATTTCGCTTTTGAAAGGACCATGGATGTTTTAGCAAAAAAATTGAACATGGACCCGCTTGAGCTGCGTTATAAAAATGCCATATTGCCGGGACATACGACCCCCACTCAATTCCGCTTAAATGCCAGCACGGTTGGAAATGTGCCCAAATGCATTGAAAAATTGAAGGAGTTAATGAATTGGCAGGAAGGGCAGGTCACTAACCTGGGCCAACATAAGGTGAGGGCAAAAGGAATTGCCTGTACCTGGAAAACCTCTACCATTGATCCTAATGCAAGTTCCGGAGTCATTCTCACATACAATCCTGACGGCAGCATTAACCTCATTTCCGGTGTCGTTGAAATTGGAACGGGAACCAAAACGGTCCTTGCCCAAATTCTTGCTGAACAATTAAAAATGGACATAAAAGACATCCATGTCCAAATGCATGTTGATACAGTCAATACTCCTGAACATTGGAAGACAGTGGCGAGCAGGGGAGTTTACATGGCAGGCAGGGCCGTTTTAGCGGCTGCAGAAGATGTCATCAGCCAATTAAAAAGTTTAGCGTCATTTATCTTGCGCGCCCCCATTGAGGATGTGGAGGTGGGCTACGGAAAGGTCTTTTTAAGAGGGGAACCAAGTAAATCGATCCCGATTAAGGACATCGCCTACGGTTACACTTTTCCCAATGGAAATTCGATCGGAGGGCAAATCATCGGCAGGGGCCATTACATGATGCCAGGCATCACCTATCTAGACAAAGAAACGGGGGCAGGAAAGCCCGGCCCGGAATGGGAAGTGGCCGCCCAAGGAGTAGAGATTGAATTGGATACGAGAGAATATCGTTATCGAATTCTCAGGGCAGTCACGGTGGTTGATGTAGGAAAGGTTTTGAATGAGAAAACACTCACTGGACAGGTAAAGGGTGCGATGAGCATGGGGTTGTCCTTTGCAGCGAGGGAAACATTTTACTTTGATTCCCTTGGCACTATATTGAACCCGCAGCTAAGGACGTACCGGCCAATCCGGTTTGGGGAACATCCCAAGTATGAAGTCGCCTTTGTAGAAACGCCGCATGTCGAAGCCCCCTTTGGCGCAAGAGGGGCAGGAGAGCATGGGTTATTAGGCATGCCGGCTGCACTCGGAAATAGCTTATCAGCGGCATTATCAGCTGAAGTCAACTATCTGCCCCTGATTCCCGAATTATTATGGAAAATAAAAGGAGGTGAGAGATAGTGCTGTCAGCAGACATCGAGTATTATCGACCTGCAACGATTAAAGCAGCGACAGAACTCTTTTTTTCCTTAAAAGGGGAAAACAAACGACCGGTTTATTATTCAGGCGGCACTGAAATTCTAACCCTAGGCCGGCTGGATTTGATTCAGCCAGGTGCCCTGATTGACATAAAAGCTATAAAGGAATGTCTGGTTTTTGAGTTTGATCGCAACAACCTGCTGACAGGCGCAGCCCTTCCCTTAACTTACATTGAGGATGCTAATTTATTTCCCTTGCTGAGTGCGACATCCATGGGGATTGCCGACCATACGGCAAGAAACAAAATCACGCTGGGAGGAAATTTATGCGGGCAAATTTTTTACCGTGAGGCCGTGCTGCCCTTCCTCTTGTGTGATAGCGTAGTCACCATAGCAGGGCAAAATGGAGTGGAGTCACTGCCAATCGGGCAAATTTTTAATCAAACCTTCCAACTCGCTGAAGGGCAATTTATCATCCAGATTATGACGGAAAGAAGGTATGTTGATCTTCCTTTTGTAAGCATAAAGAAACGCCAGCAGTGGGAGACAGGATATCCGCTTCTGACCGTGGCTGCAATTAAAGTGGAAAACCAATTACGGTTTGCCTTCAGCGGGCTGTGCCCGTTCCCATTTCGTTCCAAGGAAATGGAGGATGAATTAAATAAGGCCGGGTTGTCACTGCCTGAAAGGGTAAAAAGAGCTATCGGCCATATACCAGGACCTGTGCTTCATGATGTCGAGGGGTCCAGCGAGTACCGTCTATTCGTCCTCGAAAATACATTAAATGAAATAATAATAGAATTGGAGGGAAGGTAATGGCTGCGTCTCCACCCCAAAAAATTAATGTCTCTTTAGATGTCAATGGAGAAACTAGGAATGTCGCGATCCGGCCGGCGGATACGCTTCTCTTTATTCTTCGGGAATATCTCGGCTTAACAGGGGCAAAACCTGGCTGTCTAAATGGTGACTGCGGGGCATGCTCAGTGATGGTAGATCATACAGTTTATAAGTCATGCATCATGCTTGCGGTTGAAGCAGTCGGTTCCAAAGTGACCACAATAGAAGGATTAAAGGATTCACCCATTCAACATGCATTCATTGAAAACTTTGCGTTTCAATGCGGCTATTGCACTCCAGGTTTTATTATGAATTGCCACGCATTGTTGAAGAACCATCCCCAACCAACCTATGAGGTCATTAAGGAATGGCTTTCCTCCAATATCTGTAGATGTACATGCTATGAGGAAATACAAGAAGCGGTCATGTCAGTAATTGAAAAGCGGGAGTAAAGGCAAAAACAATAGGCCATGGATGCAGCCCACCATGGTCTTTATTTATAGTCGAATTGCCAATCACAGCTTAGATATGGTAGAGTAAAAGTAGGATGAATTGACTATAAAACTAATTTAGTCAAAAAGGAGGGACCCGGGTGGCTCCCAATCGCAGAAAAATGATTGTCGATGCTGCAACCAAATCCTTTTCCTTGTTCGGCTATAAGGCGACAACGATGGATCAAGTGGCCAAGCTTGCGAATGTAGGAAAAGGGACAATATATACATTTTTTAAAAACAAGGAAGAGCTGTTTGAAGAGATTATGTCTTCTTTAGTAAAAGAAATGATTGCTGAAGCAGAGGCCGTTTTGAAGCCAGAATTGCCGTTTACCGAGAATGTCCATCGTGGGCTGTACCGCATTTTAGAGTTCCGTTCCCGGCATCAGTTGATGATTAAACTCGCTCAAGAAGAAAAGGAAATGGGGACCATCGCTGTCTCAGATATGCTCCAGCATGTGGAGGACGAAATCATTGCTTATTTAAAGCAAAAAATTGAGGCCGCCATGGCAAAAGGGGCCATTCCCAAGACTAATCCGGAAATTATCAGCTTCTTGCTGCTGAAAATGTATGTTGCGCTTTTGTCTGATTGGGAAAAGAAGCACGAACCATTAAGTTCGGATGAGATTGCCGAGATTATGAAAGGTCTCTTGCTGCATTCATAAATTGGAAATATAAAAAGAAGAGGACCCCATACCTCTTCTATTTATTTTGCTATACGATTTTTTTGACTGGCTTTTCGGCCGCTTCGGGCTCCGCCTTCAATCAAGGTTAGCGCCGGGGCTCCCCCTCGTTTGGCAAATTTGCGATTGGTGAATTTGCCGGTCGATAAAACGATAAACTGTCCTCGTTTGCTATTATGTGTCTGCTCCGACATCAGTGATAAAAATGTCCCCATTAAAACCGCTAAAAACGAACCAAAAAGTATCCCAAAACCTAAACCGGTGAAGAAATAATTCACAAAACCATTAGTGAAAAATCCCGTGACTAAAAGTATAATTCCGAGCCAGCTTGCATAACAAGCTGTTTTTCTCATGAACAATAATGCTTGTAAATGTTTTTTATGCAAACCCTTTCACCCCTTTGTTACCAATATTTTACCACCATTTGTCACAAAATTGTCAAACTTTTTTTGAAAATGTTCTTGAAATTTTTATATGAGACACTGTTGAATTCTCCGTAACTAGTTTTGTCCGATAGAGGTCCAATATGGGACACTTTGAGTCATCTGCCTAGCAGTTTTGTCTCTGGGGGAATCTAAAAAAGGACCCGTTTCCCAGGTCCTTTCCTCAAAACTACTGTTTAGTTAAGTTTTGCTGTGCCATTTTGACCAGCTCGCGGACCATGCTGCCGCCAAGCCGGCCGCCAACTTTCCCAGCCTGCTCCGAAGTTAGCTGCCCGTTATAGCCCTTTTTAAGTGGAACGCCTACTTCCTGTGCTGCTTCAAATTTGGCATGGTCAGGGTTCTGGGCTTGAACAACTCTTGCTTTTAACTGGTCAAGACCATTTCTAGCTTCTGGAACAAGAATTTTATTTCGTCTGGCCATTGATATCCCTCCTTTACCCATTAGAATTTCCGAACAGAAAAAATTCATCATCATCACTGGCAAAAACCGTATGTTTCCAGTATAATAGCTGGTAATTCAAACAATTGAAAATCAATGACAAAGAGAGTAGTTATCTAGAAAGATAAAGCGAGTCGGGGACGGTGGAAGCCTGATGCAATCAGATAATGAACCGCACTTTGGAGATGCCTGCCTGAAAATAAGTAGGGCACGCCGGGGAATACTCCGTTATGTAATTAAGCTGGTTCAATTCGAACAATTAGAGTGGTACCGCGGGAAATTGTAACTCTCGTCTCTTTTCATAAGAGGCGGGAGTTTTTTATTTTTATGGCTCTGTTAAAAACAATAATGTTGATTTTTTTAACCTGTTGATTGGAGCGGAAGGCGCTCGACTCCTGCGGGAGTACGGGGTTGGGGAGACCCCGCAGGCGCTTTCGCGCCGAGGAGGCTCCCCAACCCCCGACCCC
>NZ_HG942026.1:37206-40031 GCF_000612665.1 Neobacillus dielmonensis
ATCATTTCCCAACAAAGCGAGTACGGGTCTCAGAATTTGGGCAATGGCGGGAAGGTGACCATTGATATGTCTTCGCCGAACATTGCCAAACCGTTTTCGATGGGCCATTTGCGGTCCACTGTTATTGGCAATGCTCTTGCCTTGATTGTGGAAAAAAGCGGCTATCAGCCAATCAAGATTAACCATCTTGGCGACTGGGGCACGCAGTTTGGCAAACTCATCAGTGCCTACAAACGCTGGGGCGATGCCGAAATGGTCAAGAAAAACCCGATAAAAGAATTATTGACCCTCTATGTTAAATTCCATGCCGAAGCTGAGACAGACCCTGCTTTAGAAGATGAGGGAAGAAGCTGGTTTAAGAAGCTCGAGGATGGCAATCAAGAGGCCTTGGATCTTTGGCAATGGTTCCGGGATGAATCCTTAAAAGAATTTTCCCGGATTTATGACCTCATGGGTGTAAGCTTTGACTCCTACGCTGGTGAAGCTTTTTATAACGATAAAATGGACCGGATTGTCGAGCTGCTGGAGGAAAAACAACTGTTAGTGGAGTCTGACAACGCACAGGTAGTGGAATTAACAGAAGAAGAACTACCGCCATGTTTAATCAAAAAGTCAGATGGGGCAACACTCTACGCGACTCGCGACCTGGCCGCGGCACTTTACCGCAAGGAGCATTACGACTTCGCCCAATCTCTGTATGTAGTAGGCCATGAGCAAAGCTTGCATTTTAAACAGTTAATCACTGTTCTGAAAAAAATGGGCTTTGATTGGGCTGACAGAATGGTCCATATACCTTTTGGCATGATGCTAAAAGACGGAAAGAAAATGTCTACCCGAAAAGGCAAAGTGGTACTGCTTGAAGAAGTGTTAGCCGAGTCTATCGACATGGCCCGTACGAATATCGAAGAGAAAAATCCGAACTTAACCAACAAAGAGGAAGTCGCCAAACAAGTCGGAGTCGGAGCGGTGATTTTTCATGATTTAAAAAATTACCGGATGAATGATATTGAATTTTCTTTAGAGGAAATGCTCCGTTTTGAAGGAGAAACGGGTCCGTATGTCCAATATACATTTGCAAGAGCTTGTTCCATTTTACGAAAAGCGGGCTGGCAGCCAACAACTGCTCCGTCACAAGCGTATCAAACAGCCTGGGAAAAGGAATGGAAGGTTGTCAGCATGTTAATGGAGTTTCCTACTAGCATCAAGCGGGCCTGCGAAAATTACGATCCATCACAGGTTGCCAAATACATCGTTGACCTAGGGCAAGTATTTAATAAATATTATGCTGAGGTCAAAGTGTTGGAAGAAAGCCCAGAAAGGGAAACACGCTTGGCTCTTGTTTACAGTGTGACGGTCGTGCTTAAAGAAGGTTTGCGCTTATTAGGTATTTCTGCACCCGAAGAAATGTAAGTCATTTTTATTCAAATAACGGATAAACTGGTATAAAATGGTTTTAGATAAACAATAGGGAGGTAATAGGAGTGAGTGAGCGGTTATTTAAAACGATGGAAGTAACAAGGAATTACCTTTTAAAAACAATTAATGGACTGGACGAAGCAATTGCTGATGTACAGCCAGAAGGCTTTAACAACAATATTCATTGGCACATCGGCCACATTCTAACCACAGCAGAACAATTCATGTTTGGGTTTCCAAAAAAATCAACACAACTGCCTGAACGGTATCTGGAGCTATTTGGCACTGGAACCAAACCAGCTGACTGGAAGGAAGACGTTCCGACCGTTGGAGAATTGACCGCTCAGCTTCAAGACCAACTGAAACGAATGAAGGCAATCCCAGCTGAAAGCTTTAACGAACAGCTCAAGACTCCTTTTCTTGGTCAGGAGACTTTTGGAGAACTGATAAGCTTTGCCCTGTTCCATGAAACCATGCACTTGGGGCAAATTCAAGCGATGAAGCGTGTCGTTGCTGCAGCGAGTGTTAAGCAATAAGTCAAGAAAACGTTTCTACAATTGGTAGAGACGTTTTTTCCTTTGGTTTTATTGGCAGAAGGGGATACTACAGAAAAAAAGTGAGGAAGTTCAATGGAACAACAGATTGGAAAACCAAAAGAGAAGATATGGACTAGAGATTTTATTTTTATTGTTTGTGCCAACTTTTTTATTTTTCTTGGATTTCAAATGACTCTTCCGACGATTCCGTTATATGTAGAGGAACTTGGAGGAAATAATCAATTGATTGGTGTAGTGGTTGGGATTTTTACATTCTCCGCCCTGCTGCTTCGGCCATTTGCTGGAAACTGGCTGGAGACCAAGGGAAGAGGTATTGTGTTTTTATCAGGATTAGTGATATTCGTTATATCCGTTGGTTCCTTCGGCTTTTTAGCCAGCATTGCTTTGCTGTTTATGATGCGGGTTGTCCAAGGCGTCGGCTGGGGCTTCTCCACTACGGCCTCAGGCACAATTGCAACGGACTTAATTCCTCCATCCCGGCGCGGGGAAGGATTGGGCTATTATGGATTGTCAGGGAATATTGCCATGGCCATCGGACCATCACTAGGGCTGACATTAACAGGATTTTTAACATTCAAGCAATTATTTATGATTTCTGCGGGATTAGGTTTAATGGCTTTTTTACTGGCATCAAGAATTAAATATAAAAAAGCGGAGCCAGCTAAGGAAAAGGTGAAACTGGCGGTTTATGAAAAAAGCGCCTTAAAGCCATCGCTTTTATTGTTCTTTTTGACGGTTACCTTCGGCGGAATTGCTACATTTCTTCCTTTGTATACGGCTGAAAAACATGTGGCGGGGATTCAATTGTACTTCCTGCTTTATGCCTTAGCTACCTTGGCAACCAGGGCATTT
>NZ_HG942027.1 GCF_000612665.1 Neobacillus dielmonensis
GTTAATAAGCCAACTAAACGACAAAACCGAAGAGGACATAAGAGAAACTGTCGTTAATAAGCCAACTAAACGACAAAACCGAAGAGGACATAGGAGAAACTGTCGTTAATAAGCTGTCTTAACGGCAAAACCATGGATGAAACAGGAAACTGTCGTTAATCTTTAAAACGGGACGTTGAAGAAACCCTCAAGGCAGCTTGCAGCTTGCAGCTTGCAGCAAATATTAGTTTAAAAATTGATTCCCATGGAGGATATAAAATGAGAGCGAATATTGGAATTAGAGCCCATGATGTGCCGAATCTTCCTATAGAAACATTAACGAAAGAAATCGCTGCCAAAGGTCTTACGGGTGTACAGTTGGCACTGGCCAAATCGTTTCCTGATATTAACACAGGACTGGGAAGTTTAAGTCCCGGTCTGGCGAGGCATATCGGAGATGCCTTCAGTAACGAAAACCTGCAAATTGCGGTGCTAGGCTGCTACATTAATATGATCCACCCAGATGTTGCGGAAAGAAGAAAAGTGCTGGACCGATTTAAAGAGCATATTCGCTATGCCCGGGATTTTGGCTGCAGCATTGTCGGAACCGAAACCGGAAATATCCATGCAGAAATCCATTATACGGAAGATAATTTTACCGAACAGCCATATCAATTAGTGGTAGAAAGTGTCCAGGAACTTGTCAGCGAAGCGGAAAAATTCGGTGTAATTGTCGGGATCGAAGGCGGCATCAATCATCCGATTCATACACCGCAGCGGATGAGGCGTTTGCTCGACGATATCCCGTCCAACAATCTGCAAGTCATTTTTGATCCGGCCAATTTTTTATCCATGGACAATTACCAACATCAGGAGCAAGTCTTCGAAGAAGCGTTTGAGCTGTTTGGTGATCGAATTGCAATCCTGCATGCCAAAGATATTGTAATCGAGGATAACTGGATAAAAATGGTCCCTGTCGGCAAAGGGCTCTTAAACTATGATGCGGTCTTTAAATATATTAAATATCAAAAGCCCTATATCAATATTTTATTAGAGGACACAAGGGAACCTTATATTAACGGCAGCATTGCTTATTTACAAGAAAAATTTGAGAAAGCATAAGCGTAGAGTCATAGGGTTTGCAGCCTCAGGCTAGATTATAAGCTTGGGGCTGTAAACGCTTTAAATTTATTTCAAATACGTATTGCGATTTTTAATCGGCCAATGTAAAATAAAGAAGAAAAGTTAATGTTAACGTTAACAAAACTTTTTTAAAAATAATTGTTAACGTGAACATTTTGTGAAAATAGTATTCCAATTTATTGAAAGCTGGTGCTTGAAATGAAGAAATTCATGGATGAGAACTTTCTTTTAGACAATGAAACTGCCATCCGCTTATACCACGACTACGCGAAAGATATGCCAATCATCGATTACCATTGCCATTTAAGTCCAAAGGAAATCTACGAAAACAAAACTTTTAAAAACATTACCGAGATTTGGTTATATGGTGACCATTATAAATGGCGGGCAATGCGTGCGAATGGTATTGAAGAAGAATATATTACCGGTAATGCAAGCGATTATGACAAGTTCCTTGCTTGGGCAAGAACCGTTCCAATGACAATCGGAAATCCTTTATATAACTGGACACATTTAGAACTGCAACGCTTCTTCGGTATTGAAGATATTTTAAACGAAAAAAGCGCCCCGCAAATTTGGGAAAAAGTAAATGCTCTGCTTAACAGCAATGGTTTTGGAGCAAGAGATCTAATCAAAAAGTCCAAGGTTGAAGTCGTTTGTACAACCGACGATCCAGTTGACAGCTTGGAATACCACTTAAAGTTAAAACAAGACGCTGATTTCGACGTATTGGTACTGCCAAGCTTCCGTCCGGATAAAGGCTTGGAAATTAACCGCGATGGTTACCAAGAATGGGTGCAAAAGCTCCAAGAAGCAGCTGGCATCGAAATTACTTCTTATGACCAATTCTTGAAGGCAATTGAACAGCGTATCCGCTTCTTCCATTCAGTAGGCGGCCGGGTTTCTGACCATGCAATCGATACAATGCTGTTTGCTGAAACAACAAAAGAAGAAGCTGCAGCGATCTTCGCAGAAGCTCTTAAAGGGAATAAAGTTTCACTCGAAGATGAGAAGAAATACAAAACTTTCACTATGAAATTTTTGGGAAGCTTGTACTCCGAACTAGGTTGGGCCATGCAGTTCCATATTAATGCACTGCGC
This sequence comes from Neobacillus dielmonensis, assembly GCF_000612665.1. GTDB lineage: Bacteria > Bacillota > Bacilli > Bacillales > Cytobacillaceae > Neobacillus > Neobacillus dielmonensis. The sequence continues at coordinate 2,224 of NZ_HG942027.1, forward strand.
AATAATAACACCAGAAGATTTAATCAGCTTGGACCAGATACCGGATACGATTCTATCAACGATGACCAAATCGCCAAACCGCTTGTTCGTTTATTGGATGCAATTGAGCAGGAAAGCGGCCTGCCAAGAACGATTATTTATTCATTAAATCCAAGCGACAACACCGTGATTGCAGCGATTATCGGTTCGTTCCAAGGCGGCGGCATCCCAGGGAAAATCCAATTTGGTACTGCTTGGTGGTTCAACGATAACAAAACGGGTATGCTCGAACAAATGCAAGCTCTCTCCAACTTAGGTTTATTCACCCGGTTTATCGGCATGCTGACTGATTCAAGAAGTTTCTTATCTTATACAAGACATGAATACTTCAGAAGACTGGTCTGCTCCTTAATCGGCGAATGGGTTGAAAACGGGGAAGTGCCATATGATCTTGAGTTCTTAGGTGAAGTCGTACAGGGCATTTCTTACAATAATGCGAAGCAATACTTTCAGTTTCAAGAAAAAGAATCAGCAGTGAAGTAAAATAATAGGCTGAGCGGCTATCAAATGTAGACCTTCCTGATATGATAAAATGTAGGACAGCTAATGTGCAAAGGGTGAAAACATGGTTACTATTAAAGACATAGCCAAAATCGCAAATGTTTCCCATACAACGGTGTCACGGGCGCTGAATGACAGCCCGCTTATCAAACCAGGGACCAAGAAAAAGATACTTGAGATAGCCACTCAGCTGAACTATACACCAAACTATAATGCCAAAAGTCTTGTCATGCAGAGATCTTATACGATTGGACTGTTTTTGACGAGCATTACTCAGGGTACTTCATCGAGCTTTTTTGTAGAGACGGTAAAAGGTGTTAATCAAATCATTAACCAGAATTATAACTTGTTTGTAAGAGGAATAGACGATATACACGACTACTCCATGATTCACAACAAACGGTTTGATGGCATTATTTTAATGAGCCAGAGCGAAGTGGATGATGATTTTATTGCCTACCTTAAAGAAAAGGACATTCCATGTGTGGTATTGAACCGAGATATTGCTGACCCGTCAATCATCAATATTCTGTCGAACGACCGGGAAGGTTCTACACAGGTGGTTAAGCACCTGCTGCAAAACGGTCATCGTGACATCGGCTTAATCGAAGGGATTAAAGGCTTCAAATCCACCATGGAGCGGAGAGAAGGATATTTGAAAGCCCTCATCGATTATAACGTTCCAATCAAAAACGAATATATCATTCAGGGAAATTATGATATGGAAAGCGGGTATAACGCGATGGAAAAATTATTGGCACTGGACAATCCGCCGACAGCCGTTTTTTGTTCCAACGATGATATGGCCATCGGTGCCATCAATGCTGCGTTTGCTCATGGCGTAAGAGTCCCGGAGGATATCTCCATTGTCGGGTTTGACGATATTGAATTCGCCCGCTATACCAATCCGTCTTTGACTACTGTAAAACGTCCGATTGAAAAAATAAGTGCCCTCGGCGCTAAGAAGATCTTAGAAATGATGAATACCGAAGATGATCATGCTGGTGAAAAAATCTTTGTGGAAACGGAACTTGTCATTCGGCAATCCGTAACACCAGTTGAACGGTGAAACCTGCTAACCAACTGGCAGGTAGACATGAATTTGTTAACGTGTGCATGCATAGATTGTATAAAACATTAGGGGGATTTACCAATGGAAAAGCTAACAAGAAATTTAGTAAAAGATGCTCCCACATATCCTGAAAGAGTGCTTCAATTTGGAGAAGGAAATTTCTTACGGGCGTTTGTTGACTGGCAGATTGATGTATTGAACAAAGAAGCAGATTTTAACGGCAGTGTGGTCATTGTGCAGCCACTAGGACAAGGGATGACAGAAAAACTGAATGAACAAGACGGACTTTATACACTTTTCTTGCAAGGCATGAAAGAAGGAAAAGCGGTTCGTGAGCATACAATCATTTCCAGTGTCAGCAGAGGTTTAAATCTTTATAAAGAGTACGACCAATACTTGGAGCTAGCCGCCAATCCAGATTTGCGGTTTATTTTTTCCAATACAACTGAAGCTGGAATTGCATTCGCTGAAAATGACCGCTTAGAGGATCGTCCGCAAAGCAGCTACCCAGGTAAATTGACTGCGTTCTTATATCAGCGTTATCAAGTGTTCAACGGTGATAAAGAAAAAGGTTTTATTATCATTCCATGTGAGTTAATTGACCGCAACGGTGAAAAATTAAAGCAAATCGTCTTGCAATACGCAACGCTTTGGAACCTTGGTGAAGGATTTGTTCAGTGGCTAGAAGAGGCAAACACGTTCTGCTGCAGCCTAGTAGACCGGATTGTCCCTGGATTCCCTCGTGATACGATTGAAGAGATTACCGAAGAAATTGGGTACAAAGATGACATGGTTGTTGTTGGTGAGCAGTTCCATTTATGGGTGATTGAGGGTCCGCAATGGATTCGCGAAGAATTCCCAGCACATAAAGCAGGGCTGAATACCTTGTTTGTTGACGACATGACTCCTTACCGTACGAGAAAAGTTCGGATTCTTAACGGAGCCCACACCGCTATGACACCAGTATCTTACTTATACGGCTTGGATACAGTGGCTGATGCAGTGGACCATGAAGTGGTTGGCCAATATATCAAAGAATTAATTTATGAAGAGATTATTCCTACCTTGGATCTGCCAATTGATGAATTAAACTCATTTGCTGATGCCGTGCTTGAAAGATTTAGAAATCCATTTATTCAGCACTTTTTAATGAGTATTGCTTTAAATTCAATGTCTAAATTTACAACTAGAGACCTGCCATCTTTACTGGAATATATCAACCGCAAACAAGAATTGCCTAGAAAACTCGTATTCTCCTTAGCTGCACTGATTGCATTCTATAAAGGCAAACGTGGGGAAGAAGAAATCAAGCTTGCTGATGACAAGGATATTCTAGAATTATTCGCTGAACAATGGAGCGGGTACGACGGAACAATCGAAAGCACAGAAGCTATTGTCAAAAATGTGTTAGGTTACGAGAAAAACTGGGAAATGGATTTAAATCAAGTGCCTGGATTAACAGCGGCTGTGACCAAGGATTTGTTTGACATTCAAACAAAGGGAATGCAACAGGCTGCTCAGGCTGTATTGGGACAAAAAACAGCAAACTAATAGGGGGGATTTTGATGTTGGATTTTACACAAATTAACGAGATTGATAATGTGGTTGTCGCGTTAAGAGATTTACCGGCTGGCCATGTTATTACTGTAAAAGGGGAAACCATTGAACTGAAGCAGGAGGTAAGCAGAGGCCATAAGATTGCGATTCAACCGATTGCCGTAAATGAGTATGTCATTAAGTACGGTTATCCAATCGGGCATGCGATTGCAGACATCTCTGTTGGGGAACATGTTCATACCCATAACACGAAAACAAACTTGGATGGAATAAAAGATTACCAGTACAATCAAAAGCTTAATAGCAACCCGTACCAAAAAGAAAACCTAACCTTCCAAGGCTTCCGCAGAAAGAATGGAGAAGTGGGGATCCGTAATGAGCTATGGATTGTACCGACAGTAGGCTGCGTAAATGGTATGGCAGAGCGAATGATCAAGCTTTTTGAAAAAGAAGTCGGTGATATTAGCCCGTTCGATAATGTCATGGTAGTGAAGCATAATCTCGGCTGCTCCCAATTAGGGGACGACCACGAAAATACGAGGAAAGTTTTACGGGATGCTGTGCTTCATCCAAATGCAGGCGGCGTGTTAGTACTAGGCCTTGGCTGTGAAAATAACAATTTGTATGAATTCCAGGAAAGCCTTGGCGAATATGACCAAGACCGCGTAAAGTTCTTGGTTTCCCAAGAAGTAAGCAATGAAATTGAAGCTGGCGTAGAGCTGCTTAAAGAAATCTATGAAGCTGCGAAAAATGATAAGCGTGAAACAGTACCATTGTCTGAATTAAAGGTTGGCTTGAAATGCGGCGGTTCCGACGGGTTTTCTGGGATCACTGCCAACCCACTTTTGGGTAGATTCTCAGATTTCCTTGTTGCACAGGGAGGAACGACTGTATTGACAGAGGTTCCGGAAATGTTCGGTGCGGAAACCATTCTAATGGAGCGGGCAGCAGATGAGGAAGTATTTGAGAAGACTGTTCATTTAATTAATGATTTCAAAGAGTACTTCCTAGAAAACAAGCAGCCTGTTTATGAGAATCCGTCTCCAGGAAACAAGGCCGGCGGGATTACGACATTAGAAGATAAATCGCTTGGCTGTACACAAAAAGCAGGTACTTCTACCGTAATTGATGTCGTTAAATATGGTGATCGTTTAGAGAAAAAAGGTTTAAATCTGTTGAGTGCGCCAGGAAATGACTTAATTGCTTCTTCGGCTTTGGCTGCTGCTGGCTGTCAATTGGTTCTATTTACGACAGGACGCGGAACTCCGTTTGGTTCGTTTGTGCCAACAATGAAGATTTCCACCAATACACCGTTGTATGAAAACAAGCCGCATTGGATCGATTTTAATGCTGGGGTATTACTGGAGCAAGAATCCGATGTTGTGCTAAAAGACTTTATTGATTACATCATTAGCGTGGCGAGCGGTGAACAAGTTAATAACGAGAAAAATGATTTTAGAGAGATTGCTATTTTTAAAACAGGAGTTACTTTATAAAAAGCAGTGTGGAATAGTTGATAAAACGATAGAACTTTGTTTCTATCGTTTTTCAACATTTTTGGCAGGTACTGTTAATATTGTGAACTTTGCCGGTAAAATTGTGAACATCGCCGGTATATAGGAGAGAAGTGCCGGTAAACTCGCCGGAAGAACCGGTAAATGAGAAAAAACGCCGGTAAACCTAATAAAACTGCCGGTACGAAGAAAAAGTGTTTTACGAAAAGAACAAATCGCCGAGCGTAATCTTTTATAAAGAACTGCAAGGGTAATATGGTTCCAGACTAAACAAAATCTATCAATGGAGATGTAAAAAATGAGAATTTCTCATGATGTGGGCAAGAGCGTCTACTTGAGATTGACTGTAGCTCAAGACAGTAGGGGTAACTTTCACACCGTTCAGCAAGCAATCGATAGCATCCCTGAAAATAATACCACTCCAGTCGAAATTTTTATAAAAAACGGCGTATATAAGGAAAGGATTACGATTCCAAAGGATAAACCATTTATTACGCTAATCGGAGAAAGTGTTGAGAGTACGATTCTAACATATGATAACCATGCCAAACTGCCAACCTCAGAAGGCGGCATCATCGGAACCGGCAAAAGTGCGAGTGTTTACCTGTATGCCAATGACTTTACAGCTAAAAACCTGACGATGGAAAATTCGTTTAATCCAAAACGACTGAGTGGGGAGACACAGGCTGTAGCTGTCTATGCCAGTGGTGAGCGGATGTCCTTTTATCATATCCGGTTTCTTGGGAATCAGGATACGCTTTACGTAGGGTCAGGAACTCAATATTTCAATCAATGCTATATTGAAGGGGATATCGACTTTATTTTTGGCGGGGCACGAGCCGTTTTTGAGGAGTGTGAGATATTTTCCTTAGACCGCGGATCCGATATTGATAATGGATACATCTCTGCTGCAAGTACACCTATCGATGAACCGTTTGGATTCCTGTTTATCAACAACCGATTTACCAGCTCAGCTCCGGCAGGAACCGTCTATTTGGGCAGACCATGGCATCCAGGCGGCGATCCCAATGCCATTGCCAGCGTTGTCTTTAAAAATAACTATCTTGGTCCCCACATCCACCCAGAAGGCTGGACAGATATGTCCGGATTCAGCGCCAAAGAGGCGAGATTCTATGAATATCAGAACGAAGGACCTGGAGCCAATCCTTCTCGGCCGCAGTTAACAGACGAGGAAGCTAAAGAATTTACTGTTGAACATGTATTAAAAGGCTGGATCCCCGAAGCCAATCGATAAACCTACTTTTAAAAATATTTAAAAAGGCGAATTAGACATTTGTTTTAGTAGGGCTCTTATAGTAATAAAAATCAGTTGCCCATTGAGAAAGGAATAGCAGCTGGTTTTTGAAGAAGCCGACAGTGCCCGTTAAACTGAAAAAATCAGTTAAACGGGCACTGAAGGGCAATCATGAACCGTTTAACTTAAATAACGAGCAAACGGTCAATGAGAGGGCCGTCAATTTTTCTATTAAACCATTTTTATTAAAAATACCCCACAGAGCATCAAAATAAGGCCTACTACTTGGATTGGCGTTATTGAATTCTTCACAGACCTTAATAATCCAAACTGTTCTACCAAAAGGCTGCCGGCGATTTGGCCAAATAGGGCAAGGACTACTGTCTGTCCGGTGCCGATTTGACCGACAAGATAGACGTTAATCAGCACGTAGAGTCCGCCAATTAGCCCGCCAAGCCACACCCACCAAGGAGCGGATTGTTTGATGGGCTCCTTGATGCGTGTGTAACTTCGCTCTTTTATGCCCACAACGATAATTAATGTCGCAGAACCAACAAAAAATGAGACGAAGGCAGCATGAGTTGGAGAATGGAGTACAGCACCTAACCGTCCATTGATAGCAGATTGGATGGACATTAACATTCCGGCCCCGATGCCAAGAAAACGCCATGGCCATGGGTTTCCCTGGCTTTGCCCTGCTGCTGCGTTCATCCGGCGTTTAGAAATGATTTCTGGTACAACTACAGCTAAACCTACGCCAATTAAGACTAAGACCACACCAATAGCTCTGGTCAGCCGGAAAGTGTGTACTATGGAGTGAAACCAGCCGAAGTTATCAATTAACATCCCCATTAAAATCATTCCTAAAATAGGCATAACCGTCGTTTGGACGCTTCCTAGCTTAGGAAAAAGGAGGATATTGGTGGTTAGTCCAATCACGCCACAAACACCACCAAACCATAACCAAATAGGCTGGCTAGAGAACAGGTTCAAAGGAAGTCCTAACGGCGAACCACTAAAGAGTGTAGTAATAGCCAAAAAGAGGGTTCCCACTAAGAAGGAAACCATGGAAGCTAAAAAGGGGGAAATAACAAATTTTCTCAATTGCGAATTGATGGCTGTTTGGATCGCCAAGCTAAACCCAATCCCGATGCCTAACAGAGCTGCAAACATGATCCTTCTCCTTTATCGATAAACAGCTTTATCTTCAGTTTTGTCATACGTATCTCATTATGACACAAATTTTATTATTAAATAAATAGAATAGCTTACCAAAGGGGTTCTGTTTCGATAGTAAAAAAGCCATCCCCAAAAAAAGGGGTTAGACCCCTAATAGGGACAGCCTTTTCACCAAGTGCTTTCAACAAAAACGTTGCTGTGCGAGCCAGCTGGGACATAAGTTAGTCCATTGGCCAACCACAGGATCTTCTGATGCAAGCCCTAGTCCATGACGTCCATGCGGGAAGATATGCATTTCATAGGGGACATTTACTTTGCTTAGCGCCGCCGCATACGAAAGGCTATTTTCAACAGGAACCGAGGCATCAGCAGCTGTATGCCACAGGAACGTTTGTGGTGTGTCTGTGGATACATTCTGCTCACAGGACAATAACATCCGCAGTTCCTGACTTGGGTTTTCACCGAGCAGATTCACCATTGAGCCCTCATGATAATGCTCCAAAAAAGAAATAACCGGGTAACATAGTACCGCGAGATCAGGACGGGCGCTTTCTAGCTCAATTACATCCTCCCTGTCTGTTGTCCGTAGCTGAGACAAGGTAGATACTGATGCGGCTAAATGGCCGCCGGCCGAAAAACCAAGGATGCCAATTTTTTCTTTATCGAGATTCCATTCCTTTGCGTGAAACCGGACAAACCGAATCGCCCGCTGCGCATCTGCTAATGGCACGGGATGCTGATAGGGAGCTGTCCGATAATGCAACACAAACGCCGAAATCCCAAGCGAATTTAACCAGCAGGCAATCGGGTCCCCTTCATGGTTAGCCCGGTGATGGTATCCGCCCCCGGGGCAGACAATCACGGCCGCCTTGCTAGCACTACCCTCGGCAAAGAAAGGTACAAGTGTGGGGGAATTTTCCTGGTCTCCCGGATGGAGACAGGGGACCTGTTCTCCCCAGATAGAGTAAGTCATCATAACAACCCCTTTTTAAAAAAGATTATTGGACAACAAAACAACTGAGAAATTATCTCTTACATCACAGCTATTCTATTAAATAAATTATATAGCAGCCTATGTGACACAAGGGATAATCATTATATTAAGCTATGTTCATTTCATCAGTTTTTTGTGAAAATATCCGATGGTAAAGGCCTGATGAAATGATTATATGTGACAAACGACATTGACATAAAATCCAGAATTCTTTAAGGTGAATATATGAAAGCGCTTAATGATTATGTTGGGAGAGTCGAAAAAGTGAAGCATAAGCCAAAGTATTTTTATAGAATTTTTATCCCATTTATACTCGTCGGAACTTTAGGGATGATCCTGTTTAATGGATTTGCCTATTTATTCACAAAAAATTCCTTTGAGGATAAGATCACAAAGGAAAAACAAGAATCAGTAGTTCAAACCATGAATACTCTTGAGCAAAAGCTTCAAACCTTGGATTATACGTTTAACTCCTATATACATGATACGGCATATAAATCGTATATACGGCAGCCGTTAACCGTCAGTCAATTTGATCAATATCGATCGATACATGAACAATTAAATTATATATCATCTTTTGGACCAAACCAAACTTCCGTTGATTTGGTCAGCCTTGAAGGAAATTGGAGAATCAATGAGAAAGGGCTGAAACAGCTGACCGAACAAGATAGGTCAGAAATAGAGGCTGCCTATTTGTCACTTCCGCATGATTCAACCTGGATAAAAGAAGAACAACAAGATAAAACCATCAAATTGATCAAGCGAACTCCTTTTTATCAATCGAAAAAATACGGTGTCATGATTATCGATATTCCCCTAAAGTCATTTTCAAATCTTATCTATCAATCTAGTGAAAACAGTCCAATTTATATTTACAGTAAGGATGGGCAGCTGCTTTTTCCAAACAGTATAGAAAAGGATGATAGCATAAATCAAAAGGTAATTAAAAGCTTATTAAACCAACATGAACGGACAGGCATAACAGATATAAACCTGAAAGGAACAGATAAGTATAAAGTGGTCTATTCAAAATCAGACTACAATGGCTGGCTGTATGTATCCAAGATCAGCGATGCTGACCTGGCCCAGAATATGAAAGCCACGATGATTTCTTCTATATTAATGAGCAGTTTTCTGTTACTAATCACTCTAATTATTGCCTACGTGAGTTCAGATTATCTTTCAAAACCAATTCGGGAGCTACAGAAATTCATCCCTTTGGTTAAAAAAGAGGGGGTTAAGGATGAGTTTGAGCTGATTGGCAACTCTATCCGTGAAGTATTGGCGAAAAATCAATCACTCGAAGATATGGTGACCAGTCAACAGGAGCAGTTAAAGACCTTGTTTATGTTCCATTTGTTCCATGGGCGGATGGATGGACAAGAAATTCAGGAAGAAATGCAAGGCTTTGATTATACTAAAACATGGGCCTGTCTATATGTTATTGCTATCCAATTTGACAGTCTAGAAAACAGCCAATATACAAGAAATGACAAAGATTTGTTACTGGTTTCGACCAATCAAATTGTGTCTGAATTAATTGACCCAAGCGAGCGTCTGACACCAATCGTTTATGACTCAGAAACACAAGCCACTATTTTTATTTGCCATGATACAGATTATGAACAACATGTGTTAGAGATTAATCAATTTGGAGAAAAAATTCAAAGCCGAATTAAAGAGATATTCAATTTATCAATCAGTATAGGGATCAGCAAACCTTTTGAAAACTTAACCGACAGCAGGACCGGCTTGCTTCAAGGCATCGACTCCTTAAAGTACCGTCTAAAAGTTGGCAAAGGCTCGATTATCTTTTATGAGAGTATTTCGGGCACTTATAATAACAAGCAAATTAATACGTATTTTCCTAAAATGCTGGAAAACCAATTGTTCGATACGATTAAATTAGGGGAAAGTGAAAAGGCTAAAGAAATATTACATCTGCTGCTAGCCGACATGTACAAGCATAGCCCAACGCCGCAAGAGCTTGAACTAAACATGATGAGATTTGTTAACGATTTAATGGGTTTAATGCAAGTAATGGGAATGGATACCATTGAAGTTGATGGCCAGAAAACCATCTATCAGGAGATATCGGAAATGAATACAGCGGAGGAAATCGAGCTGTTTATTAAAAATAAAATCGTTTATCCGTTGACCGATATGATTGTTGAAAGAACCGACTCACAATTTAAAACCATAGCCGATAAGATGCTTTATATTATCCATCATGAATATGATACCGAACTATCATTAGAATCCATCGCTTCACGCCTGCATTATAATAAAAATTATTTAAGCAGTATTTTTAAAAAGGAATTTAACCAGTCCTTTAGTAAGTATTTATCACTATATCGTTTCGATATGGCGAAAAAATGGCTGAAAGAGACCAACTTGTCAGTGAAAGAAATATCCGAAAAGCTTCAATATAATAACTCTCAGAATTTTATCCGATCGTTTCAAAAAATTGAAGGAACAACCCCTGGAAAGTACCGTGATCTTCACCGGGATGATTCGCTTTTCTCTAGTTGATAAAGATAGGGAGTCCAATCAAAAACAGCAGCCATTGGCTGCTGTTTTTGATTGCTTAACAGGCATTATGCCTTTACAGAACCGACCATGGCACCCTTTACAAAGTACTTTTGCAAGAATGGATAAACGATTAGCATTGGAATGGTTGCCACGGTAATGACGGCCATTTTAACGGTTTGTGCTGGCGGTATGACGTCCACAGCTGCGGAGTCAGCCTGCATGCCGCTTGAAACAATAACGATCTGGCGCAGTAATACCTGGATTGGCCATTTCGTTGAATCTGTCAGGTAAAGAATGGCGTTTGTATATTGGTTCCAATAAGCAACTGCATAGAACAACGAAATGGTTGCAATCGAAGGAAGTGATAATGGCAGCATAATTTTAAAGAAGATCTTCAAGTCGTTACAACCATCCACTTTCGCAGATTCTTCCAAACTATCAGGAATTCCAGAAAAGAAGTTTCTCATAATAATCAGGTTAAAGGCATTAACCGCGACCGGGAGAATTAAGGACCAGTAGGAGTTGATCAAACCTAAACTCTTAACAACTAAGTAAGTAGGAATCATACCGCCGCTAAATAACATGGTAAATACGATTAAGAAGTTAATCATGCCTCTTCCATATAAGTATTTACGGGATAGAGCATAGGCCAAAAAGGCTGTTAAAACCATACTAACGAACGTTCCAACTACCGTGACCACGATGGAGACACCCATACTTTTAAAAATCGTCGGGGTCGACAAGATATATTTATAGGCCCCCAGGGAAAAAGTAGTCGGGAACAAGATAAAGTCCTTTTGGATCACCTCTTCAGTTGTTGCAAATGAGCTTGCAATTACATTTAAAAAGGGAACCAGACAGGCCAACGCAATGAGCAATAAAATCGCATGGTTAACATAATCAAACATACGATTTCCAAATGATTTGTCTTGCATTTGTAAATCCCTCCGTATAAAGTTAATGATTTCTTGATTTCACTATAGCAACGAAAAAAACAGTACGTCTATAATCATTTTTTCACGATCTAATAATTGGAACTTCCTTGATAATCATTTTGTAAGCGGAAACATTTTTACCTTGCCAATGAAAATACTCATTTATGAAAAAAGATAATCATTTTTATCGATAAAGGAGAGAAAGCGCATTCAAATGGCGGTTATCTAGACAATCTAACCGGATGATTGTAGACGTTATGCCTCTTTTTTTATACCTTTGAAGAGTAATCAAAATGAAAGCAACGTGAAAATTAAATGAAGGAGGAATTCTTGGTGAGAGAGTCCACAGCTTTAGCAGATGATCAGCAAAGTGTGCTGCCGGATCTTGAGAAGAACGCTATGAAAAAAAGAGCCAGGGCTAGAACACTTGCTGGCATTGTGAGAAATAAATGGCTGTATATCATGAGCCTTCCCGGTATCTTGTACTTTATCATCTTTAAGTACCTTCCTATGGGAGGCATTATTATCGCCTTTCAAGACTATCAGCCGTTCTTGGGAATTGCCAATAGTCCTTGGGTAGGGTTAAAGCACTTTGTGCGGTTATTTACGGAACCTACATTCTTTATGCTGCTCGGGAATACGCTTTTGCTATTTGCACTAAACTTATTCATATTCTTTCCAATCCCGATTATCTTGGCACTGATGTTAAATGAAGTGAAAAACAAATATTTTAAGAGTGGGATTCAAACAATTATCTATATTCCGCACTTTATGAGCTGGGTAATTATCGTTTCCATTTGTTATGTGTTTTTAGCTCAGGATGGCGGTGCCGTCAATGCATTGATTGCCAGTATGGGAGGAGAAAAAGTTCCTTTCTTGACTGATGGAACCTGGTCCCGGATTGTGTACATCCTTCAAGTAATATGGAAGGAAATGGGCTGGTCTACCATCATTTATTTGGCAGCAGTAACGGCAGTAGATCCAGGATTATACGAAGCAGCAAAAATGGATGGGGCAAGCCGATTAAGACAAATCTGGCATGTGACCTTACCGGCCATCCGCCCGGTTATTATTACCATGTTAATACTGAAGATTGGTCACACATTGGATTTAGGCTTCGAACATGTTTACCTTTTAGTGAACTCTATCAACCGAAATTTCATGGAAATTTTTGATACTTATGTTTATACGGCTGGTATGAAAAATGGACAATTAAGCTTCAGTACAGCAGTTGGATTATTTAAGGGTGTTGTTGGTTTGATTCTCGTTATGGGTTCGAACAGACTTGCTAAAAAATTTGGTGAAGAGGGATTATATTAATCTACTAAACTTATACATGGGAGGAGGTCCAGAGGGTTATGAGTAGAATCGGAGAACGGTTTAACAATTTTTGCATCGTGGTCCTTAAGTTAGTCTACATCCAACTATTATGGCTCTTATTCACATTGCCGGGATTCATCGTATTGGGGGTTGGACCTTCTACTTATGCCATGTTTACGGTTATAAGGCAATGGATCAGAGGAAATAAAGACATTCCTATTTTCGAGACATTCTATCAATCTTATCGGACAGGTTTTAAAGAGTCCGCCTTGATTGGCTTGCTATACTTGACAGCAGGGATCATTCTTTACGTTGATTTGCTCTATATCGAGTCACAGGTGCTAAGAGGTGTGCTGATTGTTGTCGGCATCCTATACTTAATCTCTCTCAGTTACATTTTTCCAATATTGGTTCATTATGATTGGAAGGGTGTCAAGTTAAAACTGAAATGCTCCTTGTTATTCGGTATATCGTATTTACAGTATACGTTGATGTTGTTTGTGGTTCTTGCCGCTGTGTATTTTGCCCTTTTGATGGTTGTCCCGGTCACTATGGTTTTGTTTGGAGTCAGTATTGGCAGCTACATCGTCATGTGGCTGACCCACCAGGTATTTAATAGAATTGAAATGCAAGCAGGGGCTATGGAGGCCAAGGATCCTAACCAGCCCCTTGAAGGAGGTGGTGGGGCTTAAACGCCTTCTTCAGTCAAACTATTAACCGAGGATTTTTTTAAATTTGCTTTTTTCAACAATACTTTATTAGGAGATGTAAAAATGGCGAATTACAAGAAATATGGAAAAATGTTAGCAGCCGGCACACTTTTAGCTTCATCACTTGTACTTGGTGCTTGCGGTAAAGAAGACAAAACAGCAACGACAAGCAAAAAGGAAAGCTCAGAAAAAGTTGATTTACATGCTAAAGCAGATATCAGTTGGAGTCCAATTTTATATGTTGCAACAGCTCCAACAGACGTAGTTGAGAAAAAAATTGAGGAAGCAACCAACACTAACCTTACCTTTAACTGGATTCCGGATGCCACCAAGGATGAGCGGATGATCGCTTCCATTGCATCTGGTGAATTGGATGATATTATTTCTATACCACAGACACTAATGACAAACTCTTCAATCCGACAAGCATTAAAATCCGGAGTATTCTGGGATGTTGGCAAATACTTGGATGATTATCCAAACTTGAAAAAGATCTCCCAAGACCGTCGGGAAGCATCTTCTATCGAAGGTAAATTATACGGCGTTCCATTCCAAAAAGACTTTGCTCGTGGCGGCGTGTTGATTCGTAAAGACTGGCTTGATAATCTTGGCATGAAGGTTCCAACTAACTTGGATGAATTATACGAAGTTGCTAAAGCGTTTACAGAAAAGGACCCAGATGGAAACGGCAAAAATGATACCTTCGGATGGAGCGACCGGAACGAGTTAAGGTACGGAAGCTTCAAAACACTTGCTTCTTACTTTGGAGTTCCGAACGGATGGGCTGTGGATAAAAACGGTAAATTTACTCCTGAGTTTGAAACGAAAGCATACAAGGAAACGATGGAGTATTCCAAAAAGCTATATAAAAATGGCTACTTGGATAAAGACTTTGCTGTCACTTCCAAAGATGACCAGCTGCAAAAATTTGCTCAAGGCAAAGCAGGTATTTATGCAGGGTTAATCAGTATCACACAGCTTAAAAACATGGCTCAAGGAATCAATAACAAAATTGAAATTGTTCCGCAAAACAAAATTGCCGGTCCTGATGGTGAATACCGTATTTGGTCTGAAGGTAACGGTGTAAACGGATTACTGGCATTCCCTAAATCTGCAGTAAAAACAGAAGCAGAATTAAAACGTGTCCTTCAATTTGTTAATGACCTGATTAATGAAGATGTCTTTATGCTCATGACTGGCGGTATCAAGGAAACCCACTATACTATCGATGAAAATGGTGCATACAAAATCCTCGATAATCCATTATGGCAGAAAGAGGTTCAAGGCTTCTCCGGTTCAAGACCAAGTGAAATCACTTATAAACTAAAAGATGCAGATCCAGATAAACAATTAGTAAATGACATGATTTCCGAAAATGACAAATTCTCCCAAATGGATCCTACGGTTCCACTTGAGTCACAAACCCGCACAGAGCGCGGCACCGAGCTAGACAAAATTATCATCGACGCCACGATTAAGTACATCATGGGTGAAACTGACGAAAAAGGCTTTGATGCTGCCGTTAAAACTTGGAAAGACTCTGGCGGCGACCAAATGAAGAAGGAATACGAAGAAGCCTACAAAAAGGCTAACAAGTAATCATTCCTAGTTTAATAGACGGTCCTTTCTTTTTACACTCTTAAACATAAGATTGAAGAAGGAAGGACTTGTTGTTTTTCACGATAACAATGAACATGATGATTCTTAAAAAAGGCAGTGTCATTATGTTTATTTTTATCGATTGTTGGATGAAGGAAAGGGAAAATTCTCTGGAATCGTTTACCCCATTTACCTATAATGAACACAACAAGGAGGAATACACATGGAATTAAGCGCACCAACTAGCATTTACAATATCCGTGATTTTGGCGCAGCAAGTGATGGAGCCACTTTGAATACATTAGCCATTGCAAAAGCGGTTCAAGCCTGTTCAGAATCCGGTGGGGGAACTGTATATGTACCGGCAGGCACATTCCTGACAGGGGCAGTCATTTTAAAAAGCAACGTCAATCTGTATTTAGAAGCAGGTGCGACCCTGCTATTTAGTAACGATGTAAATGAGTATCCTGTCGTTGAATCCCGCTGGGAGGGGGTAAAAAGACAAGTATATGCTTCCTGCATTTACGCTGAACATGCAGAAAATATTTCCGTAACAGGCCGAGGAACATTGGACGGAAATGGAGCATTTTGGTGGGATATTTTCCGCCGCAAGGAAAATGAGTATCCAAGACCAAAGCTAGTTAGTTTTGACCACTGTACCCACGTGCTAATTTCCGGCGTCAAAATGGTCAATTCACCAAGCTGGACAGTCAACCCGATTTGCTGTGAAGACCTGACGGTTCACAATATAAGCATTGTCAACCCGGCCAACTCACCAAATACAGATGGAATTGACCCTGAATCTTGCCGCAATGTCCGCATTTCAGATTGCCACATTGACGTCGGCGATGACTGTATTGCTATCAAAGCAGGTACAGAGGATACGGCAGAACGGGTTCCGTGTGAAAATATCACGATTACCAATTGTACGATGATTCATGGTCATGGCGGTGTCGTTCTTGGCAGTGAGATGAGCGGCGATATTCGCAACGTCGTGGTTTCAAACTGTGTGTTTGAAGGAACCGACCGCGGCATTCGGTTAAAGTCACGTCGCGGCCGTGGCGGAGTGATTGAGGATGTACGGGTCAACAATATCGTCATGAAAGGTGTCATTTGCCCGTTTATCGCGAACCTTTACTATTTCTGCGGACCACGAGGCAACGACAAATATGTTTGGGACAAGAATCCATACCCAATTACCGAGGAAACGCCTGCATTCCGCCGAATTCATTTTTCTAATATTACGGCCCGTGAGGTTAGTGCGGCTGCCGGATTTTTATACGGATTGGCCGAAATGTACGTAGAGGACATTACCTTTGACCAAATATCGGTTGCTATGGCAGAGGATGCTGAGCCTGGCATGCCAGCAATGATGGCAGAACTGGAACCAATGAAGCAACGTGGTTTCTTCTGTTCCAACGTCAGGGATGTTCGCTTTAATCAAGTAACGGTTTCGAACCATGAAGGTCCAGCTTTTTACGTAGAAAACGGTGAGGACATTGAGGTAACAAGCTGCCGCACGAGGTATGCCCGTACGAATGACCCAATGGTTGTATATAAAAATGTTATCGTTTCAAAATAGAGGTGAATAAAACGATGAAATCACAAGAAACAAAACGCCAGAAATTATTCTCGCTGTTGGGCGACCTGCCAAATAGTGACTTTCTTAGTGCCGAAACGATTAATGAAATAGATAAAGGGAATTATATTCTTGAAGTGTTGCTGTTAGAACCCTATGAAAATGAGCAAATTCCTGCCTATTTTGCCCGCCCTAAAAAGAAAGATGGGAAGCTGCCAGTCGTGTTATTTAATCACTCCCACGGTGGACAATATCATGTTGGAAAAAATGAACTCATTCAAAGCAGTGCCTATCTCCAGCCTATCTCGTATGCCGAGCAGCTGACTTCGATGGGTTATGGTGTTTTATGCATTGACATGCTGGGATTTGGGGAAAGACGCGGCAAGGCAGAGAGTGAAATTTTTAAAGAACTGCTTTGGAAAGGGCAAGTCATGTGGGGCCGAATGGTTTTTGATAACATCCGTGCTCTGGACTATTTAGAAACAAGGGACGATGTTGATCCATCAAGGATTGCCACGCTGGGAATGTCGATGGGCGGCTTGATGGCTTGGTGGCTGTCGGCTCTTGATGAACGGGTGAAGGTTTGTATTGATATTACGGGTATGGTCGATGCCGAAACCCTGGTGGCAAACCGTGGTTTAGATCACCACGGATTTTACTCCTATGTTCCCGGACTATTAAAATATTTCCGTACATCTGACATTCAGCGTCTGATAGTGCCCCGCCAGCATTTAAGTTTGGCCGGAAATGACGACCGGCTGACGCCTTTGGCCGGGTTGATGATTATTAATGAAGAATTGACGGAAGCCTATGCTGAGGCAGGGGTTCCGGAGCACTGGAAGATGGTGCGCTTTAACTGCGGTCACATCGAAACGGCCGGTATGAGGGCAGAAGCATGTAAGTTTTTGCAAAAATATTTATAAGGTGTGATGGACATGATTGTAGCAAAAGATGGGTCTGGTCAGTTTACTACGATTCAACAAGCGATTGATAGCATTCCAGCAGACAACACTAGCCGCGTGGCCATATATATCAAGGACGGAGTCTATAAGGAAAAGCTGGAAATCAATAAACCATTCGTTTCGTTGATTGGCCTGCATCGTGATCAAGTGAAAATTACCTTTGATGATTATGCCTTAAAGCTGTTGGAAAATGGAGATAAAATGGGTACGTTTGGCTCCTATTCCTGCATTGTAACCGGTGATGGGTTTTTAGCCAAAAATATCACGTTTGAGAACAATGCCGGCATGGGCACCGTTGTCGGCCAGGCGGTTGCCATGTATGTCGATGCCGACCAGGTCGAATTTCAGGATTGCTCGTTTTTAGCCCATCAAGATACACTGTTTACGGCACCACTGCCACCCAAGCCAATCGAAGGAAACAAGTTTGGCGGGCCGCGTGATGGCGTAGAGAAACGTCATTGCCGCAGTTATTTTAAAAACTGCTACTTAGAGGGCGATGTCGACTTTATTTTCGGCTCGGCCACAACAGTCTTTGAAAATTGCGAGATTCATAGTTTAGATCGGCAGATGGAAGTGAACGGCTATGTGACGGCTGCCTCGACACCGCTTGGTCAAAGTTATGGCTACGTGTTTTTCAATTGCACGTTGTCTGGCAAGGCGGCAGCGCAAACGGTTTATTTGGGTAGACCATGGCGCGATTATGCTAAAACGGTGTTTATCAATACCTGGATGGGTGAGCACATCAAAGAGGAAGGCTGGCATAATTGGGATAAACCGCAAGCGGAACAAACGACCTTCTATGCAGAGTATAACAGCCGGGGGCCTGGGGGTAACATGGATAACCGTGTACCATGGGCCAAAATCCTGACTGATGAACAAGCGAAAGAATACACGCTGGAGAATATCTTCGGGTCACTGGAAGGCTGGCCAACATTGGGTGGCGGGACTAACCCTCAGCGCGTCTTTTTGGCTGGTGATTCAACCGTTGAAGATGTGAAGCCGGAACAGGGAATCAAAAAAGGCTGGGGGCAACAAATCCCGCCATTTTTCACGGATGAGGTTGAATTCATCAATAAGGCTGCCGGCGGTCGCAGCACGATGAGCTTTATCAATGAAGGACGGTTAGCAGAAATCCTTGATGAGATTAAGGCAGGCGATTTCTTGTTCATTCAATTTGGCCATAATGATCAAAAAATGGAGGATGAAACACGGGGTACGGATCCATTTACGACTTTCCAAGAGTATTTAACTCAGTTTATTAATGGGGCAAGGGAAAAAGGAGCCATCCCGATTCTCTTAACACCGGTCAATCGCCGGACGTTCGATGAGTCCGGAAAAGTCCTCAACTCATTGGGCGATTATCCTGAGGCAGTGCGCCAACTGGCTGTTTCCCAGGGTGTTCTACTGATTGATTTGTTTGAAAAATCAAAGGCTCTATTTGAGAAGGTCGGAGCTGAAGCGGCCAAGCAATTTTTTGCTTGGTATGAGCAGGAACCCAAAAAACGTGACCCGAAAGTGGATGACACCCATTTTAGTGCCTTCGGGGCGACTAAGATAGCCGAATTGGTGACTGAGGGGATTAAGGAGCTCGGGCTGCCAATAAGTGATTATTTAATTGAAAACAAGATTAGTAGATTGATACTAAAAAGATAAATTGATAAGTGCTGATTCAGTGGGGAATGGCGTTCCCTGCTGAATTTTCTATTTAATCCAAATGACCGGGAAGGTAGAAAAAGAGCAGTTAAGGGAAATAGAAGCTGCTGCTTCCTTTTATAAAAGGCTCTGTTTTTATTATTCTGTTGATTGGAGCGGAAGTCACTCGACGTCTGAGGGTCGCTGAGCGACTGGAGCGGAAATCAACTGCCAAATTTAACAGAGCCTTATAAAACAGAATGAAAGGATTTTGCTCCATGTCTGATCAGGAAACCAAGTTAGTTTGGCAAAGTATTACTTTCGGCCAGTCCACTGATTTAAATTATGCAGGGAAAGCCCTACCTGAAAAAATAGGTGTCAACTATGCCGCACCAGAGTACCCTGGCACAATTGAGGGAAAGATTATTTTGGAAAGCCGTGGCGGAAAAATGGCTCCCGGACATGACGGGATGACCTTTTATTATACAAAATTGAAACCTAACAAGGATAATTTTGTCTTGGAAGCTGATATCACGATTGAACAGTTTGGTCCTGAAAATGGCGCCGGGCCAAACCGACAGGAAAGTGCAGGAATAATGGTTCGGGACGCCATTGGTGCCCCACGTCAGGATCCGATGATTTTTGGCTATGAAGAAGTTCCGGCTGCTTCCAACTTGTTTGCGGTAGGGATGATGCGACACGGGGTTAGTCCACTGTACCGGACAGGAGTTGTCTATCCTTGGGGAAACACAGGCAGTATCTTGATTGATGATCCATTCACCAATGATTCGGCTTTTCAGGTTCCTTGCGGGATACCTTTCAGGGCACGATTAGAGAGAACAGATACAGAATTTATCATGTCGGTTACATTCACGCATCTGTCGGAGGGAAAGAAGTTTGAGCATCGGGTCAAAGGAGCCGATTATGTCCAGGTCTTGGACCCAGAACATATGTATGTCGGCTTTTATGCTGCTAGGAATGCTAGGATGGTAGTCGAGAATGCCCGATTAACGTTAAGCGAAGCTCATACGGTACCGTCCCCGGCTGCTGAGCCGAAGCCCGTTGCACCGTCTATAAATCTGGTTTCAGCTCCTACTTGTGGTTCTGAAAATTATGAGGTAAAAGTTGTTGCTAACGCAGAAGGTACTTTAAAGCTCTTAAAGGACGGAATTGAAGTGGTAAGAGGTGCTTTGGTTGCCGAGGATAAATTCTTTTCTTTTCACACATTATTGGAGAAAGAGATCACTGAGTTTATAGTGATTTTTACAGCAGCCGATGAAGCAGCCGAACCGATTAGAAAAAGTTTGACGGTGACAAAGAGAATTTTTCAAAATGGAGCAGGCCTGTTTGTATCCCCTAACGGGACTTCAGGTGGCAAAGGGACATTGGAGGAGCCATTGGACCTAGAGACAGCCATTCAATACGTGCTTCCGGGCGAGATCATTTATTTGTTGGAAGGAACCTATAAGCCGTCGTCTACGATTATAATTCCAAAAGAGTATAGCGGTACACCGGATAGGCTGAAAACATTGATGGCCTATGGGAACGGCAAAGTGGTCATCGATGGGCAAGAAAAGCTTCCAAATGTCATCTTTTTACAAGCTGACTATTGGCATTTAAAAGGTGTCGAGGTCACAAGGGCCGCAAGGAGCGGGATGAGACTAAGCGGGGACCATAATGTGATTGAGAGTATGATATTCAGCTATAACGGGGATACGGGATTCATTCTTAGTGGAGTCGGCTCGGCCCCTGAATGTTGGCCGAAATATAACTTAATTTTGAACTGTGAGTCCCATGATAATCGCGATGCCACTGATGATAATGCCGATGGGTTTGCCGCCAAACTCGGTGTTGGGGAGGGCAATATTTTCAGAGGAAATATTTCGCATCACAATATTGATGATGGCTGGGATTTATTTAACCGGGCTAATGAGGGTCCAAACATGCCAATTACATTGGAAGGCAACATTTCTTATTCCAATGGCAAGCTCAGCAATGGCTACCGAAAGGATGGAAATTCCGGCAGCGGGTTTAAACTGGGCGGAGAAGGCCTGCCGGTCAACCATATAGTACGCGGTAATATTGCCTTTGATAATAACCTCGATGGGTTCACCGATAACTTTAATCCAGGACAACTCCTGTTGGAGGACAATATAGCGTTTAACAATAAAAGATGCAATTTCATCTTTCGAATTAGCCCTTATTTTAAACCGGAACAGCAGTCGGTGTTTAGAAATAACCTTTCGATTCGGACGAGTACGGGCGCACCGAAGGATTTTATTAGCGGAACTTCTGATGAGACTAATTTTTTCTTCGATGGAACCCAAACGATGAATAGTTTGGGAAAAGTCATCTCTCCGGAAGAGTTCGTGAATCTGGATATGCCGGAAAAATTTAATCGCAATGAGGAAGGAAATATCATTGTTGGGGATTTTTTACGCAGAGGACAGAATGCTTAGGATAAAGGCATAAGAAGGTGAGGCTGACGAGAGTGTCAACCTCACCTTTTATAATACTTTTTCTATTTCAGGTTCAATCTTTTTAGGCTCTGTCGTCGGGGCAAAACGTTCTACCACATTTCCGCTGCGGTCCACCAGGAACTTAGTAAAATTCCATTTGATATTCTTCGATAGAACTCCTTTTTTCTCATCCTTTAAAAATTGAAACAATGGATCGGCATTGTCTCCATTAACATCTACTTTCGCAAACATTGGGAATGTAACCCCATAATTTAACTGGCAAAACTGTGTGGTTTCCTCAATATTTTCGAATTCTTGGTTATTGAATTGGCTGCACGGAAATCCCAGCACCTCTAAACCCTGGTCGTGATATTTCTCATACAACTCCTGCAACCCATTAAACTGTGGCGTAAACCCACACTTACTCGCCGTATTCACAATCAGCAACGGTCTACCTTCATACTCTCTTAGAGACTTATCTGTACCGTCAGGCAGCTTAACCGTAAAATCAAAAACCGTCGTCATCAAAAAACCTCCCGTGTTTCCAATTATTTCAAGAATATTATAACACACATTACTATGGTGGGGGCCAGTCCCCCATCCTGATAAAGCGGTACTCCACTGGGGGTCAGTCCCCCGTCCTGATAAAGCGGTACTCCACTGGGGGCCAGTCCCCCGTCCTGTTAATGCGTTACTCCGTTAGGGGGACAGTCCCCAATTGGATTCTGTTGAATATGAATAAAATTGGGGGATAGGTGGAATTCCCTAGACTGCTGTTTGTAGGAGGGAAAGTTTTGAGGTTTGAATATGGTTATACGTTTGGTCTGCCGCGAAAAATTGTGTGGAAGTATATAAAGGATGAAGAGATTTTAAGAAGGTCGATTCCTAACTGCAAGTCGTTTGTTGAAACTTCTAAAGGTACGTATCATGCTGCCCTTGACGTAAAATTAGGTCCAATCCAGGACCAGTTTAGATTGGTAATAAAACGTCATACGGAGACATCTCCATCGTATTACCGGCTCCTTGTTAAAGGCAAGGGAAACGTAGGGGAAGTGGACGCCATTGCCGATATCTACCTCGAAGAAGAAGGGCAGGGAACCACTAAGCTGACTTGCAAAATGGAAGGCAAACTGACTGGCGCACTTTCCATGGCGGAGAAGCACCTGACAGGGGGGAACTCCAACAAAGGACTAGAAACATTCTTCCAAACGATCGAGAAAGAAATAAAAAGAAGTTTATATTATATGAAGAGAAGGTAATGGGGCCAATCCCCCGCTGCATTAAAGTGGTAAAGGAATGCCCACAATTAATTGGTTAATGGCGTTTTCTAGTTCAATGTTTTCTGATTCAAGCCATGTGGCCGGAATAATGGTATAGCGGCAGTTGCCGCTCTGTAGGTAGCTGTAGATGATTTGTGCAGCGTCAATTTCGGGCTTGCTTAGATTTGGGCTGTCCTGAGAGATAATTGTCTTAAAATACTTATGCATATTCATCTTAATTGAAGAGAGCATTTTTTCGTACTCATGAGGTATCATAGAATACTTTTCACTGAACAATACTTTGTTTCGTTTAATAAGGAAAAGTTTAAAATGGTCGTCATCAAGATATTCAAGGATGGCGATATTTTTATTTTCTTCTGTAAAGCCAATGACCTTTTCTTTGTTTAATAGGAAGTGAATGGCATCCAGATCATCCCGATACTTCCTGGCGGTTTCAAAATCAAGCTTAGCGGAGGCCTCGTTCATTTTGTTGGTCATCTGGTTAAGCAGACTCTGGTCGGTGCCATTTAATAAACCAATAATATTATTAATAATCGTTCGATATTGATTCGCCGCTGCATCGCCGGCACACATTCCAATGCACAATCCCAGGGAATAGTTCAGGCAAGTTGAATCCTTTTTGGAAGGCTGAGTGCAGAGGATACGGCAAAATTCCTTTAATCCAATGAGGGCTTTTGCTACCGTATTCTTATTGATAAATGGTCCAAAGCATAATGTATGATCATCAGATGAGGGTTCGGGCGTCATAGTTATTTCAGGGTACTGGTGGTCCATTTGTATCGTGATATAGGTATAGCCTTGCGGGTTTTTCATTTTTCTATTAAAAAATGGCTTTAAGCTCTGGATGAATTCACACTCAAGCATAAAAGCTTCAAATTCAGTATCCGTTAATCTGACTTCGATATCATCAATATTATTTTTTAGTTTGATAATCTTTTTTGAATGTGAACTGGAATTTTGAAAATAAGATTGGACCCGCCGCTTGAGATTTTTTGCCTTCCCTACATAAATAACATTGCCAAAACCATCTTTCATGAGGTAAACCCCTGAAGTCGAAGGAAGGTGCTTGACTTTTTCTTTCAGCATCCACATCAATCCCCTATTTCAATATATATCTATATTCTAACATGAAAGGGGCCAGTCCCCCACCGCTTTAAAGCAATGGGGGACTGACCCCCAAGTACTTTTGATATATAATGGAAAGGCAAATAACTAATCCAAATTTCTACATTAACATAAGATGTTATGGAAGAGGTGATTTCAGTGTTGAGGCTAGGTTTGAAATGTTCTTATGAGCCGGAACAGCTCAATGACCGATTAAAATATAACCCAGATATAATTGAGCTTCATTTGTATGAAGATGATTTGTTTGGTGAAAAAAGACAGCTCCTGGAAAATACTATCTCTATGCTAAAAACAAAGGGGATCCAGGTATTTTTGCATCACCCTACCAAGTACCATGGCAGTTATTTAGATATCAATCACGAGCAGGAAGAAGACTATCTTTACTTTCATTTGTCGACAAGAATTCTTGCAGATATATGCAAAACCTATTCCATTCAATGTGTGATCCACCCACATTACATATTAACTCGTACGTGTGAGATCAATAAAGAAAATACAGAGAATGTCAGAAACGAAATAAACAAGATTTTGTCCTATGGAAGAAATATTTTCTTATGGGAAAACTCAATAAATGGTGTGTTTACCGCTCAAAATCCTAATTGGTTTGAGGAAGTGGTTAAGCCATTAAATCTGCCGCTCACTTACGACATTAGCCACGCGTTTATCTCGTTTAAAGGAAATAATGATTTATTGATCAATCAAATCAAGCAGCTCGATACTCATATTCAATATTTCCATGTTGTTGACAGTGAGGGGAAGCGGCATGATGGATTGCCGCTAGGAGCTGGAAGAATTGACTGGAAACCAATTATTCCGTATCTGTTAACCAGGCCATATATTTATGAGATTGTCTTGAAAGACAGGACCAATGCAAGCGAGATGGTGGATAGCCACGAATATTTACTGAGTATGATAGAGTAAACTTTACAAAAAAAGGCAACGGTTGCAGCTGTTGCCTAAAAATATACATAAGGTGTAGACCGGAAAACAAAATTAAAATGATTTAATCATCATGGGACCAACTAATGATTCTGGTTTTCGTCAGACCAAATGGACAAATTGTTTTATCATAAAAATATAATAAAATGGCTTAGAAAATGATTCTAAGCCATTTTGGGTTTTATTGTAAGTTGATTTTTTCCGTTTCCGTTCCAAAGAATCCGGTTTGCACTTGCAGGGTATAGGCAGCATTTGGGTCAGCGACATCAAAAACGACTTTCCCTTTTAATTCAAGATTCGGGTTTACACTTTCCAAGAAAAATCCTTTCCCTGACTCATTTGCGTAAATCGTTCCATCTGTGCTTGCTTCATACTCTGTGTCGCCTTGATACAATTTAAAAAAGGATGAATCCACTGTTAATGCTTCTTTTCCTTCATTCCTTACGGTTACATCCAGTATTAAAAAAGTACCGCTTGCATTAGCTCCGTATTGTCCTCCAACATTTTTTGCCGAGGATTTGTCGTTAACCGTAAATACGACATCCCCAACCTTTACCGGTTCTCCAATGCCATATGTTTTTTGGGTATCTTTTGTTTTTTTAGTATTAGTGTCTTTTTGTTCTGTCGCCGTATCTGATTTGTTATCCTCTGTATCATCCCCGCCGCCGCTTGCAATAGCAATTACGATAATTACAACAATCAGCCAGAACCACCAACGTTTATAAATCGGCTTTTTCCTTTTTTCATCAGCCATTACCTTCACTCCTTTTTAGGTTTAGTAGTGGTTATGTATATAAGGTTTACAAAAACGTAACTAATTATGTTTTTTAAGAATCATCAGGCATTTTATAAAGGAAAAACTTTACCTATAAAGTGATTGTGTTTTTAAATATTATAGTGTTATAATGTAGTAGCATGATAATATGGTAACGCACTAAAGCAAATTTAAAACACAATAAAGGGTGGTTTTTTATATGAAACGTTTAGCAGCTATGACTCTAGCAATTGCTGCAGTTTTTTCCATTCTGACAGCATGCTCGAGCAACACATCAGGAGCAAAAGCAAAGGATGATCAAACCCTTGTAATCGGTATTGACGATGCATTTGCACCGATGGGTTTTAGAGATGAGAATAACAAAATTGTTGGTTTCGATATTGACCTTGCCAAAGCAGCCGCTAAAAAGATGGGCATGACCGCGAAAATTCAGCCAATTGAATGGAAAACCAAGGAATCGGAATTAAGCAGCGGACGGATTGACCTGATTTGGAATGGTTACACTATTACGGATGAACGTAAGAAGAAAGTTCTTTTTACAAAACCTTATCTAAAAAATGCTCAAGTAGTTGTTACTAAAAAGGATTCAGACGTAACAAAACTTGCAGACTTAGAAGGCAAAGTAGTCGGGCTTCAAGCACAATCTTCTGCTGCAGATGCATTGAATGCCAACCCAATAAAATCTAAAGTAAAAGAAGTTACCGAGTTTGGTGACAACGTAATGGCTTTAAACGATTTAAAGAGCGGACGTTTGGATGCCGTTGTCATTGACGAAGTTGTTATTGATTATTATATGACAAAACAAAAAGATACATTTAAAGTCCTTGATGAATCACTTGCACCAGAGGAATACGGTGTGGGTGTGAAAAAAGGCAACGAAGAGTTACTGAACAAGCTGCAAAAGGCATTGGACGAAATGAATGAGGACGGAACGGCAGCTGACATTTCTAACAAATGGTTCGGGGAAGACAAGGTTTTAAAATAATGATTATATTGCAAACAGGATTTCCAAAGGGAACCCTGTTTTGCTTTTTGGAGGATTCCTTCTATGTCGTTTGATTATTTTGTATCCATTCTAATGCCCATGCTTGAAGGGGCAAAAATGACGATTCTTTTATTCTTTGTCAGCATTATTGTCTCCATTCCGCTGGGCTTTTTGCTGACTTTGGCAGTCAGGAGCAGGTTCAAGCCGCTTTCTTGGCTGGCGCAAGCTTATATCTATGTTTTGCGGGGAACGCCGTTATTGCTTCAGCTATTATTTATCTGTTTTGGATTACCAATGATTCCTGGCATCGGGGAGTATTTAGTGTTAGATCGGTTTGTAGCCGCTTGTTTGGGATTCATCCTCAACTATGCTGCCTATTTTGCGGAAATTTTCCGCGGTGGGTTGTTGGCGATTGATAAAGGCCAGTATGAAGCAGCCCAGGTTCTTGGTTTCAATCGCTGGCAGATGACGACTCGGATTATTTTGCCGCAAATGTTCCGGATTGCCCTTCCTGCTGTTGCCAACGAATCGGTGACATTGGTGAAAGACACGGCACTCCTCTACGCCGTCGCCGTACCGGAGCTGCTGCACTATGCTGAGACCGCGGTAAATCGTGATTTTACCATTTTCCCATTTGTTGTGGCAGGGGTCATTTATCTGCTCATGACGCTGATTTTAACGCTTATTTTTAAATGGGTTGAACGGAGATTTACGTTTGAATAAGGAAGGGGGGATAAGCATGGCTATAATCGAAGTTTCCAATCTGAAAAAGTCTTATGGCAATCTGGAGGTGTTAAAACAGATTACCTTTGATGTGAATAAAAATGATGTCGTCGCTGTGATCGGCCCTTCCGGTTCCGGGAAAAGTACGATGCTTCGCAGCCTGGTCCATCTTGAAAAAATTGACGGCGGCAGTGTCCGGGTTGGTAATGATTATCTTGTAAAGGATGGGGCTTACGCCAAGCCGCAAGAAATCAAAACGATCACGTCCAAAATGGGCATGGTGTTTCAGCATTTTAATCTGTTCCCGCATTTGACGGTTAGAGAGAACTTGGAACTGGCACCTAAGTTGGTAAAAAAGGAGACGGCGGCTGAAATTAGCAAGCGCAGCACGGAACTGCTTGGGAAAATTGGACTGACAGACCGGGCGAGTGCGTATCCGTCGAATTTATCGGGCGGCCAGAAACAGCGGGTGGCGATTGCCCGCGCACTGATGATGAATCCAGATATCATGTTGTTCGATGAGCCAACGTCAGCGTTGGACCCCGAGCTGACTGGTGAAGTGCTGCAGGTAATGAAGTCGTTGGCCGAGGAACATATGACGATGATTGTTGTAACCCATGAGATGGGGTTTGCTATGGAAGTGGCCAACCGGGTCATTTTTATGGACAACGGAGAGATCATCGAATCTGGCCATCCATCCGAGGTGCTGTCTAATCCGCAACACGAACGGACTAAGGCCTTTTTGAACCGAAGCTTGAAATAAACTTTAGTTTGTTAAAAGGGGCTGTCAAAAGTCAGGTAACTGATTTTGAATAGCCCCCTTTTTTAAATTTTTTGGCTGGTTCAATTGCCTGTTGATTTGCGCTCCAGGCGCTTCGCTTTCCGCGGGGAGGTTCCGGGAGCCTCCTCGGCGCTTGCGCCTGCGGGGTCTCCCGAGACCTCTACATCCCGCAGGAGTCTTCGCGCCCTCCGCTCCAATCAACAGGGTGCAATCTATAAGTTTTGGGCTCCAAATAGCCAAATTTAAAAAAACAAAAAAAATCGTCTTTTTGTAAAATGAAATTACCACACCACCATTTCAGAAAGGCGACTTTTATGAGCAATCAATTGACTCTACAGAAAATTATAACACCCAAATGGCACTTCTTCCGACCGGAACAGCTATTCCAAAACGGACAAAGACGCAACCTTAATGATAATGGAAGAAGATCATATGAAATATGGCAACTTAAGCCTGGGTATATTGTGCAAATGGGGACAGAAAATCAATTTATCTTGTTTTACTCCATCCATTAACGGCCTACAGACACACGTTGTATAATCCTGCATTTAGAGAAATTGGCGGCATCTTCGTTACCGATGCCCAAAACAGTTATAGCTGATGCGGGTTACGAAAGTGAAGAAAATTATGTTTATGCGGTTGGTGACGAGAAGGAACAACGATTTGATTTTCTTATTCCATATGGAACCCACTTACATAAACAAACGAGGAAATATAAAAAGATATCAAGAATGCGAAAAACTGGATTTATCAAGAACAGGATGACTGTTTTGTTTGGCCAAATATATGGCCCACAACATCCTGAAAGTAGCAGGCATTCGCCAGCTATTTTCAGGAAATAATCCTAATAACATAAAAGAAGGTGGAGAAGAACGACTCCTCCTTCTTTATTTTAGGGACTTATGGGACAGTTCCTTTTTCCTGCGGGATAGTCTATGTGACTGATAACGATGACAGGAAGGGACTTGGGTCACGTAGGAATGTACTACGTGACCCAAGTACAGAAAAAGAGGAATACGTGGTAACCTAGACCACAAATCTTATAAGCTGCTGTTTCTAGTCCACATCAGCAAGAATGAATCATTCAAATAGACACTCGTCCAGTGGGGCCGCCAAGTATATAATGAGAAAAGAAGGATAAACGAACGGGAGGTAACCTAAATGAAATCACAAAACAAACCAACCATCTATTGGTCCTTGCTGCGTCATAAGGACTGGAACATCTATCTAGCAGCAACCGACTCTGGTCTATGCTATGTTGGTTCACAAGATCAACCGTTAGATGAGTTGACAGAATGGACCGCCAAACATTTTCCCGATAGCCATTTAGAGGAAGATGAGCAAAAATTAAAACCCTATCAAGAAGAGTTAGTGGAATACCTAGAAGGAGAGCGGACAAGCTTTACCCTACCATTTGATTATCATGGCACAGAGTTTCAGCAGAACGTCTGGCAAGCCCTCTGTAACATTCCATATGGGGAAACCGTTTCCTACTCGGATATTGCCCATGCTATTAACAAACCTGCTGCCGTTCGGGCAGTCGGTGCTGCCATTGGAGCCAACCCAGTGCTTATAACGGTGCCTTGCCATCGTGTAGTCGGAAAAAATGGTTCTTTGACAGGGTATCGTGGCGGCTTACAGATGAAGAGTCGGCTGCTGGATTTAGAGAGCAATCGTTCCATAGTAAAGCAATAATTTAACATCTTGAAAAAATGGAACTCCTAAAATTAAAATTAAATTAATTGAGTAGTTAATTAAATTTCACGTCCATTCTATCCAACATAAAAAAAATGAAAGTACGCTAATTTCCAGAAACAAACATATTAACTTCGCATGCCGAAAGAATATTTGTTTGATATAATAATAGTTGGACTAATAAAAAACTGGAGTGAGCATCAATGCAGATAACAAACGCAGAAGTCATTAATACCCAGCCGCAAAATTCAACTTTTAATGTTCTTTTGAGCTTTAAAAATGATCGCAAGGCAATGTTGAACTGCCGGGTTGAAGGAGGAAAAGTGGCGGCATATAATATTTCAGTCGTTGGCGGCACATGTCCTTGCTGCTTGAAGCCAAACTGTTCCAGCCTATACGCAAAGCGTCATGAATTGCTTGTGCAAGCACAGCAGTTTACCAATTTTCCAATGGAATTAACAGAAAAGTAAATAGCTAATTTGAAAAAAAGGGCCTGGCTCTTATCCGTAACATTTACGGATGGGACCAGGCCTATTTTTCTATGGAAACTTCTTATTATTTGAATTTTATGCCAACTTGGAATACATTGGTTAGGTTAGCAATATGAAAGAAGGGTTTATGTTGAACAAACTGCAACAAGGGACACCCGCGTTTCGTAAGGCCAATTTTGCCTTATTTGCCGGAGGATTCATCACATTTTCGATACTTTACGACGTCCAGCCTTTGATGCCGATTTTTTCAAAAGAATTTCATGTATCGGCAGCGACAGGAAGCCTTACCTTATCGGTCACAACCTTCACACTTGCTGTCGCGATGCTGATTACCAGCTCGCTATCAGAAGCCTGGGGGCGCAAAATCATTATGGCGGCTTCCTTGCTTTTATCGTCACTCCTTGTTATTTTTACTGCGTTTAGTTCGAACTTTGGGTCACTATTAGGATTTCGTGTCGTCCAAGGGGTGGTCCTTGCTGGACTGCCGGCCATCGCAATGGCCTATCTCGGGGAAGAAGTCGAGCCCAAAAGCTTAGGTGTAGCCATGGGCATTTATATTAGTGGAAATTCAATTGGCGGTATGGCCGGTAGAATCATAACCGGTGCGATTACCGACTTTTTCTCTTGGCGAATTGCAATGGGGAGCATCGGCTTAATCAGCTTCATCTTAAGCATTTGGTTTTGGCGTCACTTGCCGAATTCCAAATATTTTTCACCGAAGCCGTTGAAACTAAAGCAGTTATTTACCTCATTGTTCCGCCACCTTAAGGATCCGGCGCTGCTTTGTTTATACGTGATTGCCTTTATATTAATGGGCAGCTTTGTCACCTTATATAACTACATCGGCTTCCAGCTCCTAAATCCGCCCTATAATCTGAGCCAAACCATTGTCGGCTGGATATTTATTGTCTATTTAACCGGGACATTCAGTTCCACCTGGATGGGGCAGCTATCGGACAGGCTTGGCCAAAAAAACGTATTATCAATGGGACTAGTGATGATGATTAGCGGTGCAGCCATAACACTTGCCAGCCCGTTACTCGTAAAGATTGCCGGTATTGCCCTGTTTACCTTCGGCTTCTTTGGCTCTCATTCGATTGCTTCAAGTTGGGTAGGCAGAAGAGCGACATCGGAAAAAGCGCAAGCTTCGTCGTTATACTTGTTTTTTTACTATAGTGGATCAAGCCTTGCCGGGACGACTGGCGGATTTTTCTGGACTCATTTTGGGTGGTCGGGGGTAATCGGGTTTATTGTCCTTTTGCTTCTATTCGCTTTCCCGCTTACTCTCAGGCTTGCTGCCATACCTGCCAAAATGGTGCAGTCCAAATAAATTCTATTGAATCGTTTCACCTAGGTGCGGTAAGCTTTTGAGTAAACGGGTGAGGAGAGGGTTTTTTTGGATTTAACTTAAGAAGGTTAAATGAATTCCATGGGTCAGTCCATATGCTTGGATACGTAAAAGATGCCAGCTGAACTCTAGCTGGCATCTTTCTTATGGCTGAATTGCGGGAAACTTCATTTTTACCGTAAACTCTTCATCTTTATGGACAAAATCTAAAAACCCCTGATGGCTTTGAACGATATCATAAATGATTTTTGTGCCAAGCCCTTCATGACCTTCCTTCGTTGTCTTCCCAAAAGACTCAAACAACGAATCCAATACCTTGGTAGGAACCGGCAAACTATTATTTTTACAAACTAACAAATACAGCCCGCTTCTTTTATAAAACTGAAGGGTTATAACAGCCTGGTCGCCGCGTTCCTTTTGCCACTCTTCACTCGCATCAATACTATTCGTTAAGAGATTGCCTAGGAGAGCTACGGCGTCTTGGTCGGATAATGGCAGAGTCGATAAGGGGAGGTCAAAGTCATAGACCAAACTAATCCCGTTTTCCTTGGCGCGGCGGTACATTTGGTGCAGGACACCGGCAACCGCTCCGCGTTCTCCTTTAATCGAAAGGTTCGTTTCTTCATAACCGTCTACCAAATTATCAAGATACATTTTTGCCTCGCCATATGTTCCGTTTTCGAGCATAAAGTGAATCGCCGAAACATGCTTGAGAAAATCATGCCGCTCACTGCGGACAATCCGGAAGGTTTCGTTAAAATGTTCCGTTTGTCCTTGCAGCAACTGAAGCCCATGAGTAATTGAAGCCAGTTTCTTCGCTACATTCAACCTAACCATTTCCAGACCGAGAAAAACAATAAACGGCACTAAGTATACCCAAGAAGGACGTACCATGAGGTAAATGACTAAAAGAAGAATCTGCAGACAAAAGAGTGTCCCGTTCCATGCCAGGCTTAAACTAGATAAAGACAAATGTATAGTTTTAAAAAAATAATAACCAGCCCCTAAAACGATGATACATGTTATATAAAATGGAATTGTCCATGGCAGGTTCGCAAGCAGTGCCTGCAGGTGGACAAATCCCAACACTATCACCATTCCCCAATAACACAGTTTTTTCTTCAACAGCTTCCCGCCTTTAAAAATAGTTTTCTTGTAAGAAATCAACCTTTTCTTTTGTAATCATTGCTTGTTCCTTGATGCCTTCAAAAGAAACGACATAGGAATTTTTCGCATAAAGCGAGAAGTTTTTCACGTAGTGGATGTTAATGATGAACGAGCGGTGCGAGCGGATAAAGTCCCGCTCTCGTAATTCACCTTCTAATTCATTAAGCGTTTGGTAGGTTTTGATGCTCCCAGACTTCGTATAAATAGTCGAGGAACGTCCGGATCGTTCGATAAAAATAATATCCTTCTTTTGGATAATATGAATATCGTTTTTATGCTTGATATACAGCCTGCCGGCAATCTCGGCAGATTGGTTTTTCTCCTTCAGCCGCTCAATTGACTTTACCAGCCGGTCCTTAGGGTAAGGCTTCATAATATAGTCATGGACATTCAATTCAAAGGCATGGACGGCATAGCCGCTGTTGGCGGTTACGAAAATAACCGCAATGCTTAGCGCATGAGAATGGATGATATCGGCCAGTTCAAACCCGGACAAACTAGGCATCTCGATATCGGCAATCAGTAAATCAATCGTTTCTTTTTTTATATGTTCATAAGCCTCTTCGGCTGATGTGGTGGAGAACACAATCTCAATGTCAGGAATCCCGCCGACAATCGCCGTCAATTTATCTAAATCTATGTACCGGTCATCGACCAGACCGACCTTCATCATATGCTCCTCACCGATCCTGCCAAAATAATAAACTCGTAAGAACATTTTACCATTTTCAAGGGCAATTTTGGCATTTTCACGACATAAAACGGACAATTCGCGACCGAACTGCTGTATTCAATTTGTTTTCTTTGTATGATGACATCAGAAGCAAACAAGGGGTGGGAGAGAAATGATTGAAATCCATGAAGTCACGAAGAAGTTCCAAGATAAAAAGAAGTTTGTCACGGCATTAAAGCATGTAACTTTTACAGTTAAAGAAGGCCAGGTTGTCGGTCTGCTCGGCGAAAACGGCGCCGGAAAGACAACGTTGCTGCGAACGATTGCCACATTGCTGACACCGACAGAAGGGATGGTCACAGTTGCTGGTTTTGATACAATGAAGAATTCAAATGAGGTAAAAAAAAGAATCGGTGTCCTGTTTGGCGGGGAAACCGGCCTATATGACCGGTTAACAGCTCGGGAAAACTTAGAATATTTTGCGTCGCTTTACGGATTGAGCAAACATGAAACAAAGGTGCGCATTGACGATTTATCGAGAATGTTTGGGATGCGCGATTATTTGAACCGGAGAGTCGGTGGATTTTCCAAAGGAATGCGGCAAAAGGTGGCGATCGCCAGAACCTTGATCCATAATCCCGAAATTATTCTGTTTGACGAACCGACCACTGGTTTGGACATTACTTCTTCCAATGTGTTCCGTCAACTCGTCCATCAGTTAAAACGCGAAGGGAAAACGATTATTTTCTCCAGCCATATTATGGAGGAAGTTTCAATGCTGTGCGACTCAGTGGCGATGATGCATAAAGGCGAACTGGTCTACCAAGGCAACCTCGAGTCACTGTACAAAACCGAAGGCAGCCGTGATTTGAACTATATTTTTATGAGCAAACTCGTAAGGGGGAACGAACACTATGCTTCTTAATATTTTTCTAAAAGAAATAAAAGACTGCTTCCGTGACCGCAGAACCTTATTGTTGACGGTCCTGCTGCCGGTGATTATGATGACAGGTTTAACTTTTTTCTACGAAAACATGATTTCTGACAATGGAGATGAAAAGTATCGGCTAGCTGTATCCGAATCAATGAATCAAGACCTGAAGGGGATTTTTACAGGCTTTAAAAATATTGATTTGGTTGAAGCCGCTGACCCAGAGGCAGCATTGGAAGATGGAAAAGCGGAAGCCGCGCTGTTGCTTGGCAAAAGTTTTTCGAGCCAGATTAGCACTGGAGAAAAGGCGAAAGTGACGATTGTCGGCGATACCTCCAGTCAAAAGTCATCGGTGTTAAGCAGCATGGTACAAACAGCTTTGAGCGTCTATGAAAAATCAATTATTGCCCAGCGGATGCAGGCCAATGGAAGTGACCCGAGCTTGGTCGAGCCATTGGAAATTCAACAAAGAGAAATGGCGGATCAAAACGAAAACACTACACTATTGGCGATGCTCATCCCATTAATTTTATCGATTGCGATCGGAATCGGCTCCAGTCCGGCTGCTGCGGATTTATTTGCCGGGGAAAAGGAACGGAAGACGATGGAGGCTTTACTAATCACGCCCGTGAAACGCTCGACACTGCTGTTCTCCAAATGGCTGACCATTGCCACAGTTGGAACAGTTACAGGTATTGTGACATTAGCGGTGGTGGTTGTGGAGATACAAATGCTGACAGAGCATTTAAAAAAGGCGCTGTCCTTTGGGGATCAAACTTTCACTATTATTGGGCTGGCAGTTTTAGTATCGGTCATCTATGCTATGTTTAATGCTTCTTTATTAATGCTGGCTAGTATTTTTGGGAAAACGGTGAAAGAGGCACAGAGCTATAGCACGCCGGTGTTAATGCTAGCCATGTTTCCGGCCATGGGCTTATCTAGTAAGGGAATTAACGAGTTATCATTCCAGCACTTTGCGATTCCAATCATGAACCTGTTCAGCCTGCTGAAAGAGCTGGTCTTCGGCATCGTCGACTACCAGCATATCCTTATCGCATTAACAAGCAACCTGATTTGTATGATCGTTCTGTTTATCATTGGCAGAATGATGTTCCTGAAGGACAAATGGGTAATGAATTAAAAGAGGTGCCAAGCGCAAAAATGCGCTGGCACCTTTTTGGAGTATTATGAAACATGACCCTGTATAATGGAGGGATAGGTCGAAGGAATGTTGTCCTTGAAGGGAGAATCAGAGAATGAATGAATTATTGAACTCGTTTAAACAGACAAAGTTTCAGTTAGCGGGACATGGTTTCCGTAATGTTGGGGTAATGAAGCAAGCCTTGGCAGGCATTGAAGACAATCAGGAAAGCGATATGTATGGCAACGGGAATTTTATCGAGGATTTCCAAACCAAGCTTGCCGCTTACCTAGGCAAGGAGTCAGCCGTATTTTTTCCAAGCGGTACGATGGCACAGCAAATCGCTTTACGAATCTGGTGTGATGAGCAGGGATTAAAGAGAGTGGCGTATCATCCGCTGTGCCACCTGGAGATTCATGAACAGGATGGGTTAAAGGAACTGCATCATATTGATCCCGTGTTACTGGCTGATAAAAACCGGGTCATCCAATTGGAGGACGTTACCGGTCTAAACGAAGAGATTGCTTGTTTACTTTTAGAATTGCCGCAGAGGGAAATTGGCGGCCAGCTGCCGGATTACGAAAGCCTTGCGAGAATCTCAGCCTACTGCCGGGAACAAGGCATCAGATTACATTTGGATGGGGCTCGGTTGTTTGAAATTCTTCCCTATTACGGAAAGACTGCCGCTGAAATCTGCAGCCTGTTTGACAGTGTCTATGTGTCGTTTTATAAAGGAATCGGAGGCGTGGCAGGTGCTATTTTAGCTGGAGATAGTGCCTTTACGGAAAAATCAAAAGTCTGGAAACGCCGGCATGGCGGGGATCTAATTAGTCTTTATCCATATATCATCAGTGCCGATTATTTATTTGAAAAAAGGGTTGGGAAGATGGAGCAGTATTATCAGGAGGCACTGGAATTAGCCAGACTTTATAATCAACTTCCTGGCGTGGCCACAAGACCAATAGAGCCGGTGTCGAATATGTTTCATGTCCGTATAAAAGCACCAAAGGATAAGCTTGAGTCCGTTTTTGTGGAGCTGCATGAACAAACAGGGATTGGCTTCACTGGGAGTCTAAGAGAAATAAGTGGGGAAGAAGTTTATTATGAGGTTAGCATTGGAGATCTGTATGAACAGGTTCCACAACCAGAGTTAACCGAGGCATTTCAATTACTTGGACAAAAGCTGAAGGAAATATAACAATTAAGGGTGTCTGGCCCAGTTAGTAAGCCTGGCACCCGGTGTTTCAACTGGAAAAATTTTAAAATTAATTGTTTACAAATGGAAATTCTGGTGCTATATTATTTATATAAGTTAAACTATTCAACGTTGAGTATATGTACTCAACTTTTTATTTACACTATTACCCAACGTTGACTATTTAATGATGAATATATTGAAGGAGGTCAAAAAAATGACCAATATTTTAATGGAAGCACATGGTCTCATGAAGCAATACGGCACAAGGACAGTGGTAAATGGCGTTTCGATGAAAGTTTATGAGAATGAGATTCTGGCAATCATCGGACCAAACGGTGCAGGGAAATCTACTACGCTTGAGATGATTCTTGGACTGAGAAAGCAAGATGCAGGTGAAGTCTACTATTGGAATAAGGATTTTCAGAAGGAGGTCGGGATTCAATTGCAGGCCACTCCGTTTTTCCCTGGATTAACGGCATTTGAAAATTTGCAATTGTTTGCTGCTTTTTACAAAAAGAAGCTTTCCAAACAATTGGGAATCGAACTGCTTTCCTTATGCGGGCTGCGTGACGTGATGAAAACGGAAGGTTCCAGGCTGTCCGGCGGCCAGCAGAAGCGGCTAGCAATTGCTGTGGCCCTTGTCCATAATCCAAAGGTGGTGTTCTTGGATGAGCCGACAGCCGCACTAGATCCCAAATCCCGCCGTGAAATCCACCAACTGCTCACGGAGTTGCATAGAAGGGGAACAACGGTGGTCTTTACTTCCCATGACATGGATGAGGTCGCCAAGCTTTCCCATCGGGTCATGATGATTGACCAAGGAGCGGTAATTACGGAAGGGGACGCCAAGGAATTGTGCGAAATACATGGGGTACAAAACTTAGAAGAATTGTATTTACATTTAACTGTTGGAGGGAACGAACAATGAAGACTATTTTTAAAACGATGCTGGTAACGTCTCTAAGAGATAAAATTACTATGTTTTATTCAGTGATTTTTCCAGTCGCACTGCTTATTGGTTTGGGATATTATTTTGATAATCCTGCCTACACACCTCGTCTATTAACAGGAGTCATCGCCTTGAGTTCTTTATTCTGGGGAGTATCCGGTATTGCCTTCCAGGTACACTGGCAGCGCAGCCGAGGCGTGTATAAGCTGTTGAAATTGACTCCATTTCCGACCATCAGCTTTATTTTTCTGATGACCGCAGCCAGGACATTGCTGGGAATTCTGATTAACTTGGCGGTGCTGGGAACCGGCGTGATTTTCTTTGATATGGCGGTGACCATTGGGGCAGTGTTAGGTACGATGGGGATGATGTTTATTGGCATCCTATGCTTCACTTGCTTGGGCTTTCTGATTTCCAATTTTGCTGGCAATGAAGCGCAAATTAATATGATATCCAATTTGTTTTTCTTCCCAATGATCTTTGGCGCTGACACCTTTTATTCACTTAAGAGTGCTCCTGAATGGGTATCGACAATGGGTGGCTTATTTCCATTTGGCTATTATGTGCACGGTATAAGGTCTGTCCTGGGAATTTCAAGTGAGTCGCCTTTAGCCTCGATCATGGTGCTACTGATCTATACTGCGGTGCTGCTCATATTAGCTGTTCTGACTTTTAAGTGGGAAGCTAATGCCAATGGTCAAATCCAAATGAAGAAAGCCAAAAAAAGGCAGCGCGCTGTTGTTTAAAAGAGGTAGTAGTGGTATATTATTTTTAAGGTAATAGTCAATGTTGATTAAATAAACTTGAGGTGTTAGCAATGGTGCGTCTAATGGTATTGGGTCTGCTGCGAATTAAAGCGCTGTCCGGCTATGAAATTCAGCAGATCCTGCAAACCAATCAATCGGATATTTGGGCAGGAGTTTTGCCAGGTTCCATCTATCATGCGTTGAAAAAAATGGATAAGGAAGGCCTGGTAGAGGTTGATTCTGTAGAACAAACAGGCCACCGGATCAAGGCGATCTATAAGATTACCGAAAAAGGGAAGAAAGAGTTCTTCCAGTTAGTGAAAGAGAGTCTGCGGGAGAAATCGGTCAGCCTGCCGAGCAC
This sequence comes from Neobacillus dielmonensis, assembly GCF_000612665.1. Classification (GTDB taxonomy): domain Bacteria; phylum Bacillota; class Bacilli; order Bacillales; family Cytobacillaceae; genus Neobacillus; species Neobacillus dielmonensis. Next base: position 41,374 of record NZ_HG942027.1, read on the forward strand.
TTTATATGCGGCGATGTCATTTATGCATGAGCTGACATTAGAAGAGAAGCTTGCAGGGCTGGAGGAGCAATTGCAGATTCTTGAAAAAGAATTGGGGCTGCTCCAGTCAGGGCAAAAGGTGAAAGAACAATACGTCACTATTGACCCCATTAGTAAATTACAGTTTGAAAACATGTTTGCCCATTACCAGCTGCAAATCGATTTTATCCACAAGCTGATTGGTGAGCTCAAGGCTCATCAAGATGTTCTGCCTAAAGTAACCGGGGAAGATTTACAAAAGTATTTTGATTAAATTTAGTGGGTGTCACATACTAGTCGTTTGCTGACTGGTTAGAGATGCCCTTTCTTTTTGCATTAATAAGTGGATTCAGTTACATTAATAGGTACGGAAAATACAAGCGAAGCCGCATCTGTCTGCGGTTCGTATGCTAGGTTTGAGGTGAATGATTTTGCAGCTCCCAGAGCCATTTTTAATTAAAATAAAGGACCTTTTAAAAGAAGAATATGATGATTTTATTGCAAGCTATGAGGAGAGCCGTGCTCAAGGCCTTCGAATCAATACTTTGAAGATATCACTAGAGGAGTTTCAAAACATCAGTCCGTTTACATTGAAAAAGATTCCTTGGGTAAAAGAGGGATTTTATTATAGCGATGAGGATCGTCCCGGAAAGCATCCATACCATGATGCCGGATTGTACTATATTCAGGAGCCCAGTGCGATGGCTGCAGCTGAAATGGTCGACCCCCAGCCAGGCGAGCGGGTTCTTGATTTATGTGCGGCCCCTGGTGGGAAAACTACTCATATTGCTGAAAAAATGCAACAGCAGGGGTTTCTGTTAACCAATGAAATTCATCCCGCCCGGGCTAAGATTCTTTCGCAAAATGTCGAGCGAATGGGTATTACCAATGCAGTGGTGACAAATGAAGCACCTGCCAGGCTAGCCCAACGATTTCCTGCCTATTTTGACCGTATAATGGTGGATGCACCGTGTTCCGGGGAAGGAATGTTCCGAAAAGACCCTGAGGCATGCGCTGAATGGAGTCCGGAAAATGTGGAGGTTTGCGCCGTCCGGCAGCAGGATATTCTAGCATCAGCAGCCATCATGCTACGTCCAGGCGGCCGACTGGTCTATTCTACCTGCACTTTTTCACCGGAAGAAAATGAGGGAACCATCAGTCAGTTTTTAAATCAGAATCCACATTTTGAAATCGAGCATATTCAAGCGTATGAAGGCTTTGCCAAGGGACGCCGGGAATGGGCAGTGGATGCCCCAACAGATATTGACCAAACGATTCGAATTTGGCCGCATCAGGTTCAAGGTGAAGGCCATTATATTGCCGTATTGAAAAAAAGAGATGGAGAGGAACCGGCCAAACGGAAATATGCCAAAACGCTGGCTGACAAAAAGCTGCTAAAAAGTTATCAGGAATTTGCCGATGAGACGCTAAAGGTACAGCCCAAAGGGGAGTACCTATTGTTCGGTGACCAATTGTACCTGATCCCGGAGGAAATGCTGTCGCTCGATCAGTTAAAGGTCATCCGCCCAGGCTGGCATTTGGGCACCATCAAAAAAAATCGCTTTGAGCCTTCCCACGCACTGTCATTGGCATTAACAGGGGACCGGGTAGTCCATAAATGGAATTTGAGTAGTCAATCCCGTGAACTTACCGCCTATTTGAAAGGCGAATCTTTACCGGTCGAAGGGCCGAAGGGATGGTACCTGGTGGAAGTGGATGGCTATTCACTGGGATGGGGCAAAGTATCCGGAGGAATCTTGAAAAACCATTATCCGAAAGGGTTAAGATGGAAGGGCGTGCTTTGAAGATTAACGCAACTTCTAGGATAAATAATCATTAGTAATTAAGCTAGGTACAACATCTGTTAAAGGGTTCACGCTCAAAAAGAGCGTGAGCCTTTTTTCTTCAGCCGGTTTAGTTTACCGTACCGCAATCCTTTATACCGTAAATATATCCAAATACCTATTTTTAATATTATATCTCTTTGTTATATACAATGTAGAACAGATTTGTTATAGTGAAAGTAGAACAAAGGTTGGAGGTGCCTGAATGGTTATCCTTGATTCTGAATCAAATGTTCCATTATATTTACAGCTTCGTACGCAGATCATTGAATCGATTGTCCGTGGAGAACTAGCGAAGGGCGACACCTTGCCCTCAGTACGGGCATTGGCTGGCGATTTAGGAATCAATATGCATACTGTGAATAAAAGTTATCATGAACTTGAATCGAAGGGAATTATTAAAATTGTGCCCAAAAAAGGTGCAGTAATCATTGCCGATGCAAAAAAGCATGCTCTGAAACAACAATATGAAAATTTAGTTGAGGATTTAAGACCAGTTGTTGCAGAGGGATTAGTATATGGTTTGAGTGAAGCAGATTTCCAACAGTTAATTTCAAGTATTATTTCAAAAATTAAGGAGGAATCGTCTTAATGGACATGGAATTTATTATTCTCTTTTTAACTATTCTTTTTGTAAGTGTGCTTCAAATCTTTATTCCGTTTATTGCTAAACGTGCTGTTGTCTTTGGAGTCTCGATTCCTTATGAACAAGTGAAACATCCACAAGTGATCCGGTATAAGAAGTCTTATGCCATAATAACTGGAATTTTTACACTTGCTGTTTTAGCAGGTTTGGTCCTTCTGATTCAAGAATTCAATTTTAATGAGACGAACTTAGCTCTTGTTGGTATAACTTTTCCTTTTATAATTTTATTAGTTGGAATGTCCCTTTATTTTTATTTTCACTCTAAGATGACAAAACTAAAGAGAACCGAAAAATGGTTTGGTACGGTAAAACAAGTCTACTATGCTGATTTAAAAATCCGTTCTAAAGACGAAATGCTTGCTTCATTTGTTTATCTCATTCCTATCATTATCTCTTTAGGTTTAATTGTATTAACTGCGAATTTGTACGAACAATTGCCTAGCCGAATTCCAACACACTGGGGTGCAACTGGTCAAGCGGATGCGTTCAGTGATAAAAGCTGGATGGTCGTGTTGAGCATGCCATTAATCTTAGTTCTGATGCAATTGATGTTTTATGGAGTAAATGTTTTTACAAAACGCTCAGGTATTAAAATAAATGCTGGAAATATTAAATCATCAGAATTAAGGCAATTAAATCTCCGTAAATATACTAGTTGGTTCCTATTTATAGTTGATATTTTAATCACTTTGCTGTTTGCAGTATTACAACTAAATATTCTCTACGAAAATATCATTAATGATTTACTAATGATGCTTGCGCCAATATGTCTGTTGGTCATTGTGCTAGGGGGTTCCGTTTGGCTAGCAGTAAAGGTTGGCAGTGTAGATTCAGATTTAGAAGGAACTGAAATCGTTGGTGACACTAATTCAAATTTTGTTCAAGGTATGGATGAAGATCAGTATTGGAAAGGCGGTTTATTCTATTTTAACCGTAACGACCCCTCTGTTTTTGTAGAAAAGCGCTTTGGGATTGGTTTTACCATGAATTTTGCAAATCCAATTGGGTATCTAATCCTAGGTGTTCCGATTATATTAATTATTATTATTCCATATCTTTTATAAAACTTACTACAAAATAGCAAGCTAATACTCCATTACACAATTGCATGGGCGGTTTTTAAGTCGGTTCCTTAAGGATTATTAAATACCATCCAACCGAATATGGATCACATGTGACTGATATCATCAGGCATGGCGGTAAATGACTAGGGTAACGAAACCCCCATTGACCCCCATGCTTTTTTTGTTGCTTTGGTCAGCACTGTAATAATAACTTCCTATCTTTTGTCATTAAATAAGTAGTAAAGGAAAAATACAATTCTAAATACACGTCAATTTGAAAATGATCTTAGCTTGTTGCAGGATACAATCTCCTTGTCCAAGAAAGCTTAACAAAAATAATAGGAGTTTCTCGCTATGTGAGACTTAAAGGAAGTGAGGTTTTTTCGAACTTTACCGGTATTATTCTTTTATTCTATTTTTATTAGTTAAAAATGAAGAAGTATCTTCAAAGACTGGGCCGCTCGTTGATGCTGCCTGTGGCAGTATTGCCGGCTGCCGCTATTTTGATGGGGATTGGATACTGGATTGACCCTTATGGCTGGGGGCTGACAGTTCACTGGCTGCTTTCTTCATCAAAGCGGGCGGTTCCATTATTGACAATATTCCTATCCTATTTGCAGTTGGTGTCGCCTTGGGGATGGCAAAAGAAAAAGATGGATCTTCCGCACTTAGCGGCTTGGTCGCTTTCCTCGTGGTTACGACCTTATTATCAACGAACTCAGTTGCTTTGTTGGAAGGAATCAAGCCAGAAAAAGTCGACCCGGCATTCGCTAAAATCGGTAACGCATTTGTCGGTATCCTTTCAGGTATTGTTGCTTCGCTGATGTATAACCGGTTCAGTCGTGTAAAACTGAGGGATGCACTTGCCTTCTTTAGCGGCAAGCGTCTGGTGCCAATTATGACTGCTATAACAATGATTGTGGTTTCTACGATCCTTTTCTTTGTTTGGCCAATCATTTATACTGCATTAGGTTCCTTTGGTAAGGGGATTGCTGAACTTGGTGCCATTGGTGCAGGGTTATATGGCTTCTTCAACCGTTTGCTAATTCCAACCGGTTTGCACCATGCTCTAAACTCCGTATTCTGGTTTGATGTTGCCGGAATAGACGATATCGGAAAATTCTGGTCAGGAAAAGGGGTAAAAGGGACAACTGGAATGTATCAGGCCGGATTTTTCCCCGTGATGATGTTTGGTCTACCTGCTGCTGCGCTGGCCATGGTTCATACCGCAAAGGACAAAAAGAAAAAACAAGTCGCCTCGCTAATGTTAGCAGCTGGTTTTGCAGCCTTCCTCACTGGGGTTACCGAACCCATTGAGTTTGCCTTCATGTTCGTTGCTCCCATGTTATATCTTGTTCATGCAACCTTAACTGGTATATCTTTAACGATTGCAGCTGCTTTCCACTGGACAGCAGGCTTTGGTTTTAGTGCTGGCTTAATCGACTTTGGGTTAAGTTCAGGACTTCCACTTGCTAACAGACCGTACATGCTGCTTGTGCAAGGCTTAGTATTTGCGGTTATCTATTACTTCCTGTTCCGGTTTATTATCGTCAAGTTTAACCTGATGACTCCTGGACGCGAGGAAGATGAAGAAGAAACAGAAACAGCAGTACCTGCTGGCCAAAGTAAATTTACAGCCATGGCTGCCACCATTTACGAAGGATTAGGCGGCGCCTAACGTTACTTCCATTGACAACTGTGTTACTCGCCTAAGATTGGAAGTAAAAGACATGAATGCAGTGGACCAGAAGAAAATCAAGTCGACTGGGGTTCCTGGCATCAAGATTTTCGGGGAACACAGTATTCAAGTCATTGTTGGGACGAACGTCCAATTTGTGGCTGATGAAATGGCGAAAATCCATAAAAAGTAATGCATAAATAGAGAAACACCCCAGTGATTGACATACTGGGGTGTTTCCTTGTGTTGTGGAATGAAAAAAATAGCGTTGTTGGGATCATGATAATATACGATTAGAATGTTTGGATGAGTCGCTGGCTTAGGCGTATCATATTTAATGAGAGTATTCGGTAATGTCATTTTTTCAGACTCTCTACTACTCTGTGAACTTAGAAGGTATACAATGATAGGAGCTATCCATGAAAGAACATTATTATGATAAATTGCTGAATATAAAAACAAGAGACGAGCAGCAGGGCTTTCACAAGTCCTTGCATAACCACCGCTATGAGCCAACTCCCTATAGTGGATTGGAGGAGTTATTCCGGCATTTTCAACTGAATAGCAATGACCGAGTGGTGGATTTTGGCTGCGGGAAAGGGAGGCTAAACTTCTATATTCACTATTTTTTTCATGCCACGGTGATTGGCATTGAAATGAGTGAAGAACTCCTGGAGCGTGCGCTGGCGAACCAAACCAGCTATCTGAAAAAAACAAAAAATCGGGCGGACAAACTTCATTTTTTGAACTGCTTGGCCCAAGACTATCCCATCAACCCGCAGGATAACTGTTTTTACTTTTTTAATCCGTTTTCGGTACAAGTGTTCCAGAAAGTAATGAACAATATCTTGGTATCAGTGGAGCAATATCCCCGTGATATTAGTCTGATTTTATACTATCCCTCAGAGGATTATATCTATCATTTAGAAAGTTATACGGCGTTCGATTGTGAAAAAGAGATTCAGGTTCCGTATATGTATCAGCATAATCCAAATGAAAGATTTTTGATTTATCGATTGAAGTCATAAGAGGCGGGGTGTCTTACGTTTGTTTCTCTATTGGCGGATATTAGCGAACTATTTTTCCAAGGAGATCTCACTGTTGAGAGGTTGGCAAACCCCGTATGTTCTAAAAAGCCTTCATTGGTATAAGCATGATGCTGCTGCCAGTTGGACAGCCAGTGTAGGTGAATTGAGTTTATCTATTGGGTAATCGTGAATTCTTTCATGGTTATCCTTTTTTATTTGTGTACCACTGAAATGGCTTTCAATCCCCAGACTGGGTCAAAAATGGTCTTGAGATAGGTTGTCAGTACCCGGAAAGGATAAAAAATTAATCAGATAGTCATTGAGAGGGGCTGTCAATTCAAAAATTGGAAAAATAGGAGTGTTGGTAACTGAGGCAGACCAGTATAAATCAGCGTCAAATAGAGATATTATGGAAAATGTGTTAATTTATGTGCTAAAATAGCAAAATCTCTAATTTTTTATCGCCAAAATACTGGGGGAATGCTATTTGCAACGCAAAACCGTGATCGCCCTATTGACCGTAGGAACCATTTTATCTGCTGGGGCAGCTTACGCCCATTCGAGTGCCAATCATCAGGAACAACAGCAAAAATCCGCAACACTTCGCACGCCGGATGCCGATGCGATGTACAAGACCGTTGAATACCTATCGCAACAGCCGCGGGAAGCAGGAACAGAGGGTGAACTGAGAGCCGTCAAGTATATAGAAAAACAATTTAAAAGCTTAGGATATGATACAGAAATTCAACCGTTCCCTATTTATAACTATAAAACCAACAAAGTATCCGTCAAAATAAACGGGACGTCCTTAAACGAAACGCCAGAACCGTTTGTCGGGGATGCTTCAGGAATGGTTTCCGCACCCCTGATATTTGCCGGCAAGGCAAAAAAATCAAATATTAATGTAGAGGTTAAAGGAAAAATCGCTCTTGTTGAGAGAGGCGATATTCCCTTTGTGGAAAAAGTCCAAAATCTCATTGACGGGGGAGCCATCGGCGTCATCATGTTTAATAACAGCCCAGACGGGATTGTGCCCGGACAAATGCCAGAAAATACTACATTCCCAGCTGTGGCAATCTCCAAGGCAGCAGGGTTAAAACTAGTGGAGCAATTAAAAAACACGCCAATGAATGCAGAACTGGATGTGGATATCGCAAAAATAAAAAAAGAATCCTATAATGTCATCGCCTCACGTAAACCGGATAAAGACCAGGATACAGGTGAAATTGTCACGATTGGAGCCCATCATGATTCCGTTCCAGAGGCCCCAGGTGCCAATGATGATGCCTCCGGAGTCTCAGCTGTACTTGAATTAGCTAAGCTTTTGGCCAAAACACCCATAGATACCGAGCTGCGGTTTCTTACTTTCGGTTCCGAAGAACGCGGACTAATTGGTTCAACTTATTATGTAGACCATCTTCCTAAGAAGGAAATCAGCCGGATTAAAGCGCATTTTCAAATGGACATGATTGGGTCGAAAAACGCTGGCCGTAACCATCCTGTAGGCGGTTTAATTATGTATACACTAGATGGAAGAAAAAATCTGGTCACTGACCTTAGCGCAGCCGTTTCGAAACAAATTTTTTCAAAAGCCATTCCATATGGGAAATCGGGACGAAGCGATCATGAACCGTTTCACCAAGTGGGGATTCCGACAGCATTATTTATGCACGCCCCAGCTGAACCCGATTATCATAAGCCGACCGATACGATTGATAAAATCAGTAAGGAAAAGCTAAAACAAACGGTTGAAATTATTGAGGACAGCGTTTATAGAATTGCTGATCCAAGTACACCCGCTATTTCAAAAGACAAAGTTATTCAAGCAACCGTTGACTATCCATTTGAAAACCGCAACCTCGACTAATTTTGATAGAATAAAGATAACGATATTAGCCGGACTGTAAGGTGTGAATTTAATGGAAGAAAACAAACGAATCGATGTCCTAGATTATTTGCGGGGATTTGCACTCATGGGGATCGTCCTTGTCAACGTCATCTCTTTGTTGTCGCTGGAACCCCTAGTGGATGATACCGCTGATACGGTATATTGGCGGTTTCTGTACCTGTTTGTGGAGGGCCGCTTTTATACAATTTTCACCTTCCTATTCGGGACCGGGTTTTATCTATTTTTGTCTCGGGCGTTTGCCAAAGGCAAGAATGGGTACATCTTATTTTTGCGCCGAATCCTAGTACTGTTTATTTTTGGATTGATTCACGTCCAGTTCCACCCAGGAGAAGCCCTGACCATTTACGCTGTGTGTGGTTTACTCTTATTACCGTTTTATAAAGTAACAAAAGAAATCAACCTGTTCGTCGGTTTCTGCCTGCTGATTATATTGAGCTACTTTTCAATAAAGATCTTAATGGTCATCCCGTTGATGCTGCTTGGCATTGCTGCGGGCCAATATCATATTTTCGAAAAAATAAGTGATAAAAAGCTTGTTGGATTTATTGGGGTTATGTTTGCCTTAGGTGGTGCAGGAATCATGTATCAGAATCACTATGCCCCTCGAGAAGTCGAGCACACCTATGTGGCCTTCCAACGGTTCCTTGAGGCTGGAATCATGATTGGACCAGTTGTGTCCGCATTTTATGCCAGTGTGTTAATCTGGCTGGTTAGAAGGCGTTTTTTTCAAAAATTATTTGCACCATTAAAAAGCTATGGCCGGCTGGCGCTAACTAATTATGTTTCTCAGACCGCCTATATATTAATTGCTGGAAGCGTCTTTCACCTTTCTGGGAACATTGGTTATTTGCAGTCACTTGCTTTATGTATCGTGATTTATATCATCCAGCTCAGCTTTAGTGTCCTTTGGCTCCGATATTTTCGTTTTGGTCCATTGGAATGGGTTTGGCGGATGATTACCTACCTGGAAATTCTGCCAATCCGAAAAGTTAAAATACGAAGAGGTCAGCCATAACGTGGGCTGGCCTTTTCATTTTTTTGGCAAAAATGGGGCATGCTAATGGTGAAGATGTCTTTGGATTTTAGAATACCTGACCAAAGCTTGATTGTTTAATTGAAAGAAATTCTCATTTAGCCGTTGAACAATCTATATATGGGTGTTATAATCAAAATTAAAGGTAAATGATAATGATTTTCAATGTCATTAAAAAAGCTAGAAATATAGAAATGTTGGGGACAGCCATGAAGAAAAGATACTTACTGTTGGCTTTACTTGTACTATCTGCGACATCACTGTTTGTGGGAGTCAGCCGGATCTCACCGATTGACTTATTGAATATCCATTCAGAGGAAACACAGATTTTCCTTATCAGCCGATTGCCAAGGCTGGTGGCCATCTTGCTTGCGGGAGCCGGAATGAGCATAGCAGGTTTAATTATGCAGCAGCTCAGCCGCAATAAATTTGTTTCACCGACAACTGCAGGAACATTGGATGCCACAAGATTAGGAATACTCGTCGCTATGCTGCTGTTTGCAAACGCGACCACGATGCAAAAGATGCTGGTGGCATTAGTATTTGCTCTTGCCGGAACATTCCTTTTTATGCAAATTCTTGACCGCATCAAATTTAAGGATGCCATTTTCATTCCGCTTGTTGGTTTGATGTTTGGAAATATTTTATCCTCCGTTACAACGTTTTTTGCCTACAAAGCGGATGTGATTCAAAATATGTCGGCATGGCTGCAGGGTGATTTTTCGGCTGTTATGAAAGGCAGATATGAATTGCTCTACATAAGCATCCCTATTTTAATCATCGCGTATTTTTATGCGAACCGATTTACCGTTGCCGGGATGGGGGAGGATTTTTCTAAAAACTTAGGGCTGGCCTACAAACGAATTGTTAATATTGGGCTGATCCTAGTTGCGCTAATTACCGTCACAGTCGTTTTAACGGTGGGAATGATTCCATTTCTTGGCTTGATTATTCCGAATATTGTTTCGATATTTAAAGGCGATCATTTGCAAAAAACATTGCCGCATACCGCTCTTCTCGGGGCTATTTTCCTTCTGATCTGCGACATTTTGGGCAGGCTGATCATTTATCCTTATGAGATTTCCATCAGTCTCATGGTCGGTGTGATTGGAAGCGGAATTTTCTTATATTTATTGTTCCGGAGGAAGGCTTATGCGTAACTCAATAAAAATGATGATTCTAGCTCTTGTAGCCGCCGGATGCTGTGTCCTATATCTGTTCCACGATTTAAATGGCAGCTTTGATTATGCCCTGCCGCGCCGGGCGATTAAAGTGATTGCTATGGTCATTACCGGTTTTACGATTGCTTATGCAACAGTGGTGTTTCAAACCATTACTCACAACCGGATACTAACGCCAAGCATTATGGGATTGGACGCCCTTTATATGCTGATCCAAACCTTAATTATCTTTTTCTTGGGATCAGATCATATGGTGTCTGCCAATAAGCAAATCAATTTTTTAATCTCAGTAGCAGCGATGATGGTCTTCGCGATGCTGCTTTATAAATTTTTATTTAAAAGAGGAGATCAGCAGATTTACTTTTTGCTGCTGGTTGGAATTATTATCGGAACGTTTTTTACAAGCTTTTCGACGTTCTTTCAGGTGCTGATTGATCCAAATGAATTTCAAATTGTCCAAGACAGGATGTTTGCCAGCTTTAATAATATCAACGCCGATTTAGTCTGGCTGGCATTGGTGATCGTTGTTGGGGTCATTATTTATGCCTGGCGGTTAGTTAAATATTTGGATGTCTTGTCACTCGGCCGGGAGACGGCCATTAATTTAGGGGTTCCATACGATTCCGTTGTGAAGCAGATGCTGATTGTGACAGCTATTTTTATATCCATCTCAACGGCACTCGTTGGTCCGATTACGTTTTTTGGATTGATTGTTGCGAATCTATCTTATCAATTTTTCAAAACCTATAAACATAAAGTTCTGATTAGCGGGGCTGTCGTGATGAGTGTCATTGCTTTAGTCGGCGGCCAGTGGGTGGTCGAGCGGGTGTTCAGCTTTTCCACGACACTTAGTGTTATCATTAATTTTATTGGCGGTGTGTATTTCATCTATTTACTGTTGAAGGAGAGGAAAAAGGCATGATTGAAGTGAAGTCACTATCAAAGTTTTACGGAAAAAAAGCGGTTGTAGAAGATATTTCGGTTACGATCCAGCCGCGAAAAATCACTTCGTTTATCGGGCCGAACGGAGCAGGAAAATCCACCTTATTGTCAATGGTAAGCCGGCTCTTAGACGCAGACACAGGTGATGTGCTGATGGACCAAACGGATGTCCGGAAGATGAAATCAAATGAGTTCGCGAAACGAGTTTCGATTTTAAAGCAGTCCAACTATATGAATGTCCGTCTGACAATCCGTGAACTTGTATCCTTCGGACGCTTCCCTTATTCCAAAGGACGGCTGACTGAAGAAGATGAACGGATTGTAGACCAGTCGCTTGAATATATGGGGCTAACTGATATGCAGGACCAATTTTTAGATGAATTGTCGGGCGGGCAGCGCCAGAGGGCATTTATTGCGATGGTTATTGCCCAGGATACCGAATATATTTTGCTGGATGAGCCGTTGAATAATTTAGATATGAAGCATTCTGTTCAAATTATGAAGATTCTTCGCCGTTTAGTGGATGAATTGGGAAAAACCGTGGTTATCGTGCTGCACGATATCAACTTTGCCTCGGTTTACTCGGACTGGATTGTAGCGATGAAGGATGGGCGGGTCGTCAAGGATGGCCCTACCGAGCAAATTATCCAATCCGATGCGTTAAAAGAAATTTATGACATGGATATTCCGATTCAGCAAATGGGCGGATGTCGAATATGCGTGTACTTTAATTCATAAGAAACCTTTTTAGGGGGAGAAGAACGATGAAAAAATGGAGTTTACTTAGTATTCTTTTTTCCATCATTCTGGTGTTAGCCGCATGCGGCTCTAAGGATGAAGCACAAACGGACAAAACTTCTGGAGCGGGCAAAGATACGATTTCCATTACCCATAAATATGGAAAGGTTACGGTAAAGAAAAATCCCAAAAAAGTGGTTGTGTTTGATTTTGGTATTTTAGACACACTTGATGAATTAGGGATTAAAGTAACGGGTGTTCCGCAAGCAGTAGTTCCTCCTTATTTGAAAGAATATGCGGATCCAAAAAAATATACCAATGTCGGAAGCTTGAAGGAACCGGACTTTGAAGCGATTCATAAGCTGCAGCCAGATATCATCTTTATCTCAGCTCGTCAGGCGGAATTATATGATCAATTTGCTGAGATTGCCCCTACTGTTTATGTTGACTTCGATTACACGAAATACATGGATTCTTTTGAGAAAAATATGAAGTTGGTTGGTCAAATTTTCGGAAAAGAGGACCAGGTTGCTTCAGAACTTAAAGACGTGAAAGCAAAAGCAGATGAAGTAAGCAGCGATATTAAAGGAAATGGCCAGAAAGCTCTCATCGTATTGGCTAATGAAGGGAAAATCAGTGCCTACGGTCCCAATTCACGGTTTGGATTAATCCATGATGTGTTTGGTTTTGGAGCTGCGGATAAAAATATTGAAGTATCCACTCACGGTCAAACGGTTACGTTTGAATACATTATGGAAAAAAATCCTGATGTTTTGTTTGTAATTGACCGGAATGTGGCTGTGGGCGGAGAGGCCGGTGCCAAAAAGGCCGTTGAAAATGAGCTGGTTGAGAAAACAAATGCTTATAAAAACGATAAAATTATCTATTTAGATCCAGATACTTGGTATCTAAGTGGTGGCGGCTTAAAATCCTTTAAGTTGATGGCCGACGAAATAGAAGCAGCTTTATAAAAAGAATACTGCAGACAGCCAGGCTTGCCCCTGGCTGTTTTTATAAGGAGAGAAGGAGCAATGTTCTGCCAAATAAAAAGATTTGTCGTAAAAGAGGGATACTCACAGCAAATCGTGGAGCGGTTTTCCAATCGTGGCGGACTTGTCGAGCAGCAACCTGGGTTTATTGACCGGGATATACTTGTCAAAAAAGTTCGCCGCGGTGATGAAGAAGTGTTGGTGATGATGCGCTGGGAGTCAGAAGAGGATTGGAAGAATTGGGAGAAGAGCCCTGAACATATTGCCGGGCATAGGGCCAAACAAGGGAACGCCAAGCCCGAGTATGTGATTGAATCCAGTCAGGACGTTTATTTGGGAGTTTAACTTGTACAGCAAAAAGTAATGAGTCGAGATTGGTTCCAACTAGGTTCTAAAAAAAGGTCGTAAAGGTCTGAAAACAGGTTGTATAGGATTAGATAATGGACGCAAATGCTGAAAAATAGGTTGTAAATCTTTGAAATCAGCCGTTAATCCAGTATGATTCATAATAGGCCGCTGTTAACGTTAGAGCACGCTTGAATTCAAGTGTGTTTTTTTGTTTTTAAACCTCTCTTGTTTATTTCGTATAACGGTTGGCATAGCTGGAGGCAACAAAGGCATCTGGTTTGATCTTAGGTTCCACTCCCATCGATTCCATTCTTGCGACCATTTCTTTGACAAATTCGCTTGTCTTGTTACGATTACCAGAACCGATGTCAATATGTCCTTCCATTGTAAAAGTGGCCCCTTGATAAACATAAGGGAGGACAATATTGATCATGTCGTTTTTTCGCTGGTCCGTAAATAATGATACAATTTCTTCTGTTAATGAAAGTTCAAGCGAAATCCGCTCATGCAAGTGATTCATCTTTCGGGGAACCACCACTTTGCGAATACAGGCCCAAACCCCTTTTCCTACATTCTGGATGACAATTCCCGTAATAAATCGGGTGTAAGTTTTATGGACCTGAGAATCCGTCCCAACCATTAATCGATAATTACCGCGGGGATCATTTTGCATAAATTCGAGGATCCTCCCCATCACCTGATCAAATGAAATTCCTTTTTCGTGAAGATTTTGAAAATGAAGGCTAGAATGCCTGGGATTCTTCATCGTAAACCACCACAACTTTCCCTTCCTGAGAAGTAAATTCATCTTAATTTCTTACTGTTATCTTATGGAAGGAATAGTACATGCGTGCAGTAATAGAACTATTTATTGACTGTCCTAACCGTCTAGGCTAAGAAATACTCTGGCACATGCTTTGTTAAACCATATTATAAGCACCGCCCTGTTATGAATATTTTTGTATAACTTTATGGACTCTTAACAATGGTGTCAGGCACCATAATTTCCTGCAAGATCTGGCTGGGTGCCTGACAAGGATGCATTTTTAAAGGATTGAGGTCTTTATTTCACGGATTTGACTAATATGTCGTTGTTCGTGTAAATAAACGGTTTCAACCCATTGATTAAGAGGCAGGTTGCCAAGGAAGGGATGTTTGGCGGCTTTGACGCTTAACACAAGTTCATCCTCAACATTGTTAAGGGCATCCAGCAGCTTTTCCCTTGATTCTTCGAGCATTCGTGTAATTTTTTTTCTAGTGAAGGGTCCTGAACTGGGTGCCACGACATCGGGAGCTTCAATTTTAACCGACCGGTCAGTGAGGATATGTAATGGCTGTTGTTTTGGCAGCGAATCTTGATCAGAATTTTTGGCAAGTCCATACATAATAGCTTTGGTAAATACGATTTCGGCTAAATACAAGTGGTGGCATATTTGTCCAACACTCCAAGAATTAGGTACAGATGTGTTTAGTCTTTCATCCGTAAAAGCACTAATTTCTTTTAATAATAAAAAACGCGTTTCCGCCAATTTTTCCCGCATTGTTTCTAGACGGACCATCTAGATACCTCCTTCAGTACTAAATCCATAGTCCCTAATTTTATATTCGTCCACACAGAAAGTATTCCTTTTTTTGTTAAGCATTTGACGGATATGGCCTTCAGACACTATTCCATAGACAAGAATGAATTTTTCCTAAATCTTTTGTCCAAGGTAAATAGATAGAGTTGACCAAAGGTATAATGAAAGCGTATAATATAAACAGATGTTTATATTAAAAACAATTGTTTGTTGCGAGGGGAGAAGAGCTTGTCAAATGAGATGACAGATAAGGAACAGGTGATTTTTGATTTAATTTGCAAGAACCCCTATATCTCTCAGCAGGAACTGGCCGAAGCTGTTGGCCTATCAAGGCCCTCGGTTGCCAATATTATCTCCAAGCTGACAAAAAAAGGTTATATCGTCGGCAGAGCTTATATAGTAAATGGTTCACAGCAAATCATTTGTATCGGTGGAGCTAATTTAGACAGAAAACTACAGGTTAAAAATAAAGCGCTGCTAGGCACCTCGAACCCAATAAGCTCTTCGCAAAGTGTAGGAGGAGTGGCTAGAAACATTTCTGAAAATCTAGGCAGGCTCGGCATGGATGTGACTTTACTAACCGCATGTGGGGCAGATAGTGACTGGTCATTTATTGAAGAAGCATCTTCCCTTTATATGAATTTAGATCAAGTCACCAAATTTAATGGGATGTCCACCGGGTCTTATACAGCAGTGTTAGACAATGATGGGGAATTGTTAATTGCCCTTGCCGATATGGAAGTTTACGAAACGATTACACCAGAGCTGTTGATCAAGCAGGAAACTTTATTGAGCCTGGCAAGATGCATTGTGGCTGATTTAAATTGCCCAAAAGATACGCTCCAATATTTAACCTACTTTGCCCAAAAGCATGAACGACCATTGGTTCTAATCCCAGTTTCTTCTCCAAAAATGAATCGCCTGCCAGATGATTTAAATGGAGTAACCTGGTTAATTGCCAACCGTGATGAGTCGGAAACCTATTTTGACTGCGAAATAGCCAATCAGGACGAGTGGGAAAATGTAGTGGAAAAATGGCTTTCTCTTGGAATTTCAAACGTGGTAGTCACCAATGGCAAAAACGGGGCAATGATTGGGAATCGGCAAGAGGGTATTCTCCATATACCTGCAGTAGAAATTCAGGAAGTCGTGGATGTGACAGGAGCAGGTGATGCTTTTTCGGCGGCAGCAATCTTTTCCTGGTTAGAGGGAAAAAATCTAAAGGAAATTGCCCAAGCGGGGACGGTTAATGCAGCCAAAACCTTGCAATCAGCTTTTACTGTTCGTCAAGATTTAACAGCAGCACAATTATATAAAGACATGGAGGAACTATCATGAAACAATATATTACCTTATCAGAAGAAGTACGTGCAGCACAAGAACAAGGCAAGCCGGTCGTTGCTTTAGAATCGACAATTATTTCACACGGTATGCCGTATCCGCAAAATGTCCAAACTGCCCGTGAAGTCGAGCAAATCATTCGTGACCTCGGAGCAGTGCCAGCTACCATTGCCATTCTTGATGGAAAAATTAAAATTGGCTTATCAGATGAGGAACTTGAAATGTTTGGTCAAAGCACAGATGTGGCAAAGGCATCCCGTCGTGACTTGGCTTACTTGCTGGCTACCAAGAAAAAGGGTGCTACTACGGTTGCCGCAACGATGATTTGTGCAGAACTTGCAGGAATCCAAGTATTTGTAACTGGCGGGATCGGCGGGGTACACCGCGGTGCTGAAACTTCAATGGATATTTCAGCTGATTTGGAAGAATTGGCTCAAACCAATGTAGCAGTCATTTGTGCAGGGGCAAAGTCAATTCTAGATTTAGGTTTAACGATGGAATACCTTGAAACCAAAGGTGT
Source organism: Neobacillus dielmonensis (assembly GCF_000612665.1). Classification (GTDB taxonomy): domain Bacteria; phylum Bacillota; class Bacilli; order Bacillales; family Cytobacillaceae; genus Neobacillus; species Neobacillus dielmonensis. The sequence goes on from NZ_HG942027.1 coordinate 58,233, forward strand.
TCCGGTCATGGGCTATCAAACAGATGTGCTTCCTGCCTTTTATACACGTTCAAGCCAATTTAATGTCAACTTCCGTGTTGATGATGCCGAGACAATTGCATCGACATTGAAAGCAAAATGGGATTTAAATATCAAGGGTGGCGCCATCATTGCCAACCCAATCCCTGAAGAAGATGCCATGGATGAAGCAACCATCAACAATGTGATTGAACAAGCTTTGAAGGAAGCCGAAGAGCAGCATATTAAGGGGAAAGACGTCACCCCGTTCTTGCTGGCAAAGGTTAAAGAACTGACCGGCGGAAAAAGCTTGGAGTCCAATATCGCACTTGTTAAAAACAATGCCGTATTGGGAGCAAAAATTGCAGTTAGCTTGGATTTACTAAATAAATAATAATTATGCAAAAGGACAGAGATTTTTTCTCTGTCCTCAGGCTGTCGAAAAACCCTTCGGCAGCCTCTTATTACATCTAATTACTTTATCAGTTCACCGCGTTAATATGATTTAATATCATTACACAATAGATTATTAATGAGG
>NZ_HG942028.1 GCF_000612665.1 Neobacillus dielmonensis
CGCCGAGGAGGCTCCCCGGCACGCCCTAAGGTCCGCGAAGCACCTGGAGCGGAAATCAATAGGCCCCATTGCAGGCGATAATCAATTCTAAAAATCATATTTTAATTCAAGTAAAATGAAAAATTGCCGAGAAAAATAACCTTTCTCGACAATCTGACCACCATTATTTGGTGGTTTTTCTTGTTCGTTTGATGATGAAATAGATGGCAATTAAGATGACAGCTGCAATAATAATGGGCATGATGTACGGTTGGGCATATTCCTTAATATGAGACCAGTTTTTCCCTAATACCGTTCCTAAGTAGAGGAAGAGTACGGTCCATGGGACAATGGCCGCCACGGTATAAGAAGTAAAACGTAAGGGTGACATTTTGGCAATCCCGGCAGGAATGGAAATTGCGTGGCGCACCACGGGAATAAACCGGGCGGAGAAGATAACACCAGCCCCATATTTTTGAAACCATTGTTCCGCCATATCTATCTGTTTCTTTTTAATGAACACATACTTTCCGTACTTCTCTAAAAATGGTCTGCCTCCATAATAGCCTGCCCAATATAAGAATAACTGGGCAATCGTGCCTCCAATGGTTCCGGCAATAACTGCCCCAAAGAAGTTAATATGCCCCAATGAAATCATGTACCCGCCATAGCCTAAAACAATCTCACTAGGAATAATTTCAATCATTAATCCAAGAGCAATGCCGAAGTAACCTAATTGTGCTAAGAATTCCAAGATGGAATAAATAAAATCGCTCATGATACACCTTCACTTATGTAATGTTTGATTTTCTTTAGTTTATATTAGTTTAACAGATAAAGAAATATAAATGGACATTTATACGGGATGCCTTCCCGAGTCAATTAATTGGTGCTGACGGAATTCTCCGATGAAAACAAATAATTGCGGTGATGATAATGCATGCTGTAAACGAGCCCCATCGCAAACATATTGCCCATAAGGGAGCTTCCCCCGTAACTGATAAAGGGGAGCGGAATGCCGGTAATTGGCAGGACCTGTATGGTCATTCCGATATTTTGAAATACGTGGAAGGTGATCATACTGATAATCCCGGTACACACATAGGTATTAAACAAATCCGTCGTATCTAGTGCCGTTTTTATTAAATGATAAATTAACAAAAAATAAAGGCCGACCACGACGCTCCCACCGATGAAGCCATACTCTTCACCAATGACACTAAAAATAAAGTCGGTATGGGCTTCAGGAATGTATACCTCACCGTTAGCAAATCCCTTCCCGGAAATCAGCCCCGAGCCAATCGCCATAAGCGACTTGAGCAAGTGATAGCTAGAACTAGTAGCGTGCCCTTGCGGATCGAGCCATGCATATATCCGGTTGAATTGATAGGTTTCAACACGTAGGTACTTTTCTAATAGCTCCGGATTTGTTAGAACGAGATAAAAGATAACCCCAGCTAAAGAGGCACCTAGTCCATAAGTCGGCAGGATAATTTTCCACGAAATGCCGGAAATCAGAATGATTCCAGTAAAAATCGAGATAATCACCAATCCTGTCCCTAGATCCGGCTGCATCATGATTAAGCCAAACGGGACGGCTGTAACCACTCCTAATTTAAAAAACAGCTTAAAGTCTGTTATCAGTGTCTTTTCTTCAACATATTTTTCATGATGTGAAACAATGACTCGGCTTAACGCTAAGACCAAAAAGACTTTAACGAATTCAGACGGTTGAAGGGAACCGATCCCATCGATGACAAACCAGCTCTTGGCTCCGTTCCGTTCTGGTGCGATGGATGCGGGCGCCAAATATAAGACAATCAGCAGAAGTAGCCCAAAACCATAAAATACCCATGCCAGCTTCCGATACTGATCGCTATCAAATAACATGGATATAAATATGATCACTGTGCCAACAGCATACCAAAACACCTGCATAACAAGAAAGTTCTGCCCGTATTGGTCGGTGGCCTGGGCACTATAGATTGCTGCACAGCTGATTAAGAAAAAAAGAAATAATAGTAAGGTAAGCGTCCAATCAACACGGTCCACTTTTTTCACCTGTTTATCCATCTGTCCCACATCCATTTTATCAGCTTCTTCAGAATCCAAACCATTGGGAAAAAATATCCCATTAATACTAAACGAGTTTACATCTAGAAAGGTTTCAAATTTTTTAAAAGTATTACAGGGAGGCTACATTAGGTGATTTAAAAACATGGTGGCAATGCCAAAATAAATGATCAAGGAAAAAATATCGTTCAATGTGGTGATTAATGGTCCTGATGCCACCGCCGGGTCGATGTTAAGCTGGTATAAAATTAAAGGGATGATGGTACCGGCAAGAGTGCCTATAATTAAGGTGAAAAACAAGGAGGCACCAACAACCAATCCTAAAGTCCAGTTCCCCTGCCAGATAAAGGCAATGATTGAAATTAACACCGCACAGGTAATGCCGATGGTAATCCCAACTCCAAATTCCCGAAGAATGAGCCGAAAGACGACCTTTGTATCAATATCATTGGAAATCAGTCCGCGAACGACTACGGCAAGTGATTGTGTGCCAGTATTGCCCGTCATCCCAGAAATCATCGGCATGAAGAAGGCTAAAGCGACTGCTTTATTAAGAGTATCTTCATAGCCGCTGATAATTCGACCTGATACGAGACCGATAAAAAGCAGCAGCACCAGCCAAGGAAGCCGTCTGGCAGCGGCAGTAAGCGTCCTGGTATCAAAATCGATGGCTTTGCCCGAGGCGGATAACTTTTCAATATCCTCATTGGCCTCTCTGATGACTACGTCAATGACATCATCTACGGTAATAATGCCGACGAGACAATTTTGTTCGTCTACAACGGGAACAGCAATGAAATCATAGCGCTCCACTGTCTTGGCTACCTCTTCTTGGTCTGTCGTGACCTTGACAGAAATAACCCGTTCGTACATGACGCTGCTGATCTTCTCATCAGGTTCGGCTAATAACAAATCCCGATAAGACACTACTCCCACTAATTTTCGGTCTTCATCAATGACATAAAGATATTGAATCGATTCCGCATATTCCGCAAAGCTTTTCAGTTTTTCCACAGCCTCTTTGACTGTATAGTTGCTGCGGATCCAAACGAAGCGATTGGTCATGATTCTGCCGGCTGTTTCCGGCGGATATTTCATGATGTCCTTAACTGCGTTAGATTCTTCAGCTTTCATTTCTGAAAGCAACGCTTCTATCTTTTCTGGTGATAATCTATGGAGCATAAGCGCTAAATCGTCATTGTCCATTAAATCCAGGACCTTTGTAGACTTTTCAGACCCGAGTCGATTCAATACATCGATCTGCTCCGATTTATCAAGCTCCTGCATGAGGTCTGCCAGAACATCAGTCTGTACAAATAACAAAAACCGACTTTTATGTTTTTCTGGAAGGTCCATATAAATTTTTGCGACATCGTAGGGTTGAAGTTCTTCAAGGATATTCTCAAAATCAGATTGTTTGTTTTCCTTAAGGAATTGAATAATATGTAAACTAATTTCATCTTCAGTCATGTTTTTAATCATCAAACTCCACACTCCTTCACATGGTGCGGCCTTCTCCGCGTGATAAAAAAAGCGGTATTACAAATAAATAGTCGACAGTGTTACAAAATAGTATGGGTCGACAGTCTTTGATTTTCTCCCAAAAGGAGGAATTTGAGAAGTCATCATTTAAGTATAGTATTTGTAAAAGAATTGAAATAAACTATTTGCTATTTTTTGATAAAATGAGTAAGTATGGACACAGGTGCTAGAGGTTTTGAAAAAAAACTTTATAATATAGTGGTTGAACGGAGGGTTTGGTTTGGTGAAAAAGCATCATCAAGACATACGTGATTTAATTTATGTCCATTTAAATCAAACAGACCAGTATGTGTTATCGTATGGTATTGAATTTGAAGAGTTTGCTGCGGCTTTTTCAGGTACATTAAATCATTTGCTTTTATTGAAGCACCGCTTTGATGATGCTGATTTTAACATGCATACGCTCCTCGAATACTGCCCGGAGGATCGGATTAGCAAATTGGCTGCTGAAGATGTTTATGTCTATGGGAACTTTTGCTGGATTGATTTTATCGAAGAAGATGTTTTAAATGAATTGACTGGCCAGGAGATGGCAGAGCTATTGTATCTGGGCCATCATAAACAGCATTTAAAACTGCCCTTTTATAATAAACTGGGCAACCGGTTCGTCTATTTGGCAACAGATGATGGCTGGTTTAACAAAACCTATTATCGGAGCTTTAAGGATTTCTTTACGTTGCTAAGTGAAGTGATTTCTTCGAAGTTGAGTGAGTTAAAACCGGAAAAGTCAGTGCTGGGGCTGCGAAAGAAGCGGGCTTATCCGCCGGTGAATAAGGAGATTTTGCTTTCCCTGACGCCCTTTATTAAGGAAGGAATCTGTTTCTCGTTTCGCGATGCCGATGTACAGCGCACGCGGATTGAAATCCCCATCTGGGTAATGGGTGACTATGCAGACATGGACGATATGTATGAAGCCTATCAAGACATTTCCCATGAATCTTATCATGCCAAACTCATTTTTGATAAAAAAACAAAAGAGTGGAAACTGAATGTTTTGTAAATAAATCTCTCCTTTATGGGAGGGATTTATTTTTAATCAAGAGCGAAGGTGATCCAGGGCGCTTGCTTTTCTATGAAAACCAAAGTGAAAACAGTCCCTCATTAACACCTAAATCATACATATAATAGATACCAAATAGGATGCTAATCGTACCTGTTATCTGGTTTAACGTTTTGTTCAGATGCTTACCTGAGCTAAGGACAAACGGGATACCGATGACGGTAGAGAAACTGAGCATGCCAATAACCGTGCCGAAGCCAATGGTCAGGATATAAAGAGCGCCCTGCCAAACGGACGAAACCGTGTTCATGGTAAGTAGAACCATAGCGGCGCTGCCAGCAAGCCCATGTAGGAACCCAATACAAAATGATTTCATATGCTGCGGATTGATGGTGATACGATCAGGAAGAGCTGATGGTTGAGGGTGTGAATGGTTGTGCCTGTGGATAGAATGAAGGTTGGCTATTCCAAGTGTGACTAGCATAATTCCAACTAAAAATTCCAGACTCATAGCGGTGATCTCGGTAATCGTGTTTTTCGCGAGGATCAGGAACATCCCGACAATCAACAGGGTGGAGGTATGGCCGATTCCCCAAAAAACTCCAGCGAACGTTTTTATGTTTTTTGATTCACTGGCAATGGCGGAAACAGCAATTACATGGTCCGGTTCCATTGCGTGTTTGATACCGAGTAGAAAACCAAACAATAAGACTGAGATAAATGAGGCTGTCATAGGAACCCTCCGTAATCTAGATATAGGATAATCATACTTAAAAAAGTCCGTTTACAAGTGGCTGATTCATGACAAATTTAGCAGATTTGTTTTCAAGCAAGCAGTCTGTTACATAAAATAAAAAAACAATTACTCTCATTTCCTTTCTGCTTTGGTAAAGTGTTAAAATAAAAATGATTGAGTATATGGAGGTTTAACACCATGAAAACAAAATTAGGTTTACTTTACGGAGGAAAATCCGCTGAGCATAAAGTTTCATTACAAACGGCATTAGCCGTTATTAAAGCACTAGATCATGAAAAATTTGAGATTCATCCGATTTACATAAATGAGGAAGGTCAATGGATTAAGGGGCCACAGTTACTCGAGCCTGCTGAAACAGTGAAAGAATTGGTCTTTACTGCTGAGAATCAAATCGCACCTGCCGCTTTAGCACCTTCTGTTTTTCACGCAGATCGTCAGAATGACACGGCATTTGATGTTATTTTTCCGCTCCTGCATGGACCTAACGGGGAAGATGGAACGGTTCAAGGTTTATTGGAATTATTGAATCTCCCTTATGTAGGTAACGGGGTATTGGCTTCCGCTGCTGGCATGGATAAAGTCATCATGAAAAATATTTTTGCCCAGGCAGGTCTGGCCCAAGTCGACTATGTTGCCTATATCAGAAGCGAATGGGAAAAAGACAAAGAAGCAGCCTATGCCAAAGTGGAAGCTGAACTCGGCTACCCATGCTTTGTAAAGCCTGCCAATCTTGGTTCAAGTGTAGGTATAAGTAAATGCCGCGATCGCCAAGAACTAGAAGCAGCTTTTGCTGAGGCCTTCCAATTTGACCGTAAAATTATTATTGAAGAAGGCGTCGTCGCACGTGAAGTTGAAGTAGGTGTACTGGGTAATGATGAACCTGATTGCTCCGTTGCTGGAGAAATTGTTCCAAAAAAGGATTTTTATGACTACAAGGCGAAATATGAAGATGGGGAAACTGCGCTCATCATACCCGCAGATGTAACCGAAGAAGAATATCAGCAAATTAAGGATATGGCGATTCGCGCATTTAAGTCATTGGATTGTTCAGGACTGGTTAGAGCGGATTTCTTCTTAACAAAGGAAGGAAAAGCGTTAATAAACGAGGTCAATACGATGCCTGGTTTTACACCGGTTAGTATGTTTCCGCTATTATGGAAACATACTGGGATCGATTATCCACAATTGATTGAGCGTTTGGTGCAATTAGCCATTGAAAGACATACAGAAAAACAACAAATTAAGTATACATTTTAACGAAAGCGGCACGTTCTAAACTCGAAACAAAACTATTGTTAGTATTACCTTAACCAGCAAGCAGGAACGACGTGGCACGGTGTTAAGCCGTGTCCGTTTTGCATATCATGCCCAACGGAAGCTATAACTCCGCTGCTCGGAAGGAATCACTAATAAGGTTAAGGAGGAAATCATGATAAAACGATCTTTGAAAGTGATAGCTGAAATAGTGTCTGCACAAAATGACATCACTCCGTTCGCTGACGTTTCCGTCCAGGGGGTCACGATTGATTCCCGAAAAATAGCGGCAGGAAATTTGTTTGTTCCGTTAATAGGAGAGCATGTGGATGGTCATAAATACGTAGAAGAATCAATCAGGAAAGGGGCTGCGGCAGCATTTTGGCAAAAGGATGTTCCTAATCCACCGCAAGATCTTCCTATTATTATAGTTGATAACTGCCTAACAGCTTTACAGGAGCTTGCTCGGCAATATCGGAAAGAGCTCCCAATTCGCGTTGTCGGGATTACAGGAAGCAATGGGAAAACGACTGCGAAGGATATGACAGCCTCCTTATTGTCGTTAAAATATAAAGTCCAAAAAACGGAAGGCAACTTTAATAATCATATTGGTCTTCCATTAACCGTGCTGGGTCTTAGTGAAGACACTGAAATAGCGGTGTTGGAAATGGGCATGAGCGGCAGAGGGGAAATCGAATTCCTAACCAAATTGGCTTGCCCAGATGCTGTTGTCATTACCAATATTGGGGAATCCCATTTGCTGGACCTCGGCTCAAGAGAGGCTATTGCTGAGGCAAAACTAGAAATCCTTCAAGGATTAAAAGAAGGCGGTTTAGCGGTTCTGCACGGAGACGAACCACTATTGATGGAACGGATCCATCGATATAAAGGAAATGTTGAAGTTCAAACGTTTGGACGAAATGAGACAAATGATCTCTATCCAACCTCGATCACCCAGCTGCAGCAAGGAAGCCGATTTAAAATTAACGCTTCTGACAAGGAATTTGAACTGCCTGTTTTAGGAACGCATAATATCATGAATGCATTGGCGACCATGCTGATCGCCCGGTATTTTTCCATTCCGTTCGAAGAAATGAATGAGGGGCTCAAAGGCATTAAGCTGACCAATATGCGGATGGAGTTGGTGGAAGGACGCCATGGAGAAAAAATCATCAACGATGCGTATAATGCTAGTCCAACATCGGTAATGGCAGCTATCGAATTAGTCGCCAATCTCCAAGGTTATGATCGGAGAATCCTTGTACTCGGTGATATGCTAGAACTGGGGCCGCAGGAAGAGCAGTACCATATACAAGTGGGTGAAAGGTTAAATTCAGATAAGATCGATTTAGTTTTTACCTACGGATTGCTCGGCAAACACATTGCCAAAGGGGCAGCATCCGTACTGGGTGAGGAAAGAGTATTTGCTTTTACGGATAAACAAAGTCTGATTAAGGCACTAGAACCACATCTTAGTGAAAACACACTCGTCCTTGTCAAGGCTTCCCGCGGAATGAGGCTTGAGGAAATTGTGAAGGCACTGCAAAAATAACAGTGACCACGACAAGGATTGGCTGTTTATGCCTTCACGGCTTTACCGGTGCCCCGTATGAAGTGGAACCGCTTGTGATGTATTTGCAGGAGCGAACGGATTGGGTATTCCGCGTTCCCACTCTGCCGGGGCACGGAGAGACCCTGTCATCATTAAAAGGAATTCGTTACCAACAGTGGCTGGATGCTGCCGAAGATGAGCTTAAAGTCCTTATAAATACATGTGACAAGATATATGTAATTGGTTTTTCAATGGGCGGCATGATCGCTAGTTTTCTTGCTGCCAACTATCGGGTGGACAAGCTCGTTTTATTAAGTGCGGCGGCATATTATATTCATCCCCGCCAGCTTGCGGAAGATATTAGAACCATCATGAAGGACCTGTTTGGCGGCCAGTTGGCTGGTAATAAATTATTTTTTCACTATAGGAGAAAAGTAATGGAAACCCCGATGAGCGCCGTGATCGAATTTCGTAAGCTGGTGTCGTCGATTAGGCCAATTTTGCCAAGCATTTCAACACCTACTTTTATTGCACAAGGGGAATCGGATGGAATTGTGCCCCCTAAAAGCGCAGAATACCTATACCATACCATTGGGTCCAGCCAGAAGAAACTCAGCTTAATTAGGAACTCGAAACATCTGATTTGCTACTGTGACGAAAAAGAAGAAGTATTTTTGCAGGTCTTGAAATTTTTACAAGAGGTTTAAAAATGGGGAAAATAAGGCAGGATAAAATTGCAATCTATTGATATTAATGATAAAATTATTACCAATGTGTCTAAAGATTGATGAATTAAGGGCATACTCCTTTGGAGAATGTCTTTTTTTTGGTAAAATAAAGATATCAATTTTAATCTTATCGGAGAATAGATTCGACGCTAATTATTAAAAATATTTTTATAATAGATGAAGGAGAATGAATACATTGACGAAGTTTGAAGATTTAGGTATAGGCCAGGCAACGTTAAAGGCTGTCCTCAAAATGGGATTTGAAGAAGCAACGCCCATACAGGCCGAAACGATTCCATTAAGTCTGGACAATAAAGACGTCATTGGGCAGGCTCAAACAGGGACAGGAAAAACTGCTGCATTTGGTATTCCATTGGTGGAAAAAGTGGATACAAAATCAGAAGCGATTCAAGGAATTATTATTGCCCCTACACGAGAGCTAGCTATCCAAGTGTCAGAGGAGCTTTATAAAATTGGAGCTGGAAAACGGGTTCGCGTCCTACCGATTTACGGTGGACAGGACATTGGACGTCAGATCCGCTCATTAAAGAAAGCACCGCATATTATCGTAGGAACACCAGGCCGTGTGCTCGATCATATCAACCGTAAAACACTTCATTTAGATCATGTTCGTACTGTTATTTTAGATGAAGCAGATGAAATGCTAAACATGGGTTTCATTGAGGATATTGAAGCAATCCTAGCGGAAACGCCAGAAGAGCGCCAGACCTTGCTATTCTCAGCAACCATGCCTGGCCCGATTCAGCGTATTGCTGAAAAATTCATGAAGGACCCAACCGTAGTACGTGTAAAAGCAAAGGAAATGACTGTTCCTTCCATTGAGCAATACTACATTGAAGTTCAAGAACGAAACAAATTTGATGTGTTGACAAGACTACTTGATATTCAAGCACCGGAATTGGCGATTGTATTTGGAAGAACCAAACGCCGGGTTGATGAATTATCGGAAGCATTGAATTTGCGCGGCTACACCGCAGAAGGAATTCATGGTGACTTAAGTCAGGCCAAACGCCTTTCTGTACTGCGCAAGTTTAAAGAAGGCAACATTGATGTCTTAGTTGCAACCGACGTTGCGGCAAGGGGCCTTGATATTTCCGGCGTTACCCATGTATACAATTTTGATATCCCGCAGGACCCAGAAAGTTATGTACACCGGATTGGCCGTACCGGACGCGCTGGAAACACGGGTGTTGCGATGACGTTTATCACCCCAAGGGAAAAACCGTATTTGGCAGTTGTTGAAAAAACAACCAAACGCAAAATGGAGCGGATGAAGCCGCCAACCCTTGATGAGGCTTTAGAAGGCCAGCAACGTGCTGTCGTTGATAAAATCCTGCAAACGATTGACTCCAATAATCTGCAGTATTATAAAGCAGCAGCTGAAGAGCTATTGGAAGCGAACGATGCATCGACGGTTGTGGCTGCAGTATTAAAAATGCTGACAAAAGAGCCGGATACAACTCCTGTCAAGCTGACAGAAGAAGCACCTCTTCCATCAAAACGCGAAAGAAAGCCATATGATCGTGGCGATCGCCGTCGCAGAGATGACTCCCGTGGCGGATATAATTCTGACCGCCGTAAAAAAGCGCCAGTAAAATCATCCAGAACCGGAGATAAAAGAACTGGTGGAAAATCAGGTAAACCAAGAAGTTTTAATCATTAATAAATGATAGAGCATGGATTTCGCATCCATGCTCTTTTTGTTAGCTTGGACGCCGTGATGGATTTCTCTTTTATAGGAGGGCTTAACGACAAAATAATGCCAAGGTTTATGGATATTGTCGTTAATAAGGGCTATTAACGACAAATGGTTATTGGAATCAACAAAACTGTCTTTAATAAAGTTCTGACATTGGCAACTATTACTTGAATTATTAGTGGGGAGATTAACAGATTATTTAGCATGCATTTATGTTAAAAGCCTTTGAAAATCGATGGTTTTCCCGAAATGGGGAATAATAGATAAAAACGCTAGCTTGGAAGTGATGTTATCATGATTGTCCGTCTTGGCTATGTGGCCATGAGCGTCGAGTTGCAGCATGCGTCACCTTCGCAGACCATGACATTTGCCCAATTTAGCCGACTTAAAAACCGGGAGGCAGCGATTCGGAAACTGGAACGGATCGCCGAGTCCAACCTGGACAACTGCTTACGGTTATTAAGACACAATGAAGCCAATGAGATTCACTTTTTTCGGTTTAGTTCCCGGCTAATCCCGCTGGCCAATCATGAAGAACTGCCTGATTGGAATTATAGGGGGGCGCTAAAGGAACCGCTCAAACGGATAGGGGATTATCTAAAGGAGCACCCCATGAGAGTAGACTTCCATCCCGACCACTTTGTCGTACTCAATTCGATGGATAAAGACATATTGAAAAACAGCCTCAAAACTTTGTTTATGCACCAGCACCTTCTTGAAGGTATGGAAATCGACCCAGTACACCGATGTGTTCTTCACGTCGGCGGGGGCTACGATGATAAGGAAAAGGCACTCGAGCAGTTTATTCATAATTGGGCATACGTCCCGGCTTCTATTCAAAACATGATTATGCTAGAAAATGACGATACTACTTTTACGGTAAAAGAAACTTTGTACTTATGTGAAAAGCTCGGGGTTCCGATGGTGTTTGATTACCATCACCATTTGGCGAACCATGAGGATCCCAACTGGCAGGAGGACTGGGAGAGAATCACGGCGACTTGGGGCCATTCCAAGCTGCCCATCAAGATGCATATTTCAAGCCCGCGGTCAGAACATGACTTTCGTGCCCACGCCGACCATGTGGACCCGCAAATGTTCTTGAAGTTTCTGGAGGATATCAAGGGGACGGTTCCGGAAATTCACTGTATGATTGAAGCCAAGCAAAAAGACGGAGCACTGTTTCAACTATCCCGCGATTTGCAAGCATCAGCAAATCTGCGAAAAATCGACCAGTCTACTTTTGAGATGATATAAAAAAGGGATGTTCTGACACATCCCTTAAAAGCGGGCAATGACCCCGATTATCGCAATTAATATAATCAAACCCCAGATGAGCATCTTTATTGCTGATAAGGTGGAGAGGCCGCCTCGTCTTCCTTTTGCCCAACGGGATACCTCATTCACCGTGCTTGTGACACTGTTTTTATTGTAATAAGGAATGGCTCCTAGCAAAAAGCCGCCAACCAGTCCGAAAATATGGGCGGTAATATTAATATTCGGCTCTAAAAACGTCATAATCAAGCTAATGACACAAAGGACAAGGATGATTTGCGAGTTTTGCTTGGAAAGCAAGTGCTTTCGAAATACGATAATTGCTAGGTAATAACCAAACAACCCAAAAATGGCACCGCTCGACCCCACGTGTGTATACGTTAACGGTTCTAATAAAAGGGTAGCAACATTGGCGAGAAATCCAGAGACGAGATAAACCATTAAAAACCGGCCGCCGCCGAGCAATCGTTCTAAAGGCGGACCAAACAGGACAAGCGAAAAACTATTAAACAGCATATGGGAAAAACCACTATGCATAAAAATGGGTGTAATCAGCCGCCACAGCTCACCTTCCATAATATATAGATTGACACCTGAAAGGTTTTCAAAAAACCAATAGTTTGGAAATACTGGTAAAATAGTTAATAGGTACAGGATGATATGAATAGCAGCAATTGTAGAGACAATGGGATAGAAGCGAATAAATTCGCGGAAGCTTTCTGTTCTAGTAAACATTAGGAACCTCCTCTCAACTTCATCATAGCCTTTTTTTTATTCTTGTACACTATTATGCAAATAAACTCTAAATAGAAGGAAGATTCATTATGATAAAAGGGATTGGCACCGATATTATTGAAATCTCCAGAATTAAGATTTTGCTTCAAAAGCAGCCGAAATTTGCCGATCGGGTGCTGACTCCCCATGAAAAGCAAAAATATGAAGGACTGTCTCTCAATCGCCAAGCCGAATTTTTAGCAGGAAGATTCGCCGCAAAGGAAGCCTATTCAAAAGCGGCGGGAACCGGCATCGGAAAAGAGCTTTCTTTTTTAGACATTGAAATTGGCACGGCCCCGTCTGGAAAGCCGTATTTTAGAAAGCCTGAAGGCCTAGCTCATCTGTCGATATCCCACAGCCGAGAGTATGCCGTCGCCCACGTAATTATCGAACAGGAAGATTTTTAGATAGCTTGGCTTTTCTCTTATCATAAACCCTAAGGTTGTCTCATATATTCATAGGGAAAAAGGAGAGACAAGGACAGCTATGGTCATATAAACCCTGATCCCTGCCTTTCTCTTCTCAAAACTTAAATGAAATGAGACAAGAAGGGGTTGAAGGAATGAGGAAAAAGTTATTATTGCTCATTACAGGGCTGATGGTCATCTTTGTACTGGCTGCCTGTGGCTCTAAATCACAAGAAGATGTGGTAAAGGATTTGGAGGGAAAACTTGATGATTTAACCAGCTATAAAGCAAATGCCAAAATGACCTTGAAAATGGGATCAGATTCACAGGTGTATGATGTAGAAATCTGGCACAAGGATCCAACCTTTTATCGAGTCAATTTAAAAAATGCTGAGAAGGACCAGAGCCAAATGATTTTACGTAACAATGAAGGGGTATTTGTACTAACCCCAGCCCTTAATAAGAGCTTCCGGTTCCAAAGCGATTGGCCGCAAAACAGCAGCCAAGCCTATTTATATGAATCCTTGATTAAAGACATAGCATCAGACAAAGAGGCAAAGTTCACCAGCACAAAAGATTATTATATTTTTGAAACGAAAACCCGCTATCAAAACAATAGCATGCTTCCAACGCAGGAAATTAAGTTGAACAAAAAAGACTTATCACCGGCTGTTGTCAAAGTGATGGATACGGATCGTAATGCACTGGTCACTGTTGAGTTTTCCAATGTAAAATTCAATACCAACTTTGATAAAGACGATTTTGACATGAAAAAGAATATGACTCGTGCTCAACTTGGTCTGCCTGCCATGGCCAACGGCGAAAAAGACCAGTCGTTCACGGTGAAGTACCCGACTGCAGAAATGGATGGAGCTAAGTTGGTCGGCGAAAAACAAGTCAAGATTGAAGATGGCAAGCGAGTCGTTCTTACTTATGAAGGGAAGAAGTCCTTCACGCTCGTGCAGGAAAAAGTACAAGCAAAAGTCGCATCCACTAGTCCGACCTATGTGGAAGGTGATTTGGTTGACCTCGGCATGACCATAGGGGCCGTCTCGGACCATTCCCTCACTTGGTCACATGAAGGAGTCGACTATATGATTGCCTCGAAGGACTTATCGAGAGAGGAAATGATTGAAGTCGCCAAATCGGTCCAAGGTGAAGCAGTAAAATAACCCTCTATTTTTAACAGGCTCATCTTTCGGGATGAAGCTTGTTTTTTTTGCCAAATTGGATGGAAAAAGCATCCCACCTGCTAATATGGTAAAATATAAGCCGTCAGTTACTTTTTCTATAGGAAGTGGAATCATGGAAAACCAGGGGTATTTCTATCGGGATACATGGGCTGAAGTTGACTTAGACTGTATCACGGAGAATATCATGTCCATAAAAAATCGGCTGCCAAAAGATGTCGACATCTTCGCTGTGGTAAAGGCGAATGCATATGGCCACGGAGATGTTCAAGTGGCGAACACAGCATTAGAGGCGGGTGCTAAGTATTTGGCGGTTGCCTTTATCGATGAAGCGATTGCTCTAAGACAAAAGGGCATTACAGCCCCGATATTGATATTAGGGGCCTCAAGGCCAGTCGATGCCAAAATTGCTGCAAAAATGAATATTACTTTAACGGTGTTTCAGATAGATTGGCTCAAGGAAGCCAAAAGCCACCTTGGGTCTCAAGACAGGCTTAAGGTTCACATAAAAGTGGATACCGGTATGGGACGGATTGGGGTCCGCAGCAGTGAGGAATTACAAGAAGTAGAGCGGTTGATTGAGAGTGATGAACGGCTCGAACTAGAAGGCGTGTTTACTCATTTTGCGACCGCTGATGAATTAGATACCACGTATTTTCATCAACAGCTCAGCAAATTTGAGGAAATGGTCAGTGGGTTAGCCCGCCGGCCAAGGTATATTCACTCCAGTAATAGCGCAGCAGCGATCCGGTTTCCGGAAGCGTACTTTAATGCAGTGCGTCTGGGAATCGCCATGTATGGGTTGACGCCTTCACCGGAAATGGAAAAGGAAATCCCATTTCCATTAAGAGAGGCTTTTTCTTTAAAAGCAAGGCTTGTCCATGTCAAACAGCTTCATGCGGGTGACAAGGTAAGTTACGGGGCTACCTATGAAAGCAAGGGGAATGAATGGATTGGCACCATTCCCATCGGCTACGCCGACGGCTGGATTCGCAGACTCCAAGGGCAGGAAGTGTTGGTGGACGGCAAACGTTCAGAGATTGTCGGGAGAATTTGCATGGACCAATGCATGGTACGCTTGGAGGAAGAACTTCCGGTTGGTACAGAGGTAACCTTAATTGGAAAACAAGGCGATGACATGATTTCAGTCAATGAAATTGCCGCCAAACTTGAGACGATTAATTACGAAGTGCCTTGTATTATTACAAACCGTGTCCCGAGGCTGTATAAAAAAGACGGAAAAATTGTCGAGATAAAAAATTATCTTTTATAAAGTCAGAAAGACCTAAAGCATTAATTTTTAACATATTTATGTTATTGCGGAGATTTTGTGCATAAAAGGATGTTTTGTTGGCTTATAATACAAGAGGAATGATAATTAGTCTATGCAATGGGCTTGTTTGGTGTTATTATTAAAAATGGTATAGATAAAAAATTGGTGTGTAGTGATGGTGGAGGTGTATGTTTGTGTCTGAACCCAGCGCAACTACGGAAATTTTAGTGAAATTACCGCAACATCTTGTTACTGAATTAGATGGTTTCGTTAAACAAGAAAATGTAAACCGCAGTGAATTTATCTATCAAGCAACCAAAATGTATTTACGCGAACGAAAAAAGAGACAAATTCGCGAGTCCATGAGACGTGGATACATGGAAATGGCGAAGATCAATTTAAGGATTGCATCAGAATCATTTCAAGCGGAGTATGAGGCAGAGCATACTGTGGAACGTCTTGTAAGCGGAGGATAATCCTTTGATTGTCAAGCGTGGTGACGTCTATTTTGCGGACCTATCCCCAGTTGTTGGTTCTGAACAAGGCGGTGTCCGGCCAGTACTTGTCATCCAAAACGACATCGGGAATCGGTTTAGTCCCACAGTGATTATTGCAGCGATTACAGCGCAGATTCAAAAAGCAAAGCTCCCTACTCATGTTGAAATTGATGCGAAGCGCTACGGGTTTGAACGGGATTCAGTCATACTGTTGGAGCAGATTCGTACAATTGATAAACAGCGGTTAACCGATAAAATCACCCATCTCGATGACGAAATGATGGAACGAGTGGATGAAGCCTTGCAAGTGAGTTTAGGTCTCATCGAATTTTAATAAACACGCTCTTGGCAAAGAGCGTGTTTTCATACATATCTGCCCATATACCAAAAGGCAAGCTCCTGTCAGCTTGCCTTTTCTTTTGATTGATTAAGATCAGATAAGAATGCTTGCTCAAAGAAGGACAAGGTCTGAAGGAGAAAATCCAAACTGTCTATCTATCATTCGCTGATGAAGGACAAAACGGAGCAGAAACAAAATGGAAATGTTGTTCATTGGCTTGATGAACAACAAAACGGAGCGGGAATAAGCGGGGAATGTCGTTCATACTGGCGACGAGGCAAAACTAAGGAAAATAGCCCATAAAACTATGCCGGTGAAATAAACCATTTTCATCAATGAAAGCTCCAAACGTAATTTGATACAATTAGGAAAAAAGGTTAGGAGGATTATTGTGACGGAAACATTAGTAAAAGATGACCAACTACTAAGCAAAATTGCATCTGAACTGTCAGTTACATATAAACAAGTTAAAAATGTCATTGGGTTATTGGACGATGGAAACACCGTGCCATTCATTGCCCGCTATCGTAAGGAAATGACCGGTGCGCTTGATGAAGTGCAAATTCGCGATATCCAAGAACGCTGGCAATATATCCAGAACCTTGAACATAGAAAAGAAGAGGTCCTCCGGATTATTGAAGAGCAAGGGAAATTAACAGAGGAACTCAAACGTGAAATTACCAAAGCGGAAAAACTCCAAGAAGTGGAGGACCTTTACCGTCCTTATAAACAAAAACGCCGTACAAAAGCAACGATTGCCAAAGAAAAAGGACTAGAACCATTTGCTCAATGGCTGTTAACTTTTGCATCCGAAAGCCCAGCAGAAAAAGCAAAGGAATTTTTATCAGAGGAAAAAGAAGTATTGACTGTAGAGGATGTCATTACAGGAGGTAAGGATATTATCGCCGAAATGATTTCCGATGATGCCGAAGGGCGTAAATGGATTCGGCAGCAAACCTTTAAAACAGGTACCGTAGTATCTGCCGTCAAAGATGCGGACAAGGACGAGAAGAATGTATACGAAATGTATTATGAATACGAAGAGCCTGTGAACAAAATTGTTCCCCATCGCATCTTGGCGTTAAACCGTGGCGAAAAGGAAGATATTCTACGCGTTTCGGTAAAAGTCAATCCAGATACCGTGCTTAACTATCTATCAAGAAAATGGATCGCCAAGGAACACTCGCCTGCCGCTCCGATTGTGACAGAAGCCATTGAAGACAGTTATAAAAGATTAATCCAACCTTCAATCGAACGGGAAATTCGCAATGAGCTTACCGAGAAAGCGGAGGAACAAGCCATTCATATCTTCTCTGAGAACCTACGGAATCTACTTTTACAGCCGCCGTTAAAGGGCAAAGTGGTAATCGGGGTTGACCCTGCTTATCGGACAGGCTGTAAGCTGGCAGTTGTAGACGATACAGGAAAGGTTTTAAAAATAGATGTCATTTATCCGCATCCTCCTGTATCTAAGGCAAAGGAAGCAAAACAGAAATTTATCAATATTCTTCGCGAGTATAAAGTAGAAATGGCCGCAATCGGAAACGGAACAGCATCAAGAGAAACAGAACAATTTGTGGCGGACATTTTAAAAGAAATGGATGAAGAGATTTATTACTTGATTGTTAATGAAGCAGGAGCCAGTGTATATTCCGCTTCTGACCTAGCGCGGGAAGAGTTTCCGAATTTCCATGTGGAAGAAAGAAGTGCGGTCTCGATTGCCCGCCGCTTGCAAGATCCATTAGCAGAACTTGTGAAAATTGATCCTAAATCAGTAGGGGTCGGACAGTATCAGCATGACGTTTCCCAAAAGCGCCTCTCGGAATCGCTTCATTTCGTAGTCGAAACAGCGGTTAACCAGGTGGGTGTCAACGTTAACACTGCTTCACCATCCCTTTTGCAGTATGTAGCCGGTTTGACGAAAACGGCAGCCAACAATATTGTGAAAATGCGGGAAGAGGAAGGAAAATTCACCAGCCGCGCCCAATTAAAAAAGGTGCCGAGACTTGGTGCGAAAACGTACGAGCAGGCAATTGGTTTCCTACGGGTATTGGATGGCAAACAGCCGCTCGACCGGACGGCAATCCACCCGGAAAACTATGAGGAAGTAAAAAAACTATTAACAAACCTAGGCTTCACCGCAAAGGATTTGGGAACGGAAGAATTAAAAACGGCTTTGAACGGCCTTAACTTAAAAGCCATTTCGGAAGAACTCTCAATTGGCGAACTTACCTTAAAGGACATTGTGGATGCTTTGGTCCGACCAGAACGAGACCCGCGTGACGAATTGCCGCGCCCACTGCTAAAGAAAGATGTTCTAAAACTAGAAGACTTGAAGGCAGGAATGGAGTTGCAAGGGACTGTCCGTAATGTCGTTGATTTTGGGGCATTCGTAGATATCGGTGTCAAACAAGATGGTCTGGTCCATATATCGAAATTGAGCAAAAGATTTGTCAAACATCCGTTGGATATTGTGTCAGTAGGAGATGTGGTAACTGTTTGGGTTGACTCCGTTGACATGAAAAAAGGCCGCGTAGCTTTAACGATGCTGCCACCAGCCGAATAAATAGAATAAACACTGCTTCCTAGGGTTGTCCAGCTATAGCGTCTAGGGGTTCGGGGACGAGCCTGACATGAAGGTTATTATACAACCTTTATGCCGGCTCGTCTTATGCCGCTTTCCCCTGTTCAAAGCGCTTTAGGCAATTCTATGAGCAGTGTTTTTTTCTGTAAAAAAACCAGCATTGGTTCAGCATTTTAATTTGATAGAGGTTTTTCTCGTAAAAAGCTCTTTTCATTTGGTTTTGAAACCAAGTTGGCATAATGAAACCTCCCCGAAAGTATATCAATCCACACAAGGGTATAAACAATATATGCTATAATAGGTTGTCACGTTCGCTAAGAAAGTGAGGAGAGGGAAACGTGGAGAATCTTGAACTGCAGCAGCTGGTTGAAACTATATCAATAGACCTATTTGGCAAACCATTTAAGCATAAAGCCTTTTTTAATCCAAGGCTAAAATCAACTGGCGGCCGATACCTCCTGGGCACACACAATATCGAAATTAATAAAAAGTACTTAGAACAACTGGGGAAAAATGAATTAATCGGGATCATCAAACATGAACTATGTCATTATCATCTTCATTTGGAGGGAAGAGGCTACCAGCATCGGGATGCAGACTTCAAATCATTATTAAAAATGGTCGGAGCCCCGCGTTATTGTAACCAGCTTCCAGAGGTGAAACAAAAACGAAGACCATCAAAGATTTTATTATATAGATGTACGAGCTGTAATCTTGTCTATCAAAGAAAACGAAAGATTGATACGAGCCGATATGTCTGTGGTAAATGCAGAGGCAAATTAGCACTGGTGAAAGAATATCTCGCCTAGGGTTTGTTCCAATTATTTACTTTTAAAATCATATTGACTTTCCTACCTTAGGTCATTATAATGTAAAGAGTCGACAAGGTGATGTCCTTGCTGATTGTATTTTATTCCGCAGTAGCTCAGTGGTAGAGCTATCGGCTGTTAACCGATCGGTCGTAGGTTCGAATCCTACCTGCGGAGCCATATTGGGGAAGTACTCAAGAGGCTGAAGAGGCGCCCCTGCTAAGGGTGTAGGTCGCGTGAGCGGCGCGAGGGTTCAAATCCCTCCTTCTCCGCCATTTTAAATGTAGTTTCACGGCCCCTTGGTCAAGCGGTTAAGACACCGCCCTTTCACGGCGGTAACACGGGTTCGAATCCCGTAGGGGTCATCAGGGATGGGGAATGAATCTTTTCATTTCCTGTTTCTTCTCTTTAAAAATTGTTGGGCTATAGCCAAGCGGTAAGGCAACGGACTTTGACTCCGTCATTCGTAGGTTCGAATCCTGCTAGCCCAGCCATTGGAATTTAGCGGGTGTGGCGGAATTGGCAGACGCACCAGACTTAGGATCTGGCGCCTTACGGCGTGGGGGTTCGACTCCCTTCACCCGCACCAATAATTACCATTGAAACAACAAAAACAATCTGGTATGATTATTTCTGTTGCTAATATGCGGTCGTGGCGGAATCGGCAGACGCGCTAGGTTGAGGGCCTAGTGGTGGCAACACCGTGGAGGTTCAAGTCCTCTCGGCCGCACCAAAAAAAGTTGATTGACAAGTCAATTCGAAAGTGTTATGATTATAAAGTTGTTTCTAAAAACGCGCCCGTAGCTCAATTGGATAGAGCGTCTGACTACGGATCAGAAGGTTATGGGTTCGACTCCTTTCGGGCGCGCCATAAACGGGAAATAGCTCAGCTTGGTAGAGCACTTGGTTTGGGACCAAGGGGTCGCAGGTTCGAATCCTGTTTTCCCGACCATTTATAAAAAGTTCAATATGCGGGTGTAGTTTAGTGGTAAAACCACAGCCTTCCAAGCTGTTGTTGTGGGTTCGATTCCCATCACCCGCTCCATTACCTTATATGATTGTTCTTTGAAAACTAAACAAACAAAACGTCAACAATAAAAACATTCGTTTCGTAAGAAGCGAAGCCAACGTTAAAGAATATGAGCTATATCAACTTTCTTGGAGAGTTTGATCCTGGCTCAGGACGAACGCTGGCGGCGTGCCTAATACATGCAAGTCGAGCGAATCATTAGGAGCTTGCTCCTGATGGTTAGCGGCGGACGGGTGAGTAACACGTGGGCAACCTGCCTGTAAGACTGGGATAACATCGGGAAACCGATGCTAATACCGGATAATTCTTTCCATCACATGATGGAAAGCTGAAAGACGGCGCA
>NZ_HG942029.1 GCF_000612665.1 Neobacillus dielmonensis
GCTGCCAGGCTGTTTTAAAATAATATTATCGCGGGGTGAAGCAACGAGCGTTGCCTCATCGAATAATCTGCGAGTTGTACCCATCGAACTGCTACTTGAATAAGCTACTGAGATGGGGACAGTCCATGAAACTATGAGCATGGACAATATTAATAACTTTTATTATCGCGGGGTGGAGCAGTCCGGTAGCTCGTCGGGCTCATAACCCGAAGGTCGCAGGTTCAAATCCTGCCCCCGCAATCTGGTCTGGTAGTTCAGTTGGTTAGAATGCCTGCCTGTCACGCAGGAGGTCGCGGGTTCGAGTCCCGTCCAGACCGCCATTACATAGCAGATTAAACACACTGGAAAAAGTGTGTTTTTTTGTTTGCATTTAACTATTTTTAAAGCATTCTCGATCATTTCTATTAAAGACAAAATTAGAAAAAAACTCGAAGAAATGTCGTTAATAGGCCCTATTAACGACAAAACACCGAAAATATTTTGATAAAATGTCTTTAATGGAGCTTCTTAAAGACAATTTTGCAGAAAAAAACACAGAAGTGTCGTTAATAAAAATCCTAAAGCTAAAATTGCTAACTGTGCTGGTCAGAACAGAACCATTCGCCTGTCTTTCAAAGGCTGTAACCTAACTTTTTTTGCTCAAAAGATAAAAATCAGGTAAACTACTATAGATTAGGTGTCCTTAGGCGAGTGCCTAAGGTTTTTTTTATGAAAAAATAAGGTAAAATGAAGATATGTATAAGGCATGGATAAAAGGTGATGGTATGAACCAATTTGAACGAAATACAGCAAGCTCTGAAGAAACTTCCCAGTTTGCCCAAAGGCTTGCTGCACTGTTGCAGCCTGGAGATGTCATTGCTCTTGAAGGAGACTTAGGGGCAGGTAAAACAACCTTTACCAAAGGCTTGGCATTGGGATTAGAAATCAAGAAAACAGTCAATAGCCCGACTTTTACCATTATTAAAGAATATCATGGCAGATTGCCCTTGTATCATATGGATGTGTACCGGGTAGAAGACGCATTAGAGGACTTAGGTTTCGATGAATACTTTGAGGGTGAAGGAGTCACCGTAGTAGAGTGGGCCCATTTGATTGAAGAGCAGCTGCCTGAAGCGCGGTTAACGATTTATCTGTATCATGAAAGCGATGATAAACGGAGAATCGTTCTCGTGCCTAAGGGCAAGCGATATGAGGAATTATGTAAGGAGATTTTTCAATGACAATATTAGCGATTGATACTTCTAATAATCCATTAGGAGTAGCGCTTTTAGAAGAGGACCGAGTCCTTGGCGAATATATTACCAATTTAAAAAAGAATCATTCTATCCGGATTATGCCGGCGATTGAGACCCTGATGAAGGAATGTGAGCGGGTTCCCGCTGACCTGACGAAAATTGTGACGGCAAAAGGGCCAGGGTCTTACACCGGCGTCCGGATTGGGGTCACGATTGCCAAGACATTGGCTTGGACACTGAACATTCCTCTTGTAGGGGTTTCAAGCTTAGAAGTTTTGGCTGCAGGGACAGGACGGTATTTTGATGGCTATGTATCCCCGCTATTCGACGCGAGAAGAGGGCAAATCTATACAGGTCTTTACCAGTTTCAGAACGGCAAATTAACTGTGGTGGAGCCGGATCAGCTTGTGCTAGCGGTTGATTGGGCGGAAAAGCTTTCCAAAACCAAACAACGTATATTATTTGTAGGAACTGATTTGCCGCTGCACCGTTCCGTTTTGCAAGAGAAACTAGGGACACAGGCGGTTTTTGCTGGAATGACGGAACAGAATCCCCGGCCGGCGGAGCTGGGTTTATTAGGAATGGATAAACCAGGAGAAGATATCCACACTTTTGTCCCGAACTATATCCGGTTGGCAGAAGCAGAGGCCAAATGGCTGGAGAAACAGGGAAAAATCATAAAAGGATAGGATAGATAAATGGAAGACACATTTAGTTTTCGTTATATGAGGGAAGAGGATATTGATCAGGTTTTAGAGATTGAACATGCATCTTTTACCCTGCCGTGGAGCAGGGAAGCTTTCTATAATGAATTGCATAACAACAAATTTGCCGTCTACATTGTGTTAGAGCACGGTGATAAAGTCATTGGCTACTGCGGGGTATGGATTGTCCTTGATGAGGCGCATATTACGAATGTAGCCATTCTGCCGGAATACCGCGGCAGGAAGCTTGGGGAAGCCATGATGCGCAAATTAATGACGACGGCCAGGGAAATGGGCGCTAAGAGCATGACCCTGGAAGCAAGGGTAACAAATTATGTGGCACAATCTCTGTATCGAAAAATGGGATTTCAAAATGGCGGAATCCGGAAAAACTATTATTCGGATAATCAGGAAGATGCCTTAGTAATGTGGGTGAACTTATAATGAAAGATCAATTAATTTTAGGAATTGAGACAAGCTGTGATGAGACAGCTGTAGCCATTATTAAAAATGGCCGGGAAATAACAGCCAATGTGGTAGCATCGCAAATCGAAAGCCATAAACGGTTTGGGGGTGTGGTTCCAGAAATTGCCTCCCGTCATCATGTCGAGCAAATGACCATTGTGTTGGAGGAGGCCCTTAGTCAAGGGCACGTAACGATGGCTGATATTGATGCCATAGCGGTTACAGAAGGTCCGGGATTGGTAGGCGCCCTGTTGATTGGTGTCAATGCTGCCAAGGCACTGGCATTTGCCAATCAAAAGCCGCTGGTCCCTGTCCATCATATTGCTGGGCACATTTATGCGAACCGGTTAGTGACAGAGTTTAAATTTCCGCTATTGGCTTTGGTAGTGTCCGGGGGACACACTGAGCTGGTCTACATGAAAGAGCACGGCCATTTTGAGGTAATTGGGGAGACGCGCGACGATGCGGCTGGTGAGGCCTATGACAAGGTAGCCAGAACGTTAAATATGCCGTACCCAGGCGGACCGCACATTGACAGGATGGCCCATGAAGGAACTCCAACAATTGATCTGCCCCGTGCATGGCTGGAAGAAGGCTCTTACGATTTTAGCTTTAGCGGCTTGAAATCGGCTGTGATTAATACAGTCCACAATGCTGAGCAGCGCGGTGAAACAATTGCCCCGGAAGATTTGGCTGCCAGCTTTCAAGCCAGTGTTGTCGACGTTTTAGTGACGAAAGCGAAAAGGGCTGTTGAACAATATGGAGTCAAACAATTATTAGTGGCTGGTGGCGTTGCGGCTAATAAGGGCCTAAGGGAAGCATTACAACAGACCTTTTCACAGCAGTCTGATGTGGAACTGGTCATTCCTCCGTTATCATTATGTACCGACAATGCTGCCATGATTGCTGCTGCAGGCAGTGTCATGTTTGAAAAAGGAATTAGAGCCGAAATGACCTTGAATGCCAACCCTGGGTTAGATATTGAGATATTTAACTAAGTTCCCCTTAAAAGGGGAATTTTTTTGTGGAAAAGTAAATTGGGTTAAAAAGGATTCTTAATTAAACGTTTAAGTAGGAATGAAGAGATTTAATTAATTGTTTGTTTAAATATAATTAAACATTTGATTAAAACTGCTGAACACATGTTTTAAATGGGTTTTCGCGATTAATCAAACGATTGAGTAAGAATAATTAAACGTTTGATTAGTTTCTCAAGTTTTTAACTAAACGTTTGTTTAAATGAATAACTGTGGATAATAAAATCGCATACATAACGATGGAACTGTGGATAAGTTATAAAGTTTGTTGATAATGTGGATAAATTCAATATAAATTGTGGATAATGTGGAAAAGTCAGTGGATTACTTTAATAAAGCCATCCTTTTTGTGAATAAGCTTGTGGAAAAACAAGAAATTATTATCTTTCTATAATACTTTATGTAAAAAAAAACCGGACAAAAGTGTCCGGTATCACCATTATTC
Source organism: Neobacillus dielmonensis (assembly GCF_000612665.1). GTDB lineage: Bacteria > Bacillota > Bacilli > Bacillales > Cytobacillaceae > Neobacillus > Neobacillus dielmonensis. The sequence goes on from NZ_HG942029.1 coordinate 3,887, forward strand.
CGCCAAATCAGCCCATTCTTCCATTAATTGTTCGAGGTCTGCTTTGGCTTGTTCATTCTTACTATTAATTTCTAATACTTTTTCGTGGTCTTGGAATACTTCAGGCTCGCATAATTGCTGTTCATAGGATTGTATTTCTTCTTCTAGTTGTTCAATCTTCTGTTCGATTTCTTCTAGTTTTCTTTTGCGCTGACGTTCAAGCTTTTTAGATTCTTTGTCTTGTTGATAACTTGTTTTTTCAATCTGGTCATTGGCTGCGGCTTTCTGCTGTGATGATTGTGCCTCCAAGGCGGCCAGCTCTTCTTGTTCTAGTTTCTTTTCTAAATAATAATCGTAATCGCCAAGATATTCGGTACTGCCTGTTGGACTAAGCTCTAATACCTTTGTGGCAATCCGGTTAATAAAGTATCGGTCATGGGAAACGAACAAAATCGTTCCCGGATAATCGACTAAGGCATTCTCCAAAATTTCCTTGCTGTCCAGATCCAAGTGGTTAGTCGGCTCGTCGAGAATTAATAGATTGGCTTTTTCCATCATCAGCTTGGCCAATGCCAGCCGAGCCTTCTCACCGCCGCTTAAGGAGGAGACTGTTTTTAATACATCATCACCAGAGAACAGGAAATTCCCCAAAACGGTGCGGATTTCTTTTTCCGGCTTGAGCGGGTATTCGTCCCATAATTCGTTTAAGACACGTTTATTGGAGGATAGGTTTGCTTGCTCCTGATCATAATATCCAATGGATAAGTTTGTCCCATATTGGACCGTTCCTGCAAGGGACGGAAGCCTCTTGATAATTGTCTTTAACAGGGTTGATTTGCCGATACCATTGGGACCGACAAGGGCAATGCTATCCCCGCGAAACACACGAAAGGAAATTCCCTCAGACACTTTATCGCCATCATAACCGACTGCAAGTGACTCTACCGTTAACACGTCATTTCCACTCTGTTTTTCAATATCAAACAAGAAGTTGGCCGATTTTTCATCGCCTTGTGGACGGTCCATTACTTCTATCTTCTCGAGTTTCTTTCGGCGGCTTTGTGCCCGTTTAGTGGTTGAAGCCCGCGCTAGGTTTCTTTGGATAAAGTCCTGGAGGGCAGCAATCTCTTGCTGTTGCTTTTCGTACAGCTTCATTTCCCGTTCGTAATTGGCTGCCTTCTGTTCCAGATAGGCACTGTAGTTGCCTGTATACTTTTGCATTTGCCGGCGCGACAGTTCGTAGACTTGTGTTACCACTTTATCTAGAAAGTAGCGGTCGTGGGAAACGATGAGAATCGCCCCGTCATATCCTTGCAAATATTGCTCGAGCCAGGAGAGCGTCTCAATATCGAGATGGTTGGTAGGCTCGTCCAAAATTAAAATATCAGGCTTGGTCAAAAGCAGTTTACCCAAAGCTAACCGGGTCTTTTGTCCGCCACTGAGGCTCGAGATCATCAGTGAGTGGTCCTGAAAGTTTAATCCATGCAGGATAGAGCGGATGTCCGCTTCAAATTGATAGCCACCCTGCTCTTTAAACTTTACCTGTAGTTGGTCGTAATCTTTTAAAATCCGTTCATACTTTCCCTGATTGTTGAAAATGTCAGGGTCAGCCATTTGCTCCTCCAGCCGTCTTAACGTTTTTTCCATGATCCGTAATTCTTCGAAAACAGTCAGCATTTCCTCCCATATCGAGAGGGTTGACTCCAAACCCGTATTTTGTGCGAGATAACCGATCGAGACATCCTTAGGTTTGATGATTTCCCCGCCATCATGCGACAGATGGCCGGCAATAATTTTCAAAAGAGTCGATTTTCCGGCTCCATTACGCCCGACCACGGCAACGCGGTCCCGGGTTTGTAATTCAAGCTTTATATTCGATAAAATAAGGTCAGCACCATAAAATTTTTGCAGTTGATTAACTTGTAATAAAATCATTTTTTTCACCTCAATTACCTATGAATAGTGTACCTTATTCCGAATAGGTCGGCAATAAAGGGACGTTTTTCGGGTATGTGTATATTTTGGGAAAGGCTTTGTTAATTGGGCTGTAAAGGGGTCAATAATAGCGGTTAATAGAACTTTTGGAAAAAAATAATCTAATTCGTTCAAAGTTTCACAGACAGATTCGTGAAAATATAGTATTATTCCTTTGGGAGGCTTTTTTTATGGCTGAGTTTACGCATTTTAATGAAGAAGGCAGGGCCAAGATGGTGGACGTTAGTGATAAGCCGGAAACCGCACGGACGGCACTAGCTCACTCCAGCATCACGGTCAGCAAAGAAATTTATGAAAAAGTGACCAATAATCAAATGAAAAAAGGCGATGTTCTGGCGGTGGCCCAGGTTGCAGCCATCATGGCGGCTAAAAAAACATGGGACATCATTCCAATGTGTCATCCAATCCCCTTGACCGGTGTGAACGTGAACTTTTCATGGGAACCTGTGGAGGAGAATCAGTATAAGTTACTTATACGAGCCGAAGTAAAAACAAAGGGCAGCACTGGCGTCGAGATGGAAGCGCTAACAGCGGCATCGGCTTGCGCATTAACGGTATATGATATGTGTAAAGCTGTCGATAAGGGCATGGTAATTGGCCCGACCTATTTAGTAAGGAAAACCGGAGGGAAAAACGGCGACTTTATTAGAGAAGACATAAATCATTTTGAGAGGTGAGGAGTATGGCGAACGAGACAACAAAGATTCCACAGGCAACAGCGAAACGACTACCCTTATATTATCGATTCATCCAAAACCTGCATGCCTCCGGGAAACAACGGGTTTCTTCAGCAGAATTAAGCGAGGCTGTAAAGGTAGATTCGGCAACGATTCGCCGGGACTTTTCCTATTTTGGTGCTTTGGGGAAAAAAGGATATGGCTATAACGTCAATTATCTCCTAAATTTCTTTCGGAAAACACTCGATCAGGATGAATTGACCAAGGTAGCCTTGATTGGTGTAGGTAATTTAGGAACCGCTTTTTTGCATTATAATTTTATGAAAAATAATAATACAAAAATTGAATGTGCGTTTGATGTGTCCCCTGAGAAAATTGGGACTTCGATTGGGGATGTTCCGGTTTACTCCATGGATGAATTGGAAAATTACCTAGTCGAGGAAAATATTCCGGTTGTTATTTTGACGGTACCGGCTCCGGTTGCCCAACAAATTACGGACCGAATTGTGAAAACCAGTGTCAAAGGGATCCTAAATTTTACCCCGGCCCGGTTAAATGTTCCACCCGCCATTCGTGTTCATCATATTGATTTAGCAGTCGAACTGCAGTCATTGGTATACTTTTTAAAACATTATCCAAATACCTTGGAACCAGAGGAAGATTAAAGAAAGAACAGACCTTATCAAAAAGGTCTGTTCTTTTTAAAATGAGATAATCATGCCGCCTTTGCCGGCATAGGTCCCCATTGTTGCCCCCATGTAGTTGACGAGAACGTCTTTAGGTTGGAACCTTTCTATGAGTTCTTGCTTAATGGCTTCGGCTTCCTCCACATTACCGGTGTGAGTAATCCCAAATACCGTATTAGAAAAATCACTGTGTTTCTCTTGAATGAGTTCCATTGTGTGATTATGAAATCGTTTCTTGCCTCTAACTTTCTCTTTGATCTCGACTTTCCCGCCCTCGACTCTTTCTAAAATAACCTTGATATTAAGAATTTTCGCTAACGAGCCTTGAAACTTGCTGAGGCGGCCGCCTTTGACGATATTCTCCAGGGTATCCAGGAGGACCAGGATGGTCATTTTTTCTCGGTAATCGGTCAGGTCCTTCAGGATTTCCTCCATCGACTGGCCTTGCTGGGCGAGTTCTGCGGCACGGATAATTTGCAATCCATGTCCTAACGAGCCGGCAAGTGTATCAAACACTGTGACGTTGGCGTCTGACAGGTCTTTGCCAAGGCAGGCAGATTGATAGGTGCCGCTCAGGCCGGATGAAATGGTCAGGCAAAGCAGCTGGTCATCTTTGGTGAATTGGTTAAAGGTTTTGGCAAACAAGGCCGGTGAAGGTTGAGATGTTTTTGGCAGCTCATCTGAATGGAACATTTTTGTAAAAAAGTCCTGTGGGGACAGGCTGACTCCTTCAGAAAAGGTTTTGTTGTCGATCAGAACGGTCAACGGGACCACAGTGATGTTGTATTTTTCTATTAAATGTTTCGGCAAATCAGCCGAGCTATCGGTGATAATTTTGATCATAGAGACCCCGTCCTTAAATATTTTTCTTTTATTTTAGTATAACAGTTAGCGGAGTGGATGGTACTTTAAATAATTTGTCTGGTCGTTCTCCCTATACAAATTTGAAGGATACGGGTAAAATGTATGTAAACCTATAAAACTAATAAGAAAGGTCGGGATTAAAATGACAGAAGCTGTTCGGTCGATTCCACGTCCGCTTGTTAAAACCAATCAATGGGTGATTGTGATTAGTGTACTCCTAACATGGGTAACCGGTTATGAGTGGATCTTATTAATACCATTTATAGCAGGAATACTTGGTTTATTATTCGGATTTAATCCGGTTATGCAAATAGCAAAGCTGTTTTTAAAGAAGGATCCCAAATCGTATATTCCAGAGGACTGGGAGCAGCAGCAGTTTAACCAAAAGATTGCGGTGTCTTGTCTTGGAATTGGATTTATCGGTTTTGTGCTGGGCTGGAATACGCTCGGTTATGTGTTTTCGGCGCTGGTAGCGATTGCTGCGTTTGTCGCGATCCTGGGATTTTGCATCGGCTGTTTTATCCACTACCAATGGAGACAATACCAATATCGCAGAACCCAACAACAATAGAGAGAATTTAGGAAGAGAGCTGTTTTTATGCAGCTCTTTTTTTTAATGGGGAGATGATTAGTCCTAGCTATGTTATGAGGACAAGGATTACGAAAATCCCAGGAGATTTGTCTTCATGGAGCCGTTATGAGGACAAGAATTGCGAAAATCGACAAAGATTTGTCCTCATGATTCCCTAATCACATTCAAACCTCAGCCGTATTCCTCACATTGACGCCCACCCCTTCCCCAGCTTAAAATGAAACTAAATATTTTGTAAAATTCTCCCAAAAAGAAGGGGTGACATTCAATGAACATCGCTTCCCAAGACAACGCCACTAGAGGAGCCAATTCCTATAGCTTTGATGAATTTCTCGAAAAACGCGCCAGCCTTGACTGGTACCGGGACGAGCCATTCCTACAGAAAGCCGTCAAAAAATTCACCGCAGCGCAGTACGAAGCCATCGATGAAACCTTAAAAACTTTCTCCCCCACTGTATCAACCAAATGGAATTCCTTAGCTGAACGCATTGCCCGTCCGGAAGTTCGTCCCTACATGCTCCACTACGATGCATTTAACCATCGGATTGATCGAATCGTCCGGCCATTCGAAACCCTCGAACTTGAAAAGGGCATATTTGGTGAAGGCCTGTTTTCTAGCAAAATCCATCCATGGGAAAGCTTTGTCAAAAGAATGTTAATCCATCAGCTCGGCGAAGCGGGAGTCACTTGCCCGTTGACCTGCACCCATGGCTTAGTGGCCCTATTAGAGCAGTTTCCAAATGAAGATATCCCCGAGCTTCAAGAAATCCTCGAGCATACAAAAGAAGGCATCCATGGAGAATTTGCCATCGGGGCCCAGTTCATGACGGAAATCCAAGGCGGGTCCGATTTGCCGGCCAATGTTTTGGAAGCAGTGCCAGAAGGGGCGTATTACCGGTTATACGGGAATAAGTTCTTCTGCTCGGCTGCACATGCCGATTATTCAGTAGTCACCGCCAAAATAACCGGAACCAATAAAGTCTCCACGTTTATTGTTCCGTCCTGGCTCCCAGGCGATAAAGAAAAAGAAAAACGTAACGGATACGAAATTAACCGCATCAAATGGAAATTGGGAACAGCGGAACTTCCGACGGCAGAAATCCAATATAACGGAGCGCTTGCCTATCCAATCGGCCCTAAGGATAAGGGGATTGCTGTCGCCGTGGGAATCGTCTTAACTCTATCAAGATTGGAAATCGGCATTGCCTGTGCCGGATTTATGCTGCGGGCTGCAAGAGAAGCCAATCTTTATGGGGATTTCCGGACCGTTTTTGGCAAAAAGGTAAAAGACTATCCGCTTTCAGCCAGCAAACTAAAGAAGATCGAAAACGCCGCCCAACGGACAACTGCAGGGGCTTTTAAAATCTATGACTTATTTTTAAAACTGGAAAAGCCACTTCACCCGGGGATCCACTCCGATCAGCCACTAGAGATTCGAAAAAGACTATTCAATCTACGGGAACTCGTCTTGCTGCAAAAAATTTGTGCAACCAATGAGGGGGCAGAAATCCTCCGCGAGGCCATCTCCGTTTTTGCGGGACACGGAGTCATGGAAGAATTCTCTTCTTTGCCGCGAATTTTTCGGGACGTCGTGGTCAACGAGCAGTGGGAAGGGCCACGTAATCTATTATTAACGCAAATCTATCGCGACCTGCAGCGGGTGGCTGACTGGTATCCGCCGGAAGAGTTTGTCGCCCATGTCTTGGAGGGAGCCTCCGAAACCACAATCAGGTCATTTGCCAATCAACTAGCTGAACTCATGGAAAAACCCGTCTTAGGCGAGGTAAGTGAGGCATCAATCGAAGCTGCGGCAGCTTGGGATTTGTTCTGTGATTCCTTCTTTAAAGCCTACCAACAGGTGGCTTTAGCAGATATGGAATAAACCAGGAGAATGGTGTCAGTTGCTGGCACCATTTTTGGGCTTTGCAAACGTAACAGTGTTATGTTACACTGTTGCTATGAAAGAAAGGGGTTCTGAATAATGAGCGAGGAGTTAATATCCAAGAAGGATTTATTAGAACTGGCCGGGATTTCTTACGGACAGCTGTATCGTTGGAAGCGGAAGGACCTAATTCCCGAAGAATGGTTTATAAGGAAGTCCACCTTTACTGGGCAGGAAACCTTTTTTCCAAAAGAAAAGATTTTGCAGCGGATCGAAAGAATTCAAACCATGAAGGAGAATCTTTCACTAGATGAGCTGGCAGACATGTTTTCGCCTAATGTATCCGAATTGCAATTAACGAAGGATGATTTATTAAAACGTAACATTGTTTCAGAAACAGTGATGAACATTTATATAGATACCGACAAAGGCAGTTCAGTTTTCGATTTTTCCCGCATTCTTGAAGTATATGTGCTTGAGAAGCTGCTTCAGTCAGGGGAAATCAGTCTGGATGAAGGGAAAATGCTGCTTGGGGTGTTGAAGGAAAATCGGGCTGTGGTGAAGCAGAAGAGCTGTGATTTGGTGATTATGAGAAAGCTGGGGATTTCCTCCTGTCTGCTGGTGGTTAACGCGGAAAGCTTCTCCTTCGAGACGGGAACAAAGGTGGCTGCCCAACTGAGCTTGATGACATGTGCCGAAGAAATCAAATCGAAATTATTATAAAGGAGAATCAGTATGGAACTGAAAAAACGGGGCGACTTGACACTGAATGGATTAGGGTCAGCTAACGGGGGGCAATTTCACCATGTGAAAATAAACGGCACTGGGACCGTTAATACAGATATTGATTGTACGGAGTTCGAATGCCATGGTTCAGGCAGCGTGAATGGAAATGTTACCTCCCATAAAGTGAAGATTAGCGGCAATGGAAAAGTGAAGGGAACGATCGAAACCGGCCTGATGACAGTTGAAGGGACAGCAAAGATTGGTGAAAACCTATTTGCGAAAACAGTAGAGGTCTCTGGTAAGGCTGTTATAGGCGGGAGGCTGAAGGCAGAGGAAATTAAAGTGAAGGGAATGCTTGTCGTCAAAGAGGATTGTGAAGCCGAGCTATTTAAAGCAGAATCTCACTTTTCCATAGGAGGTCTGTTAAATGCGGACCATATCGAGGTAAGCCTGTTTGGTGAATGCAAGGTGAAAGAAATTGGCGGGCAGAAAATTTTTATCAAACAAAAGGCTGCATTGCTCGGATTGTTCAAATCATTCCTACCGACACAGTTAGAGGTGGACTTAATCGAAGGGGATGAAATAGAAGTAGAAAATACAAAGGCCGCTGTCATTCGGGGGAACCATGTGACCATTGGCCCTAAGTGCCAAATTGGCCTTGTGGAATATAAAGAAGAACTGACAATCGATAAAAAAGCAACCGTAAAAGAATACAGAAAGGTATAAAAGGGGGGAGTTCATATGAAAGCAAGTCAAGACCTTAAAATCAATGGCTCAGGGAACTACCCAGGAGGTCGTTATGACAAAGTCAGCATCAGAGGGGAAGCCACAATCGAAAACTATGTTGAATGTACTGTATTCAATACCTATGGCACCGCTGAAGTGTTAGAGGGGGTGCGAACAGATTCGATCAAAATAATCGGAGAGTCAGAAATAAGTGGGAATATGGAAGCTGGGGACATGCTGATCATGGGGAATATGGCGATTGAAGGCAGTGCGGTTGTCCATAAAATGAAGGTCCTTGGGACGCTTTCCGTAGGGGAAAGGCTTCAAGGCGAAACCGCTAATGTGAAAGGCAGTGTATCGGTAAAGGGGGACGTAGAATATGAAACTTTTATCCTCAAAGGTGGATTTGAGATAAAAGGCTTGCTAAATGCGGATCACATTGAAGTCGGCCTCCATTTTGGGGAAAGTACAGCGGAAGAAATAGGTGGAGAAAAGATTAAGATCAAAAAGAAATCGTCTTTTCTTCCGTTTGTAAAGGATACGGGATTTCTGACAGCGAAAGTAATCGAAGGGGATGACGTTTCTCTTGAAAATACAAAGGCTGAGATTGTACGGGGGAAGTTTGTAAAAATCGGTAAAGGCTGTGAAATTGGGACAGTAGAGTATTCTGAAAATCTAATTCAAGATAAATCTGCCTCTATTAAAACGTTTAAAAAGGTATAAACAAAAATCCCCTGGATCATATCTAGGGGATTTGCTCTATTTTTTCAATTGGTCTCTATATTTAAAATGAAAGGCGATCAGTTTGATACCGGAGCCAAAGTCAAAGGTTGCAAGGATAACAAGTAGGTAGCTAAAAAAGCCCCAGCCATTATCTTGAACATCGTCGATGGCGAAGAACGTAAACAGACCGCCAATTAAAAAATAAATCAGACCGGAAACAAAAGGTGAACGTCTCATAAGAAACCTCCGATAAAGTTTTGCACCGCCTCAGCTTGTTTTAACAGTCTTTCAATATCATCACGAAAAACAGATTGGACCAAAACGACCATCGTATTCATGGCAACATGGGCAAACATCGGTACGATGATCCGTTTTGTTTTTACATAGAGAAAGGCGAAGGTAAAGCCCATCGCTGAGTATAGGATGATGTGTTCCGGCTCCATGTGGGCAAGAGCAAAGATGACGGAGCTGATTAGGCCGGATATAAAAAAGTTATAGCGCCTATAAAGGCTTCCAAAGATAATTTTTCGAAAGACGACTTCTTCCAGGATCGGACCGAAAATGGAAGTGACGATAATCGCCAGCGGGAATGTATCAATTAAATGAAGAATCTGCTGGGTATTTTCGGAGCCGCTTTGGACACCTAACATCGACTCCACAATGGCGGCAGCATATTGGGAGAACAGAGCCAGAAAAAAACCAAGGAAGGCCCATTGGACCGATTGTCCCCAAGAACTGCCGATTGCTCGTTGGCTTTTCATTTCCTTGCGCAGGATAAAAAGCGTAATCAGCAAGGCGGCTAAAAAACTGATGAGCAGCCAAACAGGAACAGCTTGCTGCTTGTCAATCCCGATTGTAGGTAAAACCAGCATAAGTAAGGGAACCCCGACCAGACTGGAAAATTGCATTCCAATATACACGATTAAAATAATCCAATATTCCCGTTTCAATCTTTCGTCTCCTTTGTCTTCTATTTTTGATATAGAAAGATAATCTTATACTCTTCTCGGATATTGTGCTGTTGTATTTACTTAGGCAATTCTTTTTCATTCTACCGTTAAATATAGGTAACTTTCAATTTTAAATGCTTTTCATGCAAGGGGGAAATGAACTTTTTCGTTTTTGCAGGAAAATAATGTATAGATTGGGAGGTTCATCACATACTTTATAAGGTGGAAAAAAACAGAATTCTTTTTAAAAAATTTATGCTTCATACTTGCAAAAGATTTTTAGATTCATTATTATAATAATTGTGTTAGCACTCATCATTACCGAGTGCTAATAATGACCCGAATAACATATATTTGAGGAGGTTGTTTGTATGTTAAAACCACTAGGTGATCGCATTGTCATCGAACTAGTTGAAACAGAAGAAAAAACTGCAAGCGGTATTGTATTACCGGACACAGCTAAGGAAAAGCCTTCGGAAGGAAAAGTAGTTGCTGTTGGTACAGGCCGTGTACTTGACAACGGCGAACGTGTAGCACTTGAAGTTTCTGTAGGCGATCGCATTATCTTCTCAAAATACGCTGGAACTGAGGTTAAATACCAAGGTACCGAATACTTAATTTTACGTGAAACTGACATTCTTGCGATTGTTGGCTAAAAAAATCACGTCTCTTAAATAAACAAGCTTTTATATCATATGAGGAGGTTATTTTACAATGGCTAAAGAGATTAAATTTAGTGAAGACGCTCGCCGCGCGATGCTTCGCGGTGTTGATACTCTAGCAAATGCAGTAAAAGTCACTCTTGGACCTAAAGGACGCAACGTGGTTCTTGAGAAAAAATTTGGTTCACCATTAATCACGAACGACGGTGTGACGATTGCAAAAGAAATCGAATTAGAAGATGCATTCGAAAACATGGGTGCAAAACTAGTTGCTGAAGTAGCAAGCAAAACAAACGATGTTGCCGGTGACGGTACAACAACTGCTACTGTTCTTGCTCAAGCGATGATCCGCGAAGGCTTAAAGAACGTAACAGCTGGTGCGAACCCAATGGGCATCCGCAAAGGGATTGAAAAAGCTGTGCTTACTGCTGTTGAAGAGCTAAAAGCTATTTCAAAACCAATCGAAGGAAAATCTTCTATCGCTCAAGTTGCTGCGATCTCTTCTGCTGACGACGAAGTTGGCCAATTGATTGCTGAGGCAATGGAGCGTGTTGGTAACGACGGCGTTATCACAATTGAAGAGTCTAAAGGCTTCACAACTGAACTAGATGTTGTAGAAGGTATGCAATTCGACCGTGGATATGTTTCAGCTTACATGGTAACCAACACAGAAAAAATGGAAGCTGTTCTAGAAAATCCATATATCCTAATCACTGACAAGAAGATTTCTAGCATTCAAGAAATCCTTCCATTATTAGAGCAAGTGGTTCAACAAGGTAAGCCATTATTGCTTGTTGCTGAAGATATTGAAGGGGAAGCTCTTTCTACATTAGTAGTCAACAAGCTTCGTGGAACTTTCAATGCTGTTGCTGTTAAAGCTCCTGGCTTTGGTGACCGTCGTAAAGCTATGCTTGAAGATATCGCTGTCCTAACTGGCGGTGAAGTAATTACTGAAGAGCTTGGCCGTGACCTTAAATCTGCAACGGTTGCTTCTTTAGGCCGTGCTGCTAAAGTTGTGGTTACAAAAGAAAACACTACAATCGTAGAGGGCGCTGGCGCTACTGAAGATATCCAAGGCCGCGTTAACCAAATCCGTGCTCAATTAGAAGAAACAACTTCTGAATTTGACCGTGAAAAATTACAAGAGCGCTTAGCTAAATTAGCTGGCGGTGTAGCAGTCATCAAAGTTGGTGCTGCAACTGAAACAGAATTAAAAGAACGCAAACTTCGCATTGAAGATGCTCTTAACTCAACTCGTGCCGCAGTTGAAGAAGGAATCGTATCCGGCGGTGGCGTTGCGCTTCTAAACGTATACAATAAAGTAGCTGGTATTCAAGCTGAAGGTGATGTTCAAACAGGTATTAACATCGTTCTTCGTGCCATCGAATCTCCAGTTCGCACCATTGCTGAGAACGCAGGTCTTGAAGGATCTGTTATCGTTGAGCGCTTAAAACGTGAAGAAGTTGGCACTGGATTCAATGCTGCTACTGGCGAGTGGGTAAACATGATCGAAGCTGGTATCGTTGACCCAACTAAGGTAACTCGTTCAGCTCTTCAAAATGCTGCATCTGTTGCTGCTATGTTCTTAACAACTGAAGCAGTTGTAGCTGACCTGCCTGAAAAGAATGCTCCTGCAATGCCTGACATGGGCGGCATGGGTGGAATGGGCGGCATGATGTAATAGGGGTTTTAAAACCTTGTTATATCAACGTCTAAAATAATAATATGCTTTTCTTGTCCTCGGATTTGTCCTCGTTTTTAAAAAAAGCAGGGCAACCTATGACTAAAAAGCTAACTAAAGGAGAAGGTCTTTCATCAGTTTGCTAAACTGTTGGGAGGCCTTTTCTTCCATATTGGCGGTCATATGAGCATAGATGTTCATTGTCGTATTAATATCTGTATGTCCAAGCCTCTGTTGTATTTCTTTAATGCCGACTCCAGCTTCAATCAATAATGAAGTGTGGGTATGTCTAAATGAGTGTGGAGTAATGTTCTTTACTATCTCTGCTTTTTTCAGAAGTCTTTTAAGCCGGGTCTCAACAACTTTTCTTAATTGTGGATGCCCATCCTCTCGAGCAAAAATAAACTCGTTGTCTTGATATATAGGTCTATTTTTTAATTTCATTTCATTTTGTTTAAGCCGATGCTTCTTTAACATGCTGATAAGCATTTCATCAATCTTGATTGTACGGACAGAGCCTTTTGTTTTTGGCGTTAAAAGCTGATATTTTTCAAAATGATTGGTAGGGTTATAAAGAGTTTTAGTAACTCGGATAGTACCTTGCTTTTCGTTAAAATCCCCCCATTTTAAGGCCAATAATTCACCTATTCGTAATCCAGTATAGGATAGTACCGTGAAGACAAGATGATCCATTTCAAGCCCGTCTGTATGGGCTAATTTAAGAAAATGGGCAAGCTCTTCTTTTTCAAGAAAAACAATTTTCTCTTCTGCCTTCTCCAGTTCTTCAACACTTTGCTGCTTTTTAGGCATTTTTAAATCCTCAGTAGGATTAATTTTTATCAGTCCTTGAGTTAATGCTTTCCGAAAAATCATTCTTCCGCAAGCATGAATACCATCCATATAATTTTGGCTGTATTTTTCGTTTAATTCCAGAATCCTTTCTTCATACATTTTCTTAGTAATGCGGCTGATTGGATAAGGTCCCCAAACAGAGGTAAAATGCTTCATTTCTTTTTCTCGAGCTCTCACACTGCTTATCTTCACACCACTGTGACTATACGTTTTTAACCAATCCTGGGCGAATTGTTCAAAAGGCATATCGGATTCTTTGGTAAAAGTGCCATTTTGAATTTCTAATTCAACTAGGCGTGCTGCTGCCTTTGCTTCTCGTTGTGTTTTAAAGCCACCTTTAGATATCTCCTTGCGTTTTTTTGTAAGTGGATCCAGCCCTAAATAAATATGATAACTCCATGTTTTCCCTCGTTGCCTGAATTTTGCCATGTTAGCTTAGCTCCTTTTTCATTTTTCAATGTAAATTTCAAAAAGTTCATTTAGGGATTTACTAATTTCATCCTTTTCTCTTTGAGCTATTCTTAAAAGTTCATATTTTTCCGATGGTGAAAATCCACCTTTTTTATTTCCCATGCCAAAGCCGTTTTTTGCTTTAAGGATAGAATTAAAGATTTTCTGTAAATAATCTAGCTCTTTATTTTCTTGATTTCCGATGGCATGATCACACGTTAGAAAAAATAATATATCATGTATTTTTAATATTTGTTCTCTTAAACCAGGTTCAGTTTTACTAAGCATTTGATTAAAGTCTTCAGTGTACCGAATAACCTGGTATTCTTCAAAGTTAACAATGTCATCCCCTCTTGTAAGGTAATCCATTGAAACCCCAAAATATTTGGCTATTTTTAAAACTAAACCAAAATCAGGGCTTCGATCCCCACGTTCATAATTACCTAGAGTTGTAAAAGGAATCCCCAATTCAGAAGCTAATTCCCTTAAAGTCATGTTTCTCCTTTTCCTTAGTTCCCTGATCCGTTCTCCAATCATAATACATTCCTCCTATTGAGTAATTACACTTTAATATTACACAGTTTGGGTACGATTTTCAACTTGAATTACTCAAAATGGGTTGTTATTATTAATTTGTACTCAAATCGAGTAATTAGTGGAGGTGTGATTATGGAGTGTACACTACAAGTTAAGCATGAACAGTACCTAAATATTGATGGAGCAAAAGTAAAAATTGCACGGGTTGAAAAAGACTGGACAATATCAAAACTTGCCGAAAAGTCAGGCGTAACAAGAAAAACCATTGGAGAAATTGAAAGAGGAAATAAAAAAAGAATACGTCCTTCTACAATTCAACAAATTGCTATTACTCTTGATAAGCAAGTCGCATATTTTTGTACCAGAATTGAAAAAAGGAAAGAAGGGGTGGGATTGGATGAACTTTAAAGTAGATTTACCAAAGGGTGAGGTGGAAACATGCTTGAAATAAGGCTGGATGACGAAGAGTTAAAGGCCTTGTATTTGGCTGAGGTACAGAAGCGATTAGACAAAATCGAACTTCAATCAATGTTAATGGATACAAAGCAATTGTGTAAGATGCTCTCGTTATCATGGCCCACAATAGAAAAACTATTCCTTAGTGATCCAAACTTTCCATCAATACGAATAGGGAAGAAGTGGGTATTTAACCGAAAACAGGTCCAGGACTACATTGACCTATGGTCTATTGAAAAGAAGAAAAATGTGTAGGTGAGGTGATAATGCAGGGATGGATTAAGTTACATCGTCAAATTCAAGACCATTGGTTATATAAAGAGAAAAGAATTTTCTCAAAGTATGAGGCTTGGATTGACCTATTGATGATGGCTAGCCATAAAGATACTAAGTTTATTCACGGTAATGAATTGATTGAATTAGAAAGAGGAAGCTTTGTTACATCTGAATTAAAACTAATGGACCGTTGGAAATGGGGAAAGTCAAAATTAAGAGGTTTTTTAGAAATTCTCGAAAAAGACGGAATGATTGTTAAAAAATCAGACCACAAAAAAACCATGATAACCATATGTAAATACAGTGTTTATCACGATTCGGAAACAAAAAACAGACCAAAAGTAGACTACGAGCAGACCGTTGGCAGACCGTTGGCAGACACAATCAAGAATGTTAAGAACGATAAAAAAGATATAAATACTTCTTGTCGTAAGTCAAAAACTTACGATGAAGAGAGTGTTCCTTTTCAGTTATCATTAAGGCTTTTACATAACATCAGGAAAAACAACGAGGCATTTAAAGAGCCTGACCTTCAAAAGTGGTCAAATGATATCCGATTGATGATGGAAAGAGACAATAGAACTGAAGATCAAATTAAATATTTAATCGATTGGTGTCAGCTGGATTCTTTCTGGAAAACTAATATCCTTTCTCCAGCAAAATTAAGAAAACAATATGATCAATTGGTAGCAAAGATTAAATCAGCAAATGATAAGAAAAAGAAAAGTCCCCACGATATTCCAACAAAACGTCCGGAACATTGGCCGGAAAGAAAACCCTTAACAAAAGAAGAATTACGTAAAATTGAAGAATTAGAGGCGGAAATGCCTTTTTAGGAGGTTGGCTTGATGCAAGCTATTAAGCGTTTTATGAAAATCGAGGATGTTTATAAAGATGCTGTTAAAAAAATAGTTCCGACATTAGCTGAACGAGACGATTTCGAAACGGAATACCAATATAAATTGCCATGTCCTAGTTGTGGGGACGAAACTGCAAGTGGGTTATTTTATCGAATGATAAATCAAGATGATTGGTATGCAGTTGGCAAAACGATGAAATGCTCAGTTTGTAGGGATAAGGAAGCTTTCAATATTTATCAAAGTAATAGCTTAGAAGAATTAAGAACATTAATTGGTGAAAGGCTTACGAACGAGTATTTTCTCCTTCCGGAGGATTTAATGGCTGCTGGGTTTAAGAATTTCGAGAAAACTAACGATGTTACTTCGAAGGCAAAAGAAACGGCAATGACATATACAAAAATGTTTTTGGCAGGTGAACTTTACAACTTGCTAATTATGGGAAATCCCGGAACAGGAAAAAGTCATCTATGTGCTGCAATTGCAAGGACTATAAAAGAAGTGAAAGAAAAAGGCTTTTCCGTAGGTTTTTTAACTACAGGTCAGTTGCTATCAATGTTTAAGACAACCTACAGAAAAGGAGCTTCTAAATCTGAAGAGGATATTTTTAGGGATATTAAAAGATTAGATCTTCTAGTCCTGGATGATATGTGCTCAGAGGCAATCGGGGGAAATGACGATTGGAGAAAGGGAATGTTATTTCAAATTGTAGAGGGTCGGTCTGGGAAACCGACAATCTACACAAGCAATTTGACGGATACAGACTTACCATTTGCAGTGGGAGATCGTGTCTTTAGCCGTCTTTATAATAATACAAAATTTATAGATTTATTCATAGAAAATTATGATTATAGAAAAAAACTCCAGGGTCATTAAATGGATTTTCTAAGGGGAAATGTACAGAGTAATTGATATAGAATGTAAGGTAAATCAGCCCACATACACGCCATTTTTTCCCTTTAGGACTGCTAGAAACTTACAGAGAGCCCAAAGACAATTCTCAAGGGCTCCTGTAGGTTCCTAACATTTATCCTTTTCCTATGGATTACACTTAAAAAATGAAAAACAAAATCTCGCTTAGAAGGGCCGGAGAGAATTAATATTCCGGAAAAAAAGGACTTATTTTTACAATGATGAAACATAAATCGGATTTTTTATCACGTTTTGTAAACTTAAAATTGGCGAAACCCTTGATGTACTGGAATATTTCTAGTTTACAAGAAAAGGAGCCAAAGTATGAATAAACATTTTACTAAAGACATTAGGATTAACAAGCCTCAAGACATTAGAAGGATGTTAGCAAAGGTGATTAATATTTTGCTGAAAGATGGAGAAATGACAATAGACAAAGCCAAAACTATAGCAACCTTATCGAATACAGCTTTAAAATCAATGGAATTAGGAGATTTAGCGGAAAGGATGAGCAAGATTGAGAAAATGGTTGATAACCAGGAATAGTAATGAATTATTGAAAGGACCGATTTTAAATGAGTTTAAAATCTCGGCTGAAATATCTTGAGCGAAATATAAAGCCAAAGGGAAAAGACCTTGTTCAAGAGTGGCAAGATAGGGTTAAAAGGCATGATGAAATGGAAAGCCTTTCTCCTGCTATTGAAGAAGGTAATTTGCAAGCTTGCATTCGCTACTGCCAGTTGTGTGAGGAAAGTGTCGTTGACAGGACATTTGCTTACCGGAATGTTTTTATTAAAGTTGCTGCAATGAACGGAGGTTATGAACCGAGATATGAGGAAGAAACAGAGATTGATGTTTGGTATCACAATCTAAAGGCGACATATAAATATCTGAACGAGAAAGTAAAGGTTCCGCATACACAGGAACCTGAATTAAAAATCTGGAACTCCTAAAGTGTAATGGTTCCAAATAAATATAGTTGAAAGATGAGCTACCGGGAGTTGGGTGTAGTCGGTTTATATACATACCAGCCTAATGTGGGCCCAGCTATCAAGGAGCTCATTTTGGATATTTGGAGTGTATGTGATTATCAGGAATAAGGAGCAATTTTGTGCTCCTTTTTTAATGCAATCAAATTCTTTAAGGGCATATTCTATAATTAATACTTGCAGTGAATCGGTTTTGGTAAAGAAAGAGGATTTGAATTACTTGAGATTGAGTACATTAAAGACCAAACAAGATGGGACCCTGCTGTATTAGGAGGGAGTAATTTACTAGGTAAAATGACATAAAAAAAGATTAGTATTTCAAGTGAATCCGTTCCTACCTATCTTCCAATCGTGTAATATAAGTACTAAGAAATCTCTAATAAAACAATCATGAGCTTTCTCTCCCAACCCAGGCATGAAAATTAATTCCTCCTGTCCATAATGTTAGTGACACAAACAGTATTTAAGGATGTGCCTTTTTATGGTGGCGTTAGACCCTGTAAATAAAACTGTTTGAGTGAATTTGGTGTTCAACCCTTTGTTAGCTTCTTCCTTACGGAAGGATGACTACGGACAGAAAAATGCTTATTTTACAAATTCACTCACTGTTTGTGATCTTAATAGACAGGAGTTTTTCTATGGAAGTGTTTATCGAACGATGTGCTGGATTAGATGTCCATGCGGAGACAATTGTAGCTTGTGTAATTTCCGGGAGTAGAGAAGACGACTTGCTTAAGGTAACGGAAACTTTCCCTACTCTTACAAAAGATCTTTATCGTTTATTACAGTGGCTTGAACATCATGGAGTCACTCATATTGCGATGGAAAGTACCGGTGTTTATTGGAAACCCGTATTTAACATCTTGGAAGATTACTTTGATATTACACTCGCTAATGCACAACGAATTAAAAATGTCCCTGGTCGGAAAACCGATGTTTCTGATGCAGAATGGATTGCAAAATTATTAAGACATGGGCTGATTGAAAAAAGCTTTGTTCCACCTGTTGATATTCGGGAACTTCGTGATTTAACACGACTTCGTAAGAAGTGGATAGGCCACTTAACATCGGAGAAGAACCGGATTCAAAAGGTATTAGTGTGTTCAAATGTTAAACTCAGTTCAGTCATTTCCGATGTTTTTGGCGTATCAGGGAGGAAACTTCTCAAAAAGTTAATTGAACAAGGATATGTAGATGAATCTGACGTTGAAAATAGCATACATGGAAAAATGGCTGGAAAGAAGCAGAAAATTACTGATTCACTTTTTGGTACTTTAAACGAACATCAAATTTTTCTTATTAGACAGTCTTGGCAACACATCATATATTTGGAATCGCTAATCTCTGAAATTGAAGAACGTGTGGATAACCTTTTGAAAAACTATCAAGAAGAATTGAGCTTACTACTCACAATTCCAGGTATTAAAAAAGACACAGCGGCGATCATCATTGCGGAAATTGGAGTGGATATGGGACAGTTTCCTACCTCTCAGCATTTAGCCTCATGGGCTGGAGTATCACCAGGAAATCATGAAAGTGCTGGGAAACGAAAAAGTACAAGGACCACAAAAGGAAATCCTCACATTAAGTCAGCGATGTGTGAAGCCGCCTGGGCTGTATCAAGATGTCGAAATCGATGGTTAGCAGCAAAATATTGGTCAATAGCAGCAAGAAGAGGAAAGAAAAAAGCACTCGTTGCCATATCGCATCGAATGCTTCGAATTATCTACTCCATGCTTATAAACAAGGAGCCTTTTAAAGAAAAGCAAATTAGTTAGTATAACCAAAATTCAATAAGCTTAAACAGAGTTGCCCTCCCACAGGTCCCTCTGCTTTCTTACTGGCTTTTTTAGGTTACTTTTAGGATTTCCAACCTCGATCTAATGCATACCTAAAGGCCAAGGTTAATTTATTTTCACAGAAAAGAGGTGAATAAATGAATATTATTGAGCGGTTAAATGAAGAAATACAGTCCATTCGAAGACAAAGGTATCAATATTTACTTATAAAATATAAACAAAGTAGTGGAAATGATTTACATAAGGAAATTGAATAGATGGACTTTCCATCTATTAACGTTAATAAGGAACTGGCTTTAAGTTTAAAGGATGTTCCAGTACTAAGACGCCAACGTATTGTTAAGGATGAACTGCAAAAACTTATAAATGACTATGACAATCATGTTATTTTTTTAAGTCGAATACATTATCTATTTGATGAAGAATTAAAAAAAATCCAATCGGCTTATTCGAATATATCAGTGGTAATAAGGTAATTCTAATTGATTGGCCGGGCGAAGTAACTAAGGGATCTATAAGATATGGAACACCTGATCATCCAGAGTACTTTGATGCAGATGGATTTGAAGATCATATTATCAATTTTAAAGGGAGAGATCATTATGCAATATCGTAATTTGATCCAATTTGATCCGGTCGAAACAATTGTCCAGTTGAAAGATCTACAAATACCCGAAAGGCCTTTGAATTAGTTGATACATATGTAATCTCTGACCGCATGGCAGATGTGATTAACGACACAATTATTGAGCAATTACAATTTGAACGGCCTACTGATAATAAAGGATTACTTGTTGTTGGGAACTATGGAACAGATAAATCACATTTAATGAGTGTTATTTCTGCGATTGCTGAACTTGAGAATTCTGTTGAAAGGGTTAATTACCCACAAGTAGCAAAAAAAGCAATTGAGATTGAAGGTTAAATGCTTTTATTTTATTGGGGTGGCCGAGAATCTGTGGTGAATTCTAAGGCTGCCGTCAAGATTAATTTCGAGATCCCTATAACAAAACAGCCTTGATCAAATATGGATTGCATGAAGAAACAGATGTCGAGGGAACCCAGGTTTGATTATAAGGTTTTAAAGGTAATTATGTTAAATGTATTTTTTATTGCCAACGCTTACAATCTCGGATATACTTAATTTAAAGTTAATATTTTGTGAAGAGGACTCGGAGACTCACTAAATTATTTTTTTCAAAAGATAATTTTAGTGTGTCTCCTTTTTTGTTTTCCTTTTCAATATTCTACTTTTTGGGGGAGGTGAGACATCTTAGAGCAGGAATACAGAACTGGTACACTTTTTATATTTTTTTGGTGTGCGGCTAGAACTAATACCTTATTAAGTTATAAAACAGGGGGATAATATGAAAAGATTAAAAAAGCCAATCGTATGGATTGCCATTTCGTTAGTGTTGATATTGGCAGGCAGCATTTTCGCCAGTTTATTTAACAACTCGTATGGAAAAACCGACGTGTCACGCATCCATTTTAAAACTCCAAGCGGGGAACTTTCGGGATTATTGTATAAACCAGAAGGAGCGGATAAAGAACCAAGACCGACAATCATAACTACGCATGGATACCTTAATTCTGCGGAAATGCAGGATGCCCAGGCTATAGAAATGTCAAAAAGAGGATATGTTGTCTTAGCATTAGATCAGTATGACCATGGACATTCAACAGGGAAAATGAAAAAACCCGTTCCGTTCTTTTCATTTTGGCCGACTTCCATGTATGATGCTGTCCAATATATGTATGAGCAGGACTTTGTGTTAAAAGATAAAGCAGGGAACGGCATTATTGGGGTTTCAGGACACTCTATGGGTGGATTTTCTTCAACCAATGCGGTCGTACTTGATGAAAAGGAATTCCAAAAAAGCGGCATCAGAAAAATCTACAGTTCACTAACAATGGGCTCTGATTATTTATGGCTCCATGCGCTCAAAAATACAGATGAAGATATCAATAATTCTTACGGACCTAGAACGTCCGGAAAAGTAGCTGCGCAATACGATGAATTCTTCTTTGATGCAGCAGCGGAAGCTACTGGGAAAACTGTAGTGAAGAAGAATTACGTCGGCACTCCAGAAGGCAGCGGGTTCTTGGGAAATCCCAAAAATCCACAGGCGGGACAATTTTATGATGTGAATGGTGGAAAAAGAATCGTATATCAACCTGCTGAAACTCATCCTTGGAACCACTTCTCTAAAGAAGCGACCTCCGATGCGATTGATTTTTATAATACGGCCTTTTCTGATTATAGTGATCTTGTATCCGTCGATAAATCGGGACAAACATGGATGTACAAGGAGTTCTTTGAGTTTATTGCTCTGATTGGATTCTTCCTGTTGTTTATTCCACTGATTATGTTGATTTCGAAATTACCGTTCTTTAATAAGATTTATACAAAGAAACCGGAACCATTATCCGTACCAACAACAAACGGGGCAAAGGCGGCAAACTATTTAATCGTCCTATTTGGTGCATTGTTCCCGGCACTATTCTTTTCATCCTTATATGGCGGCAATGCAAATGAGGCCTTTTTTGGGATGAGATTATTAAGGCAAGTTAGTATCATTTTGATGGTTATATCAGCAATTGTCATGATTATCTCTTTTGTAAAGAAATCAGATAAAACGATTAAAACGTGCTCTGCGATTATGCTCGTGTTAAGTGCGGTTCAATATATCTATCTTAAATATCAGGCAGAACTTATTGCGACAACACCGTTCTTTGGATCACCGACAACAAATCCAGTTGTCTATTGGGCCATTAATGTCGCCATCGTTACCCTTATGCTAATGGTCTGCTATCATTACGTTACCAAGAAGCCGGAAGGGGCAACGATTGCCAATTACGGTGTTAAGGTAAATGTACTGGCAGCTATTGCGGCGATCGCCAATGCCATTGTGGCTGTTGTGATTGGGTTTGCGATTCTGTTTATCATCGATGCCGTATTCAAGACCGACTTCCGTTTATGGACATTTGCAGTAAAAACATTTGAGGGTAAACATGTAATCGCATTGCTAAAATATGCACCACTGTTCTTCATTTACTACTTTATCAGCGGCATTTCTACCAATATGAACACAAGCGGCAAGAAATTTGATGGAATCAAAGGTTATATTATTTCGATTCTTCTATACGTAGGAGGCTTAATCCTGTACCTAGGCTATCAATATGGTTTGTTGTTTGTAACAGGAACCGCCGGATACCCTGAACAGGCTCTTTCATCCATCATTGTAATTGCCCTGGTACCTGTACTTATGATCGCGGCTATTTTCAATCGCTTCTTATATCGTTTGACAGGAAATGTTTATGTCGGGGCTGTCCTTAATACATTGTTATTCACAATGATTACAGTAGCTAATTCAACCCTGTATACAATATTTTAATACCATGTCTTAAGTACCAAATAAAGAATACCTTTCGAATGAAAACGTTGAAATAGAATTCAAAAAGGATTATAATTAGAATAACAAGTTAATAATTATGTTTAACTTAGAATCTTGTAACTTTTTTAAAATTCTAGTGTTTTGCTGAGGAGATACGGGGACAGCGGTAGAAAGGAGACCATCACTTCTTTTTATCTGCTGTCTTTTTTGTATTCTTAGTTAGGAAGATGACAAAATTGTTACCGAGGAAAGGGTTGCCGGTATAAATGGACCAGAAAATATTGCCTGCTTCGGCAAACATGAAAGAATTCGAGCTATTTTTGCAAAGTCCTTATGAAATTGGCGTATTTTTGGAAATGCATGTTGCCCAATTAAAAAATATCAGTCAAATGGCAAAGCAGTTCGGGAAGAAAATGATTTACCATGTCGATTTAATTCGTGGAATTAAAAGCGATGAATACGCAACCGAATATATTTGTCAGGAATTCAAACCATTTGGACTCATTTCCACAAAAGCAAATGTGATTCAAAAAGCGAAACAAAAAGGGGTTTTCGCCATCCAAAGAGTTTTTTTGATTGATAGTCACGCCTTGGAAAAAAGTTATAAATTAATCGAAAAAACGAGGCCTGATTTTATTGAAGTACTCCCGGGCGCCATGCCATGGATGATTACGGAAGTGATAGAACGGGTGAATATACCGATTTTTGCAGGAGGACTAATCCGGACTGTGGAAGAAGTGCAAGCCGCGCTAGATGCGGGGGCAAAAGGAATCACCACCTCAAAGCGGGAATTGTGGGACTTTTTCGCCAACCATCGTTAATCTATTTGAATATATCTGACAAGGGGAAGGGTTTATAATGGACAAATACATTCTGGCATTGGACCAGGGCACGACGAGTTCTCGTGCGATTCTGTTTAATAAACGGGGTGAAATCGCTTTTAGTGCCCAAAAGGAATTTACGCAGTATTATCCAAAACCAGGCTGGGTTGAGCAGAATGCCAATGAAATCTGGGGCTCGATTCTATCCGTCATTGCCGAAGTCTTATCTGAATCCGGCATCAGACCAGAACAAATTGCCGGAATCGGAATCACCAACCAGCGGGAAACAACAGTGGTTTGGGACAAGGAAAATGGCCAGCCGGTCTATAATGCCATCGTTTGGCAATCGCGACAAACAACCGAAATTTGTGAAGACCTGAAGGCAAAGGGCTATCATGATTTATTCCGTGAAAAAACAGGATTGCTAATTGATGCTTATTTTTCAGGCACCAAAGTAAAATGGATTCTCGAAAATGTGGCCGGAGCACGTGAAAAAGCAGACCAGGGTAAATTGTTGTTTGGCACGATTGACACTTGGTTAATTTGGAAGCTTTCCGGCGGGCGTTCCCACGTAACTGATTATTCTAACGCTTCCAGAACTCTGATGTTCAATATTTACGAATTGAAGTGGGATGAAGAATTGTTAGCTATACTTGGTGTGCCAAAATCAATGCTGCCTGAAGTTCGCCCATCATCGGAAATTTATGCGAATACGGTAGATTACCATTTCTTCGGCAAAGAGGTTCCGATTTCTGGCGTGGCCGGGGACCAGCAGGCAGCCTTGTTTGGCCAGGCTTGTTTTGAACAAGGAATGGCGAAAAATACCTATGGTACTGGCTGTTTTATGTTAATGAATACCGGAGAGAAAGCCGTCCAATCGGATCATGGATTATTAACAACCATTGCCTGGGGGCTTAATGGAAAAGTGGAATATGCGCTCGAAGGAAGCATATTTGTAGCCGGTTCTGCGATTCAATGGCTTCGCGACGGGCTACGAATGTTCAAGGACGCAAAAGATAGCGAGGAGTATGCTTTTCAGGTCGAATCAACGGAAGGCGTTTATGTGGTGCCGGCATTTGTCGGCTTGGGAACCCCGTACTGGGACAGCGATGTACGCGGTGCTGTATTCGGACTGACACGGGGGACAACGAAAGAACACTTTATCAGGGCAACCCTTGAATCACTCGCCTATCAAGCAAAGGATGTCCTGTCTGCAATGGAGGCGGATTCCGGAATCAAGCTTAAAACCCTGCGCGTCGATGGCGGTGCGGTCAAGAATAATTTCTTAATGGATTTTCAAAGTGATATCCTGGGCGTTCCAGTTGAAAGACCAGTGATCAACGAGACAACCGCATTGGGTGCGGCCTATTTGGCGGGGCTTGCCGTCGGTTACTGGGAAGACCAAGAGGAAATTTCCAAGCAATGGGCAGTGGAAAGGCAATTTAGACCGAAAATGCCAAAGGAAAACCGCGAGCAACTATACGGTGGCTGGCAAAAGGCAGTGAAGGCGGCAATCACCTTTAAATAATCATATATCCACTAGCGGGTTATTTGTGATATAATAAAATCAAGTTAATAATTGTCAGGAGAAACTGGAGAGACCACAAACATTATCAGTAGCGGTAATGTCTTTTGTGGTCTCTTTTTTATTTTTCCTAATAACCAGAAGCATACTATAGTAGGCTTATACAATCGGGAGGAAGCAGCAATGAACTTTTCAAATTTAAATCGCAATGAAATTGTCAATAAGCTAAAAAGCGTTCAATATGACCTTTTAATCATCGGCGGCGGCATTACCGGGGCGGGGATTGCACTTGATGCCGAGACGCGGGGAATGAAAACGGCGCTTGTTGAGATGCAGGATTTTGCCGCAGGCACCTCCAGCCGCTCGACAAAGCTTGTTCATGGCGGGCTCCGTTACCTGAAGCAATTTGAGATTAAAATGGTGGCTGAAGTTGGGAAGGAACGAGCGATTGTGTATGAAAACGGCCCGCATGTAACCACTCCAGAGTGGATGCTATTGCCGATGCATAAGGGCGGGACGTTCGGCAAGTTTTCAACATCCATCGGCCTGCGGGTCTATGACTTTCTTGCTGGTGTCAGAAAATCCGAGCGAAGGACGATGCTGTCTGCCGAAGAAACGTTAGCGAAAGAACCGCTTATTAAAAAAGCTGGACTTAAGGGCGGAGGCTATTATGTAGAGTACCGGACGGATGATGCCAGATTAACGATCGAAGTGATGAAGGCGGCTGTCGATAAAGGAGCTGCAGCCCTTAATTATTCAAAGGTCACTCAGCTTATATACGAACATGGAAAAGTTGTCGGAGCCGCCATACAAGATCAATTAACGGGTGAAGAATATGAAATCCGGGCCAAAAAAATCGTGAATGCAACAGGCCCATGGGTCGATAAAATTCGTGAAATGGACCATTCCAAGAGGGGGAAAACACTCCAGCTCTCAAAAGGGATTCACCTTGTTATTGATCAGTCCCGATTCCCATTAAAACAGGCAATTTATTTTGATACACCTGATGGGCGGATGGTGTTTGCGATTCCACGGGATGGGAAGGCCTATGTGGGGACAACAGATACCTTCTATAATGAGGATGCCGTTAACCCCAATATGACAGTAAGCGACCGCGATTATATAATCAATGCGATTAACTATATGTTCCCTGACGTCAAGATTAGTGAACAGGATATCGAATCCAGCTGGGCCGGCGTTCGTCCGCTCATTTACGAAGAAGGGAAGAACGCCTCGGAAATTTCCCGGAAGGATGAAATTTGGGTATCGGATTCGGGACTAATCACCATCGCAGGCGGGAAATTAACTGGCTATCGAAAAATGGCAGAAACAATCACGAATCTTTTAGCTGAAAAATTTCTTTCAGAGGAAGGAAAAAGTTATCCGGCCAGCCAAACGAGAAACATGCCGATTTCCGGTGGGGATGTAGGTGGCTCAGGAAATTTTGATGCCTATGTTTTAGAACATATGATGCAGGGGCTGGAGATGGGGCTGTCCAAAGAAGAAGCCGAAAAGCTGACAAGGACATATGGCTCCAATATCGGTCGAGTATTCGAATTATTGGTTTCAAATAAGGATGATGCATTCAAGTATCAGCTACCGCTCGATTTATTTGCCCGACTCGTCTATGCGGTTGAACTAGAAATGGTGGCCACCCCGATTGATTTCTTGAATCGGCGGACAGGGGATATTTTGTTCAATATTCAATCCGTACAAAAATGGAAGAACCAAGTCATTGCTTACATGTGTGATCGTTTTAATTGGACTGAGGAAGATTTAAACAACTATACTTTGACCGTAGAGGAAGCCTTGAAAGCTTGTATTGTCCCTGTTGATGAGCAAGTGTAACCTCATGATGCACACAACTACACGTAATGGTGTAAAATTATTTTTCAAAGTATTTTCTTAGTGACATGGCACGGATACAAAATAAAAAGGAATAGCAAAAACCCTTAGAACGAATTAAAATAAATAAACTCACCAGCACCCATGAGGTGCCACAAACACTCCGCACATGTGGATTGTGTAACTGCGGTTTAAAAGCGATGCAAACAGAATTTGCACAACTTATGTTTTAAGAGACATCAAGTTAATTGCTAATCATTGACGGCTAACATGCTAACATTTTGCTAACGAGTCCAATAAAACGAAGTAAATTAGGGTTAAAGATATTACGCTTGATGCCTGAGGAATGTTGATTCGACGGGACTTTCTTCTACCGTCGTTAAAAATGTTACAGCTTAAAACCATATGGGAGTCTGTCTAACAATTAATTGTAACTATTCGAGTGGAAGTATCACCTGAGAACTTACCTAAGCATAAAAGGCTAGTTTATGATCGATTATGTGATGTAGAATGTCAAAAGTGTGAGAAAATTGAATATTCGCAGCCATATGATTTCGGTAAGTCTGTTAATCCTGTTAGAAATATTGCCAGGTGATATCTGTAGAAGTAAGTTGAAGAAGGATTGTAAAGAGGAAAAAGCCCGACTCAATTGAGACGGGATGAATACATTATTACATCTGAATGTGTCCTCTTTTGTCCTCCGGTTTGTCCTCCGATGTTTTATATTGCATTTTAAACCTTTAAGTGAATTTTTTATAAAATGTTGATTAAGACCCTTTTTTATACACAATTTCTTTCTATTATATATGAAAATGAATGGGCGGCATGATGTAATCATCCATTAATATGACAATCCTTGATTGGATTGTTCTATTGATACTCATGTTTTAAAGGAAAATTATTTTAGAGGTATTTCAGTAAGTTAACTGACTTATTGGAATACCTCTTTTTAATTTTTATCAATGTGAGTATATACATGCAAGGTAGTAAAGTATGGAAGTGGTTAAACATTGTTCATCAATTGAAATGATCATTTAGTTTCTTCTTAGTCATAGAATATCTTCATTATAATAGGAGGCAAAAACTAATAAATAGGGATGTTCTCGTTAATATTGTGGTGTTACTAGGATAAGGCGGATACCCATGTATATCCTGTATCGTATGCATATCAAATTGCATTAAGGCAAAAAATGTGTTTGGTATAGGTATTTCATAACTAGGTGGAGGCGTCTGCCCGTGCTTATCCCTATAATTAGAAGTCATTTAGGTCTAATCGAAATATAAGCAACCTATTTTGCAGGCAATTGAACGACCAATTGCCAACAAAATTCTATAAAGTATAATATGAGGATAGAAAAATACAGCAAAAGGAAGAACTCTTGATTATTTTTAAACAAAGTCACCAGTCCCTTTTATAGTTTAAGTTAAATAGTAAGTCGAATTTCTTAACAGGAGGGGAAAGATGAAAATTTATGTGGATGCAGATGCTTGTCCGGTGAAAGATATTATTATTGCGGAAGCAAGGGATGTTGAAATTCCAGTAATCCTTGTTACAAGCTTTTCTCATTTTTCTAATGCAGAACAGCCATCAGGAGTGAAAACCATTTATGTTGATTCTGGAGCAGATGCTGCAGATTATCGGATTGTGAAGTTAGTGGAAAAAGGAGATATTATTGTGACGCAAGATTATGGTCTAGCGTCACTAGGTTTAGCAAAAGGAGTTATCGTACTCCACCATAAAGGATTTAGATATACAAATGAAAATATTGACCAATTATTACAAACACGTTATTTAAGTGCAATGGCTAGAAAAAGCGGACAGCGAACAAAGGGACCAAAGCCTTTTACCAGAAGACCGGGAGCAATTTAGGGATCTTTTTAAACAGGTTATTTCTCGTGAAAAGTAAAGCTAAACTCAGAGATTCAGAAAGGAGATAAATATTTTGAAGTACTTAAAATCGCAAATGCAACAACTAATTAAGGAAAATAAAGAACTGCATACACGCTTTAAAGAACTGAAGGCTGAGCATGGTCTTGAGAAAACAATGCCCTCAAGGCCTTGTACCATTCAGAAGTTGCGGATGGAGGAAAGTATCAGGTAGCTTACCAAGCACTTGATCAGCCCAAAAAGTAGACTCTTATATCTTATTTATACTTACAAAAAATACTGTTATAAACTCTGTATGGTTATAAGTGGATTAAGGTAGTGACCAAAATATAAAGTAGGTTGCTACGTAGTACAAGGATACGATTCAATAGAAAATGGAATTTAAAACCTCTTGACGTTTCTATATGGTAAATTCGTTAATAGCAGTTGTAAATTTCGTGGTCGTAACCTGGCTAACAAATTGCTAACATTTTGCTAACGCAATCCAGTAAAAAAGAATGAAACCTCATTAAAAATGTTACAGACTGGATCTAACAGAACATTGATATAATGCACTCTACGCACACCAGGTTAAAGATATTTCACTCTCACCTAAGGGCGGCATGATGTAATACTTTTGAGCCTAACATCTGCACGCAAAATGGGAAATGGTTACGGCTATTTTCCCCCATTTTGTGAAGTGGTCATGTAGTTAATCCATATCAATACCAAAACCACTTCCTATAAAACTTAGGGAGTGGTTTTGGTGTTGATAAAATTTGCGTATCAAGGCTTTTTGAATGACAGGCATTTCAATAACACAACCAAAACGAATTAAAAATTATGAAATGCTTTTAGTTAAGTTTGTGGATTATTTCATTGAGAACTAAATAGTAAATGTTGAGGACATAACATATAGCCATGCTTGGCGGCATCTTTTAAATTGCCAATGACAAACTAATAAGAATTCGTATATTTTCAAATTACAAGGTCGAATGTGAAGTTATCAAAAAAAGTAAGACAAAAGATGATGTATAAATTGATGTTTTCATTGATGAACAAATAAGGCAAATGTTGAAGTTGTATTGAAGAATTAGGCAGCGAGGAAAAAGCAATATAGCATATCGTGATTACATGATAATTATAGCCATTCTTGGAAAAGGGAAAAGAAGAGTTGAGTTCATCATTCTTCAATGGTCTGCTTTTGATTTTGTGAATAAATCAGTATCAGTGCTCAGGAAGAGGAGGGGAGGATCGAGTGAGGAACGAACGAGTGACGGGCTGATAAGACCAAAGGCATTTAAAAAGAAAAGAGTTGTTGGACCAAGCCTGTCACTTCGCTACGCTCCGTTCCTCCTCGGCAGTTGCTCGTTCTTCGCTACGTTCAGAACGGCAACTATCATAATCAATTTGGAATTCTGTACTATGCCTATAGAATGACTAAGTCACAGAGGGATAAACCTAGGTGGACATTTTTATGTATTGGAGCGGTTGATTGATAGTGAGTAGAATGCAGAAGGTCATTATACAAGATTAATAAAACTTTTATGTGCCTTCACATATAGTTCAAAAAATAAACAATTTCAGTTCGTTATTGTTGATATTTGTAATTTCATGGAAGTATGTGGGATAATATTACAATGAGTCAACTGGATAAAATTTAACCCATAAGAAGATGTAAGTTATATTAATATACATAAATTTTTGCACCGACTAATGCTGAAAATGTTAAACTTAATGCGTATAGTAGTTAGGAAAGTGTGATTAATGTGAATTATATGTACCTGAACAGATTCTTTAGCAAAAAATATTTAATGACGGCTTTGTTTACTGATGTATTCAATACAGAAGAATTCAATGAAGAAATCAAGAAAAATTATAATATATTGACCAAAGATTATAGGAATGAATTTTTCTTTAAAAGTACTCTGTTCAATAAGTTAGTGTTGGGAAAGTACAGTTTAACAACTACTTCCGCTTTTAGTGAGGTTGTTGTTGGGAAGTCAAAGGCGGATTTTGTATTAATAAATCGGAATAAAGGAATGGTTTATGAGATTAAAACCGACCTAGATAACCTTGATAGATTAGTTTATCAGCTGGGTGATTACTCAAGTGCATTTAGTGAAGTGTATGTTGTAACTTCTGAAAAGAATTACTACCCAGTATACAAAGTTATAAAAGAATCAAATCCATCAGTAGGAATAATAGTTTTGACAAACGATGTTACCTTAAGTGTTAGGAAAAAAGCAATTGAAAATTATAGCAATCTGAATCATGAGATTTTATTTAAGTTATTAAGAAAAAAAGAATATGAGCAAATTCTATTATTAAAATTTGAATGTTTACCAGACGTAAAGCCAGTACAATATTTTAAAACATCTCTTCAATGGTTCAAAACTATTAACATTAAGGAAGCGCAGAGGCTGGTATTTAATCAATTGAGAAAAAGAATTGATATTGAGGGTATTGAGATATTAAAAGGTTTACCAATGCCTATTAGATGGCTCGTATATACGAGTAACTTTAAATATAAAGAACTGCAAGAGATATCTGATAAATTGAGTTTACACTAGGGGGAGAGGAAATGTATTTTCCGATTATTAGAGGAAGACAATATGATTTACTAGCTCTTAGGGAATTACAGGTTAAGGGGCTTTTAAGTGAGAGAATAATTCCAATTATTGAGCCCATAAAATTAAGCTCCACTTTAATGTCTACTGTCAAAGTGTTTGAAGACAATCACCGAAAATTAATAATAGTATCGAACCCAAGAGTTGGGTCGTTTACGGGTGAATTGACGTTTCCAAGTGTTTATAGTCAATTTAAAGAGCTAATGAATAATGATTCAGTTATTATTGGACATTATTTAAATAGGGATTCAGAAAATCAAATCAAGCAATTGCAACAAGAGTTTAATGTAAAGCTAGAGGAATTAGCAATTATTCATTCTGAGAGAAACCTTGTACCTTTGTATAGAGAAATTTTTAATTCTTCAAAAGCACATCTTAATGTTATTCCATCTGATAATTCTTTTAGAAGACAATTAAGTGGTCAGGAGTTAGCAGGTTTAGATGATAAATTTAATAAACTTCCTAGAAACGAAGACTATTTGGAACAAGTAAATGAGTTTTTTTCAGAGGAACATCTTTTTTTCAAGGATGAAGGATACATTGGATTTTCAGATTTTTCTGTAGTCGGAGAGGAATATAACGAAAGCGGTTTTGCTCCGTATGCAGTAGCAATTCATATTGTTTATCCAAATCCAGAAAATGCTCTAGAGATTATGCATTTTGTTTCGGATTCTAATAGTGATACAAGTGACCCCGCAGGAAAATTTTCAGAGGCCTTAAAAAAGTTGGTAGAGTGGTATCAACAATTCATATCAGATGAAAGAATGAACACTTTGGCTATGCAATGCTTTGTGCAGCACTATGAAGAAGGAACATACCCCGGGTTACCAACTCTAAAGAAATTATCTATCATGCACCATTTAGAATTAATCGGTAAGTTGCTAGACTAAGAGGTGGAATAAATGAATTGCTGCGTCAAATGTTTCATGTCATCAGAGATAAAAAGTATAATAAAAAGTTTGGGTAACCTTGGGGATTGTAGCTTTTGTGGTAGTAACAATGTTCATGTTTATGACCTTCATAACGATAATGGATTAGACGATTTGTTTAACGATATTTTAAGCATATTTAAATTAGGTACAGATTTGATTGTTGACGGTTTTTCACAATACAAATTAATTAGTATAAAAGATGAGTTCGAAAAAAAGTGGAACATTTTTAACAACTTTGATGGAAGTAAAATTCATCTATTTCTAAATTCACTCCTTGAGCGAAATCACCAAGATAAACTTCACTTTTTGAATAACCAAGTTGGAATAATAGAATGGATGAATGATAGTTATCTCGAGAAGAAGTCAGTATTAAAAGGATATTCTTGGGAAGAATTTGTGAATTACATTAAACATGAAAATAGATTTCACTCGAACCACGTAAATTATGAAGTGTTAAAGGATTATTTAGAGAGACTAACAACTATCGTTGAGGAAGATACTTTTTTCAGAGCAAGAATTTCCAATAATAAAGAGTTGGATAAAGAAGAGATGGGAGCGCCTCCTCCATTATTTGCAACAGCGGGAAGAGCGAACTCAGAGGGGATTAGCCATCTGTATTTAGCAAGTGATACGGGAACAGTAATAAGTGAAATTCGCCCTAGCCTCAGTGATACTGTTTATATAGGAAGGTTCCCAATTAGACAAGAACTGAAGGTAGTTGATTTTAGATTACTGAAAAACTTAGATGTCTTTAGATTCACTGACCCAACAATGTATGCAATAAACTTAGATATCTTTAATGAAATGGCAAAGGCAATCTCAAAGCCAGTTCGTAGCGGCGACAGTAAATTGGATTATTTGCCTACGCAATTTATTGTAGATTACATTAAAAGCCTTAATGAAACTGAATCCGCGGGGTATCAAGGTATAGTCTTTGAGAGTACATTGAGTACGAGTGGTTATAATTTAATGGTATTTGACCCTAATCTATTAAGTTGTACAAAAGTAGAAAAAAGAATAATCCAAACCTTGAACTATACGTCCGTTCAATGTGTTTAATAATTTTGAGTCACCAAAACAAATCCATTCGTAGGGTTATAGTAACCACTCTTATATACACAAGGGCCGGGCAAAATTTTCTCTTGCAATGCCTGACATGGGCGGCATAATCTAATAAAGTCGTTTCACCCCTTGTTAAGATAAGGGCAAATGGCTAACATAGATGATTTTAAAAGAGGCTTCTCAAAAGTACACCAAACTTTTGAGAGGCTTCTTTTTTCATATCTTCCGTAACATGGAGATTCTACTTGAGGCATGCAATAACTACACTTTACATTGAGTACCGTTTCTTAGCAGATTTCATAGTACAAGCATAAGCGTAATATGACCAAGATGATTTGTTCAATCCTGACGTTTAGCTAAGGTCAGAATGACTAATGGAGAGATTCTTGTTGACCCAAGCAATACCATAGATTTCTTCATTAGAATACTTCAAAGAATACTTCAAAGAATACTTCAAAGAAAGAATAATATGTCCTCCTCCTTTTCAATTTCCATCTATCCAGTATAAAAAATTTTTTAAAAATAACCTGTCCTTTTTCCGGTTTTATTAATAAATAACTGGTGAAGGGACGTAAACCAATCGGTGGGCTGCTCGTGGCTTACGACGGAGTCAGGTTCCTTTTCGTACATACAGTAAGGGAGAGATTCGGTTGAGTAGGTTATTAATCAATGAAAGTCCGGTTATGATTATTCCTAGTTTGGCAGCTAAGATTGGATTAAATGAGGCAGTGGTGTTGCAGCAAATTCATTATTGGCTTGGAATCAGCAAGCATCATATTGAGGGGAGAAGCTGGGTTTATAACACATATGAAGATTGGCAAAAGCAGCTGCCATTTTGGTCAGTGAGTACGATTAAGCGGACGATACGCTCGTTAGAAATGTTAGGATTGCTTCTTTCTGAAAATTATAATCGGATGAAAATGGATAAGACCAAATGGTACAGCATTGATTATGAAAAATTGCAGGAGTTTGAAGACCGCCTGCCCGAGGACCAATCTACTCCTATTGAGGAGATAGCACCAGAGGAAGATGAACAGAAGGTGCAGGATTCTGAAGTCCATTCTCCTGTGAAAACGGAGATTCCATACGCTGAAATCATTGGCTATTTAAATGAGAAGACGGGAAAAAACTTTAAACTAAGTTCGATTAAAACGAGGGAGCTGATTCATGCTAGATATCGAGAAGGTTTTTTGCTTGAGGATTTTAACCGAGTGATTGATAGAAAGTCAGCTGATTGGCAGTCTGATCCTGTCTGGAATAAGTTCCTGCGGCCGGAGACATTGTTTGGGACCAAATTTGAATCGTATCTCAATCAGCAGGAACCGAAGAAGAAACTGACTGAGGAGGACTTTAACCTTGATGACTAAGAAAGAGATTTATCAGTTAATGGTTCTCATTCAAGCCTATTATGAAAAGTTTCAATTTGATCAACAGAAGCTGGATGCCCGGCATACGGCCCTGCAAAGATATTCATATGATAAAGTGCATGAGAAGCTATTGGAATTTGTGATGAATTCGCCGCATGCGCCAAAGATAAGTGATTTGGTCTATAATCCTTCGGGTGGGCGCGACATCCCTCGTGGGTTCATACTCGATTTAACTGCAGGAGAAGAGTAATTGGGAGTATGCCGGTCCCTCTCATTCCCTGGCGATCTTGTACTATAGCTTTTTTCTATGAGTTTCCTTCGACAATAACTATTTCTAGACGATAAAAACCGAAGCCAAAAGAGATGAACACCCAAACTGGCAGTCACCTCTTTTTTATGTAAAATTTCATTTCGATAATCCTAAAATTAACTCTTTATAGATATCGAAGAACGCAAAGTAGTAATCTTTGTAGACATATTCATCTGTTTTGTGTGCCATTTTTGTTTCGCCTGGTCCAAACATCATGAATGGAAAGTTGGCATCTTTGCCTCGTAATAAGTTGGATGCGTCCGTCACCCCTGGTGAACCCTTCACAGAAATTTCTAAGCCTAGATGTTTTTTACCGAGTTCTTTAGCAAGATCAACCATTTCAGACTGTCCGGAAGTAAACACGCTTGGTAATGACATGGTCACTTCAACCTTAATATCAGAGCCTTCTTGATTGTATTTGTTCGCTGTTGTGTGGAATAAGTCGATCACTTCATTGTTATCAAATTCTGGAATCGTCCGCACGTTTATCTCGGCTGCTGCTTTTGCTGGAACGGAGTTGACTTGGTTCCCTGCATGAAAAATCGTTGTACTCATCACCAATTTACCGAGAACTTCATTTTTACGATCATCACCATTCAATTTTTCATCTATTTCTAATAGATATTTCATTAATGGATTTATCGCGTTATAACCTTGGTCAGGCATCGAACTGTGTGCTGCTTCACCAAGGGATGTTACACGCCAGTTCAGGGATCCTTTGTGAGAGTAAATGATTGTGTCATGAGAAGGTTCAGCTACCCATAGATAATCTACATCATCCATATAGCCTTCTTCGTATAATTTTTTAGAACCTGCACCACCGACTTCTTCACCAGTCGTTGCCATAAAACGGACAGTACCGTTTTTCAGTTCATGATTTTCTTTGAGCTCAATCATTACTAAAGCAAGGTTTACTAGCCCTGCTTTCATGTCATTGGTTCCACGTCCGTATAATTTTCCGTCTCTTTCTGTCAATGTGAACGGATCAGATGTCCACTCGCTTTCATCACCAGGAGATACGACATCCATATGACCCGAAACGCCAATGACCGGACTCCCGCTTCCAATTTCAGCCACTAAGTTCACACGAGTGTCGGTAACCGGAACAATTTTAGATTCAATCCCGTATTGGGCAAATAAATCTTTCAAGTAATTTGCCACTTCGATTTCGTTTTCATTAATAGATTTCATCGCTATAATATCAGATAAAATTCTGATCTTTTCTTCTTCTGTAAAAAGCTTCATGTTAATTTCCTCCAAAGTTCTATCTGTCTATCCTCAATGAGAATACAACTGTATTTTAAACAAAATAAGTTAGCCACATTAGCACTCACTGGAACAAGGGTCTGTTGATCATCTAAAGAACCGATAACAACGGAATAAATGTAATGAAACTAAATCAATCACATTATTAGCTGAATTACCAAAATGGCCATATCTATCATGAGTTGTTGCTGCTCCCCTTATACAGAATAAGTTTCTTGGCAGTTGGTCGTAAGGAGTCAAAAACCTTTTTAACATCGAAAAATGGATTTAATACATTGTTTTCTCCGGTTAATGCTTCACGCATCCGTAAACCATCTACATTAATACGAGCTTGCCGGAAGTAATCTGGACCTAATTGAGACCAGTAAGCCTTTGATGCGTCCACATTGGCATAGTAATTAAAGCCCTGGTTTTTCAAATAGTAATATTTATCATTGGAATACTGTTTCCAGTCTCCAATATCACTACCGAAAGCGAAAATAATCGTGTCTGTTGGTCCGACAATTGGTTCCACCTCTTTTTTCCATTTAGATGTATCTTTTTTTAAAAGATCCAAAGATACTTCCTTTGCATTAAGATGTCCCCAAGTATGAGAGGCAAACCTCCATCCCTCTTTTTTCAGAGCATTAGCTACTTTTTTCGCTTGCTGCTGATCCTTTTTGAAATTTGGATTAGGCTCATCACTATTTGGGCCATAGTCACTCTCTGAGGTTCGATATCCCAGTACTCCGTTATATCCGGTTAATGAAATGATTCCTTTAGCTCCCTTGTAAGAAAAATCCGGATGTTCTTTAACAAAGTCATCTATGATAGGAACTAGATCATAAGCTCCTTGTACGGCTTTCCCCTTCTCATTTACATAGGTACTTGTGACATTTCCATTGGCATCAAGTGTTAAGTTTTTGGCAAATCCATCATTTTTCATGTATTCATAATAGCTAACATCATCCTGCGACAATATCATTGGTTTTTTACCAGGCGGCAATTTAATGTCCTGGTAAACCATTTTCCCCTTTTTATCGAGTGTTGCAATGTCCTGAAGATTCAAAAGGACATATCCTCTCTCGTATAATTGATTGATAATTTTTTTAAATTCATTGATAGTCACCATGTTATCTTCATACCCATGAGCCATCTCATCTCCATCAAATGCTTTGGATGGATCAACAATTAATGAGTGAAAAAATAAATGAGAGATCTGGCTATTGTCTGGCCATGTCACAAGATTTTTCATTTGTTTTTCGTATGTATCAATGGCATTTTGAATGTCTACATCCATGGAAATATCTGATTTCTTTAATAGAGTTATAGATTTTTGGTAATCATATTGTTCAGCTGAAACCTTGGCCTGTGCTAACAGTTGCTCTTTTTGACTTTTCTCTTCTTGTATCTTGTTAGGCTTTGTTTTTTTGTCATGGTGTTCCTTTTGGCTAGAATGAGAATGTATTTTCGCTATAGTTGTTGTGGATGTATGATCGTGACAGCCAACCATAAAAGCTATTATTAGCAAAATTGGGATCAGGGTAAAACATTTCTTCATTAAATCTACTCCTAGTATTGTAGTGTTCCGTGTATATCGCATAATTCCTTATAAAATCTATAATGAAACAACTGGCATTTCCCCGCATTCAATCTATCTTAATCATATTTACTATCACTTTCATAACCTTGCTCCCTCGTAATACTAGAGGGGAATTTCCTCCTTTCTCCCATATTGATTACATGTGTAATATTTGACTAAACGCACAAGACTACACATGTAGTACTGAATGTGTATTTAATACTACATGCGTAATAAAAAGATGTCAATCTCACTTTGTATTTGAATGTCCTTTTGATCACGGTCAATGCCTAAAACCCGCTGATTAATGATATGCGTTGCACTGTGCGGCTGAGCATATCCATCACGGTAGGCATTTGGCACAATAACAGCAATAGCAATCTCGGGATCATTGAATGGGGTATAACCAACAAAAGATAGAAAAGGTATTAAATTGGTTTATTTGAATTAAACTTGTATTTTTCTAGGTAAAAAAGCGGTTGACAATATAATCCTACAAGTGTAGTCTATAACAAAGATTACACTTGTAGGATGGGTGAAGGAAGATGAAGAATATAAATTGCAAAATATCTGATGCAGAGTGGATCGTAATGAAGGTGTTATGGGAAGAAGCCCCATTAACGGCTTCAAAGATAATAGAGGCAGTAAGTTCTAATAAGAATTGGAGTCCGAAAACAATTCATTCATTAATAAGCAGACTAGTAAAAAAAGGGGCTTTAGGTGTGAATAAGGAGATGCCTCATTATGAGTATTATCCTTTGGTAGATAAAAGGGACTGTATACTGGATGAAACAAGGTCGTTTATTCAAAAGGTATACGATGGTTCTCTCCACCTTATGCTCGCTAATTTTATAAAGGATGAGAAGATTTCGGAAAAGGAAATAGAAGAACTGCAAAAATTGCTTGATAAAAAAATTGACGAGTAAAAGGCAGGTATTGAAGCATGGTTTTATCTGCAGTATTTAAAGAAGTCTTATTACTGTCACTTATGGGCAGTATTTTAGCATTAGGGATACTTGCCATTAAGGCTATTCTTAGACAAAGGCTAAGCGCAAAGCTTCATTATTATATTTGGTTTTTGCTTGTACTTAGGCTAATACTGCCAATAGGCATTCAAAGTCATATAAGCTTGCTGAATTTTATTCCAAATGAGCAGAAGAAACCTGATACTTATTTTATAGCAGAGCAATATGTCCCTAATATAATAAGCAGAACTATTAAAACCGGAAATACACCGTCTAAAGAAGATCACAAGGCCTTAGCTGATCCAGGTAGTAAAGGTGCTATTTTTAATTATGATACTGCAGCGGTGCTGTGGATCATAGGTGTTTCAGCAGCTTTACTGTATATTCTATGCGTCAATATCTTGATGCTGGCTAAATTGAAAAAGTGTTCAATCTGTGAAAGAGAAGACTTAATTGAAATTCTTGAAGTAGAAAAATCAAGGCTTAAAGTAAATTCAAAGGTGAAAATTATTTATAGTAATTACTCGAAATCGCCTGCAGTTTACGGGATGATACGTCCTAAAATTTTACTTCCAGAGGAGCTAATAGACAAATTAACCCCGGAAGAGTTTAGGTTTGTGTTCAGCCATGAATTAACTCATATTAAGAACAAGGATTTAGCGGTAAACACCTTACTTATGGTTGTTAAAGCGATATATTGGTTCAATCCCTTAATCTGGTATGCACTTAATCAGATAAAACAAGACTGTGAGATGGCTTGTGATGCGGGTGTGCTCAACACTTTAAAGACAGAAGAAGTTAAAAAATACGGTCAGACTATGATCAATATACTTAGATTATTCTCAGAAAAAAGGGACATTACTGGGACATTAGGATATGCAAGTAAATACAATAAAAAGAGAATTATTATGATTACACGTTTTAAGAAAAGTTCGGCAATTTGTGCAGTTTTAGCTGTGTTTTTTACAATTATGGTAGGCTGTTCAAGTACCATTAAACAAGATAGTTCATGGGTTATCGCAAATAAAAACAGCGGTACAAATAATTCTACTCCGTCAGTGGAAAAAACATCTCAAGATGAAGCAACACAAAGCAATACAACGCAAAATCATACAAGCCAAGCATCACAAAACAATACAACGCAAGACCATACAAGCCAAGCATCACAAAACAATACAACGCAGGATCATACAAGCCAAGCATCACAAAACAATACAACACAAGACCATATAAGCCAAGCATCACAAAGCAATCCAACACAAGATAATACAAGCCAAGCGTCAGCATCGAATAACCATTCCGCTGCTTCATCATCTGATGAGGGTATTCAGAGAAAGCTTCTTTCAAGTATCATGCAATTGGCAAAGCAGGGTAAAATCATCAATTCGGAGTTCCCTGTTAAAACCACTGTTATAGAAGACGTAGAGAAAAAGCTAGGAAATCCAGATAAAGTTGATTGGGTACCTAATGCTAACGGAAATTATGCCGTATTTTCAAAATACAATGTGGTATTTGGCTTCAACAAAGGGGAGCAGATTTTTGAGGCGAGATCTTTTGATACGGAATTAAATGAATTATCACTTTCTATGGTGAAGAAAGAATATGGAACTCCGGCTTATGATGTAAAAAGTAATGGTGAAGAAATTATAGGGTATGTAGTAAGTTCGGATTACAAGATTTTGTTAGTATTTCCTCAGCCTTCAAATAGCCAAAAGGACCCAGTAATGGACCACTATTCCGTACTTTACCCTAGGGGTACTGTTAATAATATGGCAAACTATCCGGGAAGACAATGGTGATAAATAGGAAACAAAAAAGTATCGACTATTGCTAACAAGTTCTGTTATATGGTGCAAACATTATAATTAACAACTTAAATAGAGGATGAAATCATTATGATTTCATCCTCTTGTATGATAAAGACTAAGTTAGAAAGGAGAATTGGAGTATGAAAAGACAAAGGAATTCTCGAAGTAAACTACTTATTTTTACGATTCTACTTTTAACATTTGCCTTAATCATTGGAGTTTATTATGCAATCAAAGAAAATGATAGCGAACAGACGCCAGCTAAAGAAAGTCCAATGATAACGAATCCTTCCGGTAAAAAAATAGTGGATCCGAACAAAGATCAGACCTCAAGTCTTGTGAAATTAGTAGAGGAAACATTTTCCTTGTCTAAGGTAGGTAAGGTTCCGAACATTTCCTTCGTTTCCGGCAAAACAGAATGGAAGGAAGTAAATCAAGAGTGGGGAAAATCAGACCATATTTCGGAAACGGCTAAAGGCAGGTATGAGGAATACGAAAGTCATCATGCTACAATCGGCTATGCCGATAATACTGTGAATGATATACGATCCTATGATTCAGAACTACAAAATATTTCATTAAATGAAATTAAGAAAACGGGTGGAGAACCCGATGATATTCGATACTTTAAAGATTCAACTCATGACCAAATGATCCTTGTCTATCATGCAACGACTTCTACTGATTTATTATGGGTGTTACCAATAAAAACTAAGCAGGAGCCAAATCCTAAAGTTGACCATATCTCACTCTATACACAGGTTAAAAAAACACCAAATCAAGAAGCACAAGTTGAAAAAGAGCTGAATCAACAAGGAAATCAAACCATTTCAGAAGTCATTTCTAAAATGAGTTTAGACGATAAAATTGGCCAGATGATTCTTGCTGGGATTTCCGGGACCACGATTGATGCAAACGCCAAAAAATTAATAAGCCAATTCCATGTCGGAGGAATTATTTTTTACAAAAACAATTTCGAAACCCCTGCACAAACTATCCAACTTGTGAATCAACTGAAATCTGGAAATAGTTCGAGTCTACCGCTTTTACTAAGTGTTGACCAAGAGGGTGGACGTGTGACAAGATTGCCGGGTGGACTTGTTAACTTTCCTCCAAATAAACAAATTGGACAGGTAAACAATCCCGAGTTTTCTTATAAAGTCGGAACACTTTTAGGGAAAGAATTAAAGGAATTTGGTTTAAATCTCGATTTTGCACCTGTTCTTGATATTAACAGCAATCCAAATAACCCAGTAATCGGAGATCGATCATTTGGAAACAATCCGGAAATAGTAAGTAAACTTGGGACTCAAACGATGAAAGGAATCCAGTCGCAAAACGTTATCCCTACCGTCAAGCATTTTCCTGGTCACGGAGATACATCGGTTGATTCCCATCTGGAACTCCCAATTGTCAATAAGAGCCTTGAAGAACTCAAAAAACTAGAGTTAATTCCGTTTGAACATGCAATTGATCATGGAGCTGATGTTGTGATGGTCGCCCATATCCTATTGCCTCAATTAGATAAAACGAATCCAGCGTCCATGTCAAAAGCTGTCATGACGGATCTTCTGAGAAAACAACTTCGTTTCAAGGGAGTAATCATAACGGATGATATGACAATGGGAGCTATCACAGAACATTTTGATATTGGAGAAGCGGCGGTGGAATCGGTAAAGGCAGGAAGCGATATTATTTTAGTCGGGCATGACTATAATAATGTGGTTAAGATTACCTCCTCTTTAACGACAGCTGTCCAAAATGGGGAAATTTCAGAACAAAGATTAAATGAAAGCATAGAAAGAATTATTCAACTAAAAAGGAAATATAGCATTAACGATATGAAAGTAGAAAATCCTAACATAAATGAAATAAATCACTCAATCAATAGTCTTCTGAATAATTATTTACATTAATTATTCATATTGGATTGTGGTTAACCTTATAATACGAACGGGTGCGTTGATCCAAGAAGGATTAATGCACTTTTTTTGTTGAAGTTATTAAACTAATGGAGCAGGTTACTTTAAGAAGAAGTTGTTTTTAAGTAGTAATAATTGGGGGAATGGTCTGTAAGCATTAAAGGCCCATTAGTTCAATAATAATTATTGCAGTTAACATCCATAAGCGTCTCTTTCTTCTCAACTAAGCGTTTTAATCAACAAGGATTTCGATAATAAGGTATCAAAATAGTTATTACATCGTACATAGAAAAAACCCACTCTTAGCTATTAGTAACGGGTTCTTTTCAGGGGGACAAAAGTTAAAAAAGTAATTAAAATCGCATAAATTTTAGCATCAAAAAAGCATCGGTTTTGGCACCGATGCTTTTAATTTAAACTGACAATTAGCATTAGAAACCGCATATTTTTCAACTCATTATGCCTTTTAACCGTCTATTTTGCCTGTTCAAGAAGAACCATATTAAGCCTAAAACAATAAACAAGGCAAAGAATAAAATCGGCAACTGGTAAACGCTCCAAACGCTCGGTCCATAATATTTTAATTGATGGTACTTTTCAACGGTCTTTTCGTAAG
Organism: Neobacillus dielmonensis; assembly: GCF_000612665.1. Taxonomy (GTDB): domain Bacteria; phylum Bacillota; class Bacilli; order Bacillales; family Cytobacillaceae; genus Neobacillus; species Neobacillus dielmonensis. The sequence continues at coordinate 47,053 of NZ_HG942029.1, forward strand.
AGGATTTATATTCATACTGAACAATCCAGTGTTCATTTGCTTTTATAACTGTTCCTAAGTCATAGTCGCTCGGCACAATTTGTTCCTTGTTATTAACAACACCTTCATCACCAATTACGATGGCTGCCTTGTTATATGCTATCGGATAAACATTTGTGGGTTTGTCTCTAACAACTGCATTTTCTTTTAACCAATCTTCTGAGCCAGACACTGGAAATACTGCTAATAAATTAAGTTGTTTATTGTACTTTTTAAATATATCTTGTAATTGACTTTTTTCGTTTTCAGTAACTTTTTCTGAAGCATTGAGCACATCAAATGCTTCATTCATTATATCTCCTTTATCCTGTTCAACGGCTTCCAGGTGTTTGAATTCTTTATTGAATTCCTTTCCATCCGAAAATGAATTGATAAGAAAGAAAATGCCAAATACCAAAAAGATAAGTGCGAATGATAATACATAATTACTAAATCTTTTCTGGACTTTGAAGAATTCAGATAACCCTTGTATTATTTGATTTTTACCTCCAAAATTCTCGATTGCTATACGGATAGCTTCTTCTTCTGTTTTTCCCTTTGATTTTAACTCTTCAACGGCTTCAACTAAATGTGACCGCATTTCTTGCCTTAAATCCTCAATTTCTTGTTTATCCCCTGCAACATTTTTATAAATTGAATTTACATATTTATCAATTTGTTTCAAAGTTATCTCCCCCTTCTAAAAACGTATCAATAATTTTTTTGACAAATTCCCATTCTTTCCGTTTCTCTTCAAAACCCTCTTTGCCTAACAGCGTTAGTTTATAATATTTCCTTCTCCCGCCTGGTCCTTGTTCATCGCCCCAGTAAGAAGAAATCCATTTGTTGTTTTCCAATCTCTTTAATGACAGATAAAGCGTGCCTTCTTTTAATTCGAATTGTTCTTCGCTCTTTTCTCGTACTAACTTGGCTAATTCATATCCATACATATCCCTGTTATGTAGTAACGATAGAATTAATGTATCAATATGTCCTTTTAAAACCTCTTTATTAATTTCCATTTTTTCCACCTCCTATTTCACTTTAAATTATATTACTTAATAATGCAAGGTATTCCTTCAAAAAAATATCCCATCTATCACAAAATGTAAATGGGATACTTTTCAGTTACCTTAAATACAATATATCCTCTATTTTGAACTTCTTATCTGTAATACCTAAACGCTGTGCTGGGGTCAATTTTTGTTTATCATAAGACTTATATGGCAAACAGAAGTTGTAATAGGTTCTCAGAATGGTGGTAGCCATTTGTGCGTATTTGGGATTGAAATTGGAATAGATGTAGCTTTTTCCATCGCCTCTCGCGGTAGTAAGCGGACGTTCCAGAACCGACAATTTTCTCCGAATATGTTGGATAAAGAAGTTGGTGGCGTGGTCATTTACATTCAAAATTAATCTTGCCACTTCTTCGGGTTCTAACGAAGATAAGTCGGTTTCACAATCCACTTTCGTATATCCTCGGTCAATCGAAGCAAGAGGGTGAACAATTGGATTTTTATCTTTGACCGTGAAGCTGTGTGTCGGCAATATTATCTCCTTATGAAATTGATGACCACGATTTTTAAACAAATCAACCAAATAATGATAGGCAATCGTATAAGGATTACGGCTGTCAATCCCCATTGCTATTCCCCAATTATACAAATCGGTACTTGCCTCTCTATACTCCTGATACGCTTGTTTCCGTGATTTCTCACGGTTAGTAAGGCAAAGGAAGTGGTGAGCCGAAAATGACCTAAAATCCTCTGAAAACACCCGATAAATTGCTGAATGCAGGGAACTTTCGTTGTCAGTCACAAATCGCCAATTTTGAGCCTTTAACAGGTCTTTGATAAGCCAATAATGAGCCATCGTGGTGTAAGTGCTGTTTGTATGCAATCCTTCAATATAGTGGCTTCTGGTATCAAATTCATCGAGTTTTTTCTTGTATTCAGCCAGCGTTTGATTGTCATTTTCCGTTGGCTCCTGCGGGTAGGCACTTACCCGCAATCTTGCGTGTTTCCGAGCGAACAAATGAAGATGGTCTTCTTTATATAAAATAGTGTCCAGCATTATGTCCTCTAGTCGAACATCCCAATCGTAAGCAACATCCGCCCGAAATACATAGCGGGAAAACACATCGGCAGAAATGATGATATGAGTCGGAAATTGACTATCTTCCACATCATCATATCTTGCTCCGCCCATTCCTTTTTTTCGAACATTATTCAAATAATAAATCATTTTGTCGGTATTAATCCAAACCGTTCCGAACGATTTATTTTGAAGTGGCTTTTGTTCGTGCCGCTCTAAAAATTCCAAGCAACGGCGATAGACCCATTCCAGTTTGCTGTAATAGGTTTTGACCCCAATCTCCAATACATCAATGGCTCTTGATACAGCCATTTTATTGACAAGCAGCTTCGTGAACAATGGAAGGATGTCGTTTCGTTTTTGATTATATGTGGATGTTTGCCTCCTTGTCGGCATCATATCCGTTCTTTTCCCGCACTTTTTACACTGCCACCGTTGCGTTCCAGTTTTACTTTTTCCCCTTTTATAGAAGAGGGAGGGGTGTTCGAAAGGAGTTTCATCTGTATATTCACAGGACTCTTTATGAAATTCGTATACAGGTTCAATATCCCTAACGGAATTGATACGAACTAATCGTTCAATTTCCTGTGCCGCACTCCAATTTGAATAAGTTTTAGAAGTGCAACCGAAAGTCATACCCCTATTTGGATATATAGGGTCAGGATTGCACTGGATTGATTTCTTTTCAGATTGTCCTACGAGCTTGTACCGATATGGTTTATTTTTGACAGTGGTAAATCGGACTTGTGGCTGACCGAACCACTTACAAAAAGGGTCATCACAAAAGTTATATTGGATACTGTGCTCTTTTTCGTTTAAACGAAATGTAGCTGGAAGAAACAATGACTTGCTGTACTTTGTCGCAAATTTTTTATCCGATAAAACGGGATAATCTTTATTTCTCTGATTGATTTCATTCAATGAAAACGGACTATCAATTTCAACAATCGTATCCGAAATTGTAGCGAGTCGTTTTAATTTACTCAACTGGCTGTTCCTCCGTTCTGAGGTTCTTCCATCTCCAACAATTTCAACAGTTTCTTGTTATTCCGCTTCTTAATAGCCCAATCTCGGAACCGTTCATCTTCTTGAATTTGGTTTAAATAATACTCGACAACCTCATTTTCGGTGTAATCCGTGTATTCAGAATATGCCTTGACCAAATCTATTATCTTTTGCGGAACTTCCCAATCCGTCCTTTTTAAATTCTTTTCCTTTGGCACCATAAATCGCATAATAAAGCCTCCTTTACTTAGGAAAAATAGCACACTTTTTAGTATATATTTTAGCCAATAAAATCGCAGTTCATACCTATTGTACAATGGCTATTGTACAATGTCATTTGAATGCCATTTCCAGTACCATTTTTACTGATTTTTGTAATCCAATGGCTTTATATCAATAAAAAATGACCTATCAGATAATACTGATAGGTCAGCTATTTTATATACTATTAGGTTATTTTGTCCCCATCAAGAGAACCCGTTAAGCTATTAGAGTGGATTTTTTCTATTGCCTCTATTTTTCCGAGGTTTTATTCAGCTGATGTAAGAGGAAAGTGATTGTTTCGTTTATTTCATCCAATTCCTTTTTATTCATGCCAGTAGCATCGAATAAGGATTGTGGAACACACGATGCCTTTTCCTGTAGGGCTTTACCAGCTTGCGTTATAAAAAAGTTTACGACGCGTTCGTCCACTGTGTCACGGCGACGCTCGATGAGCCCGGCAGCTTCCATACGTTTGAGTAGGGGCGTCAGAGTACCTGTATCAAGATTAAGCACTTCACCCAGCTCTTTAATGGTTCTTTGTGGCTTCTCCCACAAGGTAACTAAGACTAGATACTGAGGATAAGTGAGCTGAAGTTCGTCTAGGTAAGGGCGATAAAGTCGTAAGATGGCCCTCTAATTGACCGCCTGCTTTTTTTGTATCACTTCAAATCAGATTATTATGGCAATTGATGAGATGGTATAAGATGATTTTGACTTTTAATAAAGGCTAGGAAAAGGAATGCCTAAATTGAAGTCTTTGATAAGCTGGAAACAGCCTATTTTAAAGAAATTCATACTGGAAAAATTACAGTAAAATTAAAAATTATATAATTGAAATTTTATATTTCTATTCATTTAATTGAATTTGACCAATGGTAAAGCCCCAAAATACATAGATGTATTCATCTTTGTATTTTGGGGCTTTTTGCATTTTTATGTGTATTAAGTTATCTGTTACATACTTATTTTAAAACATAGGCTCTTTTTTAATGCTACTTGAAGATTAGTTCAGTAATTTTCCCCTTAACAATTTCAGTTCCAATTATTAAAATGCAGAACTTATCCCACTTTTTATAATATTTCATTTCATTTATCCGTAGTTCAGTAGATTCTTGTGTTTTGTTCGAATATAATAGAACAAAGTAACGGTTCGATAGGAGACGAACAATATGAATGATATTAAGTTGGAAATTGAATTTTCTGAAAGCAACGAGTTAATTACTAGCTTATTAGCCTTTAAAACGAAGTCACTACATAAAGGTATTCAATTAGGAAATAGCTGGGTGAGAAATGTAAAAGGTAAACTGAGTGAAACCACATTGGAACTTATAGCAAATACAGAATTAAAGGAGAGCATTCTTAACTTGCTTTTATTAGCATGTCCTAAAAAAGATAGTGTGCATGATTTTTTAGAGTGGATTGGGGATGTATCAGTTGGGGAGATATTTGAGCAAGTATCTACTTGGATTCCTGAAGAGATAAATGATTTGCGTAATATTAATGAATGGCGTTCAAATATGGTTCAGTTATTATCTTTATGGTATGAAGAATACTATCAACACTTAGATCCATCCATCATTAATACTCTTACTAAAAATGCTCAGAAAAATAAAGAGTTGTTGAAGGATTACAAGCCTGTTGATCTCATTGAAGAAATAACAAATGGTTTAAGATTAGAATTTATAAATAAGGTTAAACGGATTATTTTGATCCCACAATATCATATTAGTCCATACAATCTGACTAATGACTTTAATGGTCTGATCATTATTTATTATTCAACACAGATTGAACAAATGAACCCAGACTTTCCTTCATTATCGATTTTAAATATCGCAAGAGCTCTTATGGATGAAAATCGCTTAAGAATTCTACGATATTTAACTAATGGAGAAAAAAGTTTTACAGAAGTTGTTCAATTTATAGGGTTAGCCAAAAGTACAGTTCATTATCATATTGTTACTCTTCGATCAGCAGGATTAGTCCGTGTACACGTCTATTCCCAAGGCAGAGAAAGGTACAGTTTGAGAAATGGAGCACTAAACAAATTTAACAGTGATTTAACCAGCTTCTTAGGTTTAGAAAAATTAAAGTTGGATTGATAATGATGGATGGGGGATAAAAAATATGGCAGATTTATTTAGAAATCGTTCATTTGTCTTTATATGGCTGGGGCAAGCAGCTTCTGGTTTGGGCGGTCAATTTGCTACGTTTATCATGAGTTGGATGGCTTACGAAATAACAGAATCATTAGCTGTGTTAGGCAGTATTGTAGCCGTTGAGCTGTTTACCAGCATATTCATTCAATTAATTGCAGCTCCCTATTTAGATAGATGGGACCGGAAGAAAGTAATGGTATTGTCAGAATGGTTACGGGCATTTGCATTTCTTATTCCAACAGTGTTGTTTGCATTTGAAACACTACATATATGGCATTTATATATTACAGCGATTCTTATTGGAGTAGCTGAACCATTATATAGACCATCAAGTATGATTTATATAGCTGGAATTTTGCCAAAAAACCGTTTGAATAGTGGAAATGCAATACTAGAGGGAACTATGCAAACCATGATTTTGGTGGGACCTCCACTTGCTGGAGTGATATTGCAATTTTTGGGTGCGCAGGTAGTTTTGTATGTATTAGTTGGAATAATGGGTATAACCGGTTTATTACTATTACAGTTAACAAGTTTGAAAGCAGAAGCTATGCCAGTTAAAGTAAATTGGTACAAACAATTTGCAGAGGGTATACATTTCTATAGAATGAACAAAGTGTTTTTAGGATTAGGATTGTTAATCATGATATTCAATATGGGCTTTGCAGCTCTAAGTTCAATGTTTTTGCCATTTATCACAAAAGATATTGGGGGTACCTCTTTTCAGTATGGTTTATTTACTTTATTCTTTTCTTATTACAGGATTAAAGAAGGAATCGGACAACCGCCGTATAATCATGCTTAGTTCGTATATGATTGCAGGAGTCTTTATTGGTTTGTTAGGAATATTCCAGTCCTTTTCTATTCTATCGATTTGTATCTTCTGTGTAGGTTTTTGTTCTATTGTTTTTTCAATTAATAATACAACGTTGTACCAAAAATATGTTCCAAGCCATTTACGTGGTAGAGTTTTTGCTGTTCGAATATTACTTTCACAAATCGGCATCCCAATAGGTGCTTTATTTGGTGGGCATTTTGCAGATTATTTCGGAATAGCGTTCTTATTTAGTGTCATGGGAGTAGTGATTATTCTTGTTGCAATCATCGCTTTTTTCTTACCTGTTTTTCACCAACTTGATAAAAATACATTATCTTCCATCCCGCAAAAACAAACTTTTACACAATAGGGACGAGATAATTAAGAGCTATATTTTATAAAACTATGGCGGCTAACTAAAAGGTGCTTTGGTTCTTCAAACAAACCCAAACCATGAAAACCGCCCCTTAATAGTAGGAATTACGTTAAGTGGACTTGCTTCAGCCGTTGCTAATGCTGGGGAAGTTGGGAGCATGTCAGGAACTGGGTTTAACGTCGACAAGAAAGATTATAAAAGGAAAGTATAAAGGAATCAGACTATTCATAAGGAATTACCACTAAAAGATTAGTCCCGCTTTTTCGAGATATCAAATGCCCACGTAATACATTTGTGTTACCTTGTTGTTCCGTATAACCATTCAGTTTTCTCTCACTCAGCATTGCGGTTCTTAATTTTACTTTCAACAAGATTTTGGATGAAGTCTTTATCGTTCACAAAAACATATCGGCCAACTAAGGAACGTCTAACATGCAAACAGTCGCTAATGCCTTGTTTACATATTATTAACTCTCTCGCACATCCTGCCCACCAGTGTATTGACCAATATGGTACTCCCGTATGAAAATCATATACGTGAAAATTTACACGTTTTCGATAAGCGTTCATTCTTGCTTCTTCAATTAACTTTTCCACCACTTTATCTGTACATTCATCAACATTCACAAAAATATAATCTTTATGATACGAGATTTTTCCTGTTGTACAAAGACTTATACATTTAAAAATCAACTAGCTACAGATAGGTATATTTCCTTGTTTGATAGTGTGTTTTTATAGGCCGTTTTTAAAAGGACATTGAGGTGAGTTCAATGCGAAAATCAGGTATGTATGGTATATATAAGGGGAGAGAGAAACATCGATAAATCTCTATTAGGATGTGATAAACATGATACATAAGGAACTAAAATCTTTTCCAAAGAATTTTTTATGGGGATCCGCTTCTGCTGCTTACCAAGTAGAAGGGGCTTGGAATGAAGATGGAAAAGGAATATCCAATTGGGACGAATTCGTCCGCATTCCCGGGAAAACGTTTAAAGGAACCACCGGTGATGTAGCAGTCGACCATTATCATCGATATCAAGAAGATGTACGATTAATGGCTGAAATGGGATTAAAAGCATACCGTTTCTCGGTTGCCTGGTCACGGATCTATCCGCAGGGAAACGGCGAAGTCAACGAAAAAGGCCTTCAATTCTATGATAATCTCATCAATGAATTGAAAAAGCACAACATCGAACCTATCCTTACAATTTACCACTGGGATATGCCGCAGGCCCTCCAAGAGGAATACGGCGGTTGGGAATCGAGAAGAATTATCGAAGACTTTACCAACTATGCGGTCACGCTTTTCAAACGGTACGGTGACCGGGTCAAATATTGGGTTAGCTTAAATGAGCAAAACATCTTTACTTCGCACGTCTGGAAGGATGGAACGCACCCACCTGGAAAAACAGACGAAAAACTCTTCTATCAAGTCAATCACCATGCAAACCTTGCAAATGCCAGTATTATCAAGGCGTTTAGACAATATGTTCCGGATGGGGAAATTGGTCCGAGTTTCGCCTATACTCCAGCATATGCTGCCACATCAAAGCCGGAAGATATTTTAGCAGCCGAAAATGCCGAAGACTTCTTGAGTCATTGGTGGATGGACGTATACGCATGGGGAGAATATCCAATTGCGGTATGGAATGAGCTTGAACGTAAAGGAATTGCTCCTACACTTGAAGAGGGAGATGCCGAACTATTAAAGTCGGGTAAGCCTGATTTTATGGGTGTGAATTATTATCAAACGAAAACCTATGAAGTAAATCCTCTTGATGGAGTTGGGGGAGAAGGGATCATGAACCGGACAGGGGTAAAAGGAACGACCCGGCCGACTGGAATTCCTGGTGCATACAAAACATTTGCTAACCCTCATTTACAGACAAGTAATTGGGATTGGGCAATCGACCCAACAGGATTAAGGATTGGTCTTAGACGGATTACCAGCAGATACCGTTTGCCGATCTTAATCAGTGAAAATGGTTTAGGAGAGTACGACAAGCTTGAGCAGGGAGATATGGTCAACGATGATTATCGAATCGATTATCTCCGTGCCCATATCAAAGCAATACAAGAAGCCATCACTGACGGTGTAGATATGATCGGCTATTGCACATGGAGCTTCACCGACCTTTTAAGCTGGCTGAACGGTTATCAAAAACGTTATGGATTTGTCTATGTCAACCAGCATGAGGAAGGCGACCATGACCTTCGCCGCCTGAAGAAGAAGAGCTACTTCTGGTACAAGGATGTCATCGAAACCAACGGCGAAAAACTGTAAAAAGAGGCGGGTATTCCTAACGGGTTCCGTTGCCTAACGCAAAACCCGACAATTTTATCGAAAATGTAGCCCAATTTGTACTGCCATTTGTCTCTGTTTTTGTAAATAAAAAATAAACCGGCTCGGTTCACTTACTGAGCCGGTTTTTAAAATCCATATTTGGTAGCTTGTTGAAATAACGCCCCCGTTTGTTTTAGTGTAATTCTTCACAAACTAGCGCTCGCCTTCTTTAAAAATGAATGAGATGTGTCTAACTTTAGTATTGCCTTTTTTTGTGTTACAGAACTTTATTTTCATGGTAGCACAATAAAAAACTTTAACAAAAAAGCATCAATCCTTCTAGGATCAACGCTCCCTATTGTGGAAATTCCTTTACTATTTCTAAGACTTCTATATTGCCATCAATTAAAGTTTCTATTAATTGCTCTTTACCAAGTTTATTACGTTTATTACTCCAATAATAATCTGCATTTCTTTCATTTTCTTCAGAATTAACAGCTCCGTCAAATACATTATACGCATCACCATCAAATACCTTTCCATACGATTATAGTTCAAAAGGTCCTTAATGGTTCATTGTCAAACTGGGAAAGACGATGTTGTCACCAGAAAAATGATATCAGCACATTCGTCCAAAAATGGCCATATTTTTACAAATCGCTGCCACTCCCAAAATTGTGGCCTCACTCGCTTCAACTATACGTCAACCCTACCGCTGAACCGTTTGATCGCTTCCTCTGTCACTGGTTCGAAGAGGTTAACGAGGTTGCCGTCGGGATCACGGAACAACATAGAACGGTTCCCCCACGGCATCGTGGTCGGTTCCTTTACCCACTCGTCAATAAACGGCTTTAAACGTTCGTATTCGGCATCGACATTGTGAACGCGGAATTCGATGATGACAGTGTGATTGCTGGCAGCTGTTGCTGAACCAGTGCCGAACATCGGCACCGTCTGCGAGTGGCCGATTGCCAGGGTGCACGATGTCAAAACGAGTTCGGCAAAGACAGGCGCTGGGCGATCCGCCGAAACACCCAAGACTTTTTCATAGAACTTGATAAGACGATCCAAGTCGTCGGTAATAATACGTACAGAAGCAAAATTCACTAGATATCATCCTTCCTATAATAAATCATAAAATATCGTTTCAAATCATTTTTGAACAGAACCAGCAATACTATCGTAAATTGTAAAAGGTTACGAGGACCAATTTTTCCTATTTTAAGTAACCTAATTTGTGGGTAAACCAACGCTCGTGGGTTCTACCCATATTTAAAACTGTAAATGCTCGGTTTAATCAATAATTATTCCATTTTTGTTTTAACGACCATCCTTCCATGCATGGCTACTGTACAATTGGTCCATAGTGATATGAATTATCCTTTGCAAGACATAATTCGCATTTATTTCCCACTCCTTTACGTTACTTACTCCGATTATAAAAAAACACTACTGACAACAGTATGTCAGTAGTGTTTTAACATTTTTTTGGCTTCCTCACGAATCCGGTTTCGGAATGATTCAGGCTCCAATACAATCACTCCCGCTCCCCAGCCAAGCACCCATTGCAGCAATTCGTCTAGTTGACGAACCCGTAAGACCACATGCAATCCATCTCGATGCTCTTCCATATTCTCTATATAATGATAGTTCGACTCCCTCACTTTATCTGCGTTGTCATGGTTAAATCGAAGGCGAACTCGCAAGTTCCTATCATCCGGAGGGGTATACTCCCTTAAGTTAAAATGCGCCGGCAGTTCGAATCGTTCTTCCAGACTGATAAGTTCCCTCATTCGGGACAAGCGGAAGTGGCGAATGTCTTGGCGCAGATCACATCGAGCTACGAGCATCCAGGATCCTTGAATGAGCACCAATCCATAGGGAGCAACGGTACGAACACTATGGTGATTCTCCTCGGTATCTGCAAATCTTTTTGCATAATGAAAGTTTATCTTACGCTCGTTTAATATTGCTCGACGGATCTTTTCTAGATATTTTTTTTCTTTTGACGGCGTAACCTGTTTATCGGAAATGAGCAAACGCATAGCCTTGAGTACATGAGAAGTTTCATTGCGAACGCTCGAAGGAAGAATAGCCTCGATTTTGCCGCGAGCGGCTTGAGCCCTGACACGATAATCATCATCAAATTGTTGTTCAATAAAGTCTGTTCCAATCAGTAGGCTCACGGCTTCTAGTACTGTGAAACTGATAGGGGGCAGGAAATAGCCTTCCATTAAGGAATATCCTGTCCCAGGGGCTCCTATGATTGGCACACCAGCTTCACTCAGCGCCTGAATGTCGCGGTAGATGGTTCGAACGCTAGTTTCAAATAGGGTTGCCAAATCTTCGGCACGTACAACTTCTTTACGTTGCAACTCCAGCACGACGGCTAACAATCGGTCTGTTTTGTTCATCAGTTGGCCCCCTTGAATGTTTATTACAAAATAATATACCACATCTTAATGCAGAAGATAATTTAGTGACTCTGGAGTTGTTGGATATGGCTGTGTAATGGCAGCTATGAGGGAATCTCTACAAAATAAGGGCAAGGCTTCTGTTGGAGTTATTCCGTTAACTGGCACGAATGTTGAATATAAGTTAAACAATGTTCTTCAACTAAACTGCCGTTAGCGGAAGTACATACTTTTCACAAACTTTAAATTATCTTCACAAAATCATTATTGTGCTTTTTAGGGTGAAACACGTGGGATAGGGGAGCCCAATACTAAAGAGAGGGAATTTTGGTGATATAAAGATATTTAACTAATTAAAATATTAAAAAGATTCTTATTTGTCCAAAAAAACAATTGATATAGCTTTCCGTCATAATTTATAATCAAACATATGTATAGATGAAAAGAAAGGGAGGAATTTCATGATCGATCAAATTGTCAATACCATTACCGGATGGTTATGGAGCCCTGTATTGATTGCGTTCATTGTTTTATGCGGTTTGTATTTTAGCTTTCGCACCAGATTCCTGCAAATTCGTCATATCAAACAAATGGTGAAACAACTGGCCTCAGGGAAAGGTTCCGATGAGGGTGTTTCCTCGTTCCAGGCGTTAGCGATGTCATTGTCAGGCCGTATCGGTGTGGGAAATATCGCCGGAACTGCAACTGGTATTGCTTATGGAGGACCAGGCTCCGTATTTTGGATGTGGGTCATTACCTTTGTCGGTGCTGCTTCAGCGTTTGTGGAATCCACTCTTGCTCAGATTTATAAAGAAAAGCAGGACGGAGAGTATCGAGGTGGTCCGGCCTTCTACATAGAAAAAGGACTTGGCTGGAAATGGTTCGGCGTGGTTTTTGCAGTGGCAACACTACTCGCGATGGCTGTCTTAATGCCGGGAATCCAAGCAAATTCCATTGCAGATGGTGTACACAATGCTTTTGGCATTAACAAAACAATTACGGGTCTAGTTGTTGTTATACTGCTTGCTTTAACTATTTTTGGTGGGGTTAAGCGTATTGCTAAAGTGGCAGAATTGGTTGTTCCGTTTATGGCGGCTGGTTATCTGTTAATTGCGCTAGCCATTGTCGTAGTTAATTTTGAAAAAGTTCCCGAAGTATTTGGACTTATTTTTAAAAGTGCTTTTGGTACTCAAGAAGTATTTGGTGGTATTATTGGATCAGCTGTTATGTGGGGCGTAAAGCGCGGCCTATATGCCAATGAAGCTGGTCAGGGTACGGGTGCCCATCCAGCCGCAGCAGCTGAAGTATCCCACCCAGCCAAACAAGGACTTGTCCAGGCATTTTCCATTTATTTAGATGTATTCTTGGTCGTTACATCGACTGCCATGATGATTTTATTTACCAATCAATACAATGTTATCAATGAAAAGACCGGGAAGTTTATAACGGAGACCCTTAAAGGGGTTGAACCAGGACCTGGTTTCACGCAGGCAGCTGTTGATACCATCCTTCCAGGTTTCGGGCCAGGATTTATCGCGATTGCCCTTTTCTTCTTTGCCTTTACGACGATTTATGCTTACTACTATATTGCAGAAACCAACCTCGCTTATCTGGTACGCGGCAAACACAGAGGAAAAGCATTTGTTCTGTTAAAACTGATCCTTATAGCAGCTACTTTCTTTGGAGCAGTAAGAACAGCATCAACTGCCTGGGCAATGGGGGATATCGGACTTGGCATCATGGTTTGGCTGAACTTAATTGCGATTGTTTTGTTATTTAAACCAGCCAATATTGCTCTAAAAGATTATGAAGAGCAATTAAAGCAAGGAAAAGACCCAGAGTTCAATTCCTCTAAGTATGGAATAAAGAATGCTGATTTCTGGGAAAATGGCTACGAAAAATCCAAAAAAGATAAGCAGAACGTTTCATAAAGATTCACCACTTCCTAACGAATTTAGGAAGTGGTTTTTTGTTGTAAAGCTGGGTTTTGCTGAATCCAAAATAGTTTTCCTTCAAGTTAAAACCTTGTTCACACTATTGACACATTTGCAGTATTCTGGTAAGGTAATAAAGTTACTTTTGATAACTATTACCCTTGGTAACTAATTTAGGCGGTGATGATCATGAAGCTTTCCCAAAAATTTTTTCATCAACTATTAATGCTATATCGTCCTTTTGAAAAAAGACTAAACATCGAGCTGAGTAAGCATGATTTGCACAGGGCACAATGGACGATCATCTATTATTTAGAAAACTTCGGCACTGCTACCCTAGTTGAACTATCCAATTACCAAGGTGTGGAGAAACCAACGATTACCAGGACTGTCAGTCAACTCGAAGAATTAGGCTATGTTGAACAGGTACCTGGAAAGGATAAACGAAAAAGGCAGATGCAACTGACGGAATCTGGAAAACAGATGTATCAAACTGTTCGCATGACAGTTGATGAATACGAAAAAGATATATTAAAGGGAATTCCCGAAGACGATCAGCTAACAGCCATCCGTGTGATGGATGCCATACGAACAAATATCATTCAATAGGAGATGGAGAGATTGGAACAAACACGACCCAAATTGTGGACGAAGGATTTTATCATCATTTCGTCTGTAAACTTCTTCTTATACTTAACTTTTTATTTATTATTGGTGACCATTGCGGTTTACGCAGTCAACCACTATCATGCCAGTGAAAGCCAAGCCGGCCTTGCGACAGGGATTTTTATTATAGGAACCTTAATTGGCCGCCTGATCATCGGCCGTATGATCGAATCGGTCAGCACGAAGAAAACGATGTTTTTCGGACTTATCTTTTGTATTTTAGCATCAGGTTTATACTTTATTGACTTAGGAACGTCCTTTTTACTGTTTACTCGGTTCGTACATGGTTTAGCTTTAGGGGTTGCAAGTACTGCAACAGGAACCATCGTGGCCCTGATTATTCCAGCCGTACGTAAGGGAGAAGGAATCGGTTACTACAGCATGAGTACCACATTGGCAACCGCTATTGGCCCTTTCATTGGTATTTACATGAGCCAGCATGCTAGCTTCACCACGATCTTTAGTTTTTGTTTAGTATTAGGAGTAATCAGCTTCATCATTGCTCTTTTTATGAATGTGCCAGAAATGAAAGCTTCAACCAAACCAGCAGAGTCAAAAGGATTCAAACTTTCTGACTTTGTTGAGCCCAGAGCGCTGCCGATTGCATTGGTTACGTTAATTGTCAGCTTGGGTTACTCGAGCGTCTTATCTTTTATCAACTTTTACGCAATTGAAATTGACCTAGTAGATGTGGCAAGTTTCTTTTTTATTGTCTATGCGGTAGCTATTTTGGTGTCACGTCCTTTTACAGGAAAATTACTGGACGTAAAAGGTGCCAATTATGTCATGTATCCGGCTTTTATTCTTTTTGCAGCAGGGTTATTTTTATTAAGCACTGCTAACCATGGTATTAGCTTACTAATTGCCGGTGTCTTGATTGGATTTGGATTTGGTAATATGCAATCCTGTACACAGGCCATTGCCGTGAAAGTGACACCGCGCGAGCGAATGGGCTTAGCGACATCGACGTTCTTTATCGCTTTAGATGCCGGACTGGGATTTGGTCCATATGTTCTAGGGTACATTATCCCGTTAACCGGTTATCGCAATCTATATCTCATCATGGCGGTAATCGTCCTAGCAAGCACGATTCTTTATTATTTCATGCATGGCAAAAGAAAGCCCGCTTCTCAACTTAAAGTGGATGCGGCTTGATTTGAACTGAATAGGAATGACCAACATAAGGTTTTTCACCAGTTTGCTGAACTGGTGGGAGGCCTTTTTTATTTGCGCTTAAAGCTGTTAAAGACTGTTGCCACTGGTTTACATTTTTTCTGAAGATAATAACAAACTTGAATATTTAGAAATCAAAATGTACACTATTTATACAAAAATAAATAATTATTAAATAAAATTAATAATTATGAATACATATGGGGCTGAAGAGTAGCCCTAAGATTTAAGGGGAACTTTGTTAGGAGGGGTGTTATGGATGGTTTATATCTCCTTCCAAATGCTGAAGAAGAAATAATAGATTCATATGACGAGGATATCATTGTTACCAACAGGACTGGTAAAATCATTAAGGTTACACATATCAGCGGGCAGCAATATGGGATAACCTCAAGGGATTTGTTGGGGCAATCTGTCTATGATTTAGAAAAGAGGGGGATTTTTTCTCCTGCAATCACTCCACAAGTTATGCAGCAAAAAAAGAAAATTGTCGTTATTCAAACCACATTAGATAAACGAAAAATCCTGGTTACCGGGATTCCGTTATTTAACGAACATAATGAAGTGGAGTACGTTTTAAGCTATTCCTATGAAGTGTCAGATCTGCTTGTCATTCAAGATTACTTAAATGAACTTGAAGGCGAGATGACCAAGGTAAAGGAAGAGCTGGAATTATTGCGGGAGAAGACCTTAAGTGTAAATGGCATTATTGCTGAAAGCAAATATATGAAACAAGTGCTTAAGACCATCGCTAAGGTGGCCCCTCTCCCAGTATCGGTCGTGCTGCACGGTGAAAATGGGGTTGGCAAATCCCTGTTAGCCAAATGGATCCATAAACAAAGCCGTTGGTCGGACGGTCCGTTTATCGAGGTGAATTGTGGAACCATACCAGAGGCCATTTTTGAATATGAGCTGCTGGGAGGCTCAAAACCGGATGCCACAAAAAAAATCGGGTATTTGCAAATGGCTCAAAATGGAACATTGTATTTGCAAGGGATAGATGAATTATCATTAACAGCCCAAACGATATTAGTAAAAGCACTCCGGCAGCAAAAGGACCATTTTCGAATGATTAGCTCGACGGAAAAATCCTTGGAAGAGCTAATGAACCAAAAACAGTTGCGGGAAGATTTGTTTTATCTCATCCATGTCGTCCCGATTACAATCAAGCCTTTGCGCGAAAGGCTGGAAGATTTAACAGAGGTCATTCAGCAGTACTTCAGAAAATTTTGCGATAAGTATCTAGTACAAAAAGAATTATCGAACGATTTGTTTCACGAATTACTGCATTTGGAATGGTACGGAAATCATTTGGAAGTGAAAAATGTTATGGAAAGGCTGGTTGTCCAAAGCGAAGGTCCAATCATTACGAAGGATGACCTGCCCGTTGAATACCGAAAGCAACCCTCCCAAATCGAAGGGCTGGAAATCGAAGGGCGGACGCTTCAGACGATTTTGGACCAAGTCGAAAAACGAGTTCTGTGCAGCGCACAAAGGCGATACAAAACCACAACAGAAATGGCAAAAGCTTTGGGGATTAGCCAGCCTTCCATTGTCCGGAAGATGAAGAAATATTTTAATGAATAAGCCCTAACGGAAGGCTGCTTTATATATGCTCTGCAGTTTATGAGGTGTATAGGGTTAATAATAGGTAAGGTGGATTTGTATGTATATGCAGCAGCTCATTTCAAAGCTAGGCAGTGAAAAGGTAAGTCAGAGTGAAACACAATTGTTCCGTCATAGCCATGACGAATCACCACATATTTCGGTAGAACCAGATGTAGTATGTTTCCCTGCGTGCCGTGAGGATGTGGAAGCCATATTGGAGATTGCTAGGGAATATCAAGTTCCTGTCACTGCATTTGGAGCTGGTTCGGGGTTAGAAGGGGCGGCCATTCCGGTGAAGAAAGGCATTTCCTTAAACTTCGAAAACATGGATCAGGTACTCGACTTTTCACCTGAAGACATGCTCATAACCGTCCAACCCGGAATGACCCGGATGCAGCTAAACAAAATCGTGAATCGTCATGGACTTATGTTTCCAATCGACCCAGGTGCGGATGCAACCATAGGTGGGATGGTGGCGACAAATGCTAGCGGAACAACAGCCGTTCGATATGGGTCAATGAGAGATCAGTTATTGGATTTAGAAGTGGTTTTAGCGGATGGTACGATCATCCATACGGGTACAAAAGCGAAGAAATCTTCTTCGGGTTATCATCTAACCGGTCTTTTTGCGGGCTCAGAAGGAACACTCGGGATCATTACCGAAATCACGCTGCGCCTCCATGGAATTCCTGAGCACACAATGATGGCAACCTGTACATTTGATACACTTGAGCTTTGCGGACAAGCTGCCCATTGCATGCTGCAAAGCGGGATTCCTGTCATGCGAATGGAACTCATTGATGCAGCCAGCATCAGTGAAATTAATCGATATAATGATTATCATTTTCCGGTGAATCATTCATTATTTATCGAATTCGCAGGCTCGAAAACTGCGGTTGAGGAAGAAGCCATATTAGCTGCTGAAATTTTGGGGGACCTTGGTGCAAAAAATTGGCAAGCAGCAAGTGACCCAGCGAAGCAGAGGGAGATTTGGAAGGCGAGGCATGAATTATCATACGCCTTTATGCATCAAAGCGGGATTGATGAGGTGGGGGCTGACGTCTGTGTGCCTATTTCAAAGGTGCCGAATCTTGTGGCATATGCCCGTAAACTGATAGACGAGAGCGGATTAAAAGGTGGAGTTTGGGGTCATATTGGCGATGGCAATTTTCACACTTTGATTGTATTTAATCCAAAGGTTAAAGGGGAACGAGAGAAAGCGGAACAAATTAATGACTTACTGGCATTACGTGCTATTAAAGAAGGCGGCACGTGTACGGGAGAACACGGAGTAGGACTTGGAAAAAGAAAATTTCAAGAAGCAGAGCATGGTACTTCCCTTGGTATCATGAAAAATATTAAACAGCTATTGGACCCGATGGGGATTCTAAACCCAGGTAAAATCTTTTCATAAAGTAGAGTGAAAATCTATTAAGATCAACTCTCCGATACATAAAAATACTTTGTTATTTCAATGAAGCCCGGTATCTGCCTGGCTTCTTTTTATATTCATATTCAAAAATGAATAAAAATAAATCACTGAAAATTATAAAATAATATTGTCTAATTGTTTTATTTGTCGTATAATGGCTATACAATTTTGTATAATTATTCAATTATGAATAGTTGCGTATTTTATACTTTTCTATCAATTTATTTAATACAACAAATTCACGATGTTTCATCAAAGGGGTCTTCAAAATGGAAAAGCTAGAACCAGATTGGGTGGAGTTAGTAGATTCGATTGGAAATTTTCTTGCTCCAAGTATGGCGAAAGATCATCCCAATTTGCCGGTTGTAAAAGCAGAGGGGTGCTATTATTACGGAGCTGATGGGGTTAAATATCTTGATTTTACATCAGGAATTGCCGTTGAAAATGTCGGGCACAGACATCCGAAAGTGGTCCAGGCAATCAAAGACAGTGTCGATCATTTAGTCCACGGGCCTTCAGGGGTTATCATCTATGAATCTATTTTAAAGTTAGCCCAAGAGCTGCAAACCATCTTGCCGCCAAAGCTTGATAATTTCTTCTTTGCTAACAGCGGTACGGAAGCGATCGAAGGGGCAATGAAATTAGCCAAGCATGTGACAAAGCGCCAATATGTTGTTTCGTTTACGGGGTGTTTTCATGGCCGTTCCATCGGGTCATTAAGTGTTTCTACTTCTAAAAGCAAGTATCGAAAATATCTGCAGCCATCTTGGCTTACCTATCAATTGCCATATGCACACCCAGACTATTTGCCTGAAGGAGCCGACCCGGAAGTATTTTTTCCAGAGAAGCTAGAAAAGGATGCCGCCACCCTATTTAAGCATCAAGTCACTCCAGAAGAGGTTGCGTGCATGATTGTCGAACCAATTTTAGGTGAAGGCGGATATATCATACCTCCAAAAGCATGGTTGAAAAAAGTCAGGGAAATCTGTGACCGGCACGGGATCCTGCTCATATTTGATGAGGTTCAAACCGGGTTTGGCCGGACAGGAAACTGGTTTGCCGCGCAAACATTTGATGTAAAACCAGATATTATGGCCATCGCCAAAGGAATTGCCGCAGGACTTCCGTTAAGTGCAACCGTTGCGTCAAAGGAACTGATGTCGCAATGGCCATTAGGCTCACACGGAACAACATTCGGAGGCAACCCAATCGCTTGTGCTGCAGCAAGAGCTTCACTAGCAGTGATCCAGGAAGAAAAACTGTTGGATAATACACAGGCAATGGGGGCATATGCTCTTAAACGGTTAAACGAAATGAAGGAGAAGTTCCCAGTCGTTGCCGATGTTCGCGGTATTGGCTTAATGATTGGAATTGCCCTTCAAGATGTTGAAACAGGGGAACCAAGCGGTGCCAAGGTGATGGAAGTATTAAATAAATGCCTTGAAAAGGGAGTTCTCTTTTACTTGTGCGGTAATTCAGGAGAGGTCATTCGTATGATTCCGCCGCTTACAATTACCAAGGAACAAATTGACCATGGTCTTGATGTGCTCGAAGAGGTTTTAGAAACTGTATAAAAATACAGCAAACAGGAATACGGCAGTATTGCCACAAATAAATGACAGGTACGAATAAGGGGGATTTTACGTGAAAATGAAAAATAAGTTTTTAATACTTATTACGTTCGTTTTGCTGCTTGCTATGTCTGCATGCAGCAAGGGTGAGACAACAGGAAGTTCTACGGGTTCGAAAGAGAGTTCCAAAGGAAAAAGTGAGTTAAAACTTACGTTGTCTGCACAGCCGCCAACACTTGATACAGTGGCAACCAACTCAGTGGACTCAGCGACAGTGGCAAGAAATGTATTTGAAACGTTGGTAACACCAAACGGCAATTTTCAACCTACGCCAATGCTGGCGAAGTCAGTAGACCTTAGTGACGATGGAAAAACGTATACATTTGTCCTAAGAGAAGGCGTTAAATTCCATAATGGCAAAGAGATGACATCAGAGGACGTTGTCGCTTCCATGAACCGTTGGAAAGAAGCGTCAGTTGTGGCCAAGGATCTCCTTGGTGACGCTGTATTTGAAGCGAAAGATAAGTACACAGTGACATTGCAGCTTCAGCAGCCATCATCAGGCGTGTTAAATATCCTTGCTTCGACCAAGCAGTTCCCGGCGATTATGCCTAAGGAAATTGTTGATAAAGCAACTCCTGAAGGCGTGACAGAATTTATCGGCACTGGTCCATTCAAGGTGGCAGAGGTAAAACAAAACCAATACATCCACTTATCAAAAAATAAAGACTATCAACCGGTAGAAGGAAAAGCTGACGGATTGGCAGGAAAAAGAGAAGCGCTTGTAGATGATGTGTATTTCTACATTGTAAAAGACGCAGCAACTCGTTTATCAGCCATCCAGACAGGTGAGTACGATGTTAATACCGATGTGTACTTTGAACAATATGACACGGTGAAAAAGGACAAAAATATTACAACCTACCCAGACCAATATGGTAATTTAATGGCTGTTTATAACAAAAAAAGCGGTTTATTCACAGACCAAAAAATGAGACAGGCCATCAATGCGGCCATCAATACAGAAGATATTATGTTAGCAACCTTCTCGCATAAAGAATTGTTTAACCTAGACCATGGTTATATGAGCAAAGACCAAAAAGACTGGTACACCAAAAAAGGGCTTGAATCCTATAACCAAAATGATGCCAAGAAGGCCAAAGAATTGTTGAAGGAAGCTGGTTATAACGGCCAGGAAATTAAGATCATTGCCACAAGTGATTACAGTGAACACTATGATTCTGCGGTTGTCCTGCAGAGCCAATTAAGTAAGCTTGGCGTAAATGCGAAACTTGAGACATTTGACTGGCCAACGTTGTTGGAGAAACGAAAAGACCCATCAGCATGGGATATTTTGGTGACAGGTTACTCAACAGTTACAACTCCTGCGCAAATTTTATACTTGAATCCAAATGATCATGGTTGGACAAATGATGCAAAAATTGCCGATCTATTGGCAAAAATCAACGCAGCTCCTTCTGTTGCTGAAGCACAGCCATTATGGGCTGAACTGCAAGAGTATGCATCAAATGAGTATGTTCCCGTTACTCCATTCGGAACCTACAGCTTGGTTGCAGCAGCAAGAAGCAATGTAAAAGGCTTTACGATTTTCCAAGGTCCAGTGGTTTGGAATACATCTGTTCAATAATTTTAGCTGCCCTCCCGGTGCTATTGCGCGGGAGGGTGTTATGTAATTGCTTATAAAAGTAAGGTGAGAGGGGGAAGAACATGTATATCTACATATTAAAACGTATTTTTTCCCTTGTTCCCGTTTTATTCGTTGTCTCGATTGTTGCCTTTCTGCTTATTTATCTAACACCAGGTGATCCTGTTTCCGTTATGCTAGGGCAAGAAGCAACAGCAGAACAAATCGAAGCATTACGTGAGCAAATGGGGTTTAATGATCCATTGTATCTGCAGTATTTTCATTGGCTAATCAATGTGCTGCAGGGGAATTTAGGAGATTCCTATTTTATGCATATGCCAGTAACCACAGCGATTGTCGAACACTTAGGCCCGACTCTTTCAATTGCTGTTCTGGCTGAATTGATTGCCATTCTCATAGCGTTGCCGGTAGGGATTTTAGCAGCAAAGCATCGGGGGTCGTTGATGGACCAATTTGTGATGGGCTTTACCTTAACAGGAATGGCGATTCCTAGTTTCCTTTTTGGTTTAATTCTCATGCTTGTCTTGGGAGTTAAGCTTGGCTGGCTGCCTGTGGCAGGATATCAGCCCCTAAGCACCGGGTTTTGGAATTATTTACAGTACTTGTTGATGCCAGGACTAGCCCTTGGAATCATCCAATCCGCCCTGATAGCCCGCATGACAAGGTCATCGATGTTAGAGGTGTTAAATGCCGATTTTATCAAAACAGCCCGTTCGAAAGGGGTTAAAGAACGTTCTATCATTTATGTTCACGCATTGCGGAATGCATTGCTTCCAATCATAACGGTTGTTGGACAAACATTTGGGCTGCTGTTAGCGGGAGCTGTTGTCATTGAAACGATCTTTAATATTCCTGGCATCGGCCAATTAGTGTTAAATTCCATTCAAAGCAGGGACTATGCCGTTATCCAAGGAGTCATTTTAATGGTGGCATTTTTCTATGTAATAATCAACTTGGTGATTGATTTGTTATATATGCTCATCGATCCTCGTGTAGGTTATTAGGACATAAGGGGGATAAGACATGAACGTTGTTGAAGTAAATGTGAACCCAAAAAGAGTCAAACATGATTTAAAGAAACAAGAACGCTCGCTTTTACTGCGTCGGTTTCTATCTAATAAATTGATGGTGACAGGCAGTATCATCATTGTTTTGTTGCTATTGCTTGCTATCTTAGGGCCAAAATTAACTCCTTTTGATCCTTATGAAATGGTGGTAAAGGAGCGTTTGGAGGCGCCTAGTTCCCATCATTTGCTGGGAACGGATAACTTTGGCCGTGATTTGTTAACGCGAATTATTTATGGAGCAAAGGTTTCGATGTGGGTGGGGTTTGCATCCGCTCTGCTATCATCCATTATTGGATTGGCGATTGGCTTGACGGCCAGTTACTATCGTTATTTGGACAACATTTTGATGCGTATTTGCGATGGGCTGCTTGCCTTTCCGGCTATTTTGTTTGCTATAGCCTTAATGGCGGTACTCGGAGCAAAAACTGAAAATGTCATTATCGCATTGACCATCGTATTTTCCCCGGAGGTCGCCAGAATTGTCCGGTCACGGGCACTGGTAGTCAGGGAGGAAACTTATATTGAAGCCATCCGCAGCCAGGGGGCAAGCGCAGCGCGGATTATTTGGAAGCATATTGCCCCAAATACCATTTCACCGCTGCTTGTAAAAGCGACCTTTGTTTTTTCAGAAGCCGTGATTGTGGAGGCAACATTGAGCTTCTTGGGAGCGGGGGTTCCGGCACCAGACCCGAGCTGGGGGAATATCCTGTCCGATGGAAAAGACGTTATCTATACCGCTTGGTGGATGACCGTGTTTCCAGGGCTGTTTATTATTTTATCCGTGCTGGGCTTGAATTTACTTGGTGACGGACTGCGGGATTTAATCGACCCGCAATCCAGCACGAAATAGAATACCGTCATTCCGTGAAAGAAAATGGAGGAATTATCTATGGAACAGCCTCTTCTTGAAATAAATAACTTGAAAACCCATTTTAAAACTGAACGGGGACGGGTTACAGCCGTCGATGGCATTTCGTTTTCGGTTGAAAAAGGGGAAATCCTTGGGGTCGTGGGGGAGTCCGGGTGCGGAAAAAGTGTTACTGCCCAATCGATCCTGCGGCTGTTTGATGAAAAGTACACAGCCAGTTATGAGGGTGAAATCAAACTCCAAGGAGAAAATTTACTACAGCTATCAAAAGCTGAAATGGAAAAAATCCGCGGCAATGAGGTTTCCATGATCTTTCAGGATCCACTGAGCTCATTGAACCCCGTGTTTACAATTGGATATCAATTAATGGAGACGATTCGGATCCATCAAAACCGTACAAAAAAACAAGCCCGGCAAATGGCAATTGACTTGCTCCGCATGACGGGAATTCCTTCACCGGAAAAGCGGGTCAGCGAATATCCCCACCAGCTTTCTGGCGGGATGAGACAACGCGTGATGATTGCCATGGCGCTTGCCTGCAAGCCCAAGCTTTTAATCGCCGATGAACCAACAACGGCTTTAGATGTAACCATCCAGGCACAAATACTAGATCTCATGTTGGAATTGAATGAAGAGCTGGGGATGGCGGTTGTTTTTATCACCCATGATTTAGGGGTTGTCGCCGAGGTTTGTACCCGTGTTGTGGTCATGTATCTGGGTCAGGTCGTCGAGGAGGCGAATGTCGAAGAGTTGTTCACAACACCATTGCATCCTTATACAAAAGGGTTGATGAAGGCTATTCCGCAAATGGATGGGGACCGTTCCCAAAAGCTGAATGTCATCGGGGGAACTGTTCCGGCACTAAACGCCATTCCAAGTGGGTGCCGATTTGCCTCACGCTGTGAGTTTGCGAATGACCTATGCAAGGAAAAAGCTCCCGACCTTCAAGTCCATGAAGGTAACCATAAGGTAAGATGCTGGCATTACGCCGAAATTTCCAATAAGGAGGCGGCCCGACATGCCTAACCAACAAGCGGAATCTATTTTACAAGTGCAAGGATTGAAAAAGTACTTTTCGGTAAAAGGATTTAGGAGTAAATCAAAAAACCAGCAAGTGAAGGCAGTCGACGATGTTTCCTTTACCCTTTATAAAGGGGAAACATTAGGGTTAGTTGGGGAATCCGGCTGTGGCAAAAGTACGACTGGAAGAGCCCTGTTACGGTTGATTGAGCCTTCTGGCGGCACCGTGTTGTACAACAATGAAGACATCTTAAAAAAGTCACCGAGAGAATTCCGCAAGGTCCAAAAGGATATGCAAATGGTGTTTCAGGATCCGTTTTCTTCTTTGAATCCAAGAATCCGGATTGGCGAAAGCATAAAGGAGTCCCTGACGATTCACTCCATTGGGAACAGGAATGAAAGGGAAGAAATCGTAATGGACATTCTCGGCAAGGTGGGGCTTCGGTCTGATCACTATTTCCGATTCCCGCATGAATTTTCCGGCGGACAACGGCAGCGGATTGGCCTGGCAAGGGCGTTAGTGGCCGACCCTAGTATCCTAATTTTAGACGAGCCGGCATCCGGACTAGATGTATCCATTCAATCGCAAATCCTCAATTTATTGCAGGAGCTGCAGGATGATTTTAAGCTGACTTCTTTATTTATTTCTCATGACATGAGTGTGGTCCGCCATATCTCGGATCGCGTCGGGGTCATGTATCTAGGGAAACTGATGGAAGAGGCGGATACTGATACGTTATTTTCTAACCCAGTACACCCCTATACAAAAGCATTGCTCTCCGCAGTTCCAATTGCAAAGGTTGGCAAAAAGCGGGAGCGAATCGTTTTGAAGGGTGAAATCCCGTCCCCTTTAAACCCGCCTTCGGGCTGTATTTTCCACACAAGATGTCCATTTGCCATGGACGTATGTAAGCAAGTGGTGCCGGAAAAAGTGGAGATTCAAGACCGCCATACCGTGGCATGCCATTTGTATAGTTAGGCGGGAAGGAAGGGAGAAGAGTATGAACATTAACTGGAAACAAGAAGCGGAGCGCCTAAAAGGCGATTATTTAGCAAGTACAATGGAATTTTTAAAGATTCCCAGTGTTTTAGATGAAACGACCATTGGGGAAAATTCCCCATTTGGTCGCCCGATTGCGGATGCTCTTGAACATATTTTAGACTTTTGTAAAGAGTTAGGGTTCACTGTCCATAATGAGCAAGGGTATGCCGGGCACGCGGATTATGGTACAGGGGAGGAATTTATCGGCGTTCTTTGCCACGTTGACGTTGTTCCGGCAGGAAACGATTGGACTTCTCCTCCGTTTCAGCCGGAAGTGAGGAACGGAAGATTGTATGCGCGCGGGTCCAATGATGACAAGGGGCCGACAATGGCTGCTGTCTATGCACTGAAAATCATTAAGGAGTTAGGTCTCCCATTGAAGAAACGGGTACGCCTTATTTTTGGTACCGATGAGGAAAATGGCGAATGGCTGGGGATTCAAAAGTATTTTGAAAAACATCCTGTGCCAACAATGGGGTTTTCTCCTGATGCTTATTTTCCCATTGTGTCAACTGAAAAAGGGATTCTTTCATGTCATTTTATCCAAACCTATAAAGCTATTAATGAAAACACTAAAGAGTGGAAGCTAGAGTCCTTTGTTGCTGGTGACCGTGTAAATATGGTGCCTGACCAAGTGGAGGCAGTCCTTACTGGAAAGGGTGATGTGGCTGCTACGGAAGCTGCATTTGCTTCATTTTTAAAGGAGCATCATATTCCTGGAAGGGCTAAAGTGGAACTTGGCAAAGTTTCATTAAGCCTAGAAGGCATCTCCCATCATGCAATGGAGCCATATAAAGGGTTAAATGCCGGTCTAGCCATGGCCCGATTCCTTGAAACTATGGAGCTAGATGAAAGAGGCCAGCAATTTATTTCGCTTTTATCTAATCACTTCGTAGATGGCTTTTTCGGCGATCAACTAGGCATCTCGGTAGAGGATGAGATTAGTGGAAGGTTAACAGTAAACCCGGGCACTTTCTATTATTCTGCTGAAAGTCATGCTCAAGTTGGGCTTAGCATCCGTTATCCTGTGACAACGAACTTTGACAGTGTCATGAATCGTCTGGAAGAGGTAGCGGGTTTATATGATTATATGATTTCACCTGACTTTGTTAACAAGCCGCCACACCATATTGACAAGGACCATGAACTAATCAAAGTGCTGCAGAAGGTTTATGAGGAGCAAACAGGCGAACCGGCAGAGTTGCTTGCCATTAGCGGCGGCACCTACGGCCGGGCCATGAAAAGCGGCGTAGCGTTTGGGCCATTCTTCCCTGGTGAAGTAGATACTGCACACCAAAAGGACGAATATATTGACCTTGAAAACATGAACCGGGCAATGGCCATCTACGCACAATCCATATATGAGCTAGCAAAATAAGAAAAGGTCTTTCACTTGTAGCTAAAATGGGTGAAGGACCTTTTTTAATCCATTGGTGAGTTATATGAATATCTAGCCTATCTAGCTGAACCTTCCACACCGATAAGCATATGATATTTTTAGAACTGTGGAGGGAATGAAAAAAATGTATAATGACCCTGGTATGTACGCCTATCCAAATCCCTATTATCCTTATGCGAATGGACAGATGTACCCCTATGTAAACCAGCCAGATTATCGAACGATGCCTTATGGCCCGCATCATTATGCTCTTAAGGATTATGGACCAGCGCCATTTGTTGTGAATATTAATGAAGCAGCGAAGCAAAACCAAACCTATCGGACTGCCATTTGGACAGGAAGACACTTGCAGGTGACATTAATGAGTCTGAATCCGGGTGAGGATATTGGGCTAGAGATTCATCCTAACGTTGACCAATTCTTACGTGTGGAGCAAGGGCAAGGAATTATGCAGATGGGGAAAAAAAGAGATCAGCTAAACTTTGTCAGACGGGTATTTGATGATTTTGCCATTATGATACCGGCAGGCACATGGCATAATTTGACCAATACAGGCAACACCCCGTTAAAGCTGTACTCCATTTATGCTCCCCCGCAGCATCGACATGGTACAGTCCATCCTACGAAAGCAGCTGCCATGGCAGCAGAATAAATGTATGTTATCGAAAAGGTCTTTCATTAATTGGCTATGCTGGTGGAAGACCTTTTTCCATGCAGAAAAGCCTTCTAGGACTCGTTCTACTACATAATTCCTATTAAAATAGGTATTTCTTCGTATATCCAGCTACTTGAAATATTTGTAAAATTTAATAGTACGAAGTCGTACAACCTATACGAAGGAGGATTTCTATGCTTGGGAGGAAGTTTCGAACGGGGTTAATGGCTTTGGTTATGTCAACGACCATCCTGTCCCCGGTATTATCGAGTGCATCAAAAGCAGCTGCAGCCAGCTCTTCAACCACTGTCACGAACCAATCAAAAGCAATCACCCAGCCTGTTCAGAAGTGGGACAACACCATGTATGATCGTTTCGAAGAATATTCCAGTTACACCACCATGAAAGATGTTAAGATCACCATGCGAGATGGCATTGTCCTATATGCCGACGTCCATATACCGGAAGGGACTGGCCCGTTTCCTGTCATCTTAACGCAAACCCCCTACAACAAAAACACCCCAGTGAGTTATCACAAAAATGAATACTTGGTCAAACGTGGCTATGTCCATGTTGCAGTCGATGTCAGAGGTACTGGTTCCTCTCAAGGTACATGGGATTCCTTTGGTATTGCCGAGCAGCAGGATGGCAAGGAATTAGTAGAATGGGCGGCCAGCCAGCCGTGGAGTGATGGGAAAGTCGGTTTATACGGACCTTCTTATATGGGCATCAATCAATTTTTTACGGCGGCCCAGCACCCGAAAGGCTTAAAGGCGCTATTCCCAATTGTTCCAATGGCAGATGAATACCGCGACATCGTCATGTCAGGAGGGCTCGTCAATACCGGCTTTATCCCACTGTGGATGGGACTTGTTGCCGGCATGGGGTTGCAGCCGCCAAGCTATACAATCCAAGACCCACTTGGAGCCGTTTCTGTCCTGCTTAACCATGCGGGGGGACTGATAAACTTCCCGGTCTCATCGATATCATCTGCTCTTTCTGGAGGGGATTTTGCCTACGATGGTCCGGCAGCCTGGATTCGCTCCCCGTATTATATTGCCGACCAAGTTGACGTGCCTGCCTTTATCTCTGGCGGACTGCACGACCTATTCCAGCGTGGAGAACCGCTTTTATACGAAAAACTGAAAGCCAAAGGCGTCACGGCGAAGCTGTTAATGGGCCCTTGGACACACGGTGATTTTGGAAGTGGTTTACCAGGGGATAATGTACCAAGTCTTGACCAGCTTGCCCTTAGGTGGTTTGACCAGTACCTAAAAGGTATTAACACAAACATTGAGAAAATTCCCGACGTAACCCAATTCGTACTTGGGGATGGACATTACGAAGTTCAACCTGGCTGGCCTCATGCGAAGGCAAGTGCACAAAAGTATTACTTGCGTGGAAATAAAGCTTTAACAAAAGAAATGCCTGCAACAGGTGAAGCATCAAAGATCATGGTCCAGCAGCCGGTAAACGGCATCTGTTCGCAAAGCACGTCGCAGTGGACGGCAGGTATGCTTGGTGTCATACCTTGTACAAAGGACAATCGACTGACCGAGTTAACAGAAGTGACCTACACGACGCCGCCGATGTCGAAAGACTTTAGAATTTCCGGTCCCATCGCGGCAAACATTTTTGCAAAAACAACGGCAAGGGAATTGGTGTTATCCGTCCGGATTACCGATGTGGCCCCAGACGGAACGTCCACGGAACTGACAGCGGGCTGGCTTGCTGCCTCACATCGGGCAACCGATTCGTCGAAGAGTCGTTACTTAGATGGAGTAAACATTCAGCCTTGGCATGCATTCACAAAGGAAGCGCAGCAAACGGTTAGACCAAACGAAGTGATGGAACTAAATGTCGAGATTTTTCCTACCAACGCGGTAATCAAAGAAGGACATAGTCTACGGGTTGCCATCGGACCAAGCGACTTTCCGCATACAGTAGCACCGTTGCCATCGTTATTGAATGGGCTATTAGGGTTTGCCACTATTTTATCCGATCAATCGCACCCGTCTTCGGTTATTCTCCCAGTAGTGGAATAAATAAACCAAAGGGCTGTCCAAAAAGTCTTTGGATAGCCCCCTTTTTTATACTTTTTGGCAGATTCGATTTAGTCTGTTGATTTGCGCTCCAGGCGCTTCGCTTTCCGCGGGGAGGCTCCCAAGACTTCTACATCCCGCAGGAGTCTTCGCGCCTTCCGCTCCAATCAACAGTGTGCAATCTATAAGTTTTGGGCTCCAAATAGCCAAATGACACTTCTTCCGACCGGAACAGCTTTTCCAAAACGGACAAAGACGCAACCTTTATGAGAATGAAAGAAGGTCATATGAAAAATGGCCAACTTAAGCCTGGGTATAATGTACAAATGGGGACAAGAAATCAATTTATCTTGTTTTACTCCATCCCATCAACGGCCTACAGAGAAAATTATGTTTATACGGTTAGTGGCGAGAAGAAAAACGATTTGACTTTCTCATTCCAAATGGAACCTTCTTACACATGAACAAACTAGGAAATTCAAAAAGGATTCGGTCACAAAGTGCACGTCGGAATTGTGGCTATTTCCCACAACATTCTGAAAGTAGCAGGCATTCGCCAGCTTTCAAGAAATAATCCTAATAACATAAAAGAAGGTGAAGAAAAATGACTCCACCTTCTTTCTATTAGGGACTTTTGGGACAGCCCCTTCTACATTGCCTTAAGCTTCTTTTGTTGCTTGATTCAATAGATGATTGGCATACGATATTTCCTTAATCGTTACTGACAGAGCACCCGTTGGGACCTGCAATAATATTTGTTCTCCTACATTTTTAAGAAGAAGCTGTCTTCCTACTGGAGACAAAAAGGAGATATAGCCTAAATCTGGGTCGGAATGCTCCGGGAAACAAATGACATAATCCTCTGTTTCATCTTCATCATCGTACAATACCG
The DNA here is from genome assembly GCF_000612665.1 of Neobacillus dielmonensis. Taxonomy (GTDB): domain Bacteria; phylum Bacillota; class Bacilli; order Bacillales; family Cytobacillaceae; genus Neobacillus; species Neobacillus dielmonensis. The sequence continues at coordinate 77,525 of NZ_HG942029.1, forward strand.
TAACTTTTGTACCGATATACACCTTTGGAAAAAGAGGAATCGTACTTTTTTCCTTGTTTATTTTTATAAGCTCCTCCACTTCTAAGAAATAAATAGAGAAAAAGTGCTTTAATCTTTCCTGAATGGGGGTTGATGAGATATAAAGGTCCGTTAGCTCTTTGATATTTTCATCAATATAGACTAATTGTTGTACAAAGTCTTCCTTACATTGTGGAAAACTATGGTTCATAGAAGATCGTCCCTAAACTTGGATTAAAACGCTTGCAAAACTTGGTTGACTTTTTCATTGCCATTCCTCCTAAATCTAAATATAAAAATAAAACCTTCCCATACAGGAAACAGATAGGTACAGTCATCTGTATCCTTTGACTAAAGACAGTTCTTTAGCATGTAGAAGGCTCTATTTTAATTTTACCATAAATAGTGGAGGGGTACCATGATTCCCCAGTTCAGTTCACTAAACTTTACCAAATGAACCATAGTTTATAGGCAGTTATGGTATAATTTATAGGTCTGTCAATCAGAAAGGAGCTGCGGCTTTGGAATTATTAAATTCAAATGCTCAAACTAAATCTACTTATACATATATGCTTATAGCGGGGATTGTCTTAATTGCCTTTAACCTGCGACCGGCGATTACATCTTTGGGTCCGTTAGTTGGCATGATTCAGAAAGATGTGGGCTTGGCCCATTGGAGCGCTGGCCTATTAATGAGTCTGCCTTTAGTGGTGTTTGCCGTGATGTCTCCTCTGGTTCCTAAGATCGCTAGGCGGTTAACGAATGAGAGAACCTTGCTGCTAGGTCTGACCTCTCTTTTCGTCGGCATTATCATCCGGTCAATTCCAGTGACGTTTTTTCTTTTCGCAGGTACACTCTTAGCCGGGCTCGGCATCGCGATTGGAAATGTCCTCTTGCCTGCCGTTGTGAAGGACAAGTTCCCGGAAAGGTTTGGGCTTATGACAAGTGTTTATAGCACCTCAATGGGATTAATTGCCTCGTTAGCCTCTGGAATCAGTGTGCCTATGGCTGAGGGGTTAAACTTTGGATGGAAAGGTGCGCAAATCGTTTGGGCGATACCGGTAATCGTGGCCATTGCCGTATGGGTTTATCTTCTTAAATTTAGCTCAACGAAGGACACCAACTACAATAAAGCAGTTGCCGGCTCCAGCCGAATGTGGCGCTCACCACTTGCTTGGCAGATTGCCATGTTTATGGGGTTTCAATCGTTTTTATTTTATGTAACGGTCTCTTGGCTGCCGGAAATTTTACACAGTCACGGGATCAGCTTAGGTACAGCAGGTTGGCTTCTGTCTTTCACCCAGCTTGTCGGACTGCCTGCCAGCTTCTTTATACCGGTTCTAGCGGCTCGGTCCCAATCACAAGTAGGGATTGCCTCCCTACTAAGCTTGTCTTCTATTTTGGGCTATAGTGGATTACTATTTGGTGACTCTTATCCGATTTTAATCATCAGTATTATACTAATTGGGATTGCACTGGGAGGCATTTTTCCACTTTCGTTAAGCTTTATGGGACTGCGTACCCACAATGCCCGTCAGGCAGCAGAATTGTCGGGAATGGCACAATCTTCAGGCTATATTTTGGCAGCCGTAGGACCATTATTTATTGGTTATCTCTTTGATCAATTTTCTTCATGGACGATTCCGCTCATCACTTTGATTGTTATATCTTTTATCATACTGATGTTTGGAATGCTGGCAGGACGCAATCGATATATCGAGTAGAGCCATCTGTCGGGGAAGGCGGCTTCCTTGAGGCTTTGGATTTAGGCGTGAATCGTAGTGATTCACGCCTAAATTTTTTACTGACGCATTCACTTTTCCTTCCTTTTTTATTATAAAAAATTAAGGAAATATTCCCTATTTAAATAGGGAAAAGTATAACAGGTGTTTCATTCTAATGGTATGGAGGCGTTAAAGTGGACGCAAAGTATATTTGGGAAGATGTTCTAAAAACAGTAAAACAATTAGATCCGAAAAAGCTAGAAATAGTCAAAGCAACCTTGCCCGTTGTCAAAGAGCATGGCGAAGCGATTACCACCCGTTTCTATGTTCGGATGTTTGAGAAGCACCCAGAATTAAAGAATATTTTTAACATGACCCACCAAAAAACCGGTCACCAGCCGAGAGCATTAGCCAATGCTGTGTACGGGGCAGCCGCTAATATCGAGGATATGAGTACGATCATGCCGGTACTCGAGCGGATTGGACAGAAGCATCGCAGCCTGCAAATCAAACCGGAACATTACCCAATTGTTGGGGAAAATCTATTGGCAGCGATTAAAGAGACACTAGGGGATGCAGCCACTGATGAAGTGATTGACGCTTGGGCTGATGCTTATGAGGTAATCTCCGATGTCTTTATCAGGATGGAAGATAAACTTTACAAAACAACCGAAGCGGAGCCAGGTGGTTGGGCAGGATTTAAAGAATTTATTGTCGATCGGAAAGTTCAAGAGAGCGATGTGATTACGTCTTTTTACCTGAAGCCAAAAGACGGGGCGACATTGCCAAGGTTTATTCCGGGTCAATACATTACTGTAAAAATTGATATTCCACAGGAAGAATTTACTCAACTTCGGCAGTATAGTCTATCGGACAAGCCTGGCCGCGATTATTTTCGCATTAGCGTTAAAAGGGAGGAACCTATAGGAGAGGGTTATCCTCCAGGCGTCGTATCCAATGACTTGCACAAATTCTTTAATGAAGGAGATATTCTCCCTGTATCGGCCCCTGCAGGCGACTTCTATTTAGATATGGACAGCAAAGAGCCGGTCGTATTACTTAGCGGCGGGGTCGGCTTGACACCGATGATGAGCATGTTAAATACAATTGCCGAAGAACAGCCCGAGAGAAAGGTATACTATTTTCATGCGGCCCGTAACAGCAAGTTCCACGCGTTTAAAGGATATGTAGAGGATTTGGCTGCCACGAAGCCAAATGTACAGTCTTTCGTCATTTATGATAATCCTACGGACGCAGACCGAAACGCCAAAAATTATGATAAAGAAGGCTATATCACTTTGGAATATCTAAAAAGTGTCCTTCCGTCGAAGGAAGCTCAATTCTACTTTTGTGGACCTACTCCATTTATGAAGGCAGTCAATAACGCGTTGAAGGAGTGGGGCGTTCCTGCTGAAGATATTCACTATGAATTCTTTGGTTCGTTTGATGATATTGAGGGCTAGTCTTAAATGCTATCAACTATAGGTCCCCGGGGGAGGGGACCTGCTGATTTCGTTGCATACCTATTGACTTTTTTAACTGTATATATTAAATTTACAGTATGTACTCCCAGGGAAGGAATGAGTGTAAATGAACAGTGATTTTGTCATCGCGTCCCACAGCCTGGTTTTATTAGCGAACCTGCCCGATCATATGGCAAATAGCGAAACGATTGCGGAGAATGTTTGCACCAATCCAGCAAGGATTCGAAAAATCATGAGTACATTGAAGAAACACGGGTTGGTAAAAACGAAAGAGGGAATTGGCGGAGGATATATTTTAGGTTGTGATCCTGAAAAAACAACACTGTCGGAAATTTATTTAGCCGTCTCATCCGGTTCCTTAAAACCACACTGGTGTACAGGTGACCCTGACCAGGAGTGTGTGATTTCTTCCAATACACAAAGTGTCATGGATGAAATTTTTTCAGAGGCAGAAAAACATATGCAATCCTTTTTGAATCAAATAACGATTAGTAGTGTACTAGAAAAGATTAAACATTGCGAGTCAAATAATTAATCTTCTTTGGCACTAAACTGTATATTTTTTAATAACATATGATAAATAGCTCTAGATTGGTTCGGCTTAACTGTATATTTTTAATAAACATTTAGTAAAAGTAGGTGAGAAGCGATGATCAATGAGAAGTATAGCTTAGAAGTTGGCGACTGGGTCAAGGGAGAATCAAGGGACGGTGCATTCATCCATGGGTATATTGAAACGATTAACACATTATATGGAACGCTTAAAGTAAAGGTGGTTGCGAGTGATAACGAGAGAAACATTGGCAAGACCCTTGAGGTGGCTAATCGGGTTGAAAGGCTGCCTGTTTCCGATTCTATAGTGGAAGGTGAACTTAGAGACCTAATTGATGTGGCGTTGGCTACCAAGGACCAGCAGTGGTTTAACGAGTTATCAGAGAAATTAGCTTCACTTACAAAGAAGTCCAATCCTGACGCGTTTTCCAAATCGGTAGAACTGTTGTTTGAAAATAATCCGGAAACATCGGAAAAAGAGAGTGAGAGAGGGTAGTCCTCTTGAACATTTTTTTGCGAATATCTCGATTTCATAATAAAGCAATTTGAAACTTAAATGGTCTTAGGGAGAGTGTTTAAAATGATAAACCTGTATACGACCCCAAGCTGTACTTCATGCAGAAAGGCAAAGGCTTGGCTGGAAGAACATCAAATTGATTTTAAAGAACGAAATATCTTATCTGAACCACTGACAGAGCAAGAGATTAAATCAATCTTGCTGATGACGGAAGAAGGAACGGATGAAATTATTTCTACTAATTCTAAGGCTTTTCAAGAACTGAAAGACAAAATTGAAAACATTGATTCGCTGCCGCTTCATGAATTATATAAATTGATTATTAATAATCCAAAGATGCTGCGGCGCCCCATTATCCAAGATGAGAAACGACTGCAGGTCGGTTATAACGAGGAAGAAATCCGCAGCTTCCTGCCACGCACGATTCGGACCTATTTAAGAACGGAATTGCAAAAGATGGCGAATTAATCAAGAAAGGGGATTCTGAACGATGATTGAAGTAATGGTTACGGTTCAGTTTAAAAATAGAAATTATAATACAAACGTCATTGTTCAAAAAGGAATGACGGACAAAGAGATTAAACGTTTAGCAGAAGAGCAAGTTATGAAACAATGGAGAATATAAAAGAGGACTGCTTCCGAATATGGGGAGGCAGCCTTTTTATTATAAGTGACCGGGGAAGAAAAAATACAGGGGATCCGGTCATTAAGTGAGGCTCTAAATGCCCGCGGAGAGTGAAAAAGGAAGGGAGCGGTCATTAAGCGGGGCTCTAAATGCCCAAGGAGAGCGAAAAAGGAAGGGAGCGGTCATTAAGCGGGGCTCTAAATGCCCGCGGAGGGCAAAAAAGGAAGGGAGCGGTCATTAAGCGGGGCTCTAAATGCCCGAAGAGAGCGAAAAAGGAAGGGAGCGGTCATTAAGTGAGGCTCTAAATGCCCGCGGAGAGTGAAAAAGGAAGGGAGCGGTCATTAAGCGGGCTCTAAATGCCCAAGGAGAGCGAAAAAGGAAGGGAGCGGTCATTAAGCGGGGCTCTAAATGCCCGCGGAGGGCAAAAAAGGAAGGGAGCGGTCATTAAGCGGGGCTCTAAATGCCCAAGGAGAGCGAAAAAGGAAGGGAGCGGTCATTAAGCGGGGCTCTAAATGCCTGCGGAGGGCGAAAAAGGAAGGGAGCGGTCATTAAGCGGGGCTCTAAATGCCCGCGGAGAGCAAAAAATCAAGAGAACGGTCACTAAGCAGTCCTCTAAGTGACCGATAGATGCTTATTTTAGGAAAATCGGGCATTTATGCTATGCTGCTGCTAAAATCCAAAAGCCTATTCCTCAAATTCCCCCTCCAACAAAGGAGACAGCGCCTTTGTCCTGTCGACATGAATAAAAGCATCATACCGTTCTGACAAACGGGAAGGCACATAATTGCCATAATGCTCGTAGGCCGGATCGTAAACAACTCCAATGGCCCGGTGTTCTATTTCCCCACGAAAGGCATCCTTATTTTCTTTTGTAAACATCAAATATTGGTCATATGCCCCTGCACGATGAAGGGCTTGTTCCCAGCTTCCATTCGCCCCTTCAGGTACCGTCATCACCTCATACGGCACGCCCCAATTTTCAGCGGCAATCACCGTACCTTGATACGTCCCCATGCCAATCGCATACACATTCTCCACGCCGTACTTCTCCCGAATTAATTGCCCCGTATTGACCATGCCTTCCTTTGCCATATCGGTAGCCCGGGCATCGCCAATATGGGTGTTATGCTCCCAAACAATCCCCTTTGCGTCAGGGCCATAAAAATTTCCGATAGTATCGAGCGCCTCTACCATATGCCGATCCCGAATGTTCCAGGATTCATTGTCATTGGTGACCATCGTATGATAATAAAACTCCGCATTCGAAGCAACAAGGGCGTTGATGTTCATGTTTAGTGCCGATTCTGGGTCGTGCTCATGTATTCTTCTATTTTCCCTAATGGTCTTTAGCAAATCCATAATCTCACTCATGCAGTCTTCTCCGTAAAAAGCAGCCGATATCCCGTACCTTTCCGGTTTGCGGTGGAACGGTTCAAAACAGCTAATCGCCGTCATCGCCTTTTCCAAGTCAGGTGAATTGATTTTTTTTAAATAATCCACAATGGCATCCATCGATTCCCAAAGGCTGTAGACATCGAGCCCATAAAAACCGATCTTCTTTCCGGGCCGACCTTGATTATAATCCCGTAGCCATTCAATCAAATCCACTATTTCCTCATTAGCCCACATCCAGGTTGGCCAACGGTTAAAGGATGACTGCAATACCTCTTTGGCATTTGAATATTCCGGGGACTGACCTTTGATATAGCGGTTGACTTCATAGCAGGCTGGCCAATCGCCTTCGACGGCTATAAACGAAAAATGCTGCTCTTGAATGAGCCTTTTGGTCATTTCCCTGCGGAGGGTATAAAACTCGCTTGTTCCATGGCTCGCTTCCCCCATCAGCACATACTTCGCTTTGCTGGCAGCCTCCACTATGGGAGTAAGTTCGGCTGGCTGTGAAAAACGGACAGCGTATTTTCGAATCTGGTCCAATAAAGCCTCAGTTTTTAACAATGAACTTCACCTCAACTGTAGTATGAACCAGGTGGGCCTGCTTCATTTAAAAAACAAAACCGGGAATCAAGGATTCCCGGTTCAAGTTAGGCAATTTGTTTTCTTTTTATTAGAGACATCGACAGGAACACCGCAATCACAAGCGTCACCATGCATACGACAACGCCTACATATGGCAGCAAAATTGGATAATTCGATATATTCACCGTAATAAAATTCATATACAATGCTTCAACCTTCATAATATTGGTCAAGGTGAAGGTTAACAATCGATCCACCCAGCGGATATCAACACTCATTATGCTTTGTGCCACAATCGGAACCCCGTACAGCAGCCCTGAAAGGAAGAAAGACAGGACCGAAGACTTGGCTAAAGTAGAAATGACCACAATCACTCCGGCAAAAGCAAGCGCAGCAAGCAGGTGCAATCCAAGCTGGATGAGATGGTACTCGAAAAACGTAAGGCTGAACGGAGAGGCCTGGTATTTATACGCGAATTGAATCGGCAAATCCCAGCCATCAGTGCCATAAAGGGCTGTTTTCATGAGTAAATTGTAGGCTTCCCAAACCACAACAACTATGATGGTAAAAATAAATGAGGCGATCAGTTTTGCTTTCATCGTCACCTGCCGTCCGTTCTTTGTACTCAAAATATAGTTTTCAACGCCCGTTGCATGCTCGTTGGAATAAATCCCTGACAACCCGATAATCAGGAACAGGCCGGTCAAAATCAATCCGAATACATTGACAAAGTCGATTGCCTCCCGTGGAGCGGCATAATACGAGATTTTATCCACTTTTACATTGCTGTACATATCCTTCGCAAGATCCATTCTGTTCTTTTCAAGCTGGTCCCCTTTTTGTTCGGCCTGTTTGGATAATTGAGTGTAATCGGCAGCCAGCTGCTGGTTTTGCAATTGTATCGTGTGGGCGAGAGTGATGTCATTGCTGACCCCGGCCAAGGCACTAGTCTTATCATCATAACCATTTTCAGAATGTTGGTTCTCCAATTCTGCTCGCAGCTTATCTGCTCTTTCAATCTTCTCTTGAGTAATCGGGCCTTGCCACTCACGGTATACATCTCTAGTTACGTCATTATCCCAGACGTTGGTCAAGGAAACCAATGTCAGCCAGCCAAACATGAAGATGCCGGCAAAATAAAGGCTTTTTTGTTTAAAAATCTTGATTAACTCCCACCTGATCATGCTCCCGCCTCCTTGTCGAAATAATAAAGATATAAATCCTCCAGATTAACCGGAGTGTGATCGGCATCTCCTGCTGGTTTTCTCTCCGAAATGATTCTTAATTCTACTCCGTTAGACCCGCGCACCATATTGCCGACTTTATAGGAGCTTTGATAGGAGGCCACTTCTCGGTCATTCACTTGGACCTTCCACACCTGCTGCTGAATTCCTTCCATCAGCTTTTGCGGGGTGTTTTTCTCAATTAACCGGCCGTTTTTCATAATGAGTATTTCTTTTGCGATATATTCAATATCCGAGACAATGTGGGTAGACAAAAGGACAATTCGGTCCTGAGCGATTTCCGATAGCAGGTTGCGGAACCGGATCCTTTCCTTCGGGTCGAGCCCTGCCGTCGGCTCGTCAACAATAAGAATTTTCGGGTCATTTAGCAAGGCTTGGGCAATACCCACCCGCTGCTTCATCCCGCCGGATAGTTTACCAATCTTCACCTTTGTTTTTTCAGTAAGATTGACACGATCAAGTAATTCGGTGATTCTTTGCTTAGCGCCATGCTTATCCATTCCTTTTAAACTGGCAATGTAGAATAAGAACTTCTCGACCGTAAAATGCTTATAATAACCGATATGTTGGGGGAGATAGCCCAGCAAATCACGATAGCTGTCCCCTAATTGGAAAATATCATTGCCGTTTAAGGTAATCCGTCCGGATGTGGGGGTCGATACCGTAGCCAGCATCCGCATAAGTGTTGTTTTTCCAGAACCGTTCGCCCCGAGAAAACCATAAACACCGTTTGTTAGTTCTGTGCTTACACCGTCAACTGCACGTTTATCACCAAATGTTTTTGTCACATTTTCAAGTGTTAATTTCATATTCCTTGGCTCCTTATATTGAAGGTTTTAATTTTTACAATATGCACTATCCAGATGATAACTCCGGCCATTATAAAGGCAGCGGCCTTAAAGCCGTTCAATTGCATCAGAAATTCTTGGGTTACAGGTGTTTGAATCATGACATAGCAGAACACAAACCAAACTGTTAAAAGGACGCTGCTTACCATGTTGCTCTTCATGCTCATTGCGATCAAAAAGGCGATGCCGGACACCAGTACATAGGGAATTGTCCAGGAGAGGAGCAGTTTTGAAAAAATCAGCCCCGGATCTACCTGCAAACAGAGCGCCGTTATAGCGGCATTGATGAACAAATTAAACACGCCAACAACTAACAGCCGGGAAGAAACGATTTGATGCGCGTTGTATTTTAACGTCATTTCTAATTCAGTTAGCCCTGCATGCTGGCTCTTAAGGATTTCAAAAATCCCAGCAATAAACGGCATAGGGGCTAGAGCAAACAGAGTCAGATAGGGATCTGTTTGAAAAACGGTTAAGCTCATAATGCCGAAAAACAGGAATACACTGTTTAATGCCCAAAAAGTCCAGTTGAACATCAGCATCTCCCGCAAACTGTTGGCAATAATGGTTTGGGCGCTGGTTTTGAAACTGGCGAACCGTTTTTTCTTCTGTGGGACCTGGGATAGAATGTATTCAATCGATGTTTCCATTTCCTCTTCATTGGGGTAATCGATGGTATAAGAATTGAGAAATTCACTGATTTCTGGGTCAATTTGTATTTCTTTCATCCTGCTCACCTCTGTATAGATAAGTTTTGAGCTTTTCTAAGCCTTGCTTTAATCGAGATTTCACTGTTGGCACACTGCTGTTCGTCACCACGGCAATCTCCGAAATTTTCATGTCATTGAAGTATTTTAAAAGAATGGCTTCGCGCTGGTAGCTGGGAAGGTGTTCTAATGCCTGTTTGATTTCCTTGCGCCGCTCATTTCTTTCAAAAATGGATGACACGCCTTTTTCACTCCGGATATCTTGGTTGGTCAGCTCGTATGTATGCAACCGGTCTTTATGGGCTCGGCTTTTAAAATAATCTTTTGCATGGTTACTGGCGAGCGTTAGCAGCCAGCTTTTAAAATCAGCAGAAGGCTGGTATTTACTAATGTTTTTTAACAGTTTAATAAAGGTTTCCTGGGTCAAATCTTTGGTCAGCTCTTTGTCGCCCGTCATCCGGTAAAGAAAGCTGTACACCAGTTTATAATGGCGCCGCACCAGGACCTCCTGACTGGAAACAATGCCTTGTTTAATTTCCGTAATCAGCTCATAGTCTGTCATACTATCACCTCCGAATAGGAAACGAGAATGGGATGGAAAAGGATTTATCTTTTTAAAAAAATTTATAGGTCGATGGCTGAAAGCCGGTTAAGGCCCGTTTTTTTCAATAAGATTAATCATAATCAGCCTAATTGTCCGATGCTGTTACTCCCATTATATTCCTATAAATAGTCTGAAAAAATAATAGATCATAATTGTTGTGAAAATACCTTCCATACATGTCGAATTTCTTCCATCTTTTGAATAATATGAGACTTTAATACAGGAATTTATTTTGCGATGATAGAATAGATAGGTAGGTTAATATTGGTTTTACATTGAGGAGGAGTCAACTTGGCAACCGAACAAATGAATCCCGCAATAGATAAAATACTGGCTAATATTGAAAAAGTAATGATTGGTAAAAGAAATGTCGCGGAATTAAGCCTGACTGCCCTGCTCGCAGGAGGACACGTGTTATTAGAAGACGTGCCAGGTGTCGGGAAAACCATGATGGTACGGGCAATGGCGAAATCCGTGAATGCAAAATTCCGAAGAATCCAGTTTACTCCAGACCTGCTTCCTTCAGATGTCACCGGGGTATCCATTTACAATCCAAAAGAGATGGAATTCCAATTCCGTCCTGGTCCGCTAATGGGAAATATTATTCTCGCCGACGAAATCAACCGGACTTCGCCAAAGACCCAGTCCGCGTTGTTAGAAGGGATGGAGGAAGCCAGTGTTACGATTGACGGGGTTACCCATAAATTAAATCAGCCATTTTTTGTTATGGCTACCCAAAACCCGATTGAATATGAGGGTACATATCCGCTGCCTGAAGCCCAACTCGACCGGTTTTTATTAAAAATGAAAATGGGCTACCCGGATATGGATGAAGAAATTGAAGTGTTAAACCGCGCCCAAAAGGTTCCGCCAATTGAAGATTTGCAGCCAGTGGTTGACCTCGAAGGTCTACAGGAACTACAAAAAGAAGTGAAAGACGTCTATGTCGATGAAACTATTAAGCGATATATCGTGGATATTGTCCATCGGACGCGGGGATATGGCAGTGTTTACCTCGGGGCGAGTCCAAGGGGATCGATTGCCTTAATGAAGGCAGCTCAAGCATACGCATACGTGTTTGGAAGGAATTATGTCCTTCCGGATGACGTCCAATATTTGGCGCCATTTGTCTTATCCCACCGGATTATTTTAAAATCGGAGGCCAAGTTCGAAGGCATCTCAGCAGAAGAAGTCGTCAACCGGGTGGTCGCCAGAGTGCCTGTACCAGTTCGAAGGTTAGTGAAATAAATGGATACAATGAGAAATTTGATTAAAAAGGCGTGGCGATTCATCTTATTATTTGCACTGATTCTCCTTAGTTTTTCCTATGCCATGTTCCAAGGGGGATTTGTCAGCTGGTTTTTATTTTACAGTTTCCTGCCTTTCGCCATCTATTGTCTCGCTTTGACGATGTATTCCTTAAAGGATTTCGAAGTAATCCGGGAGCTGCCCAAAACAGATTATAATGCCGGTGAGTCATTGAAGGTATCAGTTGTGATCAAACGAAGAAGAGCGTTCCCGTTATTTTATCTCGTCATGGAAGATAACATCCAGGATTCGTTAAAATATGCACAGCACGACAAGAGGGCTAAAGCACTGATTTTCCCTGGGTTTAAAAAAGAAATCTCATTTGAATACCAAATTGAAGAACTGCCGCGCGGTGAGCACTTATTTGACTCGTTGACACTAAAGGTCGGCGATCCGCTTGGGTTATTTGAAAAGGAAAAAATTTATCCGGCCAAAGATGCTATTGTGGTCTATCCAGCGTTTACCGAGATGATTTATCGGCCGCTGGAGAACCAGTATGATCAAGGATTGACAGCATCCCGAGAGCGAGTCCAGCGCGATACCACCATGGCAGTTGGTGTCAGGGACTATCAGCCAGGCGATCGCTATTCGTGGATCAACTGGAAAGCGACAGCCAAACGAAATGAAATTATGACAAAAGAATTTGAGCAGAGGCAATCCCATGATGTGTTTGTGGTCATGGATTGTGTTCCGGATAAAAACTTTGAAAAGATTGTCGCCTTTACGGCCTCCCTGCTGCGGGCAGTGTTGAAAAAGGGGGCCCAATCCGGTTTGTTGACTGTCAGCAAAGAGCGGGTGTCGTTTCCAATCCGTGGCGGTGAACAGCAGCTGCACCAGCTGTTTTATCATCTTGCCAAAATCGAAGCAAAAAGCTCCACTTCGCTCGATAGAGTAATTGAAACAGACGGTCTGTTCGTCCAGCAAACTGTTTCGTTTATGCTGGTCACGGGTCAATTGACCAAAACCTTAATTGAAAAAGCCAGCTTTCTTGGCCAGAGAAAGGGAAGGATGACGATTTTTCTGGTGAAGGGGCAAAAAGAGGCCGCCGCCGCTGAAGAACGATCTTTGATTAGTACAGCCAAGTCCCGCGGTGTACGCGTGATTATCGTTCACGAAGGCAGCTTTCCTGCGGCCTTTTCGGAGGTGAATGTACGTTGATTAGACGGAGTTTTCCTGCCTTGCTGTTGTATGGTCTTGGATTTCTGCTGCTATGGGAATGGCTGCGGCCGATTGAGCAGCTGACAAACACCAGTCATGTCGGTGCGTTTATCATTTTCCTGCTGATCGCGTTTGCCTTATCATTTCTTCATGTCAAATGGTTTTGGCAGGCTATCATTCAGATAGTGTTTATCTTGTTTTCAATTAATCGGTTTCATTATCAAGAGCCGTTTTTTCAGTTATCTTGGCTAGGTTCGTTTATGGGGGATATCGTCAACAATCTGATATTAATTGGTTCAAGGGATTGGACAAGATTATCCAATGAGTTTCGTACGTTATTGCTATTTATTCTCCTATGGCTGATGGTGTATTTAGTGCACTATTGGCTGCTAAGACGACAGCGGATCTTTTTGTTTTTCTTTATGACTTTGATTTATATTACCGTTTTAGATACATTTACTGTTTATAATGCCGGTGCAGCCATCATTCGTACCATTATTGCCGGATTTGCCGTTATGGGGACCTTGACTTATTTTCGCATTATTCATGACGAAAAGATCAGTCCCAATTCCTCTTTTCTAAAAAAATGGATGATCCCGCTTACTGCGATGATTGCCCTAAGTGTTCTAATCGGAATAGCTGCACCTAAAGCGGCACCCATATGGCCAGACCCAGTTCCTTACTTAAAAACAGCAGCCAATAAAGGCGGTGAGGATGGTCCCAATAGTGGAATTAGCCGGATTGGGTATGGCACAAATGATGAACGATTAGGCGGTCCGTTCATCGGAGATGACAGTCCGGTATTTCAGTATGAAGGGTATGGGAAAACGTATTGGAAAGTAGAAACCAAGGATGTCTATACCGGAAAAGGCTGGGTTCCTCCAGGGTCAACGCCGATTACATTTTGGGAAACTGACCTCGTTCCTGTTTACTCCATTCCGAATACCGTGGAAACGGCCGAAGAAACAGCCCATGTTACCTTCAATCCCAGCTTTTTTGCGACTGACTTTATGGTATATCCTCTTGGTATCGAAAAGTTTGAGAAGATAGAGCCATCGGGAGGAACAGTTTTTAATATTGATACAACCAAGGAGAAAATTACATCCAGAGAAAAGAAAATCACCAGCTATTCTGTTCAATTTAAGGTTCCAAAATATAAGGCGGACAATCTAAGAAAAACAACAGTCTATCAATCGTCTGACATGGGTGAAGAATTTTATGAGCGGTATACACAGCTGCCAGAGGAATTGCCTCAGCGAATTAAACAGCTGACAGAAGAAATCACCGCCGGGAAGACAAATTGGTTTGATAAAGCAAAAGCCGTAGAAGAGTATTTTGGTAAATCTGAGTATATTTATGACCAGAAAAATGTTGCTTTGCCAAAAGGGAACACGGACTACGTCGACCAATTTTTGTTTGAAACCAAAACGGGCTACTGTGATAATTTCTCCTCGTCCATGGCGGTTATGCTGCGCACGATTGGGATTCCAACCCGCTGGGTAAAAGGGTTTACAGGCGGGGACTTTATTGCCTACAGCCAGGGAGAAACCTCCATGCAGCTCTACCAGGTTTCGAATAACAACGCCCACTCATGGGTGGAGGTTTATTTGCCGGGCCAAGGCTGGGTACAATTTGAACCGACGAAAGGTTTTTCTAATGGAATTAGTATTGATTATTCCACTGGTCAATCATCTTCAAGTGCCGAGACGCCAATCGCGCCTCAGGTTAAAAAGCCGAATCAGCAGCAAGAGGAAGACACGAAAGGCAAGCAGCAGGAATCCTCATTCGATTGGAACACAGTATGGACTAATGTCCAAACGTTTTTAACCAATAACTGGATGAATGCAGCGTTGGTTGTTATTTTACTCATCATATTGGCCGCCATGCTTTATCGGATACGCGGCAAATGGTTCCCTTACGTATTAATGTTCAGGTATCGCTTTAAGAAAAAGGATGAAACCATTGGTGCAGCGTATATGAGCTTGCTCAGCCAGCTTGATCGCTTTGGAATAAAGCGCAAGGAAAGTCAAACGCTGCGAAACTATGCCCACTACGTGGATTCCTTCTATTCCACCAGGGAGATGACCAAGTTTACCCATTACTATGAACAATATTTGTACCAGCAAAATTTGCCTGAAGGCAGCTGGGAAGATGTCCGGAAATTGTGGGAAAATTTAATTAAAAAGACAATTGCTTGACCAAAAAAACCCCCTATTGATAAAATATGAGGTAATTTGATAAGGATAACGGGCTGGCTGAAGCGACTAGTTCTATACGAGCGCTTTAGCTTTCCTCATCTTCATATATCCTCGATAATAGGGTTCGAGAGTCTCTACCAGGCTGCCGTAAATGGCCTGACTATGAAGGCAGGGTTTTTTATATAGTGATTATGCAAGAAAACTAGAATTCTGCCTTCCGGATTGCAGGGGGGGAGATTTCTAGTTTTTTTTGTTTGTATTTAGTAAAAAATAGGCTGTGTTATACTTGGCAGTTGATTTCTGCTCCAGGCGCTTCGCTTTCCGCGGGCGGTACGAGGAGGCTCCCCTGTCCCGTACTCCCGCAGGAGTCCTCGCGCCTTCCGCTCCAATCAACTAGTTTATAAAAATCAACAGTGACCTTTAACACAGTCAAAAGAATAAAATAACTTTTTAAAGAGGTGGCCGTTTTGACGGGAAAGCAGGATATGATTGTTGTTTTAGACTTTGGAAGTCAATATAATCAGCTGATTACACGCCGAATTCGTGAGTTTGGTGTGTATAGTGAGCTGCATCCGCACACGATTACAGCGGAGGAAATTCGCCGGATGAATCCAAAGGGAATCATTTTTTCCGGGGGACCTAACAGCGTGTATGATGAAAATTCATTCCGCTGTGATGAAGCCATTTTTGAATTAGGTTTGCCGATTCTCGGTATTTGCTATGGCATGCAGTTAATGACTGTTCACTATGGCGGAAAAGTAGAACCAGCGAAGCAGCGTGAATATGGCAAAGCCACAATGAACAGTGAACGCGAATCGGTTCTGTTCGATGGTCTACCAAACGAACAGGTTGTATGGATGAGTCACGGCGATTTAGTCGTGGAGGTACCAAATGGCTTTACAGTTGATGCAACCAGCCCATCCTGCCCGATTGCGGCAATGAGCAATAAAGTGCAGAACCTGTATGCGGTGCAATTCCATCCGGAAGTGCGCCATTCGGTTTACGGGAATGAACTCCTGAAGAATTTTGTATTCCGTGTCTGTGATTGCAGCGGCAGCTGGTCGATGGAAAGCTTCATCGAAATGGAAATCGCTAAAATCCGTGAAATGGTTGGCGATAAAAAAGTCCTTTGTGCGTTAAGCGGCGGGGTAGACTCCTCAGTGGTGGCGGTGCTAATCCATAAAGCCATCGGGGATCAGCTGACCTGTATTTTCGTTGATCATGGTTTGCTGCGAAAATATGAGGCAGACAGTGTCATGAAGACATTCTCCGAAGGGTTCCATATGAATGTCATCAAAGTGGATGCAAAAGACCGGTTCCTGAATAAATTAAATGGCGTCTCCGATCCAGAGCAGAAGCGGAAAATTATCGGCAACGAATTTATTTATGTGTTTGACGATGAAGCGACTAAGCTTGAGGGTATCGAGTTTTTGGCGCAGGGAACGCTTTATACAGACGTGATTGAAAGTGGTACGGCAACGGCGCAAACCATTAAGTCCCATCACAATGTGGGCGGACTGCCAGAGGATATGCAGTTTAAATTGATTGAACCATTGAACACTCTGTTCAAGGATGAGGTCCGTGCGCTTGGCACTGAACTAGGGATACCGGATGAAATTGTTTGGCGTCAGCCTTTTCCTGGACCAGGTCTCGGAATTCGCGTCCTTGGGGAAATTTCCGAAGATAAACTGGAAATCGTCCGTGAATCCGATTGGATTCTCCGTGAAGAAATCAAAAATGCGGGTCTTGAGCGCGATATCTGGCAATATTTTACCGTTCTGCCGAATATCCGCAGTGTAGGTGTTATGGGTGATGCTAGGACGTATGACTATACAATCGGCATCCGTGCCGTTACTTCGATTGATGGTATGACATCCGACTGGGCGCGCATTCCGTGGGAAGTCCTTGAAGTCATTTCAACGCGGATTGTTAATGAAGTGCCTCATGTAAACCGGGTTGTGTACGATATCACCAGTAAGCCGCCAGCAACCATTGAATGGGAATAAAAAAGGCGGAGCACCCCGATCTTTTTGAGCTGTAGTAGACACTTCCCAAATACGGCAAAAAGGGGCTGTCCAAAAAGTCAGGTAACTGACTTTGGATAGTCCCCTTTTTTAAATTTTTGGCTGGTTCGATTGGGCCTGTTGATTTGCGCTCCGGTTGCTTCGCTTTCCGCGGGGAGGTTCCGGGAGCCTCCTCGGCGCTTGCGCCTGCGGGGTCTCCCGAGACCTCTGCATCCCGCAGGAGTCTTCGCGCTTCCGCTCCAATCAACAGGGCTCCAAATAGCCAAAATTTTTAAAAAATCACAAAAATCATCTTTTCTTTTCTTGTAATGAAAGTTACCACAGCAACATTTCAGAAATATAAGAAGACGGAGAAAAAAGACTCCACCTTCTTTATTTTAGGGACTTATGGGAAGCTCCTCTTTGTCTTTAATCTGCGAATCTTATTCCAATCTTTCCTTGTTGCTTCGCGTTCTCCAAATACCGGAATGCCTCTTCAAACCCTTCAACATCAAACACTTTGTCCACGATTGGATGAATCTGATGTGCCTCCACGAATTGCAGCATCTCCTGATATTCTTCAAAGCTGCCCATCGTGGTGCCTTTTAAGTTGAATTGGCCGTAGAAAAAGCCTCTGAGGTTAAAATCAACAACATCACCGGTTGAAGATCCAAACATAACCATTGTGCCGCCTTTTCGCAGGCTATCCAATGATTTCTGGAAGGTAGCAGCCCCAACTGATTCAATGACTATGTCGAACTTATCACCGTTTAGGGCAGTGCTCCAGTCTTCATCTGTTACCAATCCCTGGTCTGCACCCAGTTCAAGGGCAGCTGCCAATTTTTCCTTTGAACGCGAGGTTACCGTAACATGCGCCCCAGCAGCTTTGGCGAATTGCAATAAGAAGCTGGCCGCACCACCGCCAATACCGGGAATCAACACTTTGTCCCCCTTTTTTACCTCGCCGCGTGAAAATAACGCGCGATATGCCGTCAATGCTGCTAATGACAGTACTCCCGCTTCCTCCCATGAATAGGACTTGGGTTTAAGGGCAATATGCGTTTCAGCTGCGATCACTTCTTCAGCAAAGGTGCCATTGATTGGATTGCCGAGAATTTTAAAATCATCATCAGGGGCATCCGACTTTCGATCCCAGCCAACTGCTGGATAGATCATGACTTCATCATTCACCTTGAATTTCGTTACCTTACTGCCGACTTCCGTTATCACTCCAGCAGCGTCAGAACCGATAATGAGCGGTTCTCCGTTTGGATCGTGCTGTTGTAAGGTAAAAAGATCCCTATGATTTAGACCTGCGACTTTAACCTTTATTCTTACTTCATTGTCTTTAAGCAAAACGGACTGTATTTCTTTTAACCGTAATCCCTCAAGTCCTGTCTTACCATAATGGACTAGAGCTTTCATCTGCATTACCTCCTAAAATGTTGTTCTCCCCTATGTATTCTCCAACCAAGGGACAAGACCTGCCTTTATTGTTGAATAATACGAATCTTCGGCAGTTACAATCAGATTGCACGAACAATGATGAATTTATTTTAAAAAATGTTCGTGTTTTATATTGACGAATAATACCTTCCTTGATATTATAATAGAGTATTTAATAAGTTGTCGAATTACGTCGTATAATATTGGGAATATGGCCCAAAAGTTTCTACCAAGCCACCGTAAACGGCTTGACTACGAGGTAAGTGTTGATAAAAAAGGCAGAGATGCCTTTGTTGCACATTACCCTAGTCAACGTTCTGGTAGAAAAAAGCCAGAACGTTTTTTTATTTTAAAAAAGAAAATTAGGGGGAAAGAATCATGCAAAAGTACTTTGAGTTTGAGAAGTACGGTACCAATTATCGTCGGGAATTTATTGGCGGATTCACTACATTTTTAGCAATGGCTTATATTTTAGTAGTCAACCCGTTAACATTGTCACTCGCTTCCATAAAGGATCTTCCAGATGCATTAAGAATGGACTATGGCGCGGTTTTTGTTGCGACAGCCCTGGCATCTGCAATCGGTTCGATTATCATGGGCCTGATCGGAAAATATCCGTTGGCACTCGCACCGGGGATGGGCTTAAATGCGTTCTTCGCTTATTCGGTTGTATTGGGCAGTGGAATTCCATGGCAGCATGCACTTGGAGCGGTTCTTATTTCGGGTATTTTCTTCTTCTTACTGACGTTAACTGGTCTTCGTGAGAAATTAATAAATGCGATTCCACAGGAATTAAAGTATGCGGTAAGTGCCGGAATTGGTTTGTTTATCACGTTTGTTGGCTTGCAAAATGCGAAAATCATTGTCAATAATGATGCCACCCTTGTTGGGTTGGGTGACCTAACAGATGGAAATGTATTACTAGCTATTTTTGGAATTTTCGTGACAGTGATTATGATGACGAGGAAAATCAACGGAGCTGTTTTTTATGGAATGGTGATCACTGTTATTGTCGGAATGATTTTTGGTTTAATTGATGTCCCACACCAAATCGTGGGGAAAGTTCCTAGTTTAGAACCAACCTTTGGTGCAGCTTTCTCTTCCTTTGGTGACAGTTCGTTCTACACAACTGCTATGTTGGGAGTTATTTTAACCTTCTTGTTTGTCGATTTCTTTGATAATGCAGGGACACTTGTTGCTGTAGCGGGACAGGCTGGGATTATGAAGGATAACAAACTTCCTCGTGCCGGAAGAGCGTTAATTTCCGACTCGGTTGCTTCAAGCGTTGGGGCCATTCTTGGAACCTCTACAACGACGTCTTTTGTGGAATCAACGGCAGGGGTTGCCGCGGGGGCAAGAACTGGTTTTGCTGCACTTGTAACAGCAGCATGCTTTATCTTATCGATCTTTTTCTTCCCATTATTGTCTGTTGTTACTGCACCTGTGACAGCACCAGCTTTAATTATTGTCGGAGTACTGATGGTTTCATCACTAGGAAAAATTGATTGGACCAAATTTGAAATTGCTGTGCCATCGTTCTTAACGATTATTACGATGCCGCTTTCTTATAGTATTGCAACTGGTATCGCAATCGGCTTTATCTTCTACCCAATCACGATGATCGTAAAAGGTCGTGCGAAAGAAATTAATCCGATTATGTACTTATTCTTTATCATCTTTGTACTTTACTTCATATTCTTAAAATAAAAATTGTTTGACGTGAGCTGTGGGGATAGAACCTGCAGCTTTTTTTATTCTTCATTATAGAAACCTCGGAAAAAAGAAACTTGCACTATCTTGTTTTATAGAAAAGGATTCAGGGCTCCGCTTCAAGGAGTTTCCAGCAATTTTACAGGTGCTTATCGAACATTGTCGTTGACTTTTCCTAGCTGCCTCTTTTACCATGTTAATGGATGAACAAGGAAAAGAGGAAAAACTATGGCGGAATTGCGGATTGATAAGGTATTAAATAACAATGTACTCATAGCTGAACACCCATCCTATCAAGAAGTCGTTTTGATTGGTAAAGGAATAGGCTTTAATCGCAAACGTGGCGATCTTATCAACGCGGATGCCGGGGAAAAGCTGTTTGTCTTGAGAAATGAAAAAGAACAAGCAAACTATATTCAATTACTTCCATTTATAAATAATCAGCATCATGAGGCCATTATTTCAGCACTTGAGCTAATCAAGCAGAGAACAAACGCTCAATTAGATGAACATATCATTGTTGCCCTGACAGATCACTTGATGTTTGCTCTATCTCGTGTCACTCAGGGGATTGAACTAAGAAACCCCATTTTAGCTGAGACGAAAGCGCTCTATCGATTTGAATACGAAATCGCATCAGAGGTGGTTCAGCTTATAAAAGATAGGACCGGAATCCTTCTTCCTGTAGGTGAGATTGGGTTTATTGCGATTCATATCCATAGTGCCATGACGAACAAAAATCTGTCGGAAGTTAATCAACACTCCCAGCTCGTAACTAAGCTAGTGGAACTGGTAGAGGAACAATTCGGGCTGGAGATTGATAGAGACAGTGTAGGATACATGAGGCTCGTCCGCCATCTTCGCTTTGCCATTGGGCGTGTCGTGAAGGGTGAAAGAGTGGAGGAACCTGAAAAAATTGCTGCCCTTCTTAAAGAGGAGTATCCTGTATGTTATAATCTCGCATGGAAGCTTATTAAAGTAATGCAGCACACTTTAAAGATGAAAGTATTTGATGCAGAAGCTGTGTATTTAACGATGCATTTGCAGCGCCTGCAAAATAAATTTAAATAGCAGCATGTTTACGTGTTACTGATTCGATCAGGCATGAGTAATAAGTTTTGATGAATGGGGAGCAGTAGGTAAAAACTATACCCATTGCTATCATCATTGGACTTTTTATTCATGCTTTTTTGTTGTTGGAATTGTAATCGCTTCATGGGCTCTTGCTTTATCTTGGGAGGTATTATTTACATGTTTAAGAACGCTTTTGGTGTCTTGCAAAAAGTCGGTAAAGCACTCATGCTTCCGGTTGCCCTGTTGCCGGCAGCTGGTTTGCTGCTGGGGATCGGCAATGCATTGCAGCAGCCGACAACGCTAGATTATTTACCGTTTCTTCATGCACATTGGATCCAATTGGTGGCTAGTGTCATGGAGAATGCAGGCTCCATCATTTTTGGCAACTTAGCACTGATCTTTGCAGCGGGTGTTGCCTTAGGTTTAGCGGGAGACGGTGCGGCTGCACTTGCGGCTATTGTTGGTTATTTGGTATTAAACCAGGTAATGAGCACTTGGGCTGGTGTCACGGCAAAGATGGTTGCTAACGATCCATCCTTTGCAAATGTGTTAGGAATCCCTACCCTGCAAACAGGTGTATTCGGAGGTATTATCGTCGGATTGATTGCGGCTTTTTCCTACAATCGATACCATAATATCGAGATGCCTTCCTTCCTAGGATTCTTTGCAGGCAAACGGTTTGTCCCGATTGTAACAGCTGTTTTTTCGCTGTTAGCGGGTCTTTTGCTATTGCTGATATGGCCGCCGATTCAATACGGCATGAATGTTGCTTCTAACTGGATGCTTGGAAGCGGGACCTACTTTTCCGTATTCATGTTTGGCTTTATTAAAAGGCTGCTTATTCCGTTTGGTTTGCACCACATTTGGTATGCTCCATTCTGGTATGAGTTTGGTTCCTATAAGACAACTGCAGGTAATATTGTTCACGGTGACATGACGATTTTCTTTGCTCAATTAAAAGATAATGTAAAACTTACTGCTGGATACTTTATGCAGGGGGAATTCCCGATTATGATGTTTGGTTTGCCAGCTGCTGCTTTAGCTATGTATCATACAGCAAAACCAGAAAAGAAAAAGATGGTGGCAGGGTTATTGGGGTCTGCTGCGTTGACTTCGTTCCTAACAGGTATTACAGAACCACTGGAATTCTCATTCTTATTTGTATCGCCGTTATTATTCTTTATTCACGCAGTTCTAGATGGTTTAGCGTTTGTATTGATGGCCATGTTCAAGGTCCATTTGGGTTACACATTCTCCGGCGGTGCCATTGATTATCTCTTATTTGGCATCCTTCCTGGAAAAGAGCTCTGGTGGATTGCCATTCTTTTAGGGATTGTTTTTGGAGTCATTTACTACATAATATTCCGGTTCATTATTAGCACGTTCAACATTAAGACTCCAGGTAGAGAAGAGGAAGAGGATGAATTTGTAGAGGAGGCTCTGAAAGGACAAGCCGGAGAGCTTCCTTATCAAATTCTTGATGCAATGGGTGGACAACGGAATATCGCTTTTCTTGATGCATGTATCACGCGTCTTCGGGTTTCGGTACATGATATCAACGACGTAAATAAAGGTAAATTGAGAAAGCTCGGAGCAGCAGGCATGTTAGAAGTGGGCAACAATATTCAGGCAATCTTTGGGCCACGTTCTGAAATTATTAAGGGACAGATGGAAGACATCATGAGCGGCAAAAGACCAAGGAACATGGAGGATCCAGAACAGAAGGAAGAAGATGCTAGTCAGAAAATACCGCAAGCTGATGCCAGCAATACAATTGTGGCCCCAATTAAAGGAGAAATAAAAGAGATTACTGAAGTGCCAGACCAAGTCTTTGCTAACAGAATGATGGGTGATGGCTTTGCGATTGTTCCATCAGAGGGTTTGGTAGCTTCACCAGTTGACGGCAAAATTATCAATATGTTCCATACCAAGCACGCAATCGGTATTCTTTCTGACAGAGGCCGTGAGATTTTAATTCACGTGGGGCTTGATACGGTCAACCTGCAGGGCCAAGGCTTTGAAGTTTTAGTGTCTGAAAATGATACAGTTAAAAAAGGTCAACCGTTATTAGAATTTAATATCGATTACATTAAAGACCATGCGAAATCAACCATTACACCAATTGTCTTCACTAATTTAGCGGAAGGCGAAAAAGTTGTTATCAAAAAACGAGGACTTGTTGATCAAGGACAAGAAGACATTATTAACATTACAAACTAAATGAAACCGGCCCGATTGAAAAGGGCCGGCTTTTCGAAATAAGTTTTTGGAAAATTGTTTTATTAATATTTACATTGACTTCAATTGGAGACGGTGATATTATACATAAGCAGTCGTTGATGAGCAGTTAACAACTTGAAAATGATAAAAAAGTTGTTGACATTGAAATTGATGATGTGCTATATTAGTAGAGTCGCTTTTGAAAAGCACTCACGAAAATTGCTCTTTGAAAACTAAACAAAC
>NZ_HG942030.1 GCF_000612665.1 Neobacillus dielmonensis
ATAAAGAAAAAGAGAGTCCACGGTCACGTAGGAAGGTTCTACGTGACCCAAAATAAAGAAAAAGAGAGTCCACGGTCACGTAGGAAGGTTCTACGTGACCCAAAATAAAGAAAAAGAGAGTCCACGGTCACGTAGGAAGGTTCTACGTGACCCAAATCAAAGAAAAAGAGATCCTACGGTCACGTAGGAAGGTTCTACGTAACCCAAATCAAAGAACAAGCCAGTTCAGGGTAACGTAGAAGGGCCTGACATACCCAAAACAAGAAAATATTCTGCTGGGCAACAAAACAGTATCTGCCTACATTTTTCCAGACTGAAGATTCCCAATATTGCTAATTAGGAGTGAAATCCAAATGAGTCAACTGTTATATGAAGGAAAAGCCAAACGCATTTATGCTACAGACGAAGAACAAGTGGTCTTGGTGCAGTACAAAGATTCCGCCACCGCTTTTAACGGAGAAAAAAAGGCGGAAATCACAGGCAAAGGCCGACTCAACAACGAGATTACTAGTTTGCTATTTTCCGTGTTAAAAGAGAAAGGAATCGACTCGCACTTTATCAAGCGCATCTCCGAAACAGAGCAGCTGGTAAAACGCGTTACCATCATTCCGCTGGAAGTTGTTGTCCGCAATGTAGCCGCTGGCAGTTTTTCAAAAAGGTTGGGAATCGAAGAAGGACGACCGCTGTCACAGCCAATCGTAGAATTCTATTTAAAAGATGATGCCCTCGGCGACCCGCTGGTAACCGTTGACCACATCCTCGAACTAAAAGCGGCCACAACCGAAGGGATTGCTATTTTAAAAGAAAAGGCGTTAGAAGTTGATGCAATTTTATCGAGCTTTTTTGCAGGATTAGGCATTAACCTGATCGATTTCAAACTTGAGTTTGGCAAGGACGCACAGGGACAAATTTTATTGGCTGACGAAATTTCTCCTGATACCTGCCGCCTATGGGACAAAGAGACCAATGAAAAGCTGGATAAAGATGTATTCCGCCGCGATTTAGGCAGCTTAACTGACGCCTATGAAAATATTCTAAAAAGACTTGGAGGGCATCAGCATGTTTAAAGTAAAGGTGTATGTCACATTAAGAGAAAGTGTTCTAGATCCGCAGGGAAAGGCTGTTACACAATCTCTCAACTCATTAAACTATCAGGAAGTAACCGATGTCCGTATCGGCAAATATATGGAACTCACGATTGAAAAATCAGAGCGTGACCTGGATGAGGTTATCAACGAAATTTGTACCAAACTATTAGCCAATCCGGTTATCGAAGATTACCGCTATGAGGTAGAGGAGTGTGTCGCACAGTGAAATTTGCGGTCATCGTCTTTCCTGGATCCAACTGTGATGTCGACATGTACCATAGCATCAAAGATGAACTCGGCGAAGAAGTGGAGTACGTTTGGCACGATACCGAAAGCTTAGAAGGGTTCGATGGAATCCTCCTGCCGGGTGGTTTTTCGTACGGAGATTACTTACGTACCGGTGCGATTGCCCGCTTCAGCAAAGTCATGAAGGAAGTCGTCAAAGCGGCGGAAGCCGGCAAGCCGGTGCTTGGCGTGTGCAACGGATTTCAAATACTCCTCGAAGCAGGATTGCTTCCGGGCGCGATGAGACGGAACGAAAGTCTATCGTTTATCTGCAAACCAGTCGAGTTAATAGTCGAAAACAATCAAACCATGTTTACGGCAGAGTACCAGCCAGGCGAATCCATCACGATCCCAGTGGCCCACGGCGAAGGCAATTACTATTGTGACGAAGAGATGCTCGAAAAGCTGAGGGCCAATAATCAAATCGTGTTTACCTATCAGCAAAACCCGAACGGAAGCCTTGCTGATATTGCCGGCATCACCAATGAAAAGGGCAATGTCCTTGGCATGATGCCGCACCCTGAGCGGGCCGTTGATGGGCTGTTAGGCAGTGCCGACGGGCTGAAACTGTTTCAATCAATCGTAAAATCTTGGAGGGAAGCACATGTTGTCAACGCTTGAACCAAATCCGGAACAAATTAAACAAGAGAAAATATATCAGCAAATGGGTTTGTCCGATGAAGAGTTTGCGATGGTCGAAAAAATTCTCGGCAGAACACCGAATTACACTGAAACCGGTTTGTTTTCGGTCATGTGGTCGGAGCACTGCAGTTATAAAACCTCCAAGCCTGTGTTAAAAAGATTCCCCACCGCAGGGCAAAGAGTCCTTCAGGGTCCTGGAGAGGGCGCAGGGATTGTCGATATCGGTGACGGCCAGGCCGTTGTGTTTAAAATTGAAAGCCACAACCACCCATCGGCGATTGAACCGTACCAAGGAGCGGCAACGGGTGTCGGCGGCATTATCCGCGATGTGTTCTCGATGGGGGCTCGTCCAATCGCGATGTTAAACTCGCTTCGCTTCGGCGAACTCAATAAAGCAAGAACTCGTTATTTATTTAAAGAAGTGGTTGCAGGAATCGCTGGTTACGGTAACTGTATCGGGATTCCAACCGTGGGAGGTGAGGTTCAGTTCGACCCATCGTACGAAGGAAACCCGCTCGTTAATGCAATGTGTGTCGGTTTAATCGATCATAAAGATATTAAAAAAGGTCAGGCACACGGCCTTGGCAATACCGTAATGTACGTTGGTGCAAAGACAGGCCGAGACGGAATTCACGGGGCAACCTTTGCCTCAGAGGAATTAACAGAGGATTCCGATGAAAAACGCCCTGCGGTCCAAGTCGGCGATCCCTTCATGGAAAAGTTGCTTTTAGAAGCCTGCCTTGAGCTAATCCAATCAGATGCCCTTGTCGGAATTCAGGACATGGGTGCAGCTGGACTCGCCAGTTCGTCTTCGGAGATGGCCAGCAAAGCTGGAATGGGCATTGAGATGAATCTGGACCTTGTTCCACAGCGGGAAACCGGTATGACCGCTTATGAAATGATGCTGTCTGAATCACAGGAACGGATGCTCATTGTCGTAAAAAAGGGACGGGAGCAGGAAATCAAAGATCTTTTTAAAAAATATGACCTAGATGCCGTCGCCATCGGGCAGGTAACCGATGATAAACAGTTCCGCCTGTTCCATAAAGGCGAAGTGGTGGCCGACATTCCAGTCGATGCATTAGCTGAAGATGCACCAGTTTACCATAAACCATCGAAGGAACCAGCCTATTTCGCTGAATTCCAAGAAATGGACAATGAGGTCCCACAAGTGGATGACGTGAAAGATACATTATTACAGTTGTTGTGCCAGCCGACGATTGCCAGCAAGGAATGGGTTTACGAGCAATACGATTACATGGTGCGTACCAATACCGTTGTCGCGCCTGGTTCGGACGCTGCAGTTACTAGAATTAGAGGAACTCGCAAGGCATTAGCTATGACGACAGATTGTAATTCTCGATTTGTTTACCTTGATCCAGTAACTGGTGGGAAAATTGCCGTCGCTGAAGCAGCCCGCAATATTGTCTGTTCCGGTGCCGAGCCGTTAGCGATTACGGATAACCTAAACTTCGGAAATCCAGAAAAGCCAGAAGTATTCTGGCAAATTGAAAAAGCGGCGGACGGCATCAGTGAAGCCTGCCGAGTGCTTGAAACCCCAGTCATCGGCGGCAACGTCTCGCTTTATAATGAAACTAGCGGTACAGCGATTTATCCAACTCCGGTTATCGGCATGGTTGGTTTAGTGACAGACTTAGACCATATTACGACTCAACATTTTAAAACCAGCGGCGATTTGATTTACCTTGTCGGGGAGACCAAAGCCGAGTTCGGCGGCAGCGAGCTGCAAAAGCTGACTTACGGCCGGATTTTTGGTAAAGCGCCAGAATTAGATATCGATACGGAAAAAGAAAGACAACAACAAGTTCTTGCTGCGATTCGTGCGGGAGTGGTTCAGTCTGCTCATGACCTGTCCGAGGGCGGTTTGGGAGTAGCCTTAGCAGAAAGTCTATTTGGCAGTGAAGCACTTGGAGCGGATGTCAGCATTACAGGAAATCATGTCACAGCTTTATTTAGTGAAACCCAAACTCGTTTTCTATTAACCGTGAAAAAAGAAGATCAAGCAGAGTTTGAACGTTTAGTAGAAGCCCAATGGATTGGTGAAGTGAACGATTCTGGAGTATTAACCGTTACGAATGAGGGGCAAACGGTCGTTGCGGCGCCGGTTGCAGAACTAAAGGCCGCTTGGAGAGGAGCGATCCCATGCTTGCTGAAATCAAGGGATTAAATGAGGAGTGCGGCATTTTTGGCGTTTGGGGGCACCCGGATGCTTCCCAGCTGACTTATTATGGGCTTCATAGCTTGCAGCACCGCGGTCAGGAAGGCACCGGCATTGTGGTTTCTGACGGAAATACCCTTAAAGGAAAAAAGGGCGAAGGATTGGTTACGGAAATTTTTACAGCGGATACCATCAAGGAATTACATGGAAATGCTGCGATTGGCCACGTCCGATATGCGACGGCAGGCGGCGGAGGCTATGAAAATGTCCAGCCGCTCTTGTTCCATTCGCAAACTGGCAGCCTGGCACTGGCCCATAACGGCAACCTCGTCAATGCCAATTCGTTGAAGCATCAGCTTGAAACACAGGGAAGTATTTTTCAAACAAGCTCCGATTCCGAAGTATTAGCCCACTTAATCAGAAGAAGCGGCTTCCCGCAAATCAAGGATCAGGTGAAGAATGCCCTTTCGATGCTAAAAGGGGCTTATGCCTATTTAATCATGACCGAAACGGAATTAATGGCGGCGCTCGACCCGCATGGACTCAGACCGCTGTCACTTGGCTGCCTGGGAGATGCTTATGTGTTGGCATCCGAAACCTGTGCTTTTGATGTGATCGGTGCCGAATACATTCGTGACATCGAGCCAGGTGAACTGCTTATCATTAACGACAACGGGATAACTTCCGAGCGGTTTGCCCATAGCTCGACCAAAGCCATCTGTATGATGGAATATGTTTATTTTTCCAGACCGGATAGCAATATTCACGGAATCAATGTTCATACAGCCCGCAAAAACATGGGGAAACGCTTGGCAATTGAAGCGCCATTCGATGCCGATGTTGTGACCGGGGTTCCGGACTCCAGTATTTCTGCCGCCATCGGCTATGCCGAAGCATCAGGCATCCCCTATGAAATGGGGCTAATCAAGAATAAATATGTCGGAAGGACATTTATCCAGCCGTCACAGTCGTTGCGGGAGCAGGGCGTCAAAATGAAGCTGTCTGCTGTACGCGGAGTCGTAGAAGGCAAGCGCGTTGTCATGGTCGATGACTCGATTGTCCGCGGCACAACCAGCCGAAGGATCGTAAATATGCTAAAAGAAGCGGGTGCAACCGAAGTCCATGTCGTCATCAGTTCGCCGCCGATTAAAAATCCTTGTTTTTACGGCATCGATACCTCTTCAAAAGAAGAACTGATTGCTTCAGATAAAACCGTAGAAGAAATTCGCCAAATCATCGGGGCAGATACATTGACGTTTTTAAGTCTTGAGGGAATGGCGGCAGCTATTACGCAAACGGAAGGTTTAAACGGCTTCTGTCTTGGCTGCTTTACCGGAAACTATCCAACTGAGATTTATCCAGACACACTACAATACTATTATCAAAGGGGATGACATTCATGGCGAATGCCTATAAAGAAGCGGGAGTCAATATCGAGGCAGGCTATGAAGCGGTCGCCCGAATGAAAAAGCATGTTCAAAGAACAGCAAGGGCCGGTGTAGTTGGGGGCCTTGGCGGTTTTGGCGGCATGTTTGATCTTTCTTCACTTAACTTGAAAGAGCCGGTTTTAGTGTCAGGCACCGACGGGGTCGGCACTAAATTGATGCTGGCATTTATGCTGGACCAACACGATACGATTGGCATCGATGCAGTTGCCATGTGCGTGAACGATATTGTCGTCCAGGGAGCGGAGCCGCTTTACTTTTTAGATTATATTGCCTGTGGCAAGGCACTTCCGGAAAAAATTGAAGCGATTGTCAAAGGAGTGGCTGATGGCTGCGAGCAGGCCGGCTGTGCCTTAATTGGCGGGGAAACAGCTGAAATGCCGGGGCTTTACCGTGAAAAAGAGTACGACTTGGCAGGGTTTGCTGTTGGGGCTTGCGAAAAATCACAATTAGTTACAGGTGAAACCATCAAACCTGGTGATGTCCTGATTGGGTTAGCTTCCAGCGGGATACACAGCAATGGATATTCCTTGGTGCGCAAAGTATTTAATAATTGGTCATTAATCGAGTATGTGAATGAATTAGGCTGCAAGCTCGGTGAGGAACTGCTGAAACCAACCAAAATCTATGTGAAACCCATTTTATCCGCTCTGAAAAAATTCAATTTGAAAGGCATGGCCCATATAACCGGCGGCGGGTTTATTGAAAATATTCCAAGGATGCTACCGGCAGGGCTCGGGGCTGAACTGGATGAAAAGAGTTGGGAAATCCCCAATATCTTTAAGCTAATCTCCGAGGTTGGACAAATCGAATACAAAGAGATGTATAATATTTTTAACATGGGAATTGGCATGGTCATCGCTGTAGACCCGACCGAAGCCGAGGCGGCCCTGAATCATTTTCGCGAGTTTGGCGAAACAG
The DNA here is from genome assembly GCF_000612665.1 of Neobacillus dielmonensis. Taxonomy (GTDB): domain Bacteria; phylum Bacillota; class Bacilli; order Bacillales; family Cytobacillaceae; genus Neobacillus; species Neobacillus dielmonensis. The sequence continues at coordinate 6,561 of NZ_HG942030.1, forward strand.
CCTATGAAATGGGTGTGGTGACCGAGCAAGAAGGAATTACGATTAATGGTTTTAGGGGACACCGATGAAAAATATCGCTATATTTGCCTCAGGTAACGGTAGTAATTTTCAGGCGATTATCGATCGGGTTCATGCGGGCGACCTAACGGCCCATATTTCCCTATTGGTCTGTGACCGGCCAGGGGCGTATTGTGTTGAACGGGCAAACGCAGCGGGAATCCCGATATTTGTTTTTAACCCAAAGGATTACCCAAGCAAAGCTGACTTTGAACAGAAAATTTGTGAACAATTAACCACTGCGGGAGTCGAATGGGTCATCCTTGCCGGCTATATGAGGTTAGTTGGCCCAACCCTGCTAAAAGAGTACGAAGGTAGAATTCTGAATATTCATCCATCGTTGCTGCCGGAATTCCCAGGCAAAGATGCTGTAGGCCAGGCATTGGCCGCCAAAGCGAAATGGAGCGGTGTCACCATCCATTTTGTGGATGATGGAATGGACACGGGGCCAATTATCGTCCAGGAGCGGGTTCGCATCGAGGCAAACGAAACAAGGGAGAGTTTGCAGCGGAAAATCCAAGGGATTGAACATAGACTTTACCCAGAAATTCTGCACATGCTGCTTACAAGAGGAGAGGTTAAACATGACGAAAAAACGAGCACTTATTAGTGTTTCTGACAAAAATGGCGTAGGGGAATTTGCCAAACAACTAGCTGACCTTGGCTTTGAAATCATTTCAACTGGCGGTACGAAAAAGATGCTGCAGGAACAGGGCATCCCAGTAATCAGTGTCAGTGATGTAACGGGCTTCCCCGAAATCCTAGATGGCCGGGTTAAAACACTTAATCCATTTATTCATGGCGGCTTGTTAGCAAAACATGACGATGATAGCCACAAACAGCAGTTAGAAGAGCATGGCATTGACCCAATTCAAGTGGTGTGTGTCAACCTTTATCCATTCCAGCAAACCATTGAAAAACCAGATGTGACCGTTGCGGATGCGATTGAAAACATCGATATCGGCGGTCCTTCCATGCTGCGATCATCTGCCAAAAACCATCAATATGTAACAGTTGTCGTGGATCCTATTGATTACAGCACCGTAATCGAGGAGTTAAAAGCAAACGGGGAAACTTCCCTTGAAACAAGAACAAAGCTTGCTGCTAAAGTATTTCGCCATACAGCGGCCTATGATGCGCTAATTGCTGAGTATATGACCAATTTAGCTCAAGAAGAAACGCCTGAAAAATTAACCGTTACATATGAATTGAAGCAGCCGCTTCGTTACGGCGAAAACCCTCATCAAAAAGCGGCTTTTTATAAAAAACCGCTGGGTTCGGAGTTTTCCATTGCTTATGCGACACAGCTTCACGGAAAAGAGCTTTCCTATAATAATATCAATGATGCCGATGCGGCATTGCAAATTGTCAAAGAGTTTGACGAGCCGGCAGCCGTTGCAGTGAAACACATGAATCCATGCGGTGTCGGTACTGGGAAAAACGTATTTGATGCATTTGAAAAGGCCTTTGCGGCAGATCCTGTTTCGATTTTTGGCGGAATCATTGCATTCAACCGGGAAGTGGATGCAGAAACGGCAGCTAAGCTCCATGAAATCTTCTTAGAAATCGTCATCGCACCATCATTCTCAGAAGAAGCAGTAACAATTTTAACGGGTAAAAAGAATATCCGCTTGTTAACGATTCCGTTTGAGCAGGGCAGAAAGCCGGAAGTGAAGATGACTACAGTTGAGGGCGGATTGCTTCTTCAAGAACGGGATACTTATTCTTTGGACGATGCCACGATTACCATTCCTACGAAACGCCAGCCGACTCCAGGAGAATGGGAAGCATTGAAACTTGGCTGGAAAGTTGTGAAACATGTGAAATCGAATGCGATTGTGGTTTCTAATAATGAAATGACCCTTGGTGTAGGGGCCGGACAAATGAACCGTGTGGGCTCTGCTGAAATCGCCCTTAAACAAGCAGGGGCAAAAGCAGAAGGCGCTGCAATGGCCTCAGATGCGTTTTTCCCAATGGACGATACCGTGGAAGCTGCAGGAAAAGCGGGCATTACTGCGATTATCCAGCCAGGAGGATCGAAAAAGGACAAAGACTCGATTGATATGGCGGATAAGTTTGGAATCGCCATGGTGTTTACTGGGGTCAGACATTTTAAACACTAATGGGGGTGTAGTTAGGTGAAGGTTTTAGTGATTGGCAGAGGCGGAAGAGAACACGCGATTTGCCAGAAGGTCAGCCAAAGTGAGCTAGTGGAGAAAGTGTACGCTGCTCCAGGCAATCCTGGCATGACCGATGTGGCTGAATTGGTTTCGATTGAGGAATTAGACCAAGATGCTCTAATCGATTTTGCTCAGCAGCAGGGAATTGGCATAACGATTATTGGCCCGGAAGTGCCGCTTTTGGCAGGGGTAGCTAACCGGTTTGAAGCAGTAGGGCTAACGGTATTTGGCCCGCGGCAGGCCGCTGCGGAAATCGAGGGCAGTAAAGCATTTGCTAAAGAGCTGATGAAAAAGTATGAAATACCGACAGCTGATTATGCGGTGTTTACTTCTTTTGCTGACGCCAGCCAATACGTAAAAGCAAAAGGCGCCCCTATTGTGATTAAAGCGGATGGCTTGGCTGCCGGTAAAGGGGTAACGGTGGCGTTCACGGTAGAAGAAGCCTTGGCAAGTCTTGAGAGTATGCTGGTTGGCAAGCAGTTTGGCGAGGCCTCTGCACAGGTTGTCATCGAGGAATTTTTAGCTGGAGAAGAATTTTCACTTATGGCATTTGTCAATGGTGATGTGGTAGTGCCGTTAGAAATCGCTCAGGACCATAAGCGGGCATATGATGGCGACCAGGGTCCGAATACTGGCGGTATGGGCGCTTATTCACCTGTCCCACATATTGGTGCGGAAACAGTCCAAACAGCGGTGGAAACGATTTTAATTCCGGCAGCTAAAGCGATGGTACAGGAAAACCGAAGCTTTTGCGGGATTTTGTATGCCGGGTTGATTAATACGAATGCAGGACCAAAAGTGATTGAATTTAATGCGAGGTTTGGCGATCCGGAAACCCAGGTTGTCCTGCCAAGGTTAAAATCAGATTTGGTTCAAGTTATTTTAGACTTATTAGCTGGCAAAAGACCAGAGCTTGAGTGGGACGAGCAATCCATGCTCGGCGTGGTTGTCGCTTCCAAGGGATACCCTGGAGACTATCAAAAGGGTGCGGTACTGCAAGGTCTAAGCAGTATCGATGATTCCGTTCATGTGTTCCATGCCGGAACTCGTAAGGTGGAGTCTGAATTTGTCACGGACGGCGGAAGAGTCCTGCTTGTCGGAGCGAAAGCAGCAGATCTGCAGGAAGCCCAGAATCAAGTATACCGTCAGTTAGAAAAGTTGAAATGTGACGGAGTTTTTTACCGAAAAGATATTGGAGCCAAGGCAATTATGCCCGTCGTTTAGAGCGGCGGATATAGGCAAATAACAAGGCAACGATGCTGCCAATTAAAATAATGAGTACAAACGCAGTATGGGAAAGCCATTCCCAAATCATCTACTTCAACTTCCTTTCAAGGGCTGCTCCAATTGGGGCAGCCCTTTTATATGCTCTGGTAGTTTTCCTGATAAAATGTCAATTTTTCCTGATATATTTGTTTTTTTCCTGATATATTAAAAATTTTACCGATATATTGGGGTTTTTCCTGATATAACGTATTTCTCCCTATCAGTTAGGAGCTATCTGTCCTTCAGCAACCCCTTCCATGCTGTCGCGCGATGCGGAGGTTCCATCAGTAGAGCGGGACTGTTGTCCGTCAGATTGGCTGTTCCCTGACGACCCGCCGTTCATATTGCCCTGATAATTTTCATATAATGCGGTAACCGGACAATAACGGACAATCCCTTCTGCCACTTTCATGGCGGCACAAATCGCAATAAATAGGTAGGAGTCCCGCCAAGGCTGTTTCACCAGTTTGGCTGTTGTCCAAGACAGCAAAGTCAGACCAAGAGTGATGCGAATTAGCGCGTTTAAAATACCGATATTTTGTTTTACTTTCATTTTGTTCACTCCTTCACGAATTTTTTCCGTTATTTTGAAATTCTTTACTGCGTTAAACAATAAAATATGATAGTATAGTAACTAAAGAATTTTGTAAGGGCTTTCTTTATGATGAAATCAACTTTTTAATATATATAACTGTATTAAGGGAGGGCTTTGTGTGCTAGATCAACGCTATCGATGGAAAAACAAACAATTGCGCATGCATGTATCCATTTTGGATGGGAAAACGGCTCCCACCATACTATTGAAAAATGCTTTATATTTAAACCAAACCTTTCGAAAGTGGATGAGGGGTAATATATGGATTTATCAAGATCGGATCGTTTATGTTGGTGATCAATTACCAACCAAACTGGACAATTGTGAAATCATGGATTGTACGGATCAAATCCTTGTTCCAGGCTATATTGAACCACATTCTCACCCGTTTCAACTTTATAATCCCCAAACACTCGCGGAGTATGCATCTCAATTTGGGACCACTATGTTAATCAACGACAATATGGCGCTGGTTTTACATTTGCAAAAAGAGCAAGCGTTTTCATTAGTGAATGACTTTGGGACCATGCCTACCTCGATGTTCTGGTGGTGCCGGTTTGATTCACAAACGGAAATTTTGGATGAAGTAGAGGTTTTTTCACACAGTAATATTAAGTCTTGGCTTGAGTATGATGCGGTACTTCAAGGCGGTGAATTGACCGGATGGCCAAAATTGCTCGATGGCGATGATATGATGCTTCACTGGATCCAGGAAGCAAAACGGAGACGCAAACAAATCGAGGGACATTTTCCGGGTGCCTCCGAAAAAACATTGGCGAAGATGATGCTTCTTGGAGCCGATTGTGATCATGAAGCAATCAACGGGGAAGAGATCTATAATCGGTTGATGCAAGGTTACACCGTGTCATTGCGCCACTCTTCGATTCGCCCAGACCTGCCTCATCTTTTAGATGACATGAAGCGGCTGGAAATCGACGCTTATGATAGAATGCTAGTGAATACGGACGGGTCTACACCGTTGTTTTATCAGCAAGGGGTCACAGACTTCTTAATCAAGATGATGATTGAAAAAGGGATCCCGATTATTGACGCGTATAATATGGCAACTGTCAATATTGCCCGTTATTATAATATTGACCATTTATATGGTAATATTGCGACCGGCCGGGTGGCAAATATTAACTTCTTATCAAGTATCGAAAACCCAACTCCTGTATCTGTTTTGGCGAAAGGAAAATGGGTGAAGCGAGACGGGGCAAAGGTAGACGGGGTTTATCCTAAGTTTAAGTGGGATGATTATGGCTTTACCCCAATGAACCTGGATTGGAATTTATCAATGGATGATTTGCAATATTCGATGCCATTTGGAATAGAAATGGTCAATGCCGTTATTACCAAACCATACTCGATTTCCATTGATGTTTCTAGTGACGAATTGGCAATGACCCATAATGAGAGTTTCTTTACCTTGATTGATCGTCATGGAAAGTGGCGGATTAATACAATGCTAAAGGGCTTTACCAATAAGTTGTCAGCCTTGGCAAGCTCGTTTTCGAATACTGGAGATATTATTTTAATTGGAAAAAGCAAGCCAGATATGCTCGCTGCTTTTAATAGAATGAAAGAGTTGGGCGGCGGGATCGTGATGGTTGAAAATGGCGAGGTGGTTTTTGAACTTCCCCTGCCATTAAGTGGAGTCATGTCAGACCTGCCGATGGAAGAATTGGCTGAGCAGGAAAAAATACTGACCGACGAATTAGCAGCAAGAGGGTATTCGTTCTTAAATCCGATTTATAGTTTGCTGTTCTTTTCCGCAACGCATTTACCATACATCCGCATTACCCAGCAAGGAATGTACGATGTCATGAATAAAACAGTACTCTTTCCGTCAATAATGCGTTAAACTGTAATTGACTAATGTTTTAACGCATCACAGTATAAAGGGGCTATAAAGTATACCAGGGGGTTCATCAATGAAAAAATGGGCAATTGCCTTAGCCGCTGTCCTTTTATTGTTCACTGGCTGCAGTAAGAAAGATTCAGTGAAAACACCTGTACAGGAAGAAAAAGCGGAAGAGACAGTTAAACAACAAGAACCGGTGGAGGGGAAACAAGAAGATCTGAATGTTTTTCCTTTAACAGGGATCAGGACGGAGGCCAGTACAGATGGAAGGGCCGTTGCCGTGATGGTCAACAATCATCCGAAAGCAAGACCGCAATCCGGTCTATCGAAAGCCGATATCGTTTATGAAATGATTGCTGAAGGGGACGTAACAAGATTTCTTGCTGTTTTTCAAAGTGAAAAGCCGGCAAACATTGGCCCTGTCCGCAGTGCCAGACCTTATTATATCGAACTAGCCAAAGGATTTAATGCTTTTTATGTGGCCCATGGCTATAGTGAAGACGCAAGAGTGATGCTCGAGAGTAATTATGTTGATAATATTAACGGCATGGTCTATGATGGTACTCTGTTCAAACGGTCGAGCACGAGAAAAGCACCACATAACTCCTATATCACGTATGAGAATGTTGTAAAGGGTGCGGAAATGAAAAAATACTCGATGGACCAAACTCCCCCATCAAGTTTTAAGTTTTTAACAGACGAAGAAAAGCAATCCTTAACTGGCAACCCTGGGAGTTCAGTTATGATCACTTACTCCAATGGTGGAACATCGAATTGTATGTATGAGTTTGATGCCCAATCGAGTAAGTATAAGCGGTTTAATGGATCAGAACAAACGGTTGAATTGGATACCAACGAACCTATTTTATTAGACAATGTTTTTATCATAGAAGCCGACCACCAAGTGCTCGATTCCAGTGGCCATTTATCGATTGACCTCAAGTCAGGCGGCACAGGCTATTTGCTGCAAATGGGTAAGGTAAATGAAGTAAACTGGGTCAATAAGAACGGTCAAATTGTTCCGGTGAAAGACGGGAAAGAGGTTGGACTGGTTCCCGGTAAAACTTGGGTGAATGTGGTACCGTCGAAGCCAGGGCTGGCCCAGAGCGTCTCGTTTGATGCCAATTGATTATTTTTGAAAAGAAGGAGTATTGAAAAGATGCAGATTGATAAATTACGGGGCAAAGAACTTGATCAATTGTTTAATTCCATTCTTTCATTAAAAGATTTGGAAGAATGCTACCGATTTTTTGATGATTTATGTACGATTAATGAGATTCAAGCGTTGGCCCAGCGCCTGGAGGTAGCCAGAATGCTGCGTGAGAAGAAAACCTATCATGTGATTGAATCGGAAACTGGCGCGAGCACAGCAACGATTTCACGGGTGAAACGCTGCTTGAATTTTGGTAATGATAGCTATGAAATGGTGCTGGAGCGTCTGAAGGAACAGGAAGAACCGTCGGAAACAGCGGAGTAGAAATAGAACAGTGAAGCACATGGGGCAGGTGAACCTCATGTGCTTTTTGTTTTTTTCATTAGTGGTAAATAAACAAATAGGTGGTTTACCAGCTTGTCCCAAAAACAGGTCGTATGTGCCCAAGAATCGGTCGTAAGTACTGAAATATACATCGTAACTTTTTAAATATTTCATCGCCGAGGAGGCTCCCCGGCACGCCCGCTGGGTCGCTGAGCGCCTTCAGTTCCAATCAACTGGTTAAATGTCAACAGTGACCTTTAACACAGCCATTTTTAAAAAGGCCTGTAAGTAAATGAACAGCGTTCACTTCTTTGCTCGTCCCTCGCGCAGCCCCATTGGATACTATTTCTATTTCTAGATTTATTGTTTCCTTTTTTTAATTGTCCATGCAATGCTATAATGGTGAAATGGAATGAAATATAGGAGGCTCCTCTAATGTACGATGTTCGCGAATGGCGCCATGTATTTAAACTTGATCCTAATAAAGAGATATCAGAAGATAAATTAGAACAAATTTGTGAATCAGGCACCGATGCTGTCTTGATCGGGGGAACTGACGGAGTGACATTGGATAATGTTCTGAACCTAATGGCAAGAGTCCGTCGCTTTACAGTACCCTGTGTACTTGAAGTTTCCAGCATCGAGACGGTTACACCGGGATTCGATCTCTATTTTATCCCAACCGTGTTAAACAGCACCAAACCAGAATGGATTACCGGAATGCATCATCAGGCCGTAAAAGGATTCGGCGAAATTATGGATTGGCGCGAAATTGCGATGGAGGGCTATTGCATCCTGAACGGAGACTGCAAAGCTGCCAAACTTACTTCAGCTCATACCAATTTAACCACCGAAGACGTAAAAGCCTATGCCATGATGGCGGACAAGATGTTCCATCTGCCGATCTTCTATCTAGAATACAGCGGAACATATGGTGACATCAATTTGGTGGCTGAAGTCAAAAAAGTCCTAATCGGCTCAAACACAACCCTGTTTTATGGCGGGGGAATCTCGGGACCTGAGCAAGCAAAAGAAATGGCTGTACACGCGGATGTCATCGTTGTTGGAAATGCCATCTATGAAAATTTTCAAGCAGCATTAGCAACTATAAAAGGCGTTCGTTAGAAATTTGCCAGTAATCGGAAACAACGTTATGATAGATAATAAGAACAAATGTTTGATTTTGGGGTGAAGACATGCAATATTTAACAGATAAATTATTGAATGGGTTAAATCCAGAACAACAAAAAGCAGTCAAAGCAACGGATGGACCACTGCTCATCATGGCTGGAGCCGGGAGCGGAAAGACCAGAGTTCTCACCCATCGAATCGCGTATTTAATTGTTGAAAAACGGGTAAATCCTTATAATATTCTAGCCATTACATTTACCAATAAAGCGGCCCGTGAGATGAAAGACCGGATTGGGAAAGTGATGGGCGGTACAGCCGACGAAATTTGGATTTCCACCTTCCACTCGATGTGTGTGCGCATCCTGAGAAGGGATATTGACCGCATCGGATTCAACCGCAACTTTACAATTTTAGATACTACCGACCAGCAGTCAGTCATCAAAGGCATATTAAAGGATAAAAATATCGACCCGAAAAAGTTTGACCCTCGGGCGATTTTAGGTGCGATCAGCTCGGCAAAAAATGAACTGATGGACCCGGATGAGTATGGGAAATTAGTCGGCGGCTACTTTGAGCAAGTCGTCAGTGATGTGTATGAAGAATATCAAAAACGGCTGCGTAAAAATCAGGCGCTTGATTTTGATGATTTGATCATGAAGACTATCCAATTGTTTGACCGGATTCCGGAAGTATTGGAATACTATCAACGCAAGTTCCAGTATATACACGTCGATGAGTACCAAGACACGAACCGTGCTCAATATATGTTAGTCAAAAAGCTGGCTGCCCGATTTAAAAACCTCTGTGTCGTAGGGGACTCGGACCAGTCCATCTACCGCTGGCGCGGGGCAGACATCGCCAATATCCTATCATTCGAAAAGGATTACCCGAACGCTACTGTGATTTTGCTCGAGCAAAATTATCGTTCGACTAAACGGATTTTGATGGCTGCTAATAAAGTAATTGAGAATAACTTTAACCGCAAGCCGAAAAATCTGTGGACAGAAAATCCAGAAGGTAACAAAATCTCCTATTACCGTGCGGACAGTGAGCAAAGCGAAGCGCAGTTTGTCGCTGGTAAAATCAAAGAATTGACCTCAGGTGGCAAATACCGGCTCTCTGATGTCGCCATTTTATACCGGACTAACGCACAGTCTCGTGTCATGGAGGAAGTGCTGTTAAAATCCAATATCGAATACTCGATTGTGGGCGGCACCAAGTTCTATGACCGAAAAGAGATTAAGGACATGCTTGCCTATCTAAGGTTAATTTCAAATCCGGATGATGATATCAGCCTGCAGCGGATTATTAATGTCCCTAAACGGGGAATCGGCTCAAGCTCGCTTGACAAGATTGCTAATTTTGCTGGGCAGCATGATATTTCCATTTTCAAAGCACTCGACTCCGTCGAGCTTTTGGGATTAAGCCCGAAGATTACGAAAGCTGCAAGGGAATTCCGGGATTTAATTAAAAATTACACCCAAATGCAAGAATTCCTTTCTGTTACCGAATTAGTGGAGGAAGTCCTAGAGAAAACAGGCTACACCGAAATGCTGAAGGCAGAAAAATCCTTGGAAGCACAGAGCCGCTTGGAAAACCTTGAGGAATTATTATCAGTTACCAAAAACTTTGAGGAGACTAGCGAGGATAAGAGCCTGGTTGCTTTCTTAACCGATTTGGCCCTTGTCGCCGATATCGATTCCATGGATGATGATGGGGAAAAGGCAGACTCTGTCGTTCTGATGACACTGCACTCAGCGAAAGGACTGGAATTCCCAGTTGTCTTCCTAATTGGCATGGAGGAAGGCGTATTCCCCCATAGCCGTTCATTGATGGAAGAAGCTGAGATGGAAGAAGAACGCCGTCTAGCTTATGTCGGCATTACAAGGGCGGAGCAAACGCTGTTCTTGACCAACGCCCAAATGAGAACCCTGTTTGGCCGCACCAATATGAACCCAGCATCTCGATTCATTAAGGAAATCCCCGAAGATTTACTCGAAGGGATGGAGCCTCGCGAGTCCAATCCATTTGGATCAAGACCATTTGGGGCGTCAACCGGATCATCCTTTGGTTCACCACGAAGCTCATTTGCTGGAAAACAGGCGGCTCCAAGAAAACCTGTTACACGCCCAATTGCTGCTGCCACCGGCGGAGATGAATTAGGCTGGAAGGTCGGAGATAAAGCACAGCATGGCAAATGGGGAACCGGAACTGTCGTGAGTGTGAAAGGGCAAGGAGAGGGAACCGAACTCGATATTGCTTTCCCAAGCCCAACTGGAATTAAGCGCCTGTTGGCCAAATTTGCACCAATAAAAAAAGTGTAACTTTTTTTCAAAAATATATGTCAATAACAAGATGATCTTTTTATGAAAGGGCTGGATTTATGGACCTTCAAAGCGCTGAACAACGTGTCAAAGAATTACAAAACCAATTAAGTCAATACGGCTATGAATATTATGTATTAGACAATCCATCCGTACCGGATGCGGAATACGATCGGCTTATGCAGGAACTGTTGAAATTAGAGGAAGAATTCCCAGAATTAAAGACTCCGGACTCCCCATCACAGCGTGTCGGCGGAGCAGTACTCGATATGTTCGAAAAAGTAGAACATACGATTCCGATGCTAAGTCTGGGCAATGCCTTTAATGAGCAGGATTTGCGTGACTTTGATGCACGAATTCGTAAAGCAGTTGGTGAAAATGTTTCTTATGTCTGCGAGCTGAAGATTGATGGACTGGCAGTTTCCTTACGATATGAGGATGGTTTGTTTGCTCAAGGATCTACCCGAGGAGATGGCACAATTGGCGAAGATATCACCGCTAATATCAGAACCATTCAATCGGTACCGCTCCGGTTAAAGGAACCTATTTCCATTGAGGTTCGCGGTGAAGCTTATATGCCAAAACGTTCCTTTGAAGCGTTAAATAAAGCCAGACAGGAGCGGGGAGAGGAGCTGTTTGCTAACCCACGGAATGCAGCAGCTGGATCCCTTCGTCAGCTCGACCCAAAAATCGCAGCATCTCGTAAATTAGATACATTTTTATATAACATCGGCAATCCGGAAGTCATTGACGTGGCTGCCCATAGCGAAGGCCTCGATTATTTAGATCGTCTTGGTTTTAAAACAAATAAAGAACGCAGAAAATGCAGCACGATTGAAGACGTGCTCAAATACATCAAGGAATGGACGGAAAAGCGTCCGCAACTGCCATATGAGATTGATGGGATCGTTATCAAACTAGACTCTCTTGAGCAGCAGGCGGCGCTAGGAACAACAGCTAAAAGCCCGCGTTGGGCAATTGCCTATAAGTTCCCGGCTGAAGAAGTGGTGACCACTTTGTTAGACATTGAGCTTAGTGTCGGAAGAACCGGTGTCATCACGCCAACGGCAATTCTTGAACCGGTAAAAGTGGCAGGTACAACCGTCCAACGTGCATCCCTGCACAATGAAGATTTAATCAGGGAAAAAGATATTAAAATCGGCGATAAAGTGGTTGTCAAAAAAGCAGGCGACATTATCCCTGAGGTTGTTAATGTCCTTGCTGATCAGCGGACCGGGGAGGAAAGGGAATTCCATATGCCAACCCATTGCCCTGAGTGCGAGAGTGAGTTAGTCCGCCTCGAGGGGGAAGTCGCATTGCGCTGCATCAACCCAAAATGCCCTGCCCAAATCCGTGAAGGCTTGATTCACTTTGTCTCAAGAGATGCAATGAACATTGATGGCTTGGGTGAAAAAGTGATCAGTCAGCTGTTTGCTGAACAATTAATCAGTGATGTGGCGGATATTTATAAACTTACTTATGAGCAGCTGATTTCCCTTGAACGGATGGGGGCCAAGTCTGTTTCGAACTTACTAGAAGCCATAGAGGCTTCCAAAGCTAATTCACTGGAAAAATTAGTGTTTGGTCTGGGAATTCGATTGGTCGGGGCAAAAGCCGCCAAGACACTGGCCCAGCAATTTGGCAGCATGGACAGGCTCGCAGCTGCTTCCAAAGACGATTTAACCGCGATTAATGAAATTGGCGATAAGATGGCCGATTCGATTGTTAACTATTTTGAAATGGAAGAAGCTCAAGAGCTGATTGCAGAATTAAAAGCTGCTGGAGTGAACATGGATTATAAAGGAGCAAAACCAGTATCGGCGGAGGAATCTGATTCTGTTTTTGCTGGAAAAACTGTTGTTCTCACCGGTAAGCTTGAGCAATTGTCCAGAAATGAAGCCAAGGAAAAAATAGAAGCCCTCGGCGGCAATGTGGCTGGAAGTGTCAGCAAAAAAACGCATTTGGTCGTTGCCGGTGCCGATGCTGGCTCTAAATTAACCAAGGCGCAAGAACTTGGTATTGAAATATGGGATGAAGAGAAGCTCTTGGAAGAGTTAAATAAATAAGAGGTGGAAGATGTGAGAAAGATCTCAATTCTCGCTCTCTCCCTTGTCTTTTTGCTAACTGCCTGTGCACCCAATTTTGGCAAGCAAAACGAAGTCGTCCAAACGAAGGAGGAGGACAAGGGGAAAGCGATTATTCCAAAGTACAACATATCGGACAGCTATTATCGAACGATTTTACCATTTGAGCCAAGCGAAACTCGGGGATTGGTCGTGAATAACATCAATACGCGTTACGATTTGAACGAGTTTGAAATGGGCTTAATGAGAATCGCTCAAAATAGCTTTGATACCGATAAATACTACTTCCGGGAAGGACAGGAAATTAAGTCAAAGACCATTAAAGCCTGGCTAAACCGGCAGTATACGCCAGAACAGTTAAAAGCGGACAATATCAAACCGGAAGATAATATCGGTTTAAATCCAGTTAACACGGGATCGGCTGAAGATCCTAGCTCGCCTATTTATCTGGCTCATATATTAGAACATGATTATTTAACAAAAGACGATAAGGGAAATGTTGCTTTAGGCGGCATTACGATTGGACTTGCTTTGAACTCGGTTTATTATTACAAGGTCCAGCAAGGGGACGGTACGATTCAAAAAGAGGAAAAAATTGATGCGGCCGAAATGGAGAGCCAAGGGAAGAAAATAGCTGAAGAAGTAATCAACCGGATGCGGGGCATGAAGGATCTTGCGGATGTTCCGATTACAATCGCTCTATTTGCGCAGCAAAGCAAAAGCTCTGTTGTACCAGGGAATTTTATTGCCTATACAACGGTTGATAAAGGGAGCTCCAATTTAAATGACTGGGAAAAGATTAATGAAAAATACTATCTGTTCCCGTCTAATGATGCTGAAGAAGCCCATCGCGATGATGTGACTGCCTTCCTCAATTTTAAACAGGATGTAGAGGAATATTTTCCAAACTTTAATGGAGTCATTGGAAAGGCTTTTTATGCGGGTGACCAGCTTCAGGAATTAAATATCACGATTCCGATTCAGTTCTATGGAAAGACAGAAGGAGTGGGCTTTACCCAATATGTAACAGGCTTGGTGATGGAGCACTTCCCTAAGTATATTGCTGTATCGGTCAGCGTAACCTCTGTGGATGGACCGGAGGCACTGATTGTCCGCAAGGCCGACGAAGATGAACCATTTGTATATATCTACCAGTAAGTGAGATCCGGTTGACACCGGGTCTTTTTTTATGATGTCAAATGTCGGTAACAAGAGAATCCCCTGCCAAGTCCTAAACGATTGATACTATGAATATTATTTTGTAGAATGGGTATGAAATGTAAACGCTTTACATGAACGGGGAGGGGTTAAGACAATGGTACAACCATACAAACATGAACCATTAACTGATTTCTCAATCGAAGCAAACCGCCAAGCCTACCTGCAAGCTTTAAAAACAATTGAAGGCGAACTTGGCAAGGATTATGATCTTGTCATTGGCGGAGAAAAGGTTTCTACGGAAGACAGAATTATTTCAGTTAACCCAGCCAATAAACAGGAAGTCATTGGACGCGTTTCAAAGGCGAACCAAGAGTTGGCAGAAATAGCTATGCAAGCTGCCGTTGAAGCGTTCAAGACGTGGAAAAAAACCAAGCCGGAAGTTCGTGCAGATGTACTTTTTAAAGCAGCAGCGATTATTCGCCGCCGCAAGCACGAGTTCTCGGCATTAATGACAAAAGAAGCGGGCAAACCGTGGAGTGAAGCGGATGCCGATACAGCAGAAGGAATTGATTTCCTGGAATACTATGGTCGTCAGATGCTGGCACTTAAAAATGGCATGTCAGTTCAGAGCCGTCCAAATGAGCACAACCGTTATGGTTATATCCCACTAGGGGTCGGAGTCATTATTTCGCCCTGGAATTTTCCTTTTGCGATTATGGCTGGAACAACCGTCGCCGCCATTGTTTCAGGAAACACAGTCCTGCTTAAACCAGCTTCCACCACGCCGGTGATTGCGGCGAAATTTGTGGAGGTTATGGAAGAAGCAGGCCTGCCAAAAGGTGTGCTAAATTTTGTTCCTGGAAGCGGGTCAGAAGTCGGTGACTATTTAGTAGACCATAAAGATACCCGGTTCATCAGCTTTACCGGTTCCCGTGAAGTAGGCCTCCGAATTTTTGAACGGTCCTCTAAAATCAGTGAAGGGCAAATATGGATGAAGCGGTTGATTGCCGAAATGGGTGGTAAAGATACGATTGTCGTCGACAGTGAAGCTGACCTTGAGCTAGCCGCACAATCAATTGTTGCCTCCGCATTTGGATTCTCTGGGCAAAAATGCTCTGCCTGCTCCCGTGCCGTGGTGGTGGAGGATGTTTATGAACAAGTGTTAAACCGTGTGGTAGAATTGACAAATCAATTGACCGTTGGTGACCCATCTGATATCAGCAATTTTATGGGCCCAGTTAATGATCATGGTGCTTTCAAAAAGATTATGGAATACATCGAAGTTGGGAAACAGGAAGGCAAGCTGATGACAGGTGGCGAAGGAGACAGCTCCAAAGGATTTTTTATTCAACCAACTGTATTTGCGGACCTTGACCGGAAAGCCCGCTTAATGCAAGAAGAAATTTTTGGACCGGTTGTTGGGTTTACTAAAGCTAAGAATTTCGATGAAGCAATCGAGATTGCCAACAATACGGAGTATGGCTTAACCGGTGCAGTAATCTCCAGAAATCGTGCCCATATTGAACAAGCTCGTGAAGATTTCCATGTTGGTAATTTGTATATTAACCGTGGCTGCACAGGAGCGATCGTTGGCTATCAGCCATTTGGGGGCTTCAACATGTCCGGTACTGACTCCAAGGCAGGCGGGCCTGATTACCTATTGCTTCATATGCAAGCTAAAACGACGTCAGAAATGTTTTAATAGATTAGCAGAAACCTCTTCCCAAGTAAAACGGGGGGAGGTTTTATTTTTATATCTTGAGGAATATTTTGACAAAATAATACTATTGATGTAAGATATAAATTGCATATGCAATATATATATTGCATCATTGGTGTGGGTGATGATATGAAAAACAATGTAAAGATAACCCGAATGAAAATGTCGATGACTCAGGAACAATTAGCCATCAAAGTGGGTGTGACCAGGCAGACCATTGGATTGATTGAAAAAGGCGAGTATAATCCGAGCCTTCAGCTATGTATTGCAATCGCGAAAACGCTCCGTAAAACGTTGGATGAACTATTTTGGGAGGTTGATGAGTTATGAAGGATGAACGGCTAGTCTTGCAAAGCTTAAAGAATATCAGGATTGCCTTTGCGTTTCAAACTATATGCATTGTGGGGATGCTCATCTATGACGGTATCAGGAAAGGAATTTCTCATATTACCGACAGTCCACTATGGCTGATTTTTATGGCTACTTGCGTTTTATTGGGATATCTGAATATCCGAATATCAGTTGACGTTCAACAAACCTTCAATTCCAAAAAGCCGGGTCCGTATTATAAAACCTTGCTGTTATCATTGGCGGTTGGGGTGGTTTTTGGTGGAATCACTTTTATTGGGCCGGATGGAACACTTCGCGATGCCCTGCTCATCGGCGGAGTCCTGTTTATTTGCTTTTTAGCATCATTCTCTTATGCCTACTATCTGCGAAGAAAGCATTATGAAGAAATGGATGAGGATGAATCTATATAGTCTAAAGGAAAGCTGATACTTTTTGTATATCAGCTTTTTAATGTGTTAATGCACTTCTATGACAAACGGAACAGTAAACACCTTCCCGTCATGCTTGAATTGCCCCCAAATCTTATACAGACCCTTTTCAGGAAAGATGGTCATGAAGGTCACCTTAGGCCCATTTTCCTCTGTTGTCATGGGATGAATATGCAGGTATTGTTCAGCGTCGGCACTGATGGCGACAGCATGTCCCATGGCTCCTAAGTATGGTTGGAGGTCCTTTATTGGCTTGTGTATCTTTGCATCCCGGATGCTAAAAGTCATGTGCAGAATCTTGTTTGGCTGCAACTGGTCAAAAGAAAGCGTGACCTCTTTTCCGTTCACTTTCTTTGTTAGCTTTTTATCAGGAACAATAGGCCCAAAATCAGCCGGTTCACCCTCCACCTGGAGCCAGTGAGTCTCCACACTGCTATCTCCGCCGCCTTTTGGCGTAAACTCAGCAATCAATTTGTAATCGCCGCCCGCTGGAAATTCCCCTGTAAAATCAAACTGTCCATTTTCTTTATATTTAGGATGTATATGAGAAAAATAGGATAAATCATTGCTGATTATAAATAAATGCATCTTCTTCTCATGAACGGTTTCAAACGAAGTAATGGGTTGATTGGAGTTATCCTTGATTAAAATCGAAAGCGGAATCTTTTCACTCGGGTTTACATGCTCAGGGACTTTCCATTCTGCGTTAGTCGGCACAACATCCACTGGAACCGCGCTCATTTTATGGTCCATCATTGATTTAGGAACCTTTAATGAATTGCAAGATGTTAGCAAAATCGAACAAACTAGAATGATAGTCAAAATTAGATGCCTCATATAGCACTCCCCTCCAATAGAATAGGTAGGTACTCCTCCCTAAATGTACATTACCTTTTTCAACCAATGCAAGGACTTTTTGTAAAAGTTGTTAGACTGATATTACTAAAAAAATGATAAGATAAACATAATGGAAATGATTAAGAAACTTTTCCTCCGTAAAAATCGTTATATAGTAAGAGTGCAATATTCCAAAAGCACTGTGTCAATGGTCTTAACTAGTAAAAAACATCTCATGGAGGTATTGGTTTGATACCGTTATATTTATTGCACGTGACAGCTGTCGAGCATAGCGAGGGATTGCTTGGCATGTTTGTCTGCATCAATATCCTTGTGGTCGCGTCAGGGATTGTGTTTATGTATAGGTTGTTCAAACAGAAAAACGTTCGAATTGCAGCAATGACTTTCGGTATCGCACTGGTTGTGAATTACATCCTGATTGCCATTTTTGGAGATCCGTTTGATTTGCTTGGCTAACAAAGAGAGGAAGTGTGTGAATGAAGTATTACCGATTATGGGTAATTGCTTTTTTGTTAAAATTTATTGGTTCAGCCTGGGATGCGTCGTATCATTTTAAATATCTTTTTGAGGAATACTCCATCCCGCATATCGTCAACTTCGCCGGGTTTGTCTTGGGTGCCTGGCTGTTGTTCAAGGAGTGGCGGCAATCCCACTTTATGGATAAGTTTTCGCGGAACCTGATTACGATTGGGTATGCGTTATTTTTAATCGGCATTCCACTAGATTTTACCTACCATATCGCTTATGGGATTGATTTGACCACCTGGAGTCCAACTCATTTTATTTATTATATTGCCACCGATATTATGATATTTGGCGTTTGGCGGGGCTACTATCTGTATACCCATGACATACAGCCCACATGGAGGTCGCTGCATACGTGGTTTGCCATGTTCTTGCTGGAATGTTTCATGTTTCCTAACATGCAGCAGGAAAATGGTGCAATCTCTTATTCCCAATATATCCATGGAAAATCAATCGCTTCACAGGAAATCCTGGAGTTAATATCAGATCCAAAGTCACAAATTTTTGGCGGCATTCCTGAATGGGTATACCCGATATACTCGGTGTTAATGGTAGGGTTATTGACCGTTGTCATGATAAAAGTATTTCGCGATTACACTTTACCAGTAATGGCGGCCGGGCTTTACATTTTGATTCGTTTTATTTTTAAAGGGGCCTTTTGGGCTGTCAATTATCCAACTTCCTATGTCCCGATTACTCTCTTATTAATTCCAATATCGTATTTACTATTTAAAAGAACCAGCTGGGCAGCGGGAATTGTTGGAGGGTTAGGCTACTTTCTTGTCTTGTATGCGATACAACAGTCTGAGCTGCTTGTCACTCCACCACTAGTGTTATGGGAAAGCATACCAGCAGCACTTATCGGTGCCTTTATTCCAGTTGCTGTAGCGCGGCTACAATTTCTCCGGCATCCCGACCGGCAGCGAATAGTTTCGTAGTTGTCCAAGACGTAGTAACTTATTAATCGGTTCCAATTGGAGGAAGAGAAGGGGGCAGAGTTGGTTGTATATACAAATGACTCTGCTTTTTTCAATCAAAAATAAACGATGCCTCATCTTAAAGCATCGTCCATTAGATATTCAAGTCACTACAACGGTTTTCTAAGTTAAAAGCAAGTAAAAGATTGAATTTGCCGTAAACTTATACCGAAATAAACCCATCTAAATCCGGTCCAACGCCAGCCTGCGACAGAGGTTCGACCTACAAAAATCGGGTAAAACCAAAATTGGTCAAAGCCTCTCAGCCATACGTACGTGTATCTGAATAAGCATCTTGCAATGCCGCCTGGATCAACCGCAAAAGCGGATACTTGTTCCTGGGGAATAAAAGATGGCGGTGGCGCTGTAGGCGGTCCGGCCTGTTGTCCTTGGCCAGGTGGTGCAAATGGAGGCGGTCCACCCGGTTGCCCTTGGCCAGGCGGGCCAAACGAAGGCGGTCCACTCGGTTGCCCTTGACCAGGGGGGCCAAACGGTGGTGGTCCACCCGGTTGTCCTTGGCCAGGCGGGCCAAACGGAGGCTGAAACATGTCAAATAGTCTGTCTACAGGGTCAGTATAGTAATAATTCTCATATGGATATGAATAGGAATAGGCATCGTGACTGTATGGATCGTTATAATAGAGAGGTGTTGAAATAGGATACATAACATACACTCCTTTACTTATCTCACACTATCCTATTCATTAGTCATTCACCTATCAGCTTGTTCTCTTATAAATGTGTAGATGCCTACAAATAGATATTTATTTAGGGGATCCTCCTCTTGTCATTTCAACGGCATGAGTAACCAACTTCTGGTCGACTTGTGCTTTCATTCCGAAGAGCACCCGTATAAATTTCGTCCGCCGAATCCCCATGTGATAACAGACCATAATGATGGAAAAAGAAGCTCCGATTAATAACAGTGCCTTTCCCGCCACCGGTAACGATGAATCATAAATTCCAAACCCAAGCAGCACAATGACCGGCTGGTGGATTACGTAGAACGGCATAGATGCCTCGCTGCCATATGCCAAAAAACGGTTTGAAGCCGTTAAATACCGATCGGCAAGATAAAAGATGCCTAACATCCAGCTCCAGCAATTGACCGTACGGATGGCATAAAAGATGATATCTGCGAAGGAGCCAGGTTTTGGGCTCCCCATCATAAACCAGGAGATATATACAATGGAAGTCACAATTGCGAGACTGAAATGAAGCATGATGGTCTTTTTAACAACCGATTTAAATTCGCTGTCTGAGAAAAAATAGTACCCATAAACAAAGAGGACCAGATAAAAAAGCAAGTCCCATCCGCCAAGGTTCACCGTTTTAATAGGGCCGATAAGAACAAGAAATAATGGCAGTATGAACAGATGAATCGGCTTAAAGCTGCGTTGCTTTCTTATTTTGGGGGTTCTGTTAAACGAAAATGTTGATTTTTTTAGCTCTGTTGATTGGAGCGGAAGGCGCTCGACTCCTGCGGGAGTACGGGGCTGGGGAGACCCCGCAGGCGCATCAGCGCCGAGGAGGCTCCCCGGCACGCCCGCGGAAAGCGAGCGTCTGGAGCGGAAATCAACTGCCAAATTTAACAGGTCCACTTTTTTGAAAAAAGGAAAAGTAAGAAAGGAATAGACTAAAAGCACTAGCAAGTACCATAGATGTAAGCCAATAAAAGCGAAATTTCCGGATCCACCGATACTTAAATACACCCCGTCAAAATAATGTGGGATAAAATCCAAGAAAGATCCGCTGAATTGGTTGTGGGTCAATCTCTCGATGAAAACCTGGGGCGGGGACAAAATAAACACCCCCAACAATAGAGGCACCCCAAGCCTTATGAACCGCTCCTTAAAATAAGCACCGGCAGACCTTTTCTTCAGGGTGTAGACAACACTGATCCCTGATACAGCAAAAAAGATAGGCATAATCCATGAACTTGTAAAAAGTGAAAATACCAAAATACCAGAATAATTCAGCTGATTATTTTTTACATGCCACGGCCAGGGATTGAAAAACATCGAACAGTGATACAGAAATACAGCAAGTGTGGCCAGTACCCTTATCCAATCCAAGTCGTATTGTCGTTGAATCGTCTTATTCTCCATAAATCACCTCATTATACATATTAATCCAGTAGGACTAATTATCTAGCAAAACATGGTTTTTGACAATAATGTGAAACCAGTCACACATAGTGTTAAAAAAGTGACGAACGTCACAATTTTATCGGTCATGCCAGATTACAATATAGCTATAGAGAAAACCAACTAAATGTCAATGACGTGATTATATATAAAGGAGTGAACCAGCATGAAAAAATTAGTGATGATTGGCAACGGTATGGCTGGTGTAAGAACCATAGAGGAAATCCTAAAGCTGGAATCAGAACAATTTGAGATCACCATTTTTGGACAAGAACCACATCCAAACTATAACCGAATTAAACTATCAAACATCTTACAAGGTGATGCAAGCTTTGAGGAAATTATTATTAACCCTTTGGACTGGTACAAAGAGAACCACATTCAATTGTTCACAGGTGAATCAGTGGTGAAAATTGATGTCGAAGCGAAGACGGTCATCAGCGACCAAGGACGAGAAGTCGCCTATGACGAACTGATTATTGCTACCGGCTCCCAATCGTTTATCCTGCCGATTCCTGGTGCGGATAAGCAAGGTGTAACTGGATTTCGTGACATACAAGATTGTGAAAAGATGATCAAATCAGCACAGCACTACAAAAAGGCTGTGGTCATTGGCGGCGGGCTGCTCGGACTGGAAGCGGCTAGAGGCTTGCTAAACCTTGGCATGGAGGTCGACGTCGTGCATTTAATGCCAAACCTGATGGAAAGGCAGCTTGACCCGATTGCCTCTACCATGCTGAAGGCAGAACTGGAATCACAAGGCATGAACTTTTTGATGGAAAAAGAAACCGTTGAGATTTTGGGTGATGAGCGTGTCACTGGGCTGCGCTTTAAGGACGGCTCCGAAGTGGAAGCGGACCTTGTGGTGATGGCGATTGGCATTAAATCGAATGTGGAAGTAGCAAGAAACAGCGGCATCTACGTAAACCGCGGTATTGTCGTCAACGACTTTTTAGAAACAAGCGTGCCGCACGTATATGCCGTCGGAGAATGTGCTGAGCACCGGGAAATTGTCTACGGTTTGGTCGCACCATTGTATGAGCAAGGCAAAGTGCTGGCCAGCCGGATTTGCGGTAAAGTAGGAGAGCCTTATGAAGGGTCTGTTACGGGTACGCAGCTGAAGGTTGCCGGAGTTGACCTTTATTCCGCTGGCGAAATTTTTGAAGATGGTACCTCTACCAAATCCATCATGATTTATAATGAGTTTGAGGGAGTTTATAAGAAAGTTTTAACAAGAGACAACCGGATTGTCGGGATTGTCCTTTATGGAGATACAAAGGATAGCACAAGGTTGTACCGTATGCTTTCGAAAAAAGAAGATATCAGCGGCACTTCCGTTTTCCAAATGGGCAATAACACGGAAGAAGCAGACGATATTGCTTCCATGCCAAATGACGAACTAGTCTGCGGCTGTAACGGTGTGACCAAAGGTACCATTGTCGAAGCAATTCAAACACAAGGGTTGACCACACTTGACCAGGTGAGCCATTGCACCAATGCCGGGCGCTCTTGCGGACGATGCAAACCGCTGGTTAACCAAATTCTCGCCCATACGCTTGGCGACCAGTTTGATGCTGCGGCCGAACAAAAGACAAGCATTTGCGGCTGTACGACATTAAGCCGCGAGGAATTAGTGGCTGAAATTAAGGCAAAAGGTTTAACCAGCGTCAAAGAAGTCATGAATGTTTTAGAGTGGAACAACGAGGAAGGCTGCACGAAATGCCGTCCGGCAATTAACTACTATCTAGGCATGATTCACATGGACGAGTACAAGGACGACCGTGATTCCCGTCTGGTTAATGAAAAGATGCATGCCAACATCCAGAAGGACGGAACTTATTCTGTTGTGCCAAGAATGTACGGCGGCGTGACTTCCGCAGCAGATTTGAAAAAAATTGCTGAAGTGGCTGAAAAATATGAGGTACCATTAGTAAAATTAACTGGAGGACAACGGATTGGCTTGTTCGGCATCAAAAAAGAAGACTTGCCAAACGTATGGGAAGACCTCAACATGCCATCCGGTTATGCGTACGGTAAAACATTACGGACGGTTAAAACTTGTGTCGGTGCGCAATTCTGCCGCTATGGCACGCAGGATTCCATGGCACTCGGAATCGAACTCGAGAAGAAATTTGAACGACTCGATACCCCTCATAAAGTGAAAATGGGCGTATCTGCTTGCCCAAGAAACTGTTCCGAAGCCGGAATCAAGGACATCGGCTTTGTGGGAGTTGACGGCGGCTGGGAGATTTATGTCGCAGGAAACGGCGGGGTGGACCTCCGTGCCGGAGATTTACTAACGACTGTTAAAACCCAAGAGGAAGTCATGGAAATCACTAGTGCCTATCTGCAATACTACCGTGAGACAGCCAATTATTTAGAGCGGACTTCCAAATGGTTGGAACGTGTTGGGCTAGACCAAGTGAGACAGGTTTTAGGTGATAAAAAAACCGTTAAAACTCTAAATGAGCGGATGGATCAAACATTGAAGAAATATAATGAGCCTTGGAAAGAAGCAATTGAGAGCGAAGATATTCAAGATAAATACTATGCAAAGCATACAATTAAGGTCGGAGAGTGATCACAATGGTGCAGACAATAACCAGGATTCCCGTAGCCAATCTTTCGAATCTAAAGGCAAGGGCAGGGTATTCTCTCAAAATTGACGACAAAGAGATAGCCTTGTTTAGAACCTCTAAGGGTCAAGTGTATGCCTTGGAAAACCATAGCCCCCATCCAAAGGGCGGAGTCCTTTCCGAAGGGCTGGTCAGCGGCGAGTATGTGTACTGCCCGGTTTATGATTGGAAAATTTCTTTAGTCGATGGGCTTGTGCAGGCTCCTGATACAGGAAAAGTACAAACCTATGCAGTGGATATAGTCGATGGCATTGTATTTATAGTATTATAGTGAAAAAGCAGAAGCACTCTAGTCACTAGGGTGCTTCCGCTGTAAAAAGACGGACAACAGGGAAGGATGGCTGCAAAAAATGAAACCAGGGAAAGTGTTTTTAGTAGGGGCAGGACCGGGAGACATCGGGTTAATCACCGTAAAAGGCTTGGAAGCGATTAGGCAGGCGGAGGTAATTTTATACGACCGATTGGCGAATCCGAGGCTGTTGGAGTACGCTCCCCCAGAGTGCGAGCTTATTTATTGCGGCAAGTTGCCAGATCGCCATACACTTCGCCAAGAGCGCATCAATGAACTTTTGGTGGAAAAAGCTTTAGACGGAAAAATCGTTGTCCGGTTAAAGGGCGGCGATCCGGGTGTGTTTGGCCGTGTTGGGGAAGAAGCGGCTGCTCTCGCCGAGTCTGGCATCACCTATGAAATGGTTCCCGGGATCTCATCTGGAATTGCCGCACCGCTTTATGCTGGAATCCCTGTTACCCATAGGGAGCATGCGGAATCATTCGCGGTCGTCACCGCTCATGACAAGTCGCAGGACGGCAGACCGGTTCTGGACTGGGAGGGCTTGGCCCGCGGTGTTGATACAATTGCTTTTTACATGGGAGTCAAAAATTTGCCGTTCATCTGCGAAAATCTCATCAAATACGGGAAACCATCTGATACCCCGGTCATTCTGATTCAATGGGGTACGTTTGGCCGGCAGAAAACTCTGCAAGGAACGTTAACTGATATAACGGAGAAAGTATTAGCGGCGAAATTCAGCAATCCTTCGATTATTCTTGTTGGGAAAGTAGTATCCCTTCGTGAAAAAATTAGTTGGTTTGAGAAAAAGCCATTGTCCGGCCGGCAAATTCTGTTAGCTCGGACTGGTACCCATTCCAGTGAATTAGCCAAAGAGCTTACGAATCAGGGAGCGGATGTGATCGAATTTCCTAAGTGGACGAGCATCTCGGTTCCGGTTGATCAGGAGCTAATTGAAAAGCTGCCGACCTATCAAAAGGTTTTGTTCACTTCACCGGAGAGTGTCGATGAATTTTTTCATGCTCTTAGGAGCTTTAAAGTCGATATTCGCCAGTTAACTGCTGTTGTATATGGCTTTTCCAAGAAAACGTTAAATGCATTAGAGGCACGAGGATTTATTCCGCAGTTAGCAGCTGAAATGCCTGAGAACGGCCGCTTTTTAATTGTTGGTGATGATATTACCCTGCAGGGCTATAAGGGCGCAAATGCTGATTTGTGGGTTATCCATCAAAAGCAGATTGATCCACAATATGAATCGATTTTTAAAAGAATGTTGGGAGAAGCACAAGTAGATACGGTCGTTTTCCCTAGCAGAGCATCCGTTGAGCTGTTTCTTGAAGGACTCAAGGGCTTTAAAGTTACTACTGAGGAGATCTTGCAAAATGCACAGGTTGTAAGTATGGGGATGCAAACGCTAGAAGCGGTCGTTTCCGCGGGACTCCCATCCAATGGGATGCCGGATCAGCCTACTAAGGATGCGTTAGTTCAATTTTTAAGCAGGGGTGAGTCATGAGCTCCTATTATCCGATTATGCTGCGCCTTGAAGGAAAAAAAGTAGTGGTGGTGGGCGGCGGTAATGTCGCAGAGCGAAAAATCAAAGGTTTGCTTGGAACAGGAGCCCATATTACCGTGATTAGTCCGGAGGCGGGGGAGTTTATCCAAAAACTGGCTGATGAAAAAAAGGTCACTTGGCACGAGAGGTCATTTGATCCGGCAGATGCGCAAGGAGCGGATATAATATTTGCTGCATCCAATGATTCTAAGATTAACCAGCTCGTAAAGGATGTTGCCGGGCCCCGTCAGTTGGTCACTCTTGCTGATGATCCGGACAGCTCGGATTTCCACGTGCCAGCCCGCATCAATCGCGGTCGGTTGAGCATAGCGATATCTACTGGGGGGGCCAGCCCCACTCTTGCCAGAAGAATTCGCCGGCAATTGGAAGAACAGTTTGATCCCAATTATGGAGATTTTCTCGAATTTCTTTTTTTGAAACGGAAATGGATTTTAAGCCATGTAGGTGATCAATCCTTAAAAAGCAAATTGCTGACGGCGATTACAGGGCCGGAATTTCTCGACAGTTCTAATCGTGAGGCCCTATTTCAGAAAATATATAAAGAAATGATTTAAGTAGGTATCAGAATTGTTCTGGTGCCTCTTTGTTTAGAAAAATTGTGAATTTCTGTTCGTTAAATGCTCGTGAAAGATCTTATTCCGGTATGGATTCGACCAAAGAAATATCTGGGCTCTTAACGACAAAATGTAGCTGGGATCTATCAAAACTGTCGTTAATAAGGGCTATTAACGACAAAGTGACTAATTGAATCAATAAAACTGTCGTTAATAAATCTTTTAATATCGTGTTAGGGCCTTTATCCGCTTAATGAAACCTCTCTTGCCCCAATCATTTGGGCTAACTTCCCTCTCTTGAGCGCATCTACTCCTGCTAGTGAACCTTACATGAAATACATCTTTCTGCGACGCAGAGGAGAATTTTACCTATTTTTAAAAAATTTTGATAAAAGTAGTTCACTTTTTAAAAAGTGTGTTATATAATACAAAACATAGAAAGATACTGTATTATAACAAAGGGGTGAACTGGTAAGTGTCAACGCAAACAAGGGGAATTGAAGTAGTAGGGGCGCTAAAAGCCCAGTATGATGAGATTCTAACTCCGCAAGCACTGCAATTCATCGAAGAATTAGAACGGACATTTGGGGCAAGAAGAGTGGAACTGTTACAAAACAGACAAAAGCGCCAGGAGGAAATCAATCATGGCAAACTGCCAAACTTCCTGCCGGAAACCAAACATATCCGTATGGGAGACTGGACCATTGCATCACTGCCAGAAGATCTGCAAGACCGCCGAGTCGAAATCACCGGACCAACCGATCGGAAAATGGTTATCAATGCGTTAAACTCCGGTGCCAAACTGTTTATGGCAGACTTTGAGGATGCCACTTCACCAACATGGCAAAGTATCATCGAAGGCCAAATTAACCTGCGCGATGCAGTAAGACGGACTATCTCTTTTGAAAATCCAAACGGCAAAAAGTATCAGCTGAAGGAAAAAACAGCGGTACTAATCGTTAGGCCGCGTGGCTGGCACCTAGAAGAAAAACATATCCTAGTAGACGGAAAGCCGATTTCCGGAAGCTTACTAGATTTTGGCCTTTATTTTTATCATAATGCGAAAGAACTTCTGGCCAGGGGCTCTGGTCCATATTTTTACCTGCCGAAGCTGGAAAGCCATTTAGAAGCAAGGCTTTGGAACGATGTGTTTGTATTTGCACAGGATAAGCTGGGTGTCGCCAAAGGGACGATTAAAGCAACGGTCCTCATCGAAACGATCATGGCAGCCTTTGAAATGGATGAGATTCTTTATGAATTAAAAGACCACTCCGCCGGTTTAAACTGCGGCCGCTGGGATTATATCTTTAGTTATCTGAAGAAATTGCGCAATCAACCGGACGTTATATTGCCGGACCGTTCTCAAGTGACGATGACAGCTCCGTTTATGCGCTCATACTCATTACTTACGATTCAAACCTGCCATCGTCGTAAGGCACCGGCCATGGGCGGTATGGCAGCCCAAATTCCAATTAAAAATGATCCGGAGGCTAATGAAGCGGCATTCGCAAAGGTTCGCGCCGATAAAGAGCGGGAAGCACGCGATGGTCATGATGGCACATGGGTGGCACACCCAGGGCTTGTACCAGTTGCGCTGGAAGTGTTCGATCGAGAAATGCCGACACCTAATCAAATCCATACATCGAAGCAGCAAAAAATTAACATTACTGCCGAGGACTTACTCGAAGTGCCAGGTGGGACGATTTCTGAGCAAGGCGTCCGGACTAACATCAATGTAGGTATTCAATACGTGGCATCCTGGTTATCTGGAAGAGGCGCTGCCCCAATCTATAATTTGATGGAGGATGCTGCAACTGCTGAAATTTCTCGTGCCCAGCTGTGGCAGTGGATCCGTCATTCAAAAGGCATTCTGAATGACGGCCGGAAGGTTACCGTTGAAATGTATCAGCAATTTAAGACCGAAGAGTTGGAAAAAATCAAGCAGGAACTAGGCGAAGATGCCTACAGGAATGGACGTTTTGATGATGCGGTTCAACTGTTTGACAGGTTAATTTTGGACGATGAGTTTGCTGACTTCTTAACCCTGCCGGGGTATGAATTACTATAAATTTTTATAAAAATTTTGATAGATTAATAGGAGGGAAAAGACATGACAAATGAGAGAGTAGAAAAATTACAGGAAAGCTGGGAAATGGATGAACGCTGGAATGGGGTTACCCGCCCTTACACAGCTGAAGAGGTTATCAAGCTGCGCGGATCAATTGATATTGAACATACACTAGCTCGCAAAGGTGCTGAAAAACTGTGGAAACTGCTTCGTGAGGAAGATTACATTAACGCTCTTGGTGCCTTAACCGGTAACCAAGCGGTACAGCAAGTAAAGGCTGGTTTGAAAGCCATCTACTTAAGCGGCTGGCAGGTTGCAGCGGACGCGAACCTTTCTGGCCATATGTACCCGGACCAGAGCTTGTATCCTGCCAACAGTGTGCCAAGCGTAGTTAAGCGAATCAACCAAGCATTACAGCGCGCCGACCAAATCACTCATTCCGAAGGCGATAACTCCATTGACTGGTTTGCCCCGATTGTAGCCGATGCTGAGGCTGGTTTTGGCGGACAGCTTAACTGCTTCGAATTAATGAAAGGCATGATTGAGGCAGGCGCTGCTGGTGTCCACTTCGAAGACCAGCTATCATCTGAAAAGAAATGCGGCCACTTAGGTGGAAAAGTGCTGCTTCCTACTCAAACAGCAGTCCGCAACCTGATTGCTGCACGACTTGCAGCTGATGTTATGGGTACTCCAACTGTATTAGTTGCCCGTACTGATGCCAATGCAGCTGATTTGATCACCAGCGATGTTGATGAGTACGATGCACCGTTTATTACCGGTGAGCGGACTCCAGAAGGCTTCTACCGGACCAAAGCTGGCATCGACCAAGCGATTGCCCGCGGCCTGGCTTATGCTCCATATGCTGACCTGATCTGGTGTGAAACTTCTGAGCCAAATGTTGATGAAGCGAGGAAGTTTGCTGAGGCCATTCATGAGAAGTTCCCTGGCAAATTGCTGGCCTACAACTGTTCACCTTCCTTTAACTGGAAGAAAAAATTAGATCCAGAAACAATCGCCAACTTCCAGCAAGAGCTTGGCAAGATGGGCTACAAGTTCCAATTCGTTACACTAGCCGGATTCCATGCGTTGAATCACAGCATGTTTGAGCTTGCCCGCGGCTATAAAGAGCGCGGCATGGCAGCTTACTCCGAGCTTCAGGAAGCTGAGTTTGCTTCTGAACAGTATGGCTACACAGCAACTCGTCACCAGCGCGAGGTTGGTACTGGCTACTTCGACCAAGTATCTATGGTTATCACGGGTGGTACATCTTCGACTACAGCCCTAAAAGGCTCTACGGAAGAAGCTCAGTTTACCAGCACGAAATAATAGAGTTTCCCCCCCTTTCTCCCATTGTTGAGGAAGGGGTTTTTGCTAATTGGTGTTTTCCGTGGTAAAACTAAAGAAAACAGCCCGTTCTTCTTGAAAAATGGCAAACTGTCGGAGGAACCATCCATAAGTAAACTACATAGATAATAATAGCTTCTTGATAGAGGGAGTTGATTTAGTTGAAAAAACAAACCGTGGAGCAGGTTCTCCAGCAAGGCATTTATGGACCGCTGGAAACGAAGCCTGAGGAGCGGCGCAAGTTCTTGGGCACAATACGAGAACGAATTGTAATTGCCTTGAACAAAAGCCAGGTGGCCGAGGGGGAAATTTATCCGCAAGTAGAACAGTCGATGAAGAAGCATCCCGATGCACATCTTTATCTCAACGGCACGATGGACTACCAGGATTTGTCCAAATACGTTAAACTGGCAACCAAACATAAAATCGAGCACACGATTGTGAACGATAAGGAGCACGAAACGGAGATAGGGTTAGTACTGGCCGTTCACTACGCTATTGAGAAAGAGGAAATATTCATTTCAAAAAAATCAGTAGAGCTTTCAAAGGAAGTAAAGAAAAGTAAGGGGCTTTTTGGGAAACTATTTGGTCGGTAGTCCGTTGCTTCATGAGGACAAAAACTGGAGAGACTGGTCAACTTTTGTCCTCATAGGGAGTTCATGAGGACAGAAACGAGGAAAAGCAGGCAAGTTTTGTCTCCATGGCGGGTTCATGAGGACAAAAATCAGTGGGACCAGCCCTGTCTTGTCCTCATACCGTAACCCCACCGCCATGCTACTCTTTTATGCCAATAACCCGAATTCGTTTATAATCGGCATACCAAACTCCATCCCGATATAAAATAGGTTTCAAGTTATGTTCTGCTTTAGTTATAATCGAATGCCTTATATCGTCTGTGACTCCTTCAAACAAGGCTCCGCAAAACATCTCAATCCAGTTCCTTAACCCATTATCCCCTTCCAGCATTGTTGGCCTGTCAAAATGTTGTGCAAAAACGACCCGAAAGCCTGTATTCTCCATTAAAGTCGTATATTCTCCGATACTGGGGTAATAAAACGGAAAACGTTGTAAAGGGTCATTTATTCCAATTTGAAAAAGTTGCTTCATTAACTCATCGATAATCCTCTGAACATTTCCTTTCCCGCCAAACTCCGCTACAAAGCGGCCACCTGGCTTTAATGAAGAATATATACCCGATAAAACCTGGCTAGGTTCCTTAATCCAGTGCAGCACGGCATTCGAGAACACCGCGTCAAATTCTTCTTGATATGGCAAATGCAAAGCATCTTGAACATCAAATTGCAGTTCAGGGTATTTCCTTTTGGCTTGCTCAATCATATTTTCTGACTGGTCAATCCCGATCACTTTCACCCCAAGATGATGCAACACGGAGGCGAGGTCCCCAGTTCCGCAGCCAAGATCAAGAATTGTCTCCCCACTCTGTGGAACCAGGAGTTCCACTAGTCCTTCCCCAAACTTTGATACAAAAGCATGATTGTTATCGTATAAATCAGCATTCCAATTATCCATCTTTGTAACACCCATTAATGACACCCCTTCCTACTGGAAAAAATATATAAATTCATAATATAATAGTTTCCGATAATTTCCAAACAGGAGGCCGCCTCATGTCCATAAAGGGAATCAACCATTTTCTATTTTCTGTATCTAATCTTGATCATTCAATCGATTTCTATCAAAAGGTATTTGATGCCAAGCTGCTTGTGAGAGGAAGGACTACAGCCTACTTCGATTTGAACGGACTGTGGCTCGCTTTGAATGAAGAAAAACACATCCCAAGACATGAAATAAACGAATCGTATACCCATATTGCTTTTTCAATAGAGGAAAAGGACTTAGCAAAAATATCTGATAAATTGGTGGAGCTGCACGTGAACATCCTGTCCGGCCGGAAGCGGGATGAGCAGGATCAAAAATCTATCTATTTTACCGACCCGGACGGCCATAAATTTGAATTCCATACGGGGACGCTGCAGGAACGAATCGAATACTACAGGCAGGAAAAGAAACACATGGAATTCTATGATTAATGAAATAACAAAACCGGCAACCATTAAAATGGCTTACCGGTCTTGTCTTTGTTGCCAGCAACGGGCATGGTGTCTGCCAGCAATTCCATGTTTTTTAATACTTTCGTGCTATAAGTGAAATCACCGTAACAATAGGGATAACGAAAATTCGTTTTATCACCGCCGCAATTATATTGCTGGGGATTTTTTTGCACTTGAAGATTGGAAAATTGTTTGGCTAGCTCTTCACTGTGTTTTCCGCCGTGCGCAGCGACATAGTCAATATAACCAATCCCCATATTGTAGGACTGAATAATTGTAGGGAAATCTACTTTTTTTTCATTTCCATAAGTAAGAACCCGGTGAAAATAGGAGACTCCTGCTTCAATACTTTGAACTGGGTCGGTAATGGCATCCTTAGCGAAACCAGCCGATTCCGATGCCTGCATCGGATCGCCGCCCTTCCCATGGCTTTCCTGCTGCATAATGGCAACAAGGACCGGAGTGTAGGTCGCTAAATGGACTTTCTCTAATTCTTCTTGAATCACAGGACTATATTTCAATGCATCCACAAAGGGACCTTGTAAATCCGGCTGCGGCTGCTGTTTGGGTTGCTGAAAATAATATTGGATTCCTGCTAACAAGCAAAATAGCAGCATTAAGCTTAAGACTGTTTTGGACTTTTTCCTTTGCTTCCGTTTCATCCTTACTCTCCCAATGGAATGCTCGAAATTAAGATTGTTTCTCTATCGTTTCCTGTAACTCGATTTCGACGTTCCCCTGAATGGCACGAGTAATCATGCACGAAGTCTCTGCTTTTTGGGCAAACCGGCGAGCTAACTCCACATCTTTGTCACTGGCTGAGCTTTTCAACACAATGCGCGGACGGTGAATGATTTTTTTATAGGTAAACACACCATTGGTTACATCTACGATGCCTTCCGATTCCATGGTTAAACTTTCTTTCTCAAGCCCTGAACGCTCCATCATTGCTGCTAGGGTAATGATATAGCAGGTTGCCGCTGCTCCAAGGAGCATTTCATCAGGGTTGGTTCCAACGCCGGGTCCATCCATTTCAGGCGGAATTGATATCTTGGTTTTAAGATTCCCAGCCTCAATTTCACCGACATCATTGCGTAATCCAGGCCAATTTGCTTTTAAATGAAATACATGTTCTGCCAAAATAAGTCCCTCCAATAATTGGTTTTCAATTTGCCACCCACACGAATTGAAAAATATGGTATGGTATTGTTACAGTCGTCCAGTGGAGAAGTGAAATGAATTTTTTTAAAAAACTGACCTTAACAATAATCCTTTGTATCTATTTAGCCGTTCTGACAAAAATGGTTTTGTTCAAATACATCCCACTATCAGAAATCATTCATCATTTTAACTTTAGAAATGATGAAGACTTTTGGCGTTCCAATAACTATGTCCCGTTTAAAACAATTAATTTTTATTTGTTCTTGGCCGATGTCAATTTGGATATACGGATAAAAAATTTAGCCGGGAACGTATTCGGGTTTATCCCATTTGGTTTCATCTTACCATTGTTAGTGAAAAAGTTTCAAAGCCTTGGATTGGTCACCGTCACTACTTTTGCGCTAAGTCTGAGTTTCGAAGTTCTGCAGCTCATCTTTGAATTTGGCAGCTTTGATGTGGACGATTTAATTTTAAACACGTTCGGTGGAATTTTGGGGTATATTCCAATTAAAGTTGTCCTGTTTTTGCAGCAAATAAAAAGGAATAAACGAACAGTAGTAAATTAAAAAGTTGGCAGCTTCTTTTAGTAGAGACTGCCAATTTTTTTTATACATATGATAGGTGAATCTAATTATTCCAAACTTGTCCATACTGAAGGAGTAATCATTGCGGTAAAGCGGAAAAGTTTGGTATTATCATTATTATGAATATGGATGAACGGAGGTCACAGGAATGTCACGAATATCAACTGACCAGGTAAAACACGTTGCCAATTTGGCGCGGTTAGCGATCACCGAGGAAGAGACTGAAATGTTTACTAAGCAACTAGATGCAATAATCACATTCGCAGAGCAGTTAAACGAATTGGATACAGAAAATGTGAAACCTACATACCATGTGCTTGACATGAAAAATGTTCTGCGCGAAGACGTGCCAAAAGCTGGTCTGCCGCGTGAAGAAGTATTAAAAAATGCCCCGGACCAACAAGATGGGCAATTTAAAGTACCAGCGATTTTAGGGGAGTAAGAGGAGGAATGAGTCGTTTGAGTTTATTTGATTATAAAGTTTCCGACCTTCATGAACTCTTGCAAAAAAAAGAACTGAAGGTAGCGGAGCTAGTAGACGAATCGTATAAGCGCATCCAGGATGTCGAAGACAAAGTCCAGGCATTTTTAACCTTGGATGAAGAAAGAGCACGCCAAACAGCGAAAGCGCTTGATGACAAACTAAACACGGATTCATCAAATGGGCTGTTGTTTGGCATGCCAATTGGGTTGAAAGATAACCTAGTGACAAAAGGTCTGCGGACAACCTGTGCCAGCAAAATTCTAGAAAACTTTGACCCAATCTATGATGCCACCGTTGTACAAAAACTGCAGCAGGCAGAAACCGTCACGATCGGCAAATTGAACATGGACGAGTTTGCGATGGGTTCTTCCAATGAAAACTCCCATTTTCAAAAAACACGTAACCCATGGAACTTGGAACGAGTACCGGGTGGATCTTCCGGCGGTTCAGCAGCAGCAGTTGCCGCAGGGGAAGTGCTGTTTTCCTTAGGTTCTGACACGGGCGGTTCGATTCGCCAGCCGGCAGCGTTCTGCGGTGTCGTCGGCTTAAAGCCAACCTATGGCCGTGTATCCCGTTTTGGATTAGTCGCATTCGCATCCTCCTTGGATCAAATCGGGCCGGTGACAAGAACAGTTGAGGACAATGCATATTTACTTCAGGCCATCTCAGGAGTAGACCCGATGGATTCCACATCAGCCAATGTGGACGTGCCTAACTTTGCGGCAGCATTAACAGGAGATATCAAAGGTTTAAGAATTGCCGTTCCAAAGGAGTATTTGGGTGAAGGCGTCACCGAATCCGTTCGCCAGTCCGTGCTTGATGCGTTAAAAGTGTTGGAAGGACTTGGCGCCGTTTGGGAAGAGGTTTCCCTGCCACATTCTAAATACGCCTTGGCTGCTTATTACCTATTATCATCTTCAGAAGCGTCAGCCAACCTGGCCCGTTTTGACGGGGTTCGATACGGTTACCGGTCACCGGATGCGGAGAACTTACTTGATTTATATAAAAAGACAAGAGCGGAAGGCTTTGGCGATGAAGTCAAACGCCGGATCATGCTGGGGACATTTGCATTAAGCTCCGGTTATTATGATGCTTACTATAAAAAAGCACAAAAGGTTCGTACATTGATTAAGCAAGACTTTGAAAATGTGTTTGAAAAATATGATGTCATCATTGGACCGACTACGCCAACACCGGCATTTAAAATAGGTGAGAACATCGATGACCCAATGACTATGTATATCAATGATATTTTAACAATCCCAGTAAACTTGGCTGGGGTACCAGGAATTTCCGTTCCGTGCGGCTTTGACGGCGGCCTGCCGTTAGGCTTGCAAATTATCGGCAAACATTTTGATGAAGCAACGATTTACCGCGTGGCACACGCTTTTGAACAAGCCACGGATTATCATAATCAGAAGCCGCAATTGTAGGGGGTGAACAAGATGGAATTTGAAACAGTAATCGGACTTGAGGTCCATGTCGAACTCAAAACAGAATCGAAAATTTTCTCAAGCAGCCCAAATCACTTTGGTGCTGAACCAAACTCTAATACAACGGTCATCG
This sequence comes from Neobacillus dielmonensis, assembly GCF_000612665.1. Classification (GTDB taxonomy): domain Bacteria; phylum Bacillota; class Bacilli; order Bacillales; family Cytobacillaceae; genus Neobacillus; species Neobacillus dielmonensis. Next base: position 42,037 of record NZ_HG942030.1, read on the forward strand.
ACCTTGGTTATCCAGGGGTGCTGCCGGTGCTGAACAAAAAAGTCGTTGACTTCGGAATGAAGGCGTCTATGGCATTGAATTGTGAGATTGCCACCAACACCAAGTTTGATCGGAAGAACTATTTTTACCCGGATAACCCGAAAGCCTATCAAATCTCTCAATTTGATCAGCCAATCGGTGAACATGGCTGGATCGAGATTGAAGTAAATGGATATACGAAAAAAATTGGCATCACCCGAATTCATCTGGAAGAGGATGCTGGAAAGCTCAACCATGGAAATGGCTACTCCTTAGTTGATTTCAACCGCCAAGGAACGCCATTAATTGAAATCGTATCAGAGCCAGATATTCGGACTCCGGATGAAGCCTATGCTTATTTGGAAAAATTAAAGTCGATTATCCAATACACCGGCGTTTCTGACTGTAAAATGGAAGAAGGATCGCTGCGCTGCGATGCCAACATCTCCATTCGTCCGGTAGGACAGGAAGAGTTCGGCACCAAGACGGAATTGAAAAACTTGAACTCCTTCAACTTTGTTCGTAAAGGATTGGAGTACGAGGAAAAACGCCAGCGTGAAGTAATTTCTGCAGGCGGAAAAATTGAACAGGAAACACGCCGGTTCGATGAAGCAACTGGAACAACCATCCTGATGCGGGTCAAGGAAGGCTCGGATGATTACCGCTACTTCCCAGAACCGGATTTACTGGAGCTATATATCGATGAAGACTGGAAAGCACGGATTCGTGCCGAAATTCCCGAGCTGCCAGATGAGCGGCAAAAGCGTTATGTGGAAGAACTGGGGCTGCCGGTTTATGATGCCAAGGTGCTTACAGTTACCAAGGAGACGGCTGATTTCTTTGAAGCAACCGTAAATGCAGGTGCCGATGCGAAACAGGCGTCGAACTGGATTATGGGAGAAGTGTCCGGCTACTTAAATGCGGAAGGCAAAGAGCTGGATCAAGTTCCGCTGACCCCTGAAGGACTTGCGGGTATGATTAAACTGATTGAAAATGGCACGATTTCTTCCAAGATTGCCAAAACCGTATTCAAAGAATTGATTGAAAACGGCGGTGATGCCGAGCAAATCGTCAAGGATAAAGGGCTTGTGCAAATTTCCGATGAGGGGACGCTGCTCAAGATTATTGGCGAGGTGCTTGATAACAATCCAAAATCCATTGAGGACTTTAAAGGTGGAAAAGCCAAAGCAACTGGTTTCTTGGTCGGTCAGATCATGAAGGCCACCAAAGGACAGGCTAACCCGCAATTGGTGAACCAATTGTTGCAACAAGAATTGCAAAAACGATAACCATAAGCTGGCAGAACCTTTCTGCCAGCTGTTTTTGTCGAACCACACTTCGACGTTTTTTACCCCATTTCCCGGGAAAGATTCTTTACTTATCAAGACATCATCTAATTTTAATCAACTGTTTAAATAGGAACGAAAAGTAAGGGGAAATGTCGAACGTTAGCTGCAGGTTCTAGTTTCTACAAGGATTTCCATAAATCTAATGGTTGTCGACATGTTTCACGTGAAAACTTTTGCTAGAAGTCCGTAGTGAAGGGAAATAGTGCAATTTTAATCAAACGTTTGTTTTAAAAATGAACAATCCTAGAAATGGTAATTTAAGATACTGGCAGGAAAGGGAGGCTAGAGGATGACTAAAAAAGAAATAGAATATCAAATAGTAGAATTGAAGGACGAGTATTTACAACTTCAGCATAATCTTGAAAAAATGGAGCTTGTGAAGGGAAACTTAGTTCCATTAGAAAATCGTCTTGCTGAAATTGAAAAGGAACTAAGTGTCCTTAATCAAAAGCTGCGTGAATCATAGATTCTATCAAATGAGGGTGTCTCAAAAAGGCCATTGTTCAATTCGTTTTTGGGACAATCTCTTTTTTACTATATTTTTTAAAAATGCCAGCAGTGGTTCCTAAAAAGAGAGCATGGCACCACGTTCATCAAAAATAGCACTTGGATTCCAGGCCACTTCCCAAAGATTGTTTTCAGGGTCAGCAAAATAGGCGGTCCGGCCACCCCAAAAGGCATCACTAGGCTCACGCAGAAGCTTAGCCCCTGATATCCGTACCTGTTCAATGGTTGAATCAACCTGTTCAGGTGCGTCCACATTAATAGCAAACGTTACCGGTCGGTATGCATCCGGTGATGAAGGGAACTCAATACTGGCATCCTTTGCCAGCTCTGCCACAGGAAATAGGGTTAGGATAACGCCTGCTGTCTTAAAAACAGCATAGCTGTCTGAACTAGATTCTGTCTCCTCCCATCCTAATGATTGATAAAAGGACCTTAATACAGGTAAATTGTATGCTCCAATAGTGAGGAGACTAACTCTCTGAAAAACCAACTTCATTCCCCCTCGAATTTTATATACAGTAATTTCTTCAAACATGGGTCTTGTTCCTTCATAATCATCCATTTGTTTTACTTTGGCACAGGAAATTTTTCTCCAAACTGGTCATTAACCCTAAGATAAAAATAAGTGACAAATGCCGAATAATCGGCAAATTTTTTATTAACTGATCAATGAACGTTTCTTAAGGACAAAAGGGTTTCCCTGTGTTATTAAACAAACGTTTGATTGGTGAGGAAATGTGTCGATATTTGAGAGGATAGGAATAATTAGAGTTTTTTCTTCAAATAGTTCTCCTACTTTGATAAAAAATGTAGGAATATGTGGAAAAATATGAACTGCGGTTTCCTCTTTCTATTGGTAATATAGTATTAAAGTAAGAGTAAGGGGTGCTGCTGGTGGATAGGATGGAACTAACCTTTCAAATTGAACTATTGCGAAATAAAATGATACGGGTCGGAATATCAAAGGGGCTCACAGCTTCAGAAACAATTAAACTTAGCGAAGCACTCGATTCTCTTATCTGCCTTCAACTTAAAATGGACTGTTCTTTTCCGTCACTTTAGTGCAGGGTGCTGAATAGTTCTATCGAGCCATTTTATACATAGATAACGGTTATAAGAGGATTGGGGAGTCAACGATAAGTATTGGATAGGCCAGCTTTTACTCTGCCAAATACGCGGGTTCTGATTACTTGAATGGACATTTAAAAATAGGAATAATACAGGGATATGGTGCGACTATCCCAATGGTATAGAAATTTAGTAAGAGCGACTAATAGACAGCTAATGGACACTCCTAAATGATTGCCGGTCTCTTAAAAGTAGGGACTGGCATTCTTTATTTAAAACAGAATTATTTAACGTAGCCATTTAAATAAATAAAGAGAGGAGAACGACTTTGCACGATAAACGCCCTCATTTTTGTAGGAGGGTGAAACAAATGTTAATATTTAGGGGAATGCATGGAACGGAGGAGCACGATTGACAATTTATATTGCCTTATTAAGAGGGATTAATGTCGGAGGACACCATATTATAAAAATGGCAGAATTGAAGCAACTCCTTGAAGAGTTGGGATTACAGAAGGTCAAAACATATATTCAAAGTGGAAATGTGCTGTTTGAATCAAACAGGGATGCAGAACTACTTAGGCAAAGCATGGAAAAGCAAATACAAGAAGCATTTGGTTTTCCAGTACCAGTAGTATTGCGAACACAAGCAGACTTGGAACAGATGATTAGCAATTGCCCATTTCCAACAGAGGAATTAAAAGAAGGGGAAAGTGTGCAGATTGCTTTTTTGGCAGGAGAACCTTCCCAGGATGGAATCGATCAATTAGTTGCCTTTTCGAATGAAATGGAGCAAGTTCATATTAATGGCAAAGATGTATACTTGTTTTTCCGTCATAGCATCCGGAATTCAAAGCTTGCGGCTCAGCTGCCAAAATTAGAAGTATCGGCAACGGTACGAAATTGGAAAACAGTTATCAAACTAGCATCGCTGGCTAACGCATTATAGAAGTGAATTTGCTAGGAATCATAAACTGAAAAAGGATACAATCTTTATAGAGACTCAAATATTATCAAGGAATGTAGCAGATGGATTGGAAACCAGATAGAAACTCTAAAATACCTATTTATAAACAACTTGCCCTCTATATTGAAAATGGCATTGCAGATGGGACATTTCCGCCTGATAAGCCCTTGCCATCGGAAAGAAGCTTGGCAAAGGATATTGGAGTAAACAGGAGCACCGTTATTGCAGCATATGATGAATTGGAATCACTTGGACTGATAGAAAGAAATCAAGGCAGCGGTACAACTGTAAGCAAAGATATTTGGGGGATGGCCAAGAAACGGATTCCAAGTTGGAGCCGATACATTGAAGCCGGTTCGTTTCTGCCCAATTTGCCTGTTACCCAGAGAATTCATAAAGAAATGGCAGAGCAAAAATTAATCAATTTAGCCAGCGGTGAACTGTCTCAGGACCTTTTTCCACTGTCGGCCCTAAGAGAGATTACTTCCAATCGATCTTTTATTGGTACCTTAGGGTACGATCATCCATTAGGAAATGCGATCCTGCGTCAGACAATCGCAAACCATGTGCAACAGTATCGCGGATTTGAAACGAGTTCTGCCACCATATTAGTGACATCGGGGGCACAGCAGGCTTTGCACCTTGTTGTTCAGTGCTTGCTAAAACCAGGAGACGCTGTCGCAATTGAAAATCCTTCTTATCACTACAATCTTCCTGTCTTTCAATCCGCAGGAATTAAAACCTATTATTTAAAAGTAGATAAGGATGGAATCAATCCCAACGAGATTGCAGAATTATATAAAAAACATAGAATAAAGATGATTTTTCTAAATCCTATTTTCCAAAATCCTACGGGAACACTGCTGTCCTTAGAACGCCGAAAGAAAATTCTTGAATTGTCTTCTGAATTTGGGATACCAGTGGTGGAGGATGATCCTTATAGTTTAACCTCGTTTTCTAATGAAAAAATCCAGACGCTTAAATCATTAGACCAACATGGAAATGTTTTATATATCAGCTCACTGACAAAAATTGTCGCATCGGGTCTTAGGATAGGCTGGATTATTGGTCCAAAAGCAGTCATCGAAAGGCTGGCAGATGCCAAACAGCAAATCGACTTTGGACATGCAAGCTACTCCCAATGGACGGCCAATGATTTTTTGGAATCAAAGCAATTTGAATCCCACATGCGGGATTTGGTTAAGGAATTAAAACTGCGCAGAGACCAAATGGCTGAGAGCCTTCACACCTATTTAAAAGATGTGGTTGATTTTTATCTTCCAGAAGGCGGCATTCACTTGTGGTGCCGGATCAATAAGGAGTTTAATGAAATTCAGTTGTTAGAGGAATCCATTAAAAGAGGCGTCATCTATGTTCCTGGAACCACCATGGGGACTGAAAAAGGATTTGCCAGGTTTACCTTTGCGAGGGAAAATGAAGAGAATATTCGAGAAGGAATCAAGCGTTTTGCTGATGCACTTGCTTCTTTATAGAGATACTTAGGAAAAGCAGTGGTCACTCATACTCATATGTAGTCATGAGTGACCATTTTTTTTAGCTTAATATTGGTTCTCTGTATGCAAATGGATTAATTACAAAAAAATAGGTAAAAAGTAACTGGTTTAAATATTCAAAATAGTATATAAACTAGGTTAGTGAGTATTTACTAACCTGAAAGGTGAAAACAAAAATGGGCTCTCAATCTGAGACAAAGAAAAAGATTATTGAGAAATCACGGGAATTATTTGCCGAACGCGGCTACAGCGGGGCCACAACAGCTGAAATTGCCCGGCGTGTAGGTGTGTCAGAAGCGGCTCTGTATAAACATTTTAAAGGGAAAAAGGAGATCTTTCTTGCCTGCATCACGCCGAACGTTTACGGAACAGCGATGATTAACTCTGGGCACAACCAGGAACAAGTTCGGGAAGTCTTAAAGGAAAGGGTGGATCTTGTCCGCAGTAACCTTGACAGCTTTAACATACTCTTTAGGGAAGCACCCAATCATCCAGAGTTAGCCAAAATGTTTTTGGACCAGGTATATACCAATGAACAAAACACGAAACATTTACTTAAGTCGATTTTTAATAAGGAGCTATCGCCCGTTCAATCACTGCTCTATGAGCTGGGGATCACAGCAGCCATTTGGTCGATCCTCAATTTTGAAAAAATTCAAGCAGACCTGATAACTGATAAGGTTCCTGTGGAAAACCTGGAGGAAGAAATTGCCGACGTTGTTTTATACGGCATCTTAGGAAATAAAATCAAATTATAAATATTGAACGGTTACAATGCTGTCTTTTTATAAAGAAAGGAGATTTCTATGGAGAATTACGCACCGATTCCACAGCCCAAGACGTTTGGCCTGCTAGGCAACATCCCTTTAATCGATAAAGATGCCCCCACATTGTCGTTTTGCAAAATAGCAGAGGAGTTAGGCCCGATATTTCGATTACAGTTCTTTGGCTTCTCGTTTCTAGTTGTTTCCGGACATGAACTGGTCGCAGAGGTTTGTGACGAGTCCCGCTTTGATAAAAGTATCGCCCTAGGCCTATCCAATTTGCGTCCATTAGGCAAAGATGGGCTGTTCACGGGGTTAACCAAAGAGCCAAACTGGAAAAAGGCACATAATATCTTGCTGCCAGCGTTCTCTCAACAGGCGATGAAAGGGTACCATGACATGATGGTCGATATCGCCAAACAGCTGGTGGAAAAATGGGCACGGCTAAACCCGAATGAGAGCATTGATATTCCTGATAACATGACAAGACTGACTCTCGACACCATCGGGCTATGTGGCTTTAATTATCGGTTTAATAGTTTTTATAAGGAAAGTCATAATCCGTTTATTATTAGTATGGTAAGAGCCATGGATGAAGCCATGCATCAGAACACAAGGCTGCCGATTCAGCGGAAATTGATGGTGCGGAAGAATCGCCAATTCCAAAGTGATGTAGAGAACATGTTTACCTTAGTGGATCAGCTAATTGCTGAACGAAAAACTGGCGGTGACCAAGGTGAAACGGATTTGCTGGCACGGATGCTGAACGCTAAGGACCCGGAAACAGGGGAGCGGTTGGATGATGAGAATATCCGCCATCAAATCATCACCTTCCTGATTGCCGGTCACGAAACCACTAGCGGTTTATTATCATTCGCTTTATATCTATTAAAAAATAATTCAAGAGTTCTAGAGAAAGCCTATGAAGAAGTAGACCGCGTGCTAACTGGCCCAGTGCCGACCTACCAGCAGGTTTTGGAGTTAAAATACATCCGGATGATTTTACAGGAATCCCTACGGTTATATCCGACTGCACCGCAATTTGCTCTCTATGCAAAAGAGGACACAGTCATTGGCGGGAAATATCAAATAAAAAAACGTGAAAATGTAGCAGTCCTCTTGCCACAGCTCCATCGGGACAAAACAGCTTGGGGAGAAGATGCAGAAGAATTCTGTCCAGAGCGATTTAAGGACTCTAGTAAAATACCGACACATGCCTATAAGCCATTCGGAAATGGCCAGCGCGCCTGCATAGGCATGCAGTTTGCCCTTCATGAAGCCACTTTGGTCATTGGGATGATTTTGCAGCATTTTCAACTAATCGATGATACACATTATCAATTAAAGGTGAAGCAAACATTGACCCTAAAGCCGGATGATTTTAAATTAAAAGTGAAAGAGCGGGATAAAAAGCTGGGCCGTGTATCGGAGAATCAGATGGCAAATAGTCGTCTGCGACAGCCGCACCCTGTTACCATCAGCGGAGTCAACAACCGGCCATTACTTGTTCTGTACGGTTCTAACATGGGGACAACGGAGCGAATTGCCAAAGAGCTAGCAGAAACAGCACGGTTGTATGGTGTCCAGACTGAAGTGGATGAACTCGACCACCATGTAGGGAACTTGCCGACAGACGGAGCTGTGCTCATTGTTGCATCGTCTTATAACGGCCGGCCGACTAGGAATGCACGTAAGTTTGTCAAATGGCTGGAGGAATCAGGATCTAGTTCGTTAAATGGGGTTCATTACACGGTATTAGGCTGTGGTGACAGCAACTGGGCAAGTACCTATCAGAACATTCCTAGACTGATTGATGAAAAGCTTGCTGAAAAAGGTGCTATTCGGTTCTCAAAGCGGGGTGAAGCAAATGTGAGCGAAGACTTTGAAGACCAAATTGAACAATGGAAAAAACAGATGTGGACAGATGCAATCGATACTTTTGAACTGACCTTGCATAATCAGGAGCAGGAACCAGGAGACAAACTTTCGATACAGTGGATTAGCCATTCCAAGGAAGCAATGATGGATAACCAGTACGTTTCCGTACAAACAAAAGAGCTGCTGGAAAATGGCGTGCCTGGAGGTTTTCAGCAAGGAGATTACCTCGGCGTATTTCCTTCCAATCGCTTTGAAAATGTAGAACGAGCTTTACGTAGATTTGGCCTGAATGGAAAAGACATTGTCATATTAACATCCAGCAACAGCAGTTTAACTCATTTGCCTATACATCAGGCCGTCCAAATAGAGGTATTGCTTCGCCATCATGTGAATCTAGAAGCAACGGTCACACGTGAACAAATACTCGAGTTGGCCTCATTAACAGTTTGTCCGCCTCACCAGCGGGAGCTAGAAGTCATGGCTGGGGAAAACGCTTATGAAGAGCAAGTCTTGCAAAAAGGCATCACTATGCTCGACCTGCTTGTAAAATACGAAGCATGCCAAATTCCATTTGAACGATTCCTTGAACTGTTACCGCCGCAAAAGCCAAAGTTTTATTTTGATTTAAAGTTTCAGGAGGAAATGATTGAATCTCATTAAGTGAAAACCACCGCAGAAACATGCGGTGGTCTTTATGTGCGCCCAGCATGG